>NZ_CP094971.1:1387500-1987500 GCF_022869825.1 Clostridium sp. BJN0001 | reverse complement strand
TCTTTAAGCTCTATATTATGTTTTGACGATATATTTAAAGAGATACCTTTAAGTGATCTCTGATTTGTAGAATTTCTATAAAGTCCACCTATACCTCCAGTTGCAAGAACTACAGATTTTGCATATACATTTATCTGCTTATTTTCTTTTATTATTTTAGCTCCAAAACATGTATTATTGTTTTCTATTATGTCTATAAGAGTTGTATTTTCCCAAACTGTTATATTTTTATTTTTTTCTACATTTTTAATTAAAACATTTTCTACGTTTTCACCAGTATTATCTTTTGTGTGAACTATTCTGTTTATAGAATGTGCTCCTTCTCTTGTATAATTAAGCGTTCCATTACAGTTTTTATCAAGATTTAAGCCCATATTTATAAGTGAATTTAAAGAATTTCTTGATTCTTTAGCAAGTATTTTTACGTTATCTTTATTATTTTTATATTTTCCAGCTTTTAATGTGTCTTCAATAAATAAATTTATATCGTTCGTATCTTTTGCTACGGATATACCTCCTTGAGCAAGGTTTGTATCTGTAGAATTTATACTGTCTTTGCAGATTACAAGAACATTTAAATCTTTTCTTAAATTTAATGCACAGTTAAGACCTGATACTCCAGAACCGGCAATTAGTACATCAACTGATTTATTCATAAAAAAATTCCCCCATATATTATTTTGATTCTGCAAGCTTATGCATATTAAGTAGTGATGTTAAAGCTTTTTTTCGTATATTTTCATCTAAATGAATTTCATTTTCCATATTAAGAAGTGAATCGTATAAGTTTGATAGAGTAGTTTTTTTCATACTTAAACATTCTATCTTGCCACCTGGAATTATAAATTCTTTATTTGGATTTCTTTTTTTTAGTTCGTGAATTACGCCTTCTTCAGTGCAGATTATGAATTTATTTTTTAAGCTTTTAGAAGCATAATCTATTATTCCAGAAGTACTATCTATATAGTCTGCAATATCCCGTATATCTTTAGTGCATTCAGGATGCGCTAAAATCTCTGCATCAGGATTTACTTCTTTTGCATTTAATACATCTTCTTTTTTTATTTTTTCATGACAATTGCAGAATCCATTCCATAATATAAATTCTTTGTCTGGAAAGAATTCTGATAAATATTCTCCAAGATTTTTATCAGGAAGAAAAAGTATTTTCTTAGAATTTATATTTTTTAAAATTTTAATTGCACTTGATGATGTAACAGTTACGTCACAGTGGGCTTTAACTTTATATGTTGAATTTATATAACATACTGTGAAAGCATCTTTATATTTCTTTTTCATATCTATTATTTCTTTTTCAGCAGCCATATCAGCCATAAAACATCCTGCATTTATACATGGCATTATAACTTTTTTTTCTGGAGATAATATCTTTGCACTTTCAGCCATAAATTTTACACCACAGAAAACAATTACGTCTGCATTTGAGTCTTTTGCAGCTTTGCTTAAATAATAAGAATCTCCTACAAAATCAGCTATATCTTGAATTTCAGCAGGCTGATAGTAGTGAGCAAGTATTACTGCATTTTTCTCTTTTTTTAATTTTAAAATTTTATCTTTTAAATTGTCGGTCATATTTACACAGCTCCTAATTAATGTTTACACGTGTATATACACATAATAAAATGATTATAGCACTATTTCTTTTAAATTTACAATAAAATATTGTAAAAATATTAGAAACTTTTTTATAGATATTTATAATATTGCTTATTTTGAGATGATTTATCAAAAAAAATCCTTTATAATAATATTTAGAATATTATGTAAAGGATGAGAGTTTAAAATGAAGACAATAAATTATAGAAAATGCCTTAAAAAACCGGGTAAGAGTTTTTTGTTATTATGTTTGTATGTTATTTTATTTATGGCAGGACTTACATTATCTAAGATATTTACCATACCTAAAAATGGAAGAATACCAATGATCATAATGATAGGAATTCTTACATTAGTATTAGTATTAGTACTTTTTATAGAATTTATACTAATGTATTATATATTATTATCAAGGTTTAAACTGGTTAAATTATCAATAGATAATAAAAAATTAATGTATGATAATCTTCTTGGAAAGACAGAGATAAACTATGCAGAAATAAAATCAATTTACTTTCCATCAGGTATCTTTATGGATAATACAATAAAAATAAAGGGAAATAAGAGAATTATAAAATTATCATCATTTTTTGATGGTATGGGAGATTTTTTAGACGAACTTCAAAAGAAATTAGATCAAAAATCTCTATCATCAGTATATAAGAAAGAAAAACTCGAAAAATTTAAGAAGAAAATGACTATAAGGGATAGAAGATGGAAAAGTTTTTATGATAAAGTAAAAATTATTTCAATTTCAGTTTTAATATGTACAGTTTTATGTAGCCTTATTTCATTTATTTCTTTAAAAGATAGTCATCTTTATCTAAAAGCTGCTATTTTAATTATTTATCCATTTATTGTATTCTTTATATCTGAAAAGATATTGTCATTATTTTCATTTGACAATAAAAAAGAAGAAAAAAATACGTATTTAATAACATCTTTTATTGCAGCCGTGCTTATTATTATTTTTATAATATTTGTTTAATTTAGAATAGATAAACACATATTATAAATAAATATATATTCATTTTTCATTTAGAAAGGAGCGCTCTTTGGATGATTAATAAAATAAAGAAATTATTTAATTCTTATGAATTATCTAATATGCAGAATTTTGGAATAGAGAGAGAAGGATTAAGAGTTAATGATAAAGGCATTTTATCATCTAAAAAACACCCATTAATATTTGGAGAAAAAAATAAAAATCCATATATAACTACAGATTTTTCAGAAAGTCAGATAGAAGTTATAACTCCTGTATTCACTTCATCTGAAAGTATATATAATTTTTCAAATATACTTTATGATATAGTGTCAGATGAAATAGGAGATGAATATATATGGCCTCAATCAATGCCATGTATGATAAAAAATGAAATAGAAATAAAAGTTTCAGAATTTAATGGAAGTGAAGAAGAGGAATATAGAAAAAGACTTTTAAAAAAGTATGGAGGAAAAAGACAATTAATTTCAGGAATTCATTATAATTGTTCTTTTAAAGATGAGTTCTTTAAAAAAATTTATGAAAATCAAAAGGAAGATATATCATATAAAGAGTTTAAAAATAACATTTATTTAAAGATTTGTAGAAATTATTTAAAATATATGTGGCTTTTAATTTATCTTACAGGTGCATCTCCTTCTATTCATAAAAGTTATGTTCCTGAGTGCATAAAAAAATCCTATAAAGATTCTAGTGAAAGCTATAGTAGTGACGGCTTAGTATCATATAGAAATAGTGAATGTGGCTATAAAAATAAAGTTGATATATATCCATGTTATGACTCTTTAGATAGTTATATAGATTCAATAAAGGAGTATATAAGCCTCGGAGTAATTGATACGCATAAAGAGCTTTATAGTCTTATAAGGGTTAAGCCAAGTAATAAAAATAACTTCTTTGAATCGCTTAAAAAAGATGGAATAAATTATCTTGAATATAGATGCATTGATGTTAATCCTTTTGAAAAGGGAGGAATAAGTCTTAATGATTTAAAATTTCTTGAATTATTTAATTTTTATCTTCTTTTAAAAGATGAAGACAATTATGAAAATTGGCATAAGGAAGCTTTATATAATCAAAATTTGGTAGCTAAAGCTGGACTTTCAGATATAAATATCTTAAGAAATGGTGAAAAAATAAGACTTACTGATTATGCAGAAAAAGTATTAAAAGAAATATCTTATCTAAATAAAGCTTTAAATCTTAATAAAGAAGATATAATAACAGAGATTCAAAACAAAATTAGAGACAAAAAGCTTACGTATGCATATAAAATATCTGAAAAAATTAAGAATGAAGGATATGTAAATACATTTATGTCTTTAGCTGAAAAATATAAAAAAGATGCTTTTAATAATAGATTTGGACTTTATGGATACGAAGATTTAGAACTTTCAACACAAATACTAATGAGAGAATCGATAAAAAGAGGAATAGAAACAAAATTAATTGACAGAAAAGAAAACTTCATAGAGCTTAAAAAGAATGGGAAAACAGAATATGTAAAACAAGCTACAAAGACATCTAAAGATAGCTATGTTTCAGTTCTTGTAATGGAAAATAAAAGCATAACAAAGAAAATACTCCATAAAAATAACATAAAAGTTCCAAGAGGAATAGAAATTTTTTCTCTAGAAAATTCTGAAAAAAAGATAGAGCCTTTTATAAATAAAGCTGTTGTAATTAAGCCTAAATCAACTAATTTTGGTACAGGAATTACAGTATTTAAAAATAATGCACAAAAAGAAGATATAATGAAAGCTTTATTTATAGCATTTAAATTTGATAATACAGTTTTAATTGAGGAGTTTATAAAGGGAAATGAGTATAGATTTCTTATAATAGGGGAAAAGGTATGTGGAATTTTAAAAAGAGTTCCTGCAAATGTTGAAGGTGATGGAAAAAGCAGCATAAGAGAACTTGTTAAAATAAAAAATAAAGATCCATTAAGAGGATATCATTATGTAAAACCTCTTGAAAAAATAAATATTGATGAAAATGTACTTTTATATTTAAAATGTCAAAATAAAGATCCTAATTATATTCCTAAAAAAGGAGAAAAAGTTTACCTAAGAGAGAATTCTAATATAAGTACTGGTGGAGACAGCATAGATTATACACAAAAAATTCCAGATAGGTTTAAAAAAATTGCAATAAAATGTGCAAATGCAGTAAATGCAAAAATATGTGGAGTTGATATGATAATAGAAGATATTAGTGATGAAAACTCAAAATATGGAATAATAGAGCTTAATTTTAATCCTGCAATTCATATACATTGTTATCCTTATATAGGAAAAGAAAGGAATATTGCCGAGGAAATATTAAAACTTTTAAAACTGACATAAAATTGCATTTAAATACAATGAAAATATTTACAAGACATAATATTTAGGTGTAATATATCATTGAACGAATTAAAATGATAGGTGGTTAAATTCATGATAGCAGAAGAATTAAGAAATAAAATTAGTCAAAATATTCAAAAGGTTATAATAGGAAAAGATACTGTAATTGATCTTGTAATTACAGGATTAATTGAAGGTGGACATGTTCTCCTAGAGGATGTTCCAGGTACTGGAAAGACAATGCTTGCTAAAGCTCTTTCAAAATCTATAGATTGTAAATTTAAACGAATACAATTTACACCAGATTTGATGCCATCTGATCTTACAGGAATAAATTATTATAATCAGAAGCAGGGAGAATTTGTATTAAGAAAAGGTCCTGTATTTACTAATATACTTTTAACTGATGAAATTAATAGAGCAACTCCAAGAACTCAGTCAAGTCTTTTGGAGTGTATGGAAGAAAAACAGGTCTCAATTGATGGAACTACATATAAATTAGAAGAACCGTTTTTCGTTATTGCATCTGAAAATCCAGTTGAATCTCAAGGAACTTTTAATCTCCCTGAAGCACAGCTTGATAGATTTCTTATGAAACTTAATATGGGATACCCAACAATAGATGAAGGACTTGGAATATTTAAGAGATTTATAGAAGATAATCCACTTGAAAAACTTGAATCTGTTTGCAAAAAAGAAGATATTCTTAAAGTAAGAGAAGAATGTAGAAAAGTTTATGTAAGTGAGGATGTTCAAAAATATATATTAAAGATTGTAGAAAGAACAAAGAACCTAGACGACATAGTTCTTCCTATAAGTCCAAGAGGATCTCTTGCTATGCTTAAGCTTTCACAGGTATTTGCAGCTATAAAAGGACGTGATTATGTAACACCTGATGATATAAAACTATTAGCTCCATATGTATTTTCACATAGAATAATTTTAAAAAGTGGTCTTAAGATTAAAAATACAAAAAATGAAGATATAATAAATAAAATAGTAAGCGAAGTTGAGGTGCCCACTGAAGACTTTGATAAAAAGAAAAGATAGGTGAGAAAATGGGACCGATTCTAATTATGTTTATAGTTTATTTAATATATAGTATTCAATATAAATTTTATGAATCAAAAGCGTTTAATAATCTTGATGTTGATTTAAAATTTGATAATTACGCATGTTTTTGTGGAGAAGATGTTACAGTATCTTATACATTTACAAATAAGAAATGGCTTCCGTTATGGTGGATAAAGATTCAGTATACAATTGATAATATTAATGAATCATCTCAGTTTTCACTTCTAGGTTATGAAAGGCTAAAAGAAACAAAAAAACTTCATAATTTAAATAGAGGATGCTATAAAATAGGAAATGTAGATGTACTTTGTTCAGATTTATTTGTAACAAATAAGTTTGTAAAAAAAACTTTTAATAATAGTACTGTTTATGTATTCCCAAGGCTTATTGATTCATCAGAATTTAATATAGAATTTAATAAGCTTTTAGGTACAGTTGTATCGAGAAGACAGATAGTAAATGATCAGTATGAGATAAAAGGAATAAGAGATTATAGTTCATTTGATAGTTTTAAAGACATAAATTGGTCAGCAACTGCAAGGACAAATGAACTTAAAACAAATATATATAATTATACATCAAAGCAGGATATAATTATATTTTTAAGCTTAAATCGTGAAGATGATTGGGTAAGCAGTGATGTTATTGAAGAGGCTATAAGTCTTGCAGCATCAATTTATAATAAAATGGCAGAAAGAATGATAAGTGTATCAGTTATAACAGATGCTTGGGATACTGAAGCCTATAAGAATATAGAAATTGTATCGTCTCTTTATGATAATCCAATACAAGATGCAAATGAAACTTTTTCTAAAATTAATATTAAAAACCTAAGTGAAAAAAATATATGTTATTATATAGACAGAGAAATTAAAAAATGCAATACTATGCCTTTATATTTTATAATATCAAATAATACAAGAAATGGAATAAAAGATGTATATAGGCAAACTAAAATGCAAGGGATAGAGACAAGACTTGTTATTCCAAAAGAAAAACAAAGACAAATATTTTTAGATGGATTAGAAGATGCTATAGTTTGGGATGTGGATTTATGAATGAGAAAATAGAAGTATGCAGAATATCAGAAGATTTTTTAAATAATAATTTTCAAAAGAAACTTTCTTATCATATTATTGAAAGTATATTATATTTTTTGACTGTATATCCTGTTGTAGCTTGCATAAATTATGGAATAAATAATAATAAAAATGATATATATATGGGACTTTTTTTAATAATACCTATCATAGTGATGATATTTTTTATGATGAAGATTAAAGATCTTAAGCTTTTTATAATTTTTCTGTTTTCATTTACAGCAATTTCAATTTTTGTTATAGGATTCTTATTAAGAAAATATCCATTTGCTGTTATTTTACTTATTTTTGCATATAAGATTTTTAAAAATAGTTTAAAAAAGCAGAATGTAAAATTTAGTCTCTTTACATTTTTTGTACTGGAAATACTTTTAATACCTCAGAATATCATTGCATTAATATCAAAAATAAATGAATTAAGCAGTCTTATTATGATAATAAGTGTTATAATTTTAATAATTTCACTTATGTATCTTATAAAAATAAGGAATACAAAATTGTCAATGGAAGGCAGCGATAATTTATCTGGATCAAAGAGTAATAATATTTTTGTATTATCTTTTGGGATTCTTATAGCAGTTTTTATGATATGTGTTTCACTATCAGGAGTATTTAAAGTAACATCATATGCTGATAAAAAAGTTGTAAATACTATTACAAATTTATTTAATATAAATTATGTTCAAAAAGCATTTGATTATCAGAAAGATGATAATAATAATGGAGATAAAAATGATCTCCTTGAAAATATATTTGGCAGCAAGATGTTAAAAAATGAAGGGGAAATATCTGATTCAGTAAAGATTGTTTTTGACATAATAGAAAAAATAATTTTCACTGTAATAGTACTTATTTTTATGTATTTTATATTGAACAAGATTATGATATTATTTAAAGCTGCAAAAAATATCGAGAAAATTACTTTTGTATATAAGGAAGAAAAAAATAACAAATCAGGAAAAGAAAAAGTTAATAAACAATATAAGAATATAATAAAAAATGTTTTCCTAAGTAACAAAGATAAAGCAAGAAAACTTTATAAAAATAAAATATTAAAATTTAGAAAAGATCAAATTATAATAAGCAATAATGATACTGTAGGCGATATACAAAATAAGATTTTAAGAAAGACTAATCACAATATAGAAGAAATAAGTTCAATCTATAATAAAATAAGATATTCAAATAAAGAAGTTACTAATAAAGATATTGATAAAATTAGAAATAGTAAGTGATAGAATTTGGAGGGAAGATATGTTAATAGGAAGAAATGAAATATTAGAAAGTTTAAGCACTGTAATAGAAGGTAGCGCTGTAGAGAATGATAAAATTATTGTTAAAGATCTTAAAGCTACAATTGATGTGAAGCTTACAAATATGATAGATAATAAAGATAATGTAATTGCAGAAATGGTATTTATTTTAAATCAGGAAAAACTTCAAGATCCAATAGTAGAAGTGCTTGCGGGTTATGGACCTGATCCAATGAAAGCTGTAAGTGATGCATGTGTTAACTTTATTTTAGGTGCATTTGATGCAGTTAGAAATTTTGTAAAAAAAGAGATATACACAAGTTTTGAAAGTGATTTCTTAGGAGAAAAGAGATCATTTGAAGTAACTGAAAGTTCACTTCAGCAAAGAGGAGTTTTAAAGAAAGGCTCTATAAGACCATATATATGGATGATGATAGAAGATGAAATAAAAAAGAAGTTTGGTGCAGAGAAGACTTATTACGTAAAAATATTTACCTCAAGAGTAAGAAACGAGAAAATTACATGTGAATGTTCTATAAATGGAGTAAATGATAAGGTAGTTGAAGCACAGATAAAGGAATGGACTTCAGGATGGAAAATGGAAAGTGATTTTGCATCTATAAAGCAGTATTTTATAGTTGAGCAAAAAAGTGAAACATATAGAGAATATCCAATTTCTTATGAAAAGCTTGAAGAGGATGTTGATAAATTTATAGATGTTATAGAAAACTGTGATAGTGAAATAAAATTTAAGAAAATGTATGATGGTTTTGAAGATATAATTCAAAATGAAAATATTGCATTTGAAATAAGGAGTTTTGTACCTGAAATTCTAACAGATTTAGTATTCAAAGAAGTAGGTCTTTCTAATAAACTTATAATACTAAAGGGAGACAGCAATATTAAGACATATTTTACTCAGTATCAATCATATTTTGATATAAAAGGTATCTTAATAAAGAAAGTAAATGATAGGTCAATTAAAGATTTGACTCTTAGAAAAATTATTGCACTTAGTGGTCTATATAAGGCAATAAGTAAGGCTTTAAAAGATGGAAAAGAGTTAAAAGATATTAAAAACGTAATTGTAGGATTTAAGGCAGATAATAGTTACATTCCATGCTAAAAAAATATTAAATAAAAATACGGTTGTTTCTAAACTTTTAGTAGAAACAACCGTATTTTTTTATTACTTAATTTTTATTTAGTATATCTTTTAATTTTTCAAGTGAAAGAATAAGTAATCCTCCGATTATAAAAAAGATTATACTAAATGTTTTAAAAGTTAAAGGATTTTGTGGAACTTTTAATGTGCAAGGTCCCATAATTACTGCATATATTGAACCTATCATAAGTCCTAAAATAAAATAAATCATTTTAGATCTATGATTTTTAAGAAGGTATTTAAGTAGTGATATTATAGAAAAAATACCAAATAAAATTCCAAGTCCAAGAGCAGCAATAAGTGGAACATAAGTTAAATTAAAAGTAAGAATTTCCTTTATTGCAGATATTACTGATGTATATAATCCAAGTATTAAAAGAAGAGTCGAGCCTGAAATACCTGGAAGTACCATTGCAGATATTGCTATCATACCTGAAAAGAATACATAAACTGCAAGTAAAATATTAAAGTGTTCAAGAGAAAATGAAAGTGAACTTCCTCCTGATTTAGTAATAGGATTAAAGTATGTAATAGCCCATACTATGAAAATTCCTATAAAAGTGAAAAGTATGTTTTTATATTTATTTTTTAATGAATTTTTTTCTTCTTTAAGTATAGTTGGAATTGAGAAAATAATAAGTCCAATAAATAATGAACTTATTTTATATATATTATTTTCAAATACAGATGCTATAAATAATACTGCAAAAATAAAACCTGTAATCCATCCTAAACCTAACTTAAACAAAAATAGCAGAGAATTAAGTTTTGCTTTTTTATTTGATTTAGTCGAAAATAAATCATTAAGTGATGTAATGAATTTATCATAAAAACCAAGTATAAAAGCTATTGTTCCTCCAGAAACTCCGGGAACACTATCCGCTAAAGCCATACAAAATCCACGTATAAAATTTATAATGTACATTTTTCCTCCAAATAAATAAAATTTAAACTAATTATACTATTGTATTCCATTTTATTCAAGGATTTATGCATTTTCGAGTTCTTCAGTAAGTTCCTTAATTAATTCATTTACTGTTGTCATTTTATTTAATCTGTAGGCATTTTCTCCACAGAAAACAAGACCATTATCAACATCTCCATTTACAGCATTTATAAGAGCTTGACTTATGCAATAAGGTGTATCCTTAGGATTGCATGGAGTAAGACAGTTATAGCAGTGTGAAATTTGACATTTTTTTTCATTAGGAAGATCAATAAAGTTATTTTTAATTGCTCTACCTGGCATACCTACAGGACTTTTTACTATTATTATGTCTTCTTTTTTGCAGTTTAAATACATATCTTTAAATTTCTGATCTGCATCACATTCTTTTGTAACTACAAAACGAGTTGCCATTTGAACGCCAGATGCACCGAGTTTTAAAAAGTGTGCTATATCATTTCCATCAAATACTCCACCAGCCACTATAACAGGAATATCTTTGTTATATTTTTCTTCATATATAGATACTTCATTTATTATATCTGTTACTGTTTTATCATAATCATAGTTAGGATCATTAAGTTCAGTTACTTTAAAACCTAAATGTCCACCAGCTTTTGGTCCTTCAATTACTACGAAATCAGGAGCAGTCTCATCACGTTTATCCCATCTTTTTAAAATAACTCTTGCTGATTTTAAAGATGAAACTATAGGAGCTATCTTTATGCCTGAACCTTTACATATGTTTGGAAGTGTAAGTGGAAGACCAGCTCCTGATATAATTAAATCAGCACCAGCTTCAATAGAAGCTTTTACATGTTCCTCATAGTGGTTACTTGCACACATTATATTTACACCAATTATTCCATTTGGAGCTTTTTCTTTAGCAATTTTAATATGTTTTTTTAGACCTGCAATATTTTCTTTAAAAGCATTGTCGTAAAAATCAGGCTCTTTATATCCAAGTTGAGCTGCTGAAATAATTCCTATTGCTCCAGCGTTAGCTACTGCAGATGCCAAACCTGATGATGATACACCAATTCCCATTCCTCCCTGGATTATTGGAATTTTAGCTGTTAAATTTCCGATTTTCAAAGGTTTAAATTTCATTTTTTTAGTTCCTTTCAAAATAATTAGATTGTAAAATATTTTGATAGTCAAAATATTAACTCTATATTTATTATATTGTATAGAGAATAATAAAACAATAAAAAAATTAAAAAATTAAAAAGAATTGTTGACATGTACTATAAAACCATGTTAAAATAAAAAACGTTATAGGGGTATGGCTCAATTGGTAGAGTAGTGGTCTCCAAAACCATTGGTTCTGGGTTCAAGTCCTAGTGCCCCTGCCAAACAAAATTATGAGAGACAGGTAAATTTGGGTAACCAAATTTACCTGCTTTTTTTATATAACAAATAAATATACATTTTACTACTTTTGTAAATATTTCACTGAGGTGTAGACTAATGAATAAAAATATATATTTACGAATCAAAAATAAACAAAAGAAAATACCATCATATTTAAATAATATTATAAAAAAGATTATAAAATCAGTAAGCAGAAAAAGTATTGTGGACTTTCTTAATATTATTTTTGATGAAAATATTTCACTTGATTTTGAATTTCAAATTTTAAATAATAAATATTTTTTAAAAGATGATCTTGAAATTTTTGAAAAAAATACTGTTGATAGCTTTGAATGTTCTATAAAAAATGTAAATACATATATGAGATTCAATGTAATGCTATCATACATAAATGGAAAAGTGTGTTCACTTTTTATTATTAAGAAAAATTTATTGGATTATACATATGATTCTAAGTTATTAGTTTTTAATTCTAACATATATATTGAAGATAAAGTAGATTTTACATTTGTTAATAATAATGAATTAGTAAGACTTTCTGCTGATGTATTTAAATGTTTTAATTATAATTTGAGAGAATTATATGATAAAAATCTTTATTTCCTTTTTCCACAGAAGATATTAGAATTAAGTAAAAGGATTCAAAGTATAAATAATCAAATATTAAGTATTGATAGAAAAAACGTTATTAGAAAAAATGTTTTTGAAGATATGATGAAAAAAGAGGTCTTTATTCTTTTTAGAAATTTAAATAAATATTTGGATAAATTATTTATAGATAAAAAGCTATCATTAAATGACATAAGAAAATTTAATAAGTATTTTATATTGTATTTTGATTTTATAATTAAAGATATGAAAAATTCTTTAAAAAATGATATAGAAAAAAAATTAAAAGAAAAATATATATAAAAGTGTATATATTTTTTTATAAAGGGCAAGATATTATTGTCGGAGGGATGAAAGAAAATTTTATCCTGATGATAAAATACCAGTTTAATCTGAGGAGGGATTGTTATGTCATACAGTACAGTAGTTCCAGAAGCAAAACAGGGTTTAGGCAAAATGAAAAACGAAGTGGCGCAAGAACTTGGAGTACCATTTAAGGAATACAATGGTGATTTAAGTGCTAGACAGTGTGGTTCCGTCGGAGGAGAAATGGTAAAGAGAATGGTAGAGGAGTATGAACATAGAATATAAATTAGTAAATAATTTATTATTTTAGTTTATGCTATCTACTAAAAAGAGGGCAGGACATGTTGCATACAGGTCGAAAGACCTGCAACGAGTCCTGCTTTTTTATATTTAAATTTCTTTTTATTTTTATTTAAGTAACAATTATATATTTTAAGAATATTTTATTACTGTGATTAAAAATAAGGAGAATACTTATGGATTTAAAAGGAAGTAAAACAGAAAAAAATCTATTTAAGACATTTGCTGGCGAATCAAGAGCAAGAACTAAGTATACTTTGTATGCTGAAAAAGCTGCTAAAGAAGAACTTATAGGCATTAGAGATACATTTAATGTTATATCAGGTAATGAATTAGCTCATGCAAGAGAAGTATATGAAAAATATTTAAATAGAGTAGGTGAAACTAAAAATAACTTAATTGAGGCTGCTCTTGGAGAAGCACATGAAAGTAGAGTGCTTTATAAAGAGTTTGAAAAAGTAGCAAGAGAAGAGGGATTTACTGAGATAGCTAATTTTTATAAAGAACTTCAGGAAGTTGAAGAAAGTCATGATGAAATTTTTGTGAAATTAGCTAAAGACTTAAAGAACGATAAGCTTTTTAAGTCTGATAAAAAAGCATTATGGAAATGCTTAAATTGTGGATATATATATGAAGGATATGAAGTACCACCTAGATGCCCTCTTTGCAAATATCCAAGAGGATACTTTCAAAAAATGGACTATGTGGAATGTAATGGGGGAGAAAATAAATGATTTATGTATATCCTAAAGAATATGTAGTGCCAGTTGTTTTCTTAAAAAATGGTTCTAAGATTCAATTTAGAAATGACTCTTCAGATAAAGATAAAGATGCCTATGTAAAAAATATATATGATGAAATAGATGAAATGTATTCAATTGAAGAGACAGGAAAGAAAAATGAGCGTAGAGAATATAATAGGCAAACAATATTCTGATATATCTAATCTTGCAGATCTTCTTAAATCATATGTTGATTCATATAGACTTTTAATTGCAGGGGCTGCAGAACTTTATAATATAAATATAGCTAAAAAAAGTGAAGTGAGAAAAGCTATAGAAAGAGCCGAAGATGTTGGCGAGTTAATAGATATGGTAGTTGAAACTTTAAATAGATGTGATGAGCAGTATCTTAAGTACTGTAAAATAAAAAATGATTATATATCAGTTAAAAATTATAAGGATACTATTTTTACTGAAATTGAAAATGATCTTTCACTTCAAAATTCCAAGACGGATCGGGATGAGGAATAAAAATTTCTAAAAGGATAGGTATTTAATTATTATTATATCTATCCTTTTAAAAGTTATTTTTTGTATTTTCCGACTAAGTAGTCTAAAATAATCAAAAAAGATAAATCTGATATTATAGGGTATGGGAAAAAATTCATATTTAATATGAGAATGCTATACTCTATTACAGAAATTAATATTGCAGCTAATAGAAGTTTTATTCCATGTTTATTTGAATATTTAAAATTTAATATGGAAATATTTATTATTAAATTTAAACATAAAATAAGTAAAACAGTAAAATATATAGTAAAGTTATTATTTGTATTAAAAATAAATCCGTAAAATGAATGAATATTTACTACAAAATCAGATATTATCATATCTAATACATATAGAATCATTAAAAATAACATTATTAAATAAATGATATATAACTTTATTTTAGAAGATTTTGAAAAAATAAAAGTAATAAACAATGAAATTGAAGGGATGAGTACTGAATCTATATATATTAAATATTTTAAATAATATAAAATGTTGTTATTTCTAACTAGACATAAAGATATAAGAGAAATATTTCTTAATAAAAATAGAATTAGAAAAATAAATAAAAAATATTTAAATTTTTTTGGTGAATATTTAATATTTCTAATCATTAAAAATAGGCATAAAAAAATTATAAGTAGCAAAAATACATAGTATAAAACAATCAAGATAGCTCTCCTAAATATTGATGTTACTTATAATTATTAATATGTTTATTCTAATATTCCTAAAACTTTAATTCCGCTTTTTACGCATTCGATATTAAGTGGAAAATCTGGACCCTTTTCTCCATCAATATCTGTTGCAATATCTTCATTTGATTCAACAATAAGCTTATTAGTTTTAAAATAAACAACTTTATTTGAGTCAAGATGTTCTCCTCTTAAAAGTTTAAATGTAAGAGGAAGAAGTTCATAAAGCTGCAAAGCTTTAAACATTATAACGTCAAGTTTTCCATCATCTGCAATTGATTGTGGAGCAAGTTTTAAGTTTCCTGCTGTTTGTCCGTTAAATATTAAAAGAAGGTACATTTTATCTGTGAAACTGCATTCATCTGACTTTATAGTGACATTTAATTTCTTAAAATTAGGAAGTTCTTCAAGTCCTTTTAAATAATAAGCAAGCTTTCCTATAGAATTTTTTAAATTTACATCTGTTTTTTGAGATACATCTGTAAATAATCCTGTGCTTGCGACATTTACAAAGTATTTATCATTTATTTTACCAAGATCTATTGATTTTGGTTTTGAGTTTAATATATTTTTGCATGTTTCTTCTACATCTGATGTAAGACCTAAAAATTTACCAAAATCATTTGCTGTGCCAACAGGAAGAATTCCTATGGGAAGATCTATATTTTTTCTTTTCATTGCGTTTACTGTAGAATCAACTGTTCCGTCTCCACCGGCTACAAGAATATATTTATATGTGTCATCTACTATATCAAAGGCTTCATCTAAAGATTTATTACCCTGAATTCTGTAAGGAATTATTGTAAGACCAGCCTGTTGATGAAGTTTTATTATAGTATCTAATTCTGACAGAATACTATTTTCTCCAGAATACGGATTATATATAAATCTAACTTTTTTCATGAGAATGTTCCCCCTAAAAATATGTTATAAAAATAATTATATCATTATAAAGTATTATTGTCGACAGTACATTTTACAATATATGTAACCTTAATAAATAATTAAATTTCTTTACTACACTTATAATATTAAGTATTGTATGATATAATAGTGAACTAGGAAATTTTAATTTTTAGGAGTGATTAGATGAAAAAAAGTTGTATTCCTAATATATTTACCTTTACAAATTTATCTTGTGGAATTATTTCGATATTATCAGTATTAAATAATAATCTCATGGCAGCTGCTATATTTATTTTATTAGCAGGATTGGTAGATAGATATGATGGAAGAATTGCACGTTTTTTAAATGTATCAAGTGAGATAGGAAAAGAGTTAGACTCCCTTGCAGATCTCGTATCATTTGGAGTTGCACCATCTATTTTGATATATATACTTTTTAAATTTGAAAATTTAGGTCCAAAAGGAATATTTGGAATGATACTTCTTGTTGCATTCCCTTTATGTGGTGCATTTAGACTCGCAAGATACAATATTTCAGATTTTGACGGAGTTTATACAGGAGTACCAATAACAATAATAGGATGCTTTATGGCATTATTTGCACTAGTTAATTTAAAAGTTCAGTTTCCAATATACATAGTTGTTTTACTTATGATATTAGGATCTTATCTTATGATAAGCAGTTTAAGTCTTAAAAAGTTTTAGTGCTACTATTTAAAGAAAAAAAGTCTGTTTTTAGAAGTCTTTCTTCTAGAAGCAGACTTTTTTATAATTTCAAGTATCTTTCTAAAACTTAATTTTTATGATAAAATTAGAACAAGAGTTCGATTAATTTAAGGTGGTTATATGAAAAAGATAAAATTTCTGCATACGGCAGATATTCATTTGGATACACCATTTAGTGGTATGAATTCAAATGATGCATCAAAAGAAAGGGAATATTTAAAAGTTGTATTTAAAAATATAATAGATTTAGCATTAGAGAAAAATGTTGATATTATAATTATGGCTGGTGATATTTTTGATAATATGACAGTTCATAAAAGTACAATATCCTTTCTTATAAATGAATTTGAAAGACTAGATGGAAAAAAAGTATTTATAAGTCCCGGAAATCATGATCCATTTAATGTAAAATCCTTCTACAATTTTATTACATGGCCTGATAATGTATATATTTTTAAAGGAGAAATGGAGAAAGTTTTTTTAGAGGAATTTGATTCTTTTATATATGGGGCAGGATTTAGAGATTTATATGAAAGAGAGACTTTGCTAGAAAAAGTAAAGATTGATAAAAATTACAATAATATTTTAGCTATTCATGGTGAGATAATGAATTCTGACAGAAAGAATGAATACAATCCAATATCTAAAAAAGATATTGAAGATTCAGGATTTAATTATATAGCATTAGGTCATAGACATACATATTCAGGTGTTCAGAATTTATGTAATACTTATTATGCATATAGCGGGTGTCCTCAAGGAAGAGGATTCGATGAAGAGGGCGATAAAGGAGTAATTATAGGTGAAAT
This sequence comes from Clostridium sp. BJN0001, assembly GCF_022869825.1. Taxonomy (NCBI): domain Bacteria; kingdom Bacillati; phylum Bacillota; class Clostridia; order Eubacteriales; family Clostridiaceae; genus Clostridium; species Clostridium sp. BJN0001. The sequence continues at coordinate 1,969,989 of NZ_CP094971.1, read as the reverse complement.
AGAGGATGGATATGTAAATACAGAATTTATAAAAACATCTATTAAAAATTACTATACAAAATATATTATGTTAGATAAAGCTGAAACTTATGATGAGATTGTAAAAAATATAGTATCGTCTTTCGATGAAAAAGAGAGAATGAGCAATTTTTATAATATCATTCTAAAAGGTACAACAAATGAGTTTTTTGTTGTAAATGAAGATATTTTATATAATCTTTTGAAAGATGAATTTTATTTTATAAAGATAAAAGATAATACTCAAAATTATATGGATATAAAAGAACTTTCAAAAGGAAATTCGGTAAAAAATATTTTTGCATCTAAGATTTATGGAAAATTAAAAAATGCTAGTAATGATGAAGAAAAAGAGATATATCTTATGGCATTAAAAGAAGGAATTTCAGCACTTACAGGAGAGGAGGCAGATTAGGCTTGATAATAAAAAAAGCTCATATAATATCATTTGCTGGAATAAAAAATAAAGAGATTAATTTTGAAAAAGGATTTAATCTCATATATGGCCAAAATGAAAAAGGAAAAAGTACAATAGAGAACTTTATAAAAGTATGGCTTTATGGAATGGATAATGCAAGAGGTAAAAATAACGGAAGAAAGAAGTTTATGCCGATTTCAGGAAATGTTATGTCTGGTGAGCTTATTGTAGAAAATAACAGTAAAAGCTATATAATAACAAGAATGTTTGGAAATACTAAAAAGGACGATTCAATAGAAATTTTAGATTATATTACTGGTCAAAAAGTTCCTATAGGAAAAGAAGAACCTGGTGAGTATTTTCTTAATATAAATATTCAGACATTTATAAAGACTTTATTTATAGGTCAAATGTCAGTATCTATATCTAAAGATAAGCATGAAGAGATAATGGAGAAGATAACAAATCTTTTTAGTACAGGAGATGAAAAAGTATCTATAGAAAAAACTGTTGATAGGCTTGTATCTATAAAAAAGCAGCTTAAAGGTACAAGAAAAAATGGAGTAATAGATAAACTGTATTTAAAAAAAGATAAGCTTTCTTTAGAACTTCAGGAATTAAAAAGAATATCTGAATCTAATATGGAAAATGAAGAAAATCTTTTAATTGAGAAACAGAAAAAAAAAGATATAGAAAAGACGTTAAATAGTCTTCAAGTATATAAAAAATATCAGAAAAAAATTAAATTAAAAAAAGAATATAAAAAAATATCAGAATATCTTATAAAGAAAGAAGACTTAAAAAAACAGCAAGAGAAGATTGAAAGCGAATTAAAGAAAGATAAGGAGCCTATAACAGAGGATTATTTAAAAAATTTCAAAGAAAATGTAAATGAGTATTTAAATTTGCAAGAAAAATATAAAAAACTCGACTTAGAAATTAAGGATCTTAAAGATAAATTTAATAATGAGGATAATGATGAATTAAGATTATTGGATGCAATAGGTGAAAATCCAAAAGATAAGATATATAAATTAAAATATGATAGAGGAATTCTTGAAGATAAGATAAAAAAGATTATTAAATTAAATAGATCAAATGAAGAAATAGAAGAAAATTTAAAGAAAATGTCAGTAAATTTTGATGAAAAATATATTGAGGAAAACAGAAAGAATATAGAAGAACTTCTATCGTTATATAGAGCAAATTTAGAAAACTATAAAAAGATACTTGAAAAGAAAAAGAGGTTTGGCTTTTTTCGAATGAAAAAAGTAATTGCGTCTATTACAACAATTTTATCAGGTATTTTATCTTTTTATTTTGCTTCAAAAGATAAATATATAATATGTATTTTTGTATTATTTATACAGCTGCTTTTATATGCAATTATATATTTAAATGGACATAATTCTTTAAAAGATGCTATAAAAAATATAAACGCATGTGAAGAAAAATTAAAGAAATATATGAGTTATACATCCCAAAATACATATGAAAATTTTATAAAAATGATAAAAGAATATGATAGATTTTTTAAGTATAAAGAAAATGAACAAATAATTTTAAACAGGAATAACGAAGAGCTTAATTCATACAATATAACAGATATAAAAAGTAAGTATAATAAAAATAAAGGCGTTATTTCTTCTATTTTAAAAATATTTTTATGTGATGATTTAGAAAGTGTTCTTTTAAGAATAGACGAATATGAAAAGAAGAATTTAAATAATGGTATAGAACTTACAAGATTAGACTTTTTAAAAAAGGAAATGATATCTGTTAACGAAAATATTGAAAAAATATCAAAAGTTATAGAAGAAAAATGCAGATTTGTAGGGATTTCACCTATAGTTTATGATTCTCTTTTAGATATTATAGAAGAATATGAAGATAAGATAAGTAAGATGAATATGATAAAGTCATCTTTAGAAAATGTAGAAGAAGTATATAATACTCTTTTAGATAACAGGAACATAAAAGAAATAGAGCAGGAAGTAAAAGAATATATAAATAGTGATGAGAGATATTCGTATGATACTGAAGAAGAGATAGATCAGGAAATTTCACATAAGTCAGATCAAATGATGGAAGTTTTAAAGAATATAAAGGATTTAGAATATAAAATATTAAAATTAAATATTGGTAAAAGAGATATTTCATCTGTACTTGAAGATATAGAAGATACTAATCAAAAAATAGAAAACTATGAAAAGAAATTTAAGGCAACGGATATAGCACTTTTAACTCTTAATGATGTGTTTTCTGAACTAAAAAAGACAGTAGAACCTGCACTTAATAAAAGCGTTCTTGATAGAATGAATTTTATTACAGACGATGTTTATGATGAAGTTAAAGTTTCTGATGAATATAGTTTTAAAATGAAAAAAGAGGATGTTCCTTACCTTTTTGATGGACAGATATTAAGTAAGGGTGCAAAAGATCAGATTTATCTTTCACTCAGACTTTCAATAATAAGTATGATGTTTAAGGATAAGAATATAGTTTTATTTCTTGATGATGCATTTGTACAGTATGATGATACAAGAAGGAAAAACGCTTTAAGACTTCTGTTTAATGAAGATATTAGCCAGATTTTATTTTTTACATGTCAAAAAATAGATTCAGATTTTATAAATGAGCTTAAAGAGGATTATATATCTATAAATTTATAGAATATAATTACTTACTTGACAAAAAAATATATATTTTATATAATTCTATTTGCAAATAGTTTGCAAATAGAATTTTTTTAGGAGTAATATTAAATGAAAAAAAAGATTGTTTTAATTTTTAGTGTTTTGTTATCAGTATTAATGCTTATAGGCTGTCAATCTAGTAATAATGTAGTTTCAGACACTTCAGATACAGAAGATAAAAAACTTAATGTAGTTGTATCATTTTATCCATTAGCTGAATTTGCAAATGCTATAGGAAAAGATAAAGTTAGTGTCACAACAATGATTGGTGAGAATATGGAGCCACATGATTTTGAACCAAAGACAAAAGATCTTGAGAACCTCATAAAAAGTGATGTATTTGTTTATAATGGTGCAGGGATGGAAAGTTGGATAGATAAAGTTAATGATGTTGTATCTGAGCAGAATGAAAAAGTTCTTATAGTAGATTCAAGTAAAAATGCTGACATAAGAAAAGAAAATGATGCTATAGATCCACATTTATGGCTTAGTTTAAAAGAAGCTAAAAAGCAATGCGAAGTTATTAAAGATGCATTTTGTGAAAAAGACAGTAGTAATAAGGAATTTTATGAAAAAAATTATAATGACTATACAAAACAGATGGATGATTTAATTGATGAATATTCCAAGAAATTTGATACAGTAAAACAAAAAGATTTTGTTACAGGTCATGCAGCATTTGGATATTTGTGCAGAGATTTTAAACTTGAACAAAAATCAGTTGAAAATATTTTTGCAGAAGGAGAACCAACTCCGAAACAGCTTGAAGATCTTGTAGAATATTGCAAGGATAATAATATAAAGACCATTTTTTCTGAAGAAAATGCAAGTCCTAAAGTATCAGAAACTCTTGCAAATGAAGTAGGAGCTGAAGTTAAGCCTATTAATACATTAGAATCAAAAAATGATGATTACGGTTATATAGAAGAAATGAAACAGGATCTTGAAGAAATATACCAAAGTTTAAAAAAGTAGATAATAATTAAAATTATTAATAAAAAGAGTTTCTCATGTCTAGAAGAAACTCTTTTTATTTTAAGTTTTAAAAAAGTTTATTAAGAAAAAGAATACGTTGACAAGAATATTTATTAAAGTAAAATATATTTGTATAGTAAATTGGAAGAGGTGCAATATGGATTCTACTAAAAAAATATATTCTGATAATGTAAAGATGTATAAAGATATATATGAAAATATTGAAAGAAAAATCAAAACTTTAGTATGGATGAGAATTGTTACTGTATTAATTGATGTTTCTTTAGCTTTTTATTTCTATAAAATAGATAAATTTAATGCTATGGTTATATCGCTTTTTTTCTTAACAGGAATTTTTATAGTTATGATGATTGTACATAGAAAATTATTTCAAAAGAAAAAGAGAAATAGGATTTTGATTGATATAAATAAAGATGGAATCAAAAGGATTGATGGTAAATTTGATGAATTTAAAGATGACGGAAGCGAATATATTGATGAAAATCATAATTATTCTTATGATTTAGATATTTTTGGAAAACGATCTTTGTTTCAATATATAAATACAACAGTAACTAAGGGTGGAAGAAAAAAACTTTCTGAAATTTTAAAATTAAATACAAAAAAAATATGTAAAGAAGATATATTAAAGAGACAGGAATCAGTAAAAGAGATAGCAGATAAGATTAAATTTAGGCAAGCTATAATGGTAGAAGGAAAAATGAGAGAAAAAAAAGATTTCAAGATTGAAGATCTTTTATCATGGGCAGAAAGTTCAGATAAAAATTTCCAGTATTTTAAACTTATTATTGCATTTATATGTATTGCAGTTACTTTTGAAACAATATTTTTAATTATGATAAATAAAATTAATTTATCGTTTATAATTTTAGATCTTATAGTAAACTATTTTATAGTAAGAAGTCTTACTTTAAGTATGAAAAGGGATTTTAAAATTTTAGAATCATCATATAATTCTATAACTGATTATTTTGAAATAATTTCAATAATAGAAAAAGAAGAATTTAAATCTAAGTATCTTAAATATCTTAAAGAAAAATTAGTAAATAGTAATGAAAATTCTAAAATAGAGATAAAGAAATTTTCATCAGTTTTATCATGGCTTGAGAATAGTAATTATAATGCTTATTATTTTATTCTTAATACGGTATTTTTTAGTGATGTATTTATAGCTTATAATCTTTATTCATGGAGAAAAAAGAATGGAAAACGCATAAGGTCATGGCTTGATGTAATATCAGAAATTGATATGCTTTCATCTATAAGTAATATAGCATTTGAAAATAAGGATTTTATATATCCTGAAATACTTGATAAAAACGAAGTAGAAGGAAGTTTAATAGGACATCCACTTATAAAGAAAGGCTGTGTAAAAAATAGCTTTTCTTTAAGAGGAAAAGATAAGACAGCACTTATTACAGGATCAAACATGTCGGGTAAAAGTACTTTTTTAAGAACAATAGGTATTAATTTATTATTATCATATATAGGTTCTCCAGTATGTGCAGACAGATTTTCATGTGGAATAATGAATATATATACATGTATGCGTACGAAAGATAATTTAGAAGAAAGTATATCATCGTTTTATGCTGAAATTTTAAGAATAAAAGAGATTTTAGAAGCATGTAAAAAAGGAGATAGTGTATTTTTTATTTTAGATGAGATATTTAAAGGAACTAATTCAAAAGATAGGCATATAGGAGCGTACTATCTTATAAAACAGCTTATTAATAAAGGAGCACATGGTCTTGTTTCAACTCATGATTTAGAATTATGTGATATGGGAGATCAAGATTTAGGAGTTGTAAATTATAACTTTAGAGAATATTATGATAATGATAAAATAAAGTTTGATTACAAATTAAGAAAGGGCAAAAGCACAACAAGCAATGCAATTCATCTTATGAAAATTGCAGGAATTGATATTCTTAAAAATTAAATGTGAGGGTTTATAATGGGATTTGTTATTGTTGATTTAGAATTTAATAATATAAGTGAAACAAATAAGAAAAAATATGGTCTTGAAAATGAGATTATAGAAATAGGCGCTGTAAAAGTCGATAATAGACTTACTGAACTTAAAAAATTAAAAAGATATATAAAACCTTCTATATGTTTACAGATAAGTTCTGAAGTTAGCAAAATTACAAATATAACTATAGATGTTCTTAATAAAGAGGGATGCAGTTTCATAGAAGCTTTTAATGAGCTTAGGAAGATGTTTGATGAAGGAGATATATTATGTTCATGGGCTAAAGATGATATTGCAGAATTAATAAGAAATTGTGAATTCTATGGTATAAATGATATTAGCTGGCTAAAAGGCTATTTAGATATACAGGAGTATACATGTAAAGTTCTTTCACATAAAAAAGCACTTGGATTAAAAAAAGCGGTTGATGATCTAAAGATAAAGGTAGATGAAAAAAAACTTCATGATGCTCTGTATGATGCTGAAGAAGAACTATCTGTTTTTAAAAGAGTATATAATTGCAGAATAGTAAAAAATCATGTAATAAAAGATGTTTACGAAATAGCATCAGTTAATATAAAAAATCTTGAGAAAATAGATGTTAATGAACAAATGCTTACTCTTAAGTGCCCTAAATGCGGCAATAAGCTTATTCTTGATACAGATATAAAGCTAAAAAAATGGAGGTTTATGTCTGTTTCCCATTGTTCAAAATGCACAGTAAAAGTCTTTCTTGAAATTTTGCCAAGAATGACCCTGAAAAAAGAATTAAAGTTAATCGAAATTACTACTATAATAAGCGAAAGTGATTATTTTGACAAAATATATAAATTAAATAAATCTTAATATTTAAATTTTAAATTGATTTTTATAACAAAATATTATAATGTATAAATATATTTTATATTTTAAGAAAGGAAATACAAATATGAATATAGCCTTTTTTCTAACACCAAAAAATGAAGTGATTTATGAGTATGAAGAATCATCTATGAAAGATGTAATGTATAAAATGGAACATTACGGATATACAGCAATACCTTTAATAAATAAAGAGGGAAAATATATAGGCACTATTACAGAAGGTGATCTTTTATGGAAACTTAAAAATACAGAAAATTTGAATTTTAATAATTTAGATAATGTAAAGGTAAATCAAATACAAAGAAGAGTAAAACATAAGAGTGTTTCTATAAATCAAAATATGGAAAGTCTTATTTCAATTGCAATAAATCAGAATTTTGTTCCTGTTGTGGATGATAATAAAATTTTTATAGGGATTATAAAAAGAAGTGATATTATAAATTACGCGTTTACTGAAATAGATAAATTGAAAAATGGTACTAATAGTTCTAGATAGTATACATAAAAAATGCCTGTGCAAAAATTGTACAGGCTATTTTTTAGTTGAATTTATTTGAAAATCAATTTCTTGTTAAAAACTAAGTTTATTACATTTTCTCGATTTTAAGCATATTAGTTCCACCTGTCTGAGTTGTTGGCATACCTGCAGCAACTATTATATCATCACCAGGTTCTGTTATATCAAGTTTTTTTACAGTATCTTTAGCTTCCTCAAGAATCTTATCTGTTGAATTGAACATATCACATTTCATAGGATATATTCCAAAGTTTAAAGAAAGCTGTCTTCTTACTTCTTCAAATGGTGTTATTGCTATTATTGGGCATTTTGATCTGTATCTTGATAATATTTTAGCTGTTGCACCACTTTTTGTTGCAGCTACAATTGCTTTTGCATTTAAGATATTTGCAGTTCTTGCTGCAGAGTAACTTATTGCGGTTGCATAGTCTGAGAATGATGGTTCTCTAAGTCGTGCAGTTAAAGCATTATAATCTAAATATCTTTCTGCTTCTAGTGCAATTTCACTCATTGTTTTTGCAGCTTCAACAGGGAAACTTCCAGAAGCACTTTCACCACTTAACATTATAGCATCAGTACCATCAAATATAGCATTACATATATCACTTGCTTCAGCTCTTGTAGGTATTGAATTTCTAATCATTGAATCTAGCATTTGAGTTGCTGTTATAACTATTTTACCTACTTGATTACACTTCTTTATTATCTGTTTTTGAATTATTGGTACTTTCTGTATTGGAATTTCAACTCCCATATCACCTCTAGCAACCATTATTCCGTCAGTAGCTTCTATAATAGAGTCTATGTTATTTACTCCTTCTTGAGTTTCTATCTTGGAAATTACTTTTATGTTCTCTCCATTATTTTCTTTTAAGACTTTTTTTACATCAAGAACATCGCTTGCTTTTCTTATAAAAGATGCTGCAATAAAATCAACACCCATTTTACATCCGAATTTTATATCCTCTATATCTTTTTCAGTTATAGAAGGAAGCTTTATCTGAACATTAGGTACATTTACGCCTTTATGATTTTTAATTGTTCCACCAACTAATACTTTTGTATGTATTACTTTGTTTTCAACTCCTGTTATTTTGAATTTTAAAAGACCATCGTCAACAAGAATTAGACCATCTTTATGTACATCATTATAAAGATTTTCATAAGAAATGGAACACTTTTTATCATTACCTAATATTTCTTCACCACATATAAAGTCAAAATTATTACCTTCTTTAAGATCTACCCCATCATTTTCGAAGTTATGTGTTCTTATTTTAGGACCTTTTATATCAAGAATAATAGCAGTAGGAGAATTCATTTCATATCTGAGACGCTTTATTAATTCAATTTTTTCGCCATGAGTTTTATAAGTACCATGAGAAAAATTTAATCTCGCTGCACTCATGCCAATTTCAATAAATTTTCTTAAGGTCTGTTCATCATCACTTGCAGGACCTATTGTAAAAATCATTTTAGTTTTTTGAATATTATTCTTTGTCAATATTAATACACCCCATATATTAAAATTTACTTTATAAAAAAGTATAGATATATTTTATCATATTTTATACATTATTAATACAGTACTGTAATTTAATTGATATAATAAAGTTACTTTTAGATACATTATAAAGAAATTTTAAATAAAAAAGAGTATTTATGAGGATATGTTAGATAATGAGAGATATGAGTAGGAGATTATTTTTATAAGAGCTTGACCAAAAATTATGAAATGTATATAATAAATTTATCGATACATGAGGTAGGTAATGATTATAAAATAATGAAAATGTTTACTGTTAAGGCAACGTTTCCATTATAAAAAAGAGAGGTCGAATTAATGTACAGTAATATGAAAAAGATAATTTTAAAATCAGCAATGTCAATAGCTGTTGCAGGAACAGTTTTTATAGCACCGCTTTCAGCAAGTGCAGATACAACATTAACAACAAGCAGTACATCTACAGTTAAAACAGCTAACTTAGTTTCAGTTAAGACAATTAAAGCTCCTATAAAAAAGGCAGCTTCAGATAGTTCACTTCTTCCAGAAAGTATGTTATCAAGAGGTGAATCAGGAAAAACAAGTTCAATTATAAATACAGCATATAGTCTACTTGGAAAGCCATATGTATATGGTGCAGTAGGCCCTAATGCTTTTGATTGCTCTGGGTTTACAAAGTATGTATATGGAAAATCTGGAATATCATTAAATCGTACAACTTATCAGCAGGTAACTCAAGGAAGTATAGTTTCTAAATCAAATCTTGAACCTGGAGATTTAGTATTCTTTAATACAATGGGATCAATAAGTCATGTTGGTATATATGTAGGAGGGGGAGACTTTATTCATGCCCCAAGAACAGGAAAACCTGTTATGGTAAGTTCTTTAAATAGTAGCTATTACTCAAGAGTATATGCTACAGCTAGAAGAATTATATAAAGTGGGGAAAGCCACTTTTTTTATACCCTTTTTTATTGAGGTTCTAAAATTATGTCACCAATAATATTATGTATAAGCATAGTAAAAAGAAAATGGAGGCATTAGTTTTATGAAGTATACAAGATATAATTATAATAGGAAATCTATAATAAATAGAGTATTTATTTTGCTTCTTTCTATTTTTTTAATATTTTTAGCATTTATCATTATATTTAATAAATTTAATATTAAAGGGGATAATACTTCAGTTGATACAAAAGAAAAAAATATAGTACCATGCACTGTTCAAATAGGATGCTTTAGTAAAAAAGAAAATGCAGAGAAAATTATTAAAGAAAAAGAAAATTTAAACCCTTTTATTGTTGAAAGTGATGGAAAATTTAAGATTATTTTAGGAATATATCATAAAGAAAATGCACAAACTATAATTAGTAACCTTAAATCAGAAGGTATTGATGTGACAAAAGAAGATATGTTAATAAAAGAATCTTCTAAAAACACAAATCTTGACATAGAGGTAATAGATGCAGCATTAAAATTAAATGATAAACTTACTGATAAAGAAGTAAGTTCTATAAAAACATATGAGTTTAAAAAATGGTTTGAAGAAATCGTATCATCTAATAATGAAAATGTGTCAGATGATATTAAAAGTTATGTTAGCGAAATGCCTGATGAATTAACAGCTACAAATAATATAGATAATATGAAAAAACTATATGATGTATTAAAATTATTACAATAAAATTAAATTTAATATAAGTTAAGTAAAGATACTTGTTTATGCACTTTTTAAATGATAAACTATATAAAGAATAGATAGTAATACACGATTTATTCTGTTACTTTAAAAATTTGAGTTTAGAAGTATATTACTACTAATTAAGGATGTGTTTTCTTGAAAATAATATTAGCATCAGCATCAGAGAGAAGAAAGGAACTTTTAAAAAGAATTTTTAATGAATTTGAAATTATTGAAAGTTGTTTTGACGAGCGAATTGTAGAATTTAATGGTTCTGTAGACGAGTATGTTAAAAAAATATCATTTGGAAAAGCAGAAGAAGTAAAAAAAAGATTTGAAGATCTTAATGATACTATTATAATTTCTGCAGATACGGTTGTATGTGTTGATAACAACATATTAGGAAAACCACGCGACAAACAAGAAGCATTTGAAATGCTTAAAAAACTTTCTGGGAAAAAACATTCAGTTTATTCTGGAGTAACTGTAATGTATGGAGATAAAGTGTTAAGTGAAAGCGTATGTACTGACGTATTTTTTTCTAATATTACAGATAAAGAAATAATGAAGTACATAGACACAGGTGAGCCTATGGATAAAGCAGGTGCTTATGGAATACAAGGAAAAGGTGGTTTATTTGTTGAAAAAATTAATGGATGCTATTATAATATTGTAGGGCTTCCTATTAATAAGTTAAAAACGATGATAAAATCTTTAAAAATATTTTTAGATTAATATTAGTTAGAATTAAAAAATATTTGAATTAAGAACTTTTAGTCATGTATATTTATAGATGGTAGTAGCAAGAGGAAATGTTCTTATTTTTGTAAGTGAAATATTAGAGGCATTTAATTGACTAGATTGGCTTTTAAATGCTAATTTTTATTATATATCTAAAATAAAATGATTAGAAATTTTGAATTAGAGAGTTTTTAATTATATTAAGAATCAAATTATTAGATCATATAAAATAATATAAATAGTTACATAATTATAAAGAAAAATGAATAACTATAGATTGGAAAGGGGAAAAAACAAACATGGGATTTTTTGGAACAGGAAAAGACATGGGAATCGATTTAGGAACAGCAAATACACTTGTATTCGTTAAAGGAAAAGGTATTGTACTTAGAGAGCCATCTGTTGTTGCTATAAATAATATTACAAAGAGGCCTTTAGCAGTAGGAGCTGAAGCTAAACTTATGATAGGAAGAACTCCTGGTAATATAGTAGCAATAAGACCTCTTAAGGATGGAGTTATTGCCGATTTTGATATAGCACAGACAATGCTTAAGAATTTAATTGAAAAAGTTACATCTAAGAGTGCATTTAAGAGTCCAAGAATAATAGTATGTTATCCTTCTGGAGTAACAGAAGTTGAAAAAAGAGCAATAGAAGAGGCTACAAAGCTTGCAGGAGCTAGAGATGTAATTCTTATGGAAGAACCAATGGCAGCTGCAATAGGAGCTGATCTTCCAGTAAGTGAACCAACAGGAAGTATGATAGTAGATATTGGTGGAGGAACTACAGAAGTTGCGATTATTTCTCTTGGAGGAATTGTTACAAGTAAGTCATTAAGAATTGCAGGAGATGAACTTGATCAATCTATAATTTCATATATAAAGAAAGAATTCAATCTTATGATTGGTGAAAGAACTTCTGAACTTGTAAAGATAGAAATAGGATCTGCCGATAAAGTACCAGATGAAGAAGAGAGAGTAATGGATATTAAAGGCCGCGATATGGTGACTGGACTTCCAAAAGTTGTTCAAGTTTCTGAAACTCAAATAAGAGAAGCACTTAGAGAACCAGTAGCTGCGATTATTGAAGCAATAAAAACAACTCTTGAAAAAACACCACCAGAATTATCAGCAGATATAATGGAGAAAGGAATAATGTTAGCTGGAGGAGGAGCACTTCTTAAAGGATTAGACCAGCTTATAAATAGAGAAACAAATATGCCTGTGCATGTTGCAGAAGCACCACTTGACTGCGTTGTACTTGGAGCAGGAAAAGCCTTAGAAGATTTTGATAAGATAAGTAAGGATCAGAGAGGCTAAATAGATGAAATTCTTTAGAAATAAACTGGCAGTAACTGTATTGGTACTGTCAGTTGGCTTTTTAGCATTAATATTTTATTCTGCAAAAACTGATAAGGCAAATGCAGTTCAGTCCGGAGCTTCAGCTACATTAAATCCAGCACAGTCAATTATATATAAAATAAATAATAGAATAAAAGAAACATTAGATTTCTTTTTGAACTTTTCTGAAGTAAAATCTCAGAATAAAGAACTTGTTAAAGAAAATGAAGAATTAAAAAATCAGATTTTAGAAAATTCTGATGTAGTTAATGAAAATGAAAGACTTAGAGAAATATTAAATTTTACTAATGAAAAAGATAATTATAATTATGTGGCATGTGATATTATAGGTTTTAGTAATGGAAATTTTGTAAATGGATATATAATAAATAAAGGTGCAAAAGACAATATAAAAAAGGGAATGGTTGTTATTGCGGCAAAAGGCTTAGTAGGTCAGGTAACAAGTGTTTCTAATTCATCTTCTATAGTTCAGTCTATTATGAATGAAAATATTGCAGTAAGTGTAATGGTAGATAGTACTAGAGAAGCAACAGGATACTTGAAAGGATATAAGGATAGAGATAATAGTAATCTTGCAAAAGTATATGAACTTCCTGTAGATTCTGAAATTAAAGAAGGCGATGTTATTATGACATCAGGCGTAGGAGGAATATATCCTAAAGAAATAAAAATAGGAGAAGTAGAAAAAGTTGAAGAGGATAATACTAAAGTTACAAAGACTGCAATAGTAAAACCATACGTTGATTTTAATAAATTAGAAGAACTTGTAGTTGTATGTCCTAAAGATACTTCGGATATTTCATATAATTAGAGGGTAAAAAATGAAAAAAGCAATTTTTATTATAATTATGATTTTATTAGCTATTTTAGATAATTCGGTTATACCATTTTTCCCTATTCATAATGCATATCCGAGTATTTTATTTGTTTTTTCAATAGCATGTTCTTTTTGCCTTGAAAAAAAATATGCTGTGCTTATAGGAATTGGAAGTGGAATTCTTCAGGATTTATTTTTATTTAATTTATTTGGATTAAATTCATTTACGAATCTTATTATATGCTATATTACAGCATTAATTGCTGAAGTTATTGTGAGAGAAAAACGAATGGTACCTATTATAAGTACATTTGTTTTTACAATTTTAAAATATTTTATTATAGCAGGTATATATTATTTCTTAAAGTTAAATCTTGATTTTAGTACAGCAATTATAGCTTCAATATATAATTCTGTTATAATGTTTATAATTTATGGTATATTGTTAAAATATACAGATAATGATAGTTCGAAACATACATGGAGGTTTAAATGATAGTAAATAGACCTGAAAAGAAAAAAAAGATTTCAAGATATACAATATTGACAGTTATTCTTTTTTTTATATTGTCTGTAATTGGTATTAGGCTTGCATATCTTCAGATATTGAGATATGACGAATTTAAAGATAAGGCAAATGTTTCAGCTACAAGATTTATATCAGAAACTGCCCCACGCGGAAAGATATATGATAAAAATGGAACTACACTTGCATCTAATAAACAGACATATACAATTACATATACTAAAAATGATGATCAAACTTCATTTTTTTCTACAATGAAAGAGTTATTTCAACTTTTAAAAGAAAATGGAGAGTCTATTCAGGACAATATGCAACTTAAAATAAGTGATAATAATGAGATATATTTTGAATATAAAACTGATGATGATAAGTCAAGAAAAGCTGAAGAATTGCGATTTAAAAAGGATAGAGGATATGATTATTTTTTAAAGAACAAGGATGATGATCTAAAAGATGTTGAACAGCTTAATGATGAACAGGAAGAAAAACTAGATAATCAGCTTGTAGATAAATCAGCTGAAGAAACATTCTATTATCTTGTAAAGAGTTATGATTTAATAGGAATGGTTGATGATGATTACTTGTCAAAAGAAAAAAAATCAGTATATGACAAAATGGATGGAAAAGAATTAACTCAGATAATTCTAGATGGTGGATATTCTTTAAATGATATAAGAGAGTATATGCTTGTAAAAGATGCAATAAAGATGCAGAGTTATAGTGGATATAAAGCAGTTACTATTGCAGAAAATTTAAAAAAAGATACAGTAATGATCATTTATCAGAAATTAAATGATCTTCCTGGAATAAATGTAAGCAGTACTCCAATACGATATTATCCATTTCATAATTTAGCATCATCAGTACTTGGATATGTATCATCGATAGATAGTTCACAAAAAGATAGATATGAATTAAGAGGATATGATGCATCTTCTGATGTTATAGGAAAATCAGGAATAGAATCTGCATTTGAAGATCAGCTTAAAGGTTCAAAAGGTGGAACAACTGTAAAAGTAAACTCAAAAGGAAGAACTACTGAAGAACTATTTAAATTGGAATCTTACCCGGGAAATGATGTTCATCTAACAATAGATGCAGATGTACAGTATGCGGCAGAACAGGCACTTCAGGATGCTATGAATACGCAGCAAAGTGGTATATATAAAAATGCAACAAGAGGAGCACTCGTTGCTGTAGATGTTAATACAGGAAAAGTTATTGCACTTGTAAGTTTGCCTAATTATGATCCTAATATATTTACGGCGACAGATAAAGCATCTTCGGATCTTGTAAGTTCATATTTTAGTCCTGATTTGAATTCATTTGGAAAAAATTTCATACAGAGAATGGGACTTAATAAATCTATTGACGAACTTTTCCCTGAAGAAAATGGAAGAAGAACAGATCCATATGATCTTTATCCTAGAAATATGTATAATTACGCAACAATGTCTCTTTTACCTCCAGGTTCAACTTTTAAGCCATTAACAGCTGTTGCAGGAATTGAATCAGGAGCGATAGATACGAGTACAACTATCCTTGATACAGGTGAATTTAATATTCACCCTGAGACATTTGGAGCAGGATTCAATCCTTCAGGAATTGAATATAAACAAGGAGGAGTTACTCTAGGTGATGTAAACTTAAAAAAAGCTATTGCAGAATCAGTAAACTACTATTTTTATGAAACTGCATATAGAATGTATATGAAAAGCGGCGCTAATATATCTGCACTTGATTCTATAGCAAAATATGCTTGGCAGTTTGGGCTTGGAGTTGATCCAAAAGGTAATACAAAGGCAAGCACAGGTATAGAGATTCAGGAAAATTTTGGACAGGTATATAATTTTACATCATGGAAAATGCGTTCCATATCTTCAGCTAAATTTGAAATAGTTCAATATCTTGAAGATGGAAGCTATAAAGGAATAAATTCGTTTATTCCATTTGATTTTAAGATTTCAGATGATGATAATCAAAAAGTAGCTGATGCAAAGAAATCAATTAAAGATAAAATGGTGGAAAGTTTAAACAAAGTTGGAACAGATGAATCTTTAATGTCACATGATGAATTTGCTAAATCAGTAAAAGATGATATAAGAACAATAATGGATAATTCAGATAGATATAAGCAGAATGTTTCAAAAGCTGAATCTGAAGGAAGAAGTGTAAATTTAGATAATCAGGTATCAATTATAGCAGAATCGTTAGCTCAGTTTACTATAAATGATAAACCAGGCGAAATATCTACACCAGGACAGCTTGTATATGCTTCTATAGGACAGAGTATGAATGCTTTTACTCCGCTTCAGTTAGTATCATATATTTCAACACTTGCAAATGGTGGAACAAGATATAAACTTCATCTTGTTGATAAGATAACTGATGCAGAAGGAAATGTTCTTCAGCAGTTTGACCCTGAAATATTAAATACTGTAAATATGTCTAAAAGTACACAGCAGGCTATAAAAGAAGGAATGGAAGCCGTTAATACAGAAGAAGGAGGAACAGCAAGTTCAGTATTCTCTATCTTTCCAATAAAGACAGCTGGTAAAACAGGAACAGCAGATGCTTTAGATAAACAGGATGAGGTGGGAAGACAGCCTTATGCAACATATGTCAGCTATGCACCAGCTGAAAATCCTCAAATCGCAGTTGCAGCAGTCGTATTTGATGGAGGTCATGGAGGTACTATTTCTACTGCAGTTCGTGCTGTTTTTGAAGCTTACTTTAAAGATCAAATTGTAAAAGATTATCCAAACTATGCATCGTCTTCTGATACGTTCAAAAAATATGTTTTAGATAATCCAAATAATGAACAAGAGCAGAAGAGCCAAAAAGAAAATTCTCAAAATATTGAGAATACAAAAAAAGAGAATTAGTTATAGATAGCATAAAATTTTAAAGATGAATTTGAAATTTTATGCTATTTTATTATAAATTTATTTACATGTACAAATTTATAGGATTAACCTTTAAAAAATGAGAAAATACCTATACAAAAATGGTCTAATAATGTTATAATTCAATAGTAAGTAAATAATAACTAAAAATGCTAAAATAAATTCAGCCTGCAAAATTGTTGGAGGTAAATAATGTTTAATAATAATGGAATTGTAATAAAAGGAAACAAAGATGGTATTAATGCCACAATTTTAATGAATGAATTTGAATCATTTGAAGATATGCAGAGTACTCTTTTAAAGAAACTGTTAAAAGGAAAAAAATTTTATAAAGATACAACCTTTACTTTAAATTTTGATTTTGATCTTTTAGGTAAAAGTGATATACAAGTATTAAAGAATTCACTTATAAATCAGATAGAAATTAAAGATATTGTACTTAAAGATATAAAAGATAAGGGTAAAGATAGTAAGAAAAATTTTTCAGATGTATATGAAGGAAAGACCAAATTTATTAGAAAGACAGTTAGAGGTGGACAAAGCATTAATTATAATGGAAATATTGTAATAATAGGTGACATAAATAATGGAGCTGAAGTTTCTGCTTCTGGAAATGTCATCGTTTTAGGCAGGATAAGAGGAAAAGTAAGTGCTGGAACACAAGGAAATAGCAAATCAGTTATTGTAGCATTTTCTCTTGAACCAGAACTTCTAAAAATTGCTGATAAAGTTGCACTTTCACCAGATGAAGATGCAAAACCTGAATATCCTGAACTTGCAAAAATAGAAGATGGTTATATTGTGGTTGAACCGTATTTGCCAAATAAGTATATATAAAAAACATATGGAGGGATTTTTTAAATGGGAGAATCTATTGTTATAACTTCTGGGAAAGGCGGAGTTGGAAAGACAACAACAACAGCTAATATAGGAACAGCTCTGGCATCACTTGGAAAGAAAGTTGCTGTTGTTGATGGTGATACAGGACTACGAAATCTTGATGTATTGCTTGGATTAGAAAATAGAATAGTTTATACACTAATTGATGTGATAGAAGGAAGATGTAGATTAAAACAGGCTCTTATAAAAGATAAAAGATTTAATAATATGTGTATGCTTCCAACAGCGCAGACAAAAGATAAAGATGATGTAAGCACACAAGACATGCTTAAGATAGTAAACGAATTAAAAGAAGAATATGATTATATATTAATTGACTGTCCTGCAGGAATTGAGCAAGGGTTTGAGAATTCAGTAATAGGAGCAGATAGAGCAATAATAGTTGTCAATCCTGAAATAACATCAGTAAGAGATGCTGATAGAGTAATAGGAAAACTTGATGCAAAAGGACTTGAAGATCATAAAATAATTGTAAATAGACTTAATTATAAGATGACTGAAAATGGAGATATGCTAGATGTTAACGATATAGTTGAAACACTTTCAGTTGGACTTTTAGGTGTTGTACCTGATGATAAGGATATTACAGTTTCTACAAATAAGGGTGAACCTATCGTTTTACAAAAAGATTCATATTCAGGACAAGCATTTTTAAATATTGCTAGAAGAATAACAGGAGAAAAAGTTCCACTTATGGATTTAAAACCTCAGGACGAAGGTTTCTTCAGTTCGATAAAAAAACTATTCAAACATAAGTAGAGGTGAAAGGAAATGGGATTTTTTAAGAATTTTGGAAATAAGACTTCTCCAAAGCAAGTTGCGAAAGATAGGTTAAAGCTTATACTTATACATGATAGAGGAGAAATACCACCTGAAACTATAGATAAGATAAGGGAAGAGATACTTAATGTAATCTCCAAATATATAGATATACAGCTCGAAGATGTTGAAATTTCAGTTAATAAGACAGAGACAGATGAAAGTGGAGAAAATTCTTCTGCATTAATTGCAAATATACCTATTAAAAATGTACATGGAAGATAAAGTAAGGATTAAATGATAAAGTTTTTATTTAAAAGGCTTATCGCTATAGGCGGTGGCCTTTTAATATTTTTGTAATAATATCCTAATTGCTTATAGCAAATGTAAGTGATAAAATATTCTTAAGAAAAAGACAGAGTTATGAGGTGAAATTTTGTTTAAAATATTAAAACCAGATGTCAGAGTTTTAAAAGAAATTGATAAGCTTATTTTAATAAGTATGTTTTTACTTATTTTAATAGGAACAGTAAATATATATTTATGTACTAAAGGTACGATTTCTGTACAACCATATTATTATTTAAAGAAGCAACTTATAGGAGTTATACTCGGAATAATTATTATGTATATTATAATGTGTATAGATTATAATATGTTTATTAATTTTGTTCCTATATTTTATTGGATTTCAGTAGTTATGCTTATTTTAGCTAAAGTACCAGGAATAGGAATAGTAGTAAATGGTGCAAGAGGATGGATGAAGATTGGAGGATTTCAATTTCAGCCTTCTGAAATAGCTAAAATTGCGATAATATTAATGCTTGCAAAGAAACTTGATGAGATGGACTGCAAGATAAATGATATAAAAAATTTCTTTATTTTAGTTCTTTATGCTGCAATTCCAGTTGCATTTATAATAACTCAGCCTGATATGGGAATGACAATGGTATGTTTCTTTATCGTACTTGGAATGTTTTTTATTGCAGGTCTTGATATGCGTGTTATAGGAGGAGGTCTTATTACACTCATAGTAGGAATACTTATCGTATTAAATTCAGGACTTCTTCAGACATATCAGATAAATAGATTTACAGCGTTTTTAAATCCAAATGCAGATGATGCAAAAACTACATATCATCTTAATCAGTCGCTTATAGCTATAGGATCTGGTGGTATTTTAGGAAGCAGACCATCTTTTGATCCAGATGGAACTACAGGCTACGCAGCGCAAAATGTTCCAGAAGATAGAACAGATTTTATATTTACTGCAATATCAGAACAGTGGGGCCTTATTGGAGGCTTGGCAGTAATAGTTCTTTATGGATTTATGCTTTTTAGAATGATCTCAATTTCAAGAAGTGTAAAAGAAATTTTTGGATCACTTATGAGTTCTGGAATTATATCATATTTTCTCTTTGCTATAATTCAGAACATAGGAATGACAATGGGACTTTTACCAATAACAGGAATAACACTCCCACTTTTAAGTTATGGAAGTAGTTCTATGGTAACAGTAATGATGTCAATAGCATTTGTATTAAAAGCTGGAGCTCATAAAAAGAAAATTTATTTTTAAACTTTGTATATTCTAAAAATGAAAAAATTATATATATTTAGTACTAGAACAATATTTTTAGGAATGAATGATTGTGGAAAAATATAAAAATGCCTATGAGATGTATTATCGTAATATCCAAAACAAGAATGTTAAAAGCATTAGAAATAAGAACCAAAATATAAAAAAATTAAATGTTAATAAAATTGTCAATAAGATTACCGCACAATGTATATTATCTGCTGTGATTATTTCAGCTTTATTTGGATTGAGTTTTATTAAAGACAACAATGTAATAAGAATTTATAGGACTATACGTATGCAGCTTAATAGCAACATTACTATCGATGAGATAAAAAAATACGATTATGAGAATGAGTACGAATTTTTAAAAAACAGAACAGCAGAATGTATGACTTATCTTGAGAGTATAAGAAATCAGCAATATTAATTTTAGGAGTTAATATGAAAAAATGGATAAATGTATTAATTATTGAGCTGATTCTTCTTTTATCACTAACGGCATACAATAATCCGATATTTTTAAGTTTTTTATTTATTATGATTCATGAAGTTGTTCATATTATTACAGCTCTAAATTTTGGATGTAGGCTCAAAAAGACTTTTATTTGGATATTTGGAGCAAATGCCGTTATTTCTGATATCAATGAACTTTCAGAAGATCAAAAATTATATTTATATCTTTCAGGCCCATTATCTAACATTTTTATTGGTATTATATGTATGATGCTTTTTTCTGAAAATATGAATGATTTATTTTTGGAATGTGCAAAAATCAATTTATTTCTTGGAGTTTTTAATCTTGTTCCATCATATCCTTTAGATGGATCAAAAGTTTTAGAGGTTTTGCTTAGCAGAAAAGTTTTATATAAAAAAGCGCAGAATATTATAGAAATACTTAGTTTTATTTTTTGTATAGTACTTTTCCTAGTTTTTTTGATAATAACTTTTCTATTACATAAAATTAATATCAGTTTATTTATAATGGTGATTTTTATATTATATACGATTATTTCTGAAAGACGAAAGAAAATGTATATAATGATGGGTGGAATAGTTTCTAAAATAAGAAAGATAAAAAGAAATGGATACGTAGAAAATAAAACTATTTCAGTTTATTATAAAATTACTCTTTTAAAAGTTCTTATGTTAGTCGATAAAAATAAATTTAATATATTTTATATTTTAAATGATGATATGATAGTTCTTTATATAATGAATGAGGATGAGCTTATTTCTGCACTTAAAGATTATGGAAATATATCACTTGAAAAATATATATTAGAGAAAAATAAATGACAAATTTTAAATTTGTCATTTATTTTTTTGCTTTATTATAAGATTTCTACAAAATGTACTTAAAAATATTTCTTTATTTAAAAGTGCATGAGATATTTCAAGTTCAAGATTTAAGTCAGAAGTTATTGTAATTATGACATCTGAGTCAGTAATCTCTACATTTATGTCTTTAATTGCATTCTCAAAACTTCTGTCTAATTCTTCTGAAATAGATAGAAGCACTGATATATAGTTTATAGCTTTTATATCAAGCTTGTTTATTATAGAGAGATACGGAGTTATTGGAATATTGTTTAAATTTAAGTGAGTACCACCAATTAAAGCACTCATAATAAGTTCTTTATGTGATAGACCATTTATATTTGAATTTAATATGACATAAAACGAATGTCTATAATGATGATAGTAGTCAATTGATATACCGGAATCGTGAAGAAGTGATGATGTTTTTATAACATTATCATATGTGTTTTTAAATTTGTGAATTGGATATAATGAATTGAATAATTTTTGAGTCATATGATATAAATTAAATGAATGTGTCTTGTTTATATGAAGATAGTCCATTATCCCATTTAAGTTAAAATCAAGTACATCTTTTATTTCACCATAATTGTTTTCTATATAATGAAACATTATTCCTTCTCTAAGTCCTCTTCCTGAGATTATTATTTTATCACAGTCTATATAGTTAAGAATTGTATTTAAGATAACAGATCCTCCAACTATTAAGTCAGCTCTGTCTTTTGAAAGTCCTTCAATATTTATTCTTTGTTTATAATTTTTAGATTTAACAAGATTATATATATGATGAACATCATTTTTAGTCATTTCATAATTATGCACAATGTCAAAAGGATATCTTTTTTTATTCCTATCTATTTTATAAATAGCTCTTGCAGTACCCCCTACACAGATAACAGAATCAAATGTATGATCTTTAATCCATGAAATATTAGAAACAGAATCTTTTATTACATCTATTGCAGATATAAGATTGTTTGGAAGTACTCTGTCTCGTAAATCATATTTGTAGGCATGAGTAAGAGTTCCAAATGGAATAACGGTATAGTTTTCGAGTTTCCCATTTTGTACAAATGAAAGATGCGTTGATGCACCACATATGTCAATTATAAGACTATTTTCTATATGCATACTTTTTACAACAGCAAGAAAAGTTGATTTTATTTCATCGCTTTCAGATAAAAGAGTAACATCAATGTTGAAATTAGTTTTTATCTCATTAAAAAGTGTATCTATATTTTTAGCCTTGCTTAAAGAACAGTTTGCAACTGCAATAATGTCATTCACACTAGAAGCTTTGCATAGAGATTTAAATGAACGAACATTATCGAGAGTTAGAGTTATTTTTTTATCACTTATAGTGTTTCCATATATAAGATCTGTAGCAAGCTTAATATCACTTGTAGATTCATCTATAATTTTATAATAACCTGTTTTTAGGATAGTCATTAATGTAAATTTCACAGAATTTGCACCAATATATATAACTCCTATTTTATCCATAATATAAATAAGCTCCTTACTATTAAATAATATCATTATTATATATCATATTACATTAAAAATTCAATAAGTTAATTGACAAGAAAGCTTTTATTTTTGTATAATAAGTTAGATTTATAAAGTTAAATTCAATGATGAGGAGAGTAGTTTATTAAACTAAAATTAAGCGAGTTAGGATTTTGGTGTGAGCCTGATATTTTTTGATAAATGAAGAGAACCTTTGAGAAGCGCCTGAAATGAGTAGGGTTGCCGTCTAAATTTACGTTAAAATTTTAAGAGGTATTTTTTATAAAAATACAATTAGAGTGGTACCGCGGATATTCCGTCTCTTTATTTAAAAGAGACGGTTTTTTTGTTACTTTTTATTAAAAATAGGAGGAAAAATATGAATTATAAAAATTATATAGCTAAAATTATGTCGGATATAACAGATATAGATAAGGAGGAGGCTTTAGGCCTTATAGAGACACCTCCAAAGCCTGAGATGGGAGATTTCGCATTCCCATGTTTTAAGCTTGCCAAAGTTATGAGAAAAGCTCCAAACATGATTGCAGAAGAATTAAAGGAAAAAGTTAATTATGACGGATTTGAAAAAGTAGAATCTTTTGGACCATATTTAAACTTTTTTGTTAGTAAAGCTTCAGTATCAGAAGATATAATTAATAAAGTTTTAGAAGAGAAGGATAACTATGGTGCATCTTCTTTTGGAGAAGGAAAGACAGTATGCGTTGAATATTCTTCACCTAATATAGCAAAGCCATTTCATGTAGGACATTTATTTACTACAGCAATAGGTAATTCGTTATATAAAATGTTTAAAAAAGAAGGATATAGTCCAGTTGGAATAAACCATTTAGGAGACTGGGGAACACAGTTTGGAAAACTCATATCTGCATATAAAAGATGGGTTAATGAAGACGCACTTGAAAAAAATCCAATAGATGAACTTTTAAGAATATATGTAAAATTCCACACTGAGGCAGAAAAAGATCCATCTCTTGAAGATGAAGCAAGAGCTAATTTTAAAAAACTTGAAGATGGAGATAAAGATGTTACAGCTTTATGGAAAAAATTCAGAGATTTAAGTCTTAAAGAATTTCAGAGAGTTTATGATATATTAGGAGTTAAATTTGATTCACTTGCAGGAGAAGCATTTTATAATGATAAAATGGATGCAGTTGTTAAGGAATTAAAAGATAAAAAGCTTTTAGTAAAGAGTAATGGTGCACAGGTTGTTATGCTTGATGATTACAATATGCCTCCTTGTATAGTTGTAAAGGCAGATGGAGCATCTATTTATGCAACAAGAGATCTTGCAGCTGCTATGTACAGAAAGAAGACTTATGATTTTGTAAAGAGTATATACGTTGTTGGTACTCCACAGGCACTTCATTTTAAGCAGGTATTTAAAGTCCTTGAACTTGCAGGACATACTTGGGCAAAAGATTGCGTTCATGTAGGATTTGGTCTTGTTAAGTTTAAAGATAGAAAACTTTCAACAAGAAATGGAGAGATAGTTCTTCTTGATGATTTATTAAAAGAAGCAATAGAGAAAACAACAGAAGTAATAAATGAGAAAAACCCTGATATTAAGAATAAAGAAGATATTGCTAAAAAGATAGGTGTAGGTGCAGTCTTATTTACATATCTTAAGAATTCAAGAGAAAAAGACATAGTATTTGATTGGAAAGAAATATTATCATTTGATGGAGAAACTGGCCCATATGTACAGTATGCATATGCAAGAGGAAATAGTATATTAAAGAGAGCTTCAGATGTAGTAGAAAAACCTGATTATAGCCTTCTTAAAACAAAAGAAGAATTTGAACTTGTAAAAGCACTTTCAATATTTAATGATCAGATAAAGATAGCTCTTGATAAACTTGAACCTTGCATAATTACAAGATATGTAATAGAAGTTGCAAAATTATTTAATAAATTTTATAATTCACATTCAGTATTAAATCTTGAAGATCAGAAATTAAAAGCAGCAAGGCTTTCTCTTGTTAAAGCTTCTCTTCAAGTAATAAAGAATGCTTTAAATCTTCTTGGAATAGATGTTGTAGAAGAAATGTAAGGTGATAAAATGACAGAGTTTATGGACCTTATAGAAAAAAGACAGAGTGTACGTAATTACAGTGATAAAGATATTGAAAAAGAAAAGCTTATAAAATGTATTGAAGCAGCAAGGCTTGCGCCTTCTGCATGCAATGCACAGCCATGGCATTTTCATCTTGTAATTGATAAAGAAAAAGTAGAAAAAGTTTCAGAGTATGTTCAGGATAAAGTAATGAATAAATTTGCTTCAAAAAGCAAAGCTTTTGTTATAGTAACAGAAGAAAGAGGAAAAGTCATATCAAGATTTGGCGGTGCTATAAAAAATCAGGATTATAGAAGTGTTGATATAGGAATTGCTACAGAACATATATGCCTTGAAGCTGCAGAGATGGGAATAGGAACATGCATTATGGGATGGTTTAATGAAAAGAAAATAAAAAATCTTCTTAATATTCCATTTTCAAAAAGAGTAAGACTTGTTATATCATTTGGATATGATAATAAAGGTATACTAAGAAAAAAAATAAGAAAACCACTTGAAGAAATATTAGATATAATTTAATAGATTTATAAATAGGAAAGCTTAAAAATAAAAAAAGCTTTTCTATTTTTATTAATAATAAATAGGTCAATGCATAATAAGGAATAATATATTAAAGTAACAAGCTTTTTTATATTAAAAAAGGCATAATAAGGTTTAGAGTAAAAAGGAGGACAAATATGGCTAATGTTGCAGCATTTTTTGATTTGGATGGAACTTTGTATAGAGAAGGTTTAATCACAGAAATGTTTAAAAAGATGGTGAAGTATGAAATAATTCCTCCAGAAAGATGGTATAATGAAGTAAGACCGTATTATATTCAGTGGGATAGAAGACAAGGAGATTATGATTCGTATCTTTTAAAAATGGTTGAAATATATGTTGATACTATAAAAGGATTCCAAAAGTCTAATTTGTCATATATTGCAGAAAAAGTTGTTGAGCAAAAAGGTGACAGAGTATATACGTATACAAGAGATCGAATAAGATGGCACAAAAATAAAAATCATAAACTCATTATAATATCAGGTTCTCCATCGTCTTTAGTAGAGCAGATGGCAGAAAAATATGGATTTACAGATTATATAGGTTCTAAATATGTTTATGATAAAAAAACTATGCGTTTTACAGGAGAAGTCATTCCGATGTGGGATGGAAAGAGCAAGTCAGAAGCTATAAAAAAATTAGTAGATAGATATGATATTTCTCTTAAAGATAGTTTTGCATATGGTGATACATCTGGAGATTTTGAAATGTTTAAGTCTGTTGGATATCCATCTTGTATAAATCCTACAAAAGAACTTCTTAATATGATTGTAGAAGATAAAGCTTTAAAAGATAAAATCAATGTCATAGTTGAAAGAAAAGATGTTATCTATAACATTGACATTGAGAATATACAGTTCAAGTAAGAAAGAGTGGTATGTTAGAGTGATTATACGTGAAAATTCTATTAGTGCAGAGAAATATTTTGATAAATATATGATAAAATCTAAAGATAAGGATTACAGTCCTGAGGATCTTATATTTTTCGATTTGGAACATTATGTGTATAAAAAACCAAAGTGTATTGGAGTCTTTGGTGCAAGTGTATATGATAAATCAAAAAAAGAAATGCTTGTAACACAATATATGATAGAAGATAGGTATGAATCCATAGATATATTATATCTTGCTGAAAAATATTTCGAGAGGATGCATGAAAAAGGAAAAAAAGCTATAGTCACTTTTTCTGGGAATAACGATTTTACTGTTATTAATTATTTATTTAAAGAAAATGGAATAAATTATGATTTTAATAAGAAATTCGATTCTATAGATATTCAGAAAGAGTATGAAAAAGAAAAAACTACGTCGATAGGATTAAAAAATTTGGAAAAAGTTTTTAATATTATAAGAGAAGGCGAAGTTATAAGCGGCTCTAATCTAGCAAAAACATTTCAGAAGATAATGAAAGATAGAGATTATTTTAAAAGAATACCAAAAGAAAAAGTTGAAAAAATACTTTTATACAACGAGCAGGATGTTGTTAATCTTTATAACATTTATATAAATTGGAAAAGATATATGATTAATGATGAAAAAACGGAAGAAGAATAAAAAAGAGAATTTCTAAAAAAATTAGAAATTCTCTTTTTTTATATTAATTTGCTTTTTCTAAAAGTTCAATACCTTTATTAAGTCTTTTTAATGTTTCTTCTTTTCCAAGAAGTTCAGCTATTTCAAAAGCACCACCTGGTGTGAATGATTTACCAGAAAGAGCTGTTCTTATAGGCCATAACATTTGTCCGTTTTTAACTCCAAGATCTTTAATAAGTGCAAAAATCTTTTCGTGAAGATTATCTAAAGTCCAGTCTTTTTCATCTATAGCTTCTATTATTGGAAGAGATTTCTTTATGTTGTCAAGTGAAGATTCAATAGTTGATTTCATCTTCTTATGAACATAAAGATCTGTAGAATATTCAGGAAGCTCTTGAAGAAAATCTATCTGTTCTGGTATATCTGATAAAAGTTCACATCTTGTATGAAGAAGTTCAGATAATAATTTGAAATCAAAATCCTTCTTTAAAACTTTCTTATATTCTGGAACAGCTTTTTCATGGAATTCTTCAAGAGAAAGCTTTCTTATGTATTCTCCATTCATCCATTTTAATTTTTTGCTATCGAAAATAGCTGGTGATTTACTTATATCATGGAAATCGAATGCTTTAATAAGTTCTTCTAATGAGAATATTTCATTATTTGATCCATCATTCCATCCAAGAAGAGCTATATAGTTTAAAACAGCTTCTTTTAAATATCCTTTGTCTAAAAGATCTCCGAATGAAGCATCACCATTTCTCTTTGAAAGCTTATTATGTTCATCTTTCATTATTGGAGGACAGTGTACATAAATTGGTACTGGCCATCCAAAAGCTGCATATAATCTGTTGTATTTAGGTGATGAAGAAAGATATTCACATCCTCTTACAACATGAGTAATTCCCATAAGATGATCATCAACAACATTGGCAAAATTATATGTAGGAAGACCGTCTGATTTAATAAGAATCATATCTTCAAGTTCTGAATTATCAACTGTTATTTTTCCATAAATAACATCTTCAAATGAAGTAGTTCCTGTTGTAGGATTATTTTGTCTTATAACATAAGGAAGTCCTTTGTCTAAGTTTTCCTGAACTTGCTCCTTTGTAAGTCTTGCACAATGTTTATCATATTTAAAAGGTCTTTTTAATGCTTCAGCATTTTCACGAAGCATATCAAGTCTTTCTTTTGTACAAAAACAGTAATAAGCTTCACCCTTATCAACAAGCTGTTTAGCATATTTTAAATAGATATCTTTTCTTTTACTTTGAACGTAAGGACCAACAGGACCTCCAACGTCAGGGCCTTCATCATGTTTAAGACCAGTTACTTTTAAAGTATCATATATAATATCTACAGCACCTTCAACTAATCTTTCTTGATCGGTATCCTCTATTCTTAAAATAAAGTCTCCATCTTCATGTTTAGCTATAAGATATGCATATAAAGCTGTTCTTAAATTACCTACATGCATATAACCAGTAGGGCTAGGTGCAAATCTTGTTCTAATTTTTGCTGCCATTTGTTTCACTCCTATTATTTTTTCTACCTTGTATCTATTAAATTACAATACTTTTATCATATATCAATGGCTTTTTTATGTCAATAAAAACGAATTAAGAAGAAAAAAATTTATATGATTTTATTTCTATAATCTTTTGGGGATAGACCAGTAATTTTTTTAAAAGTTCTGCTAAAGTTTCCTTGATTTGAAAATGATAAATCAGTTGATATTTCTAAAACACTTTTATCTGTTTCGCGAAGAAGAGTTTTAGCTCTTTGTATTTTTAAGATTTTATAATATTTCATTATTGAAACACTCTTATTTTTCTTAAATGATGTACACATATATCCAACTGAAAGATTTAGGTTATTTGCTATATCTTTCAGTGATATTGAATTTTCAAGGTGTATATATAGATATCCTATAATTTTATTATTTATATAGTTATTAGTAATCTCTACTGAATTATTTAAGATATCTAAATATTTATCAGTCATTTCAAGTTCAAGAGACTGCATTTCTTCTAATGTATTAAGTTTTTTTATTCTTTCATAATATTTATTGTAAATAGTATGAATAAAGTGTATTGTAGATCCATTTTTTATTATCTCTCTAATAAAAAGGACATTCCACATTAAAAGATCATCTTTTTTATTTTGCAAGGGAAAATATTTACTTTGTTTTTCCTCTTCATGTTTTTTATAAATAAGACATAAAATACTTTCCTTATCTTTTTGAGCAATCAGAGAAAATATATCATTTATAAAAAAATAACTATCAGAATCATAAGTATCATACATTTGTTTTCCTCCATTAAAATTACTATAAATATTATACACAAATATTTAGATTACATAAATATTTGATAAAAAAAATAAATTATAGATAAATTTTAAATGATACCACTGATATAATTTATATAGTAATGGTTGCAATCGATACCAGAAACGAATAATAAAAATTATCGGAGGAAAAAAGATGGATAAAAGAGCAATTTATCATATATTAGATACCCCATATGCGTATGGAAAAGATAAAAATACTTTATCAGTAATGATAAGGACTGCAAAAAGTGATATAAAGGAATGTATAATTCACTATAAAGATAGATATGACTGGGATAATGATTTTATAAAGAAAGAAATGATTCTTAAAGATACGGATGAATTATTTGATTATTTTACTTCAGATTTAAAAGTATATAAAGATAGATACAGATATTTCTTTGAACTTACTGATTTTAATGGAGAAACTTTATTCTTAGATGAAAGAGGATTTAGAGACGATAATATTGAAGTAAAAGAAGCTACAGCTTTTCAGTATCCATATATAGCACAAGCGGATGTTTATGAGGAAGAAAAATGGCTTCAAGAAGCTGTTGTATATCAAATATTTGTTGATAGATTTTATAATGGAGATAAGACAAATGATCCAGAATGTGTAAAAAAATGGGGAGACAAAGTTGACAGATATTCTATGTTTGGTGGAGACCTTCAAGGAATAATAGATAAGCTTGATTATTTAAAAGATTTAGGAGTAGATCTTTTGTATCTTACACCAATATTTAAATCATCATCAAACCATAAGTATAATACATGCGATTATTATAGTATAGATCAGCAGTTTGGAGATTTAGAAACAGCTAAAAAACTTGTATCTGAGTGTCATAAAAGAAATATTAAGATAGTATTTGATGCAGTATTTAATCATTCAGGAAGTGATTTCTTCGCTTTTAAAGATATTATTAAAAATGGCGAAAAATCAAAATATAAGGACTGGTACTTCATAGATAATTTCCCTGTTGACACAAAAAAGATAAATTATTACACATTTGCAAATGATGTTTATGATATGCCTAAATTTAATACTAATAATGAAGAAGTAAAGAAATATCTTCTTGATGTTTCAAAGTATTGGATTGAAGAAGTAAATGCAGATGGATGGAGATTAGATGTATGTGATGAAGTTGACCATGATTTTTGGAGAAGCTTCAAAAAAGTTGTAAAGAAGAAGAAAAAAGGAGCAATAATAATTGGAGAGATAATGCATGAGGCAAGTTCTTTCTTAAAAGGAGATCAGCTTGATGGAATAATGAATTATCCCTTTAAAGGAGCTTGTGTTGATTTCTTTGCAAATAGAAGTATAGATGTAGTTAAATTTAATAATGTACTTGCTAAAAATAGAACAATATATATGCAAAGCATCACAAAACAGATGTGGAATCTTGTAGGAAGTCATGATACAAAAAGATTTTTAACAGAATGTGATGAGCATATAGAAAGAATGCTTCTTGCAATTTTATTCCAGTTTACTTATATGGGAGTGCCTTATATATATTATGGAGATGAAGTAGGACTTACAGGTGCTGAAGAGCCTCAGTCAAGAAAATGTATGATCTGGGATGAAAAACATCAAAATACTAATCTTATGGATATGTATAAGAAACTTATTAAAATAAGAAGAGAAAATAAAGAACTTATCTATGGTGATTATGAAACTTTATACTGTGATAAGAATGTATTGGCATTTAAGAGAGAATATAATGGCGATTTATCAGTTGTAATTATAAATAATAATTATGATAAGAATAATATAAATATTAATTTAAACGGTGAATTCCATGATTTAATTTCTGATCAAAAAGTAACTATCAATAATGAAATAGAACTTGAACCTATGAAAGGATATATTTTAAAAATTAAATAATAAAAAAACTATTTATTATGTTAAAATATGGTATTAATATTTATCAGACTGGCACTTAAAAAGTGTCAGTCTATTATTTTTAACAAATTTAACAATTAATACATATATTGTTTGACCTAATATGTTATACTTATTTGTAAGAAATAAAATTTAACAGAGAGGATATAACAAATGAATAATACACCTAATGCAAATAGAAAACATATTTCTATTTTTGGAAAAACTAATTCTGGAAAATCATCACTTATGAATAAGATAACTGGTCAGGATATATCTGTAGTTTCAAAAAAAGAAGGTACTACAACAGACCCTGTAATGAAAGCAATGGAACTTATTCCAGCAGGTCCAGTTTTATTTATTGATACAGCAGGTATAGGTGATACTACTGAACTTGGAAAAATAAGAATTAATAAGACATTTGATATATTAAAGAGAACAGATATAGCAGTTTATCTATCTGATATAAATGATATTGATGAAGATGAAATGAAAAGTATGATTCTTAATTTTAAAAAGTATAATATACCTTATATTTTAGTTTTCAATAAAGTGGAATCTGTTTCTGAAGATATATTAGAAAAAGTTAAAAGTGATTTTTCAAAAGCTCTATTTATTTCTGTTTCTGAAGATAGTGGAATTGAGGAGCTTAAGAAAAAAATTTCAGATATAATTATGCAGGATGAAGAGGAACCATCATTAATTTCAGGGCTTGTTGAATATGGTTCAAAAGTAATATTAGTTGTGCCTGTTGATTCAGAAGCACCTAAAGGACGACTTATTCTTCCACAGGTTCAATGTTTAAGAGACCTTTTAGATAATGGAATAAAAAGCTATGTCCTGCGTGATACAGAACTTGAATCTGCGCTTTCAGATATTAAACCAGCACTTGTTATAACAGATTCACAGGCATTTAAAAAAGTTTCTGAAATTGTACCAAAAGATATTAATATTACAGGATTTTCTATGCTTTTTGCAAGACAAAAAGGTGATATAAAAGAATATTTAAAAGGTGCAGATGCTATAAAAAATTTAAAAAAGTGCGATAATGTACTTATAACAGAATGTTGTACACATAATGTTTCACATGAAGATATAGGAAGAGTAAAGATACCTAGTATGCTTAAAAAGTATGTAGGTGGAGACCTTAATATAACATTTATGCATGGACACGATTTTGATTTTGATGTTCAAAAATATAAACTTATAATACATTGTGGTGCATGCATGGTTAATAGAAAAACTGTAATTAATAGAATAAATTTATGCAAGGAAAAAAATGTACCAATTACAAACTATGGAGTAGCATTATCTTTTCTTACAGGAACATTAGATAGAAGCAGAAAAATTTTTTCTGATTTAGATTAAAGAGTATTATTAGTCAAGTTTTATAATTATATGTAAGCGTTTATAAAAATGGCAATTTTAAAGGGAAATGAGAAGTTTAAGGGGGTCATAATATGTGTATTTCAGAGATAAATGAATATCTTCAAGGACATTCATATAAAGCGTATAAGGTTTTTGGCTCTCATATTGTAAGACAAAATGGGAAAAATGGAATAAAATTTACAGTATATGCTCCAGAGGCTATGGAAGTATTTCTTATAGCTGATTTTAATAACTGGCAGCCTATTTTAATGAAAAAAATCTTATACGGTATATGGACTTTATTTGTAGAGGGAAATTTTGAAGGCTCATATTATAAATATAAAATAAAAAATAAAAATGGACACTTAGCTGACAAAATAGATCCATTTGCATTTTATAGTGAATTAAGACCTGGAACAGCTTCAAGAGTATACAATATAAAAGGATTTAAATGGACAGATAAAGAATATATGAAAAAGCGATATAAGAATTTTGATATGCCGCTTTCTATATATGAAGTGCATCTAGGTTCGTGGAAAATAAAAAATAAAGAAAAAAAGACTTTTTATACGTATAGAGAAATGTCAAAGATACTAATTCCTTATGTAAAGGAAAAAGGTTTTACACATATTGAGCTTATGCCTATAAATGAATATCCGTTTGATGGATCGTGGGGTTATCAGATATCAGGATTTTTTAGTGCAACAAGCAGATATGGAGAGCCTAAGGATTTGATGTATTTCATTGATAAATGTCACAAAGAAGGAATTGGAGTTATATTTGATTTTGTTCCTGGACATTTTGTAAAAGATTATTCAGCTCTTTATGAATATGACGGAAGCCATGTTTTTGAGAGTGAATATGATGATAAGAGTAGTAGTGAATGGGGAACTGCTATTTTTGATTATACAAAACCACATGTAATAAGCTTTTTAAAATCAAGTATTAATTTCTTTATAACATATTTTCATTTTGATGGAGTAAGATATGATGCTGTATCAAATATGGTTTATGTAGATGGAGATATTAATAAAGGTATTAATGAGTCAGGAGTATGGTTTTTAAAAAACTTGAATTATGAGATGCAGATGAAACATCCAAGAGTTATGTATATTGCAGAAGATTCATCTATATATAATAAAGTTACAAAACCTGTAATTTATGGCGGACTAGGGTTTGATTATAAATGGTGTTTTGGTTGGATGCATGATTCGTTTCAATATTTTATGATGCCTCAATATGAAAAAAGAAATAATAGAAATAAGTTAATGTTTTCTATGCATTATTTCTATAATGAGAACTATCTTTTGCCAATATCACATGATGAAGTATCACATTATAAAAATTCAGTTATTAATAAAATGAATGGAACATACGAGGAAAAGTTTTCTTTATTAAGGTGTTTCTATCTTTATATGTTTACGCATCCTGGTAAAAAATTAAATTTTATGGGAAATGAATTTGCACAATTTGATGAGTGGAAAGAAGATAGAGAATTATGCTGGAATTTATATAACTTCCCAAAACATAATATTTTTTCAGAATTTTTTAAAGATTTACAAAATATTTATAGAAATGAAAAAAGCCTATATAAAGCTGATTATAATAAAGGAGGATTTTCATGGATATATACAGATAAAGAGTGTGTTTTTATATATAAAAGAGATAGCCTTGATGGAGATGCAGCATATGTAGTTTTAAATTTATCTAATACTAGATATGACAATCTTAAAGTTATAGTAGATGATCCATATGAATATTATGAAATTATAAATACGGATGATAAAAAGTATGATGGAAGTGGAGTTATAAATCATAAGATTTATACGTCAAAGAATGGAGAACAGAACTATATATTAATTAATATTGCAAAAATGAGCGGAAGTATAATTAAGAAAAAGCAATATTAGGTATGGAGGAGAGTAAAATGAGTAGTGAATGTAAAAAAATAGCTTTTTTTACATACAATTTACGAGGAGAATATTATTTGAGATTGTTTGATGGATTTATTTCACAACTTGTAAATACAAAATATAGAATTCTCTTATTTATGCAGGAAAAAAATAAAGATTTTGATATAATAAAAATAATTAAAGAAAATGATATAGATGGAGCAATTATTGTAAATTTGCATTTAGATGATAAGTACATTAAAATAATGATAAAAAAAATGAAAGATACAAAGTTTGTATTTTTAGATAATGAAATTTTTGATAAAAATGTTTCTAGTGTACTTATTGATAACAAAGAAGCAGTAAATATTGCGTTAAAGTATTTTTTATCTTTAAATCATAAAAAAATTGCATGCATAAGGAGCGGATTTGGAAATGAGGATTCAATAAGGTTTAGATATTATAGAGAATTTTTAAAAGAAAATAATATTAAATATAATGAAAATATTGTTTTTAATTGTTTTTACAGTGAAGCTGATGCATGTAGAGAAATAAAAAGAAGTTTTTTATCTTTTAAAAATCAAATTGATTCTATATTTTGTACTAATGATAATATGGCTCTTGGAGCGATAAAAGCTTTAGCTGAAATCGGGTATGATGTTCCAAAAGATGTAAGTGTAATTGGATTTGACGATATGAGATTTTCAAAATTTTATAATCCATCTATTACAACTATACACAATCCTATATTTGAAATAGGAAAGACTTCAATTAGCGAGGTTATACGGCTTTTAGAAGAAAATGATATAGGAAGGATAATACTGCTTAAACCTTCATTAATTAAAAGAAATTCATGTCAAAAAATTTTAAAGCAAAATTGAAAACATTTTCAGCGCCGCTTATTTTTTAAATACTGTTTAATTAAAAAAACTATATACTAAATTTAGCGGGAGCGCTTGGCAGTATGATGAAAATACAGATCAGTATTATCTTCATTTATTTAGTAAAAAACAGCCAGATCTTAACTGGGAAAATGAAAATGTCAGAAATGAAGTTTATGATATGATGAATTTTTGGATAGACAAAGGCATTGGCGGATTTAGAATGGATTATTAAACGTCAAATTATTTGATGCTAATATCATAACTTTATTTGATGCTAAAAATGAATATATTCTTCAAAATCTTCAATGAAAATGAGGCTACTTCGTTACGGTTTATGATGATAAATATTCTGAATATTACAAAAAAATCCACAAATACCTTATTGATATTTGCAGATTTTACTTTTATCCAAGTTCAGTTTCATTAACAGCAAGCATTATTATGTCACTATCAATTGTATTCATATTTTTTGTATTGCCTATCATAAGGCTAGAATCACAGATTTTATTAACAATTCTAGGAACTCCGTTCGAAGCGTTAGCAATTGCTTCAAGAGCGGTATCATCAAAAATATCAGTATTACATTTAGCACCAGTAAGCTTTGCTAATATATAGTCTTTAGTTTCTGATTTTGTGAGATTATCTAAATTATAATTCATTGTTATACGTTGTCTTAAAGGCTCATTAGCAACTAGCCTCATGGTATTATTTAACTGAGGAAGCCCCACAAGAAGTACTATTGCACGATCTCTTGAATCCATGTCAAAATTAAAAAGCATTTTTAAATCATTAAGTATTCCATTACTTACATAATTAGCTTCATCAATAATTATTACAGGAGTTATACGTTTTTCAACTGAATATCTAGTTATTTCATTTTGGATAATTTTGAAATTATCAATTTTTCTGCACATTGGCTCTAGTCCAAGCTGGGCAGCCATATTTTTATAAAATTCTGCAACAGTAAGTGTAGAAAGGGAACTATAAATAACTTTATAAAGTGATGAATTAAGGCTATTAGACCAGTTTCTTATTATTGTAGTTTTACCTCGCCCTGGACCTCCGGTCAGGATTCCGAAACCTTTATTATTAAGTAAATAATTAAGTCTACAAATAACTTCTTTATAGTCAGAAGTTTCTACTACTATTTCCTTAGAATTTTTTATAAACGGATTAAAATCCATTCCATATCTACTTATATAATCCATTATTCTTGACCTCCAGTAAGTTTTATTTTTTCCCTTTTTATAACAGAATTATCATGCTTATTTAAAAGCTTTATTTCTGTAAGTTCAGAAGTGTTTTTATCAACTACATAAATTTTGCTTAAATCAGGTGAATATCTTAGGGTTATTCTTTGTTTTGAGTATCTATAATCAACTTCATATTCTGTTTCATCTATCATAACTACGTTATCGGCTGATACTCTTCTTTCATATTCAAGTAAAAAGGAAGTTTCAATTTGTTCATCTGTAAGCCTTTTAATCATGTGAGATTCCTTGAAAAACCTGTCCTGTGGAGATAGTCCATCTAGAGAAGAATGTATATGCTGATTATAGCTATTAACATATGAAATAAGGCTTATCCTAAGTTCATCTAAATTATTAAAATCATTCATATTAAGCTGGGACATCCATTGATCTTTTAATGTACGAAACCACCTTTCAATTTTAGCTTTTGATTGTGGGGTATAGGGTGCACAATAACTAATAGTTGTACCTATTCTAGCTGCTAAAAGTTCCATTTGCTTGTTCTTATATGAAGCACCATTATCAAAGTTTAAGATTTTAGGTTTCCCGAATCGTGTAACAGCAGATTTTAAAACAGACATAAGATTTACAAAATTATCATTAAAAAATACATCTATTCCTGTTATGTATCTTGAAGCATCATCAATAAGTGCTATTATGTAAACGCGTTTCTTTTTACCATCTACCTTCAAATAAGGTCCAACGCTGCTGTCACCACACCATACTTCATTTATATGAGCACGCTCATATCTTTTCATATCTTTATTTTTAGAATATTTATTCTCAAGCTTAAGAACATTAACATACCTATTAATTGTTGAAAGTGAAATATCTCCTTTAACAATAGTTCCATTGTTAATAAGCTTTTGATAGATAAGTGTTGCTGGGATTCTTGGATATTCTTGTTTTAAATATTTAATCTGTTCTGTAATATCAGAATCTAATTTACGTGTTCTTCCAGTGTCGCATCGTTTTACAGGTATGAGTGCCTCAAAGCCCTTATTCTTGTAATTGTAATACCAACGTTCAAGAGTAGCAGCAGCTACCTTAGTATCTTCACCATCTGGAGTCTGATATACTTTGCCTGCGGCATCTCGGAAAAATTGTTTAACACTTTTATTTTCATCATAAGTACCACTTATCAGAGGAGCCAAGATTCCGTACCTGAAAAGTGGTATTTCTTTTCTAGTTTTTTCGTCCATATTTTGAAAAAGCCTCCTTTGTTTTATTACAATATAAGCTTATATCTACATAAATTAACAGTAAAACTAAGTTATGTGGTTTTACGAAAATAAAATATTATTGATGCATTTAATTTGCATAAATTGTCTTTTAAAGTTTTTTAAACATTGCTTTGAAATACTTAAATCTAATGAAATTTTAAATGAAGTAATACGTTCCTTCCAATGCTCTAGATATTGTTTTATTATATAAAAAATATTGCTTTCATCGATAAATTCATTAGCTATCATAATGGGTTCAAAAGAAGCTTTGGAATTATAAGCATTAATAATTGAAATATGATCACATAAAAGAATTTGAGAATAAGGTACAATACACTCTGGAAATATAGCATGAGTTTTATTGCAACATGTACACTTTGCTCTAAGAATTGTTATAGATATCTTGCCATCACTGTTTTTAACAGTTCTCTTGTAATAACCATGCTTTACAAGCTGCCCGGACCTTCCGCAGGAACAAGTAAGTTTGTGAAAATCTATGTCTTTAATAAATTTATCATAGGATTTTTGCGTTAATGACTTGATTTTTGAATCTAAATTAGATATGATTTTTGTATCATAAATATTAGTTATCATAGAATTTATGGTTAGCAGAGCAACAAAACTTTGGTCGGTGGTGTTGCTCTGCTTTTTTCCTTTCTAAGAATAATATAAAATAATAATATACTAAAAAAGGCAAGCATTAAATACTTTGACTAAAATTTAGTCATGCAAATAATGCTTGCTCTTTATTTATTTTGAAGATATTTAAATTTTTTAACATCATATAAAATGCTATTCTATAATATAGTAAATCCTATAGCAATAGTTTTTAATGAATATTATTTTTATTTAGTTTCACAAATTGAAAAAGGAAGCAGTAAGATAGAGATTGCATTTAGGGTTGATAGAATTGAAAATTATAAGGAAACTAATAAAAATTCTACATATCCATATGGGAGATTTGAAGAGGATAAATATAGAAAAAAAGTTCAGTTTATGTATACAGGTGATTTTAAAACTATCGAATTTGAGTTCTTTGGAGATTCTATTGAAGCGGTTTTGGATAGATTACCAACAGCAACTATTATAGGAAAGACAGAAAGAGGCTATAAGGTTAAAGCAGAGATTTATGGTGAAGGCGTGAAAAGATGGATTCTTTCACAAAAGGAATTTTTGAAGGTTACTAAACCTAAAGAGTATGTTGAGGAGATAAAAGAAACTATACGAAGAATGTATGAACTATATATGTAATTTATATTTTAAGATAAATGAGGTCAAATAAAGAAATATATTTAGTCTTAATGGGTATCATGAGTAAATATGACATGATATAATTATTATTATAAATTAATTTAATAAGGGGGCTAACATAATGAGTGAATTTCAAATTATACCTAAAATTATACAATATGATACATGCAGAAAATTTGCAGAAGAATTTAACATAGGCGCAGGAGATTTAATTATCACAAACAAGTATATTTATGAACCATGTTTTGGTAATTTAAATTTAGAATGTGAAGTTATTTATCAAGAAAATTATGGCATGGGAGAGCCATCAGATGATATGGCAGAGGCAATTTATAATGCGATTAAAACAAAGGTAAAACGTATTATAGCAATTGGAGGAGGAACTGTTTTAGATATTTCAAAATTATTTGCATTAAAACATGTAACTCCTATTCTTGATTTATATGATGGAAAGCTTCCACTACAAAAAGATAAAGAGTTAATTTTAGTTCCAACAACCTGTGGAACTGGTTCTGAAATGACAAATATCACTATTATGGCGTTAAATAGTCGTGGAACTAAAAAAGGGCTTGTATCTGATGCAATGTATGCAGATTCAGCAGTGCTTATTCCTGAATTATTAAAAGGACTTCCTTTTAAATTTTTTGCTACAAGTTCTATTGATGCTTTAATTCATGCAATAGAATCAAGCTTATCACCGAAGGCAAATGAATATACAAAATTATTCAGTTATAAAGCAATTGAAATTATCTTAAAGAACTATATAAAAATCTGCAAAGATGGAGAAAACGCAAGAATTCCATTATTAAAAGAATTTTTAATCGCTTCAAATTATGCTGGAATAGCATTTGGAAATGCAGGATGTGCTGCTGTGCATGCACTTAGTTATCCATTAGGAGCAAATTATCATGTAGCTCATGGAGAAGCAAACTATGCAGTATTTACAGGTGTTATGAAAAACTACATGGAACTTAAAAATGATGGTGAGATTGAAAAATTAAATAAATATATTGCAGATATAATTAAATGTGATGTTCAAAATGTATATGATGAATTAGAAAAGATCTTAAATGTATTAATTCCTAAAAAAGCCTTACATGAATATGGCATGAAAGAAGAGGAAATATTACTATTTGCAGATTCTGTAATTGAAAATCAACAGCGTCTACTTGCAAATAATTTTGTGCCTTTTGATAAAGAAAGAATAAAAAAAGTATATAAAGAATTATTTTAAATAAAATATAAAAAGTTCTAATTATTGATGTATATTTAATAATTAGAACTTTTTTAATTTTTTTCCTTTGTACTGCGGAAAAAGATACTATTCAAAATTACATAAATTAAATGTAATATATAATCATAAGGTGAGGCAAACAAATATAGTACAAGCTAAGCCGATATAACTTCGATGAAAACGTTATATTAAAAGCTAAAATAAAAAGGAGGAAATTATAATGGAAAAATTAAAAGATGATTTTCTTTGGGGTGGAGCAGTTGCTGCTCATCAACTTGAAGGTGCATATAAAGAAGGAAATAAAGGAATAAGTGTAGCTGATGTAATGACAGCTGGAGCAAACGGAGTAGATCGTAAGATTACTGATGGGGTTTTAGAAGGAGAATATTATCCTAACCATGAAGCTATTGATTTTTATCATCATTATAAAGAAGATATTGCTCTTTTTGCAGAAATGGGTTTTAAATGTTTTAGAACATCAATAGCTTGGACAAGAATATTTCCAAATGGTGATGAATTAGAACCAAATGAAGAAGGATTAAAATTTTATGATGATTTATTTGATGAATGTTTAAAATATGGAATTGAACCAGTTATTACATTATCACATTTTGAACTTCCATTTCATCTAGTTACAAAATATGGAGGTTTTCGTAATCGTAAGCTTATTGAGTTTTTTGAAAGATTTGCAACAACATGTTTTAAACGTTATAAAAACAAAGTTAAATATTGGATGACTTTTAATGAAATAAATAATCAGGCTAACTATAAAACAGATTTTGCACCATTTACTAATTCGGGTATTTATTATAAACCAGGTGAAAATCGTGAAGCAATAATGTATCAGGCAGCTCATTATGAACTTGTAGCAAGTGCACGTGCAGTTAAAA
This sequence comes from Clostridium sp. BJN0001, assembly GCF_022869825.1. NCBI lineage: Bacteria > Bacillati > Bacillota > Clostridia > Eubacteriales > Clostridiaceae > Clostridium > Clostridium sp. BJN0001. The sequence goes on along the minus strand of NZ_CP094971.1, from coordinate 1,928,523 downwards.
TTGGACATGAAATAAATCCAGATTTTAAGATTGGATGTATGATTGCAATGTGCCCTATTTATCCAGCAACATGTGCTCCAAAAGATGTATTAATGGCACAAAAAGCAATGCAAAAGCGTTATTATTTCGCAGATGTACATGTACATGGTGAATATCCAAATCATATTAAGAAATATTTAGAAAGAAAAGGCATAAAATTAGATTTTACAGAAGATGATGCAAGAGATTTAAAAGCTGGATGTGTTGATTATATAGGATTTAGTTATTATATGTCATTTGCTACAAAATATAATGAAGGAAATGAATCATTTGAATATGATGAAACAAGAGATTTAGTTAAAAATAAGTATGTAAAAGCATCTGAATGGGGATGGCAGATTGATCCAGAAGGATTAAGATATGCTCTAAATTGGTTTACAGATATGTATCATCTTCCATTATTTATAGTTGAAAATGGATTTGGAGCTGTAGATAAAATTTCTGAAGATAAAATGATACATGATGATTATCGCATTGAATATTTAAAGGCTCATATAAAGGAAATGATAAAAGCAGTTTCAGAAGATGGTGTTGATTTAATGGGATATACACCTTGGGGCTGTATTGATTTAGTATCAGCAGGAACTGGTGAAATGAAAAAGCGTTATGGATTTATTTATGTTGATAAAGATAATGAAGGAAATGGAACATTAAAAAGATCTAAGAAAGAATCATTTGACTGGTATAAAAAGGTTATTGCATCAAATGGAGAAAAATTGGATTAAAAATATAAATTAAAAATGGAGTGATTATTATGAAAAAAGTGTTAATTATTTGTGCAGCAGGAATGTCATCATCATTAATGGCAAAGAAAACAACAGAATTTTTAAAAAGTAAAGGAAAAGAAATCATAGTAGATGCGGTTTCAGCAACAGAAGGCGCCAAAAATATAGAAGAAGGAGATTTTGATTTATTTCTAATAAGTCCACAAACAAAAATGTATTATGCAAAGTTTGCTGAAGCTGGTAAAAAAGTAAATAAACCTGTTATAAATATTATGCCACAAGCATATATTCCAATTCCAATGGGAGTACAAAAGATGGCAAAGCTCATTCTTGAAAACTTAAAATAAAAAGTGATTCTTTAAGGAGAGGTGTTTAGGTGTTAAGCAATAAAGAAAAAGCAATCTTGGAAGTTTTTATTAAAAATACGGGCGAGATTATGACGAGTAAAGATATAGCAGAAAATTTGAATTTATCAGATCGTACTATACGTAATTATATAAAAAGATTGCAAGAGATATTAATAGAAAATGGTGCTGAAATTACTGCAAGACCAGGCCATGGATATGTTTTTAAAATTACTTACGAATCTGAGTTTAACACTTTTATAAAAAAGAATAAAAATAATCTAATGAAAAAAAATGAAATTAGAATGGAGGATTCAAAAGATAGACAGTATTACATTTTGAATAAATTATTATTTCAAGATGAATATGCACTATTTGATGATTTGTGTGATGAATTATATGTATCACGTTCAACATTATCGAATGATTTTTCAGAAATAAGAAAGTTTTTGAAATCTTATAACCTGTCTGTAGTAAGTAAAGTAAAAAAGGGAGTCTATATTGATGGAAATGAAAAAGATAAAAGACATTTTATAATGGATTACTTTTTCAGCAACAGTTTTAGCATTTCAATTAATAAATATGTTGGAAATACATTGTTTTTAGGCGATATAAGTTTTGAGGAAATAACAATAATAGTTTTAGATGAATGTCGTGAAGCAGAGCTTAAACTTTCAGATTACATAATACAAAATCTTGTACTGCATATTGCATTAGCGATAAAACGTATAAGAGATGGATTTAATCTTAAAGTAGCAAAAAGCGATATAGTTATGAAAAATGATAAGCAGCTTTTAGTAGCTAAAAATATTTTAAAGCGTATAAAATTATGCAGCAATATTGAATTTCCAGAAGAAGAAGCTTATTATGTAGCTCTTCATTTAAAAGTAAAATGTACTTCTAAAAATCAAGATGATGTTAAAGAATTTAATAATGAAAAGAAAATATACGATGAATTAGTAATAATTTTAGAGAAAATTGAAAATGAAATAGGATATTGTATAAAAAATGATCATCAGCTTATTAATGGTCTTATGACGCATTTTTACCCGCTTCATATGAGGCTTGAAAATGGGGTAGTGCTAGAGAATCCATTACTTAATGAAATAAGAGAAAATTATGGTGATATTTTGCTCCTTACAAAACATTATCTCTCAAATTTATCAATTTTAAAAGATTACAAAGTATCTGATAGTGAATGGGCATATATTTGTTTGCACTTTATGGCTGCAATAGAAAGATATAAAGATAATAAAAAACTTAATATACTCGTTATATGTGCTACAGGATATGGCAGTGGACAGATGCTTAGTATAAGACTTAAAAAAGAGTTTGGACAACACATAAATATTGTTGATGTTATTGGATATTATGAAATAAATGATGAAAAATTAAATGGAATTGATCTTATTATTTCATCTATAGATTTATACACAGTTGTATTTAATGTGCCTGTTATACATGTCAGCGTTTTTTTAAATGATAAAGAAATAAAGGAAATCAAAGCATTTATTGAAAATAGAATCTCTAAAAATAGCAAGAAAGATAAAAGTGAAAGTTTAGTTATTTCATCAGAAAAGAAAACTTTATTTGAAAAGTTCTTTAAAAAAGACTGTTTTATTATCTTAAATAAATCAGAATTAAAAGAAGATATAGTTAAAGATTTAGTTAATTTATTACAAAGATATGAAAAACCTTATTATTCTGAAATCATGTTAAGGCAGATAGATCAGCGTGAACAGATGAGCTCTCTAGTATTTAGTAGTAACATAGCAGTGCCGCATCCAGCAAAATCAATTGGAGAAAGTGCACGTATTGCTGTAGCAATAATAAAAGATGGGGTAAGATGGAATGATCAATTTAAAAAAATAAAATTTGTATTTTTACTATCTCCATCCAAAATAGAGAATGCTCATTTAAAGTATATAACAAGAGCTATTGTTTCATTAACTGAAAAAGAAAACGTACAAGAAAAATTATTAAAATGTGAAGATTTTAAGGATTTTGAAGAAATATTTACAACATTAATTTAAGAATGAAAGGAAGTTATATATATGACAAAAGATGATTTACAAGTAGTGGCATTTGAAATTATCGTTCATAGTGGAGATGCAAGAACTATGGTCCATGAAGGACTTGATTTAATGAATAAAGGAAAATTTGAGGAAGCGCAAAAGAAGATGGAAGATGCAAATAATGAGCTTCGGAAGGCACATAAAGCACAAACAAAACTGCTTCAAGATTATGCAAATGGAGATGAAATAGTTATGGAAATTATTATGGTTCATGCACAGGATCATCTAATGACTACAATGACACTTAGAGAAATGGCACTTGAATTTTTGAAGATGTATAAACAGATGTACAAATTAAAAAATGGAGAAAATTTCGATGAATAGTAGTCAGGCAAAACAGAAACTTGAAGCAAGGAAAAAGGAAATGAGTCTAAAAGCAATGTACTTTAATAGATTCTTATTAGTCCGCTATATTACAGCAGGTTTCTTTTTTGCAAATCTTTATTGGTTTTGTTCTCTCATTATGAGCTATAAAGTATGGGCTATAGTGCCAGGAATTAATTTAATATTTATTGTAAGAGCTGTAGTAGAACAATTTACGATGTATAGTTCTCCTATAGATAATGCGAAGAAGACAATTTTAGCATACAAAATAATATTAGGCATTAATGTGATGGTTATGGTAACCATATTTACACCATTATTTTATGGACTATTTCCATTTTTACAAAATAATAATGAGTCTCATCAGTTTATTATTGGAATTATTTTTATTGGAATGATTTTTTGTGCGATTATCTTAAAACGATTACAAAGAATAAAAAATCGTACTGATAAGCAATTCAAATATACAAAAGAACTAGAAAAAGAATTAAAAAAAGGGAGGAATAATTATGGAAAATAAAAATAAACTATTTGAAATTTTAGAAAAATATCTAATGGGACCTATGGGGAAGGTATCTCAGTTTCGTCTTGTTCGTGCAGTAATGGCAGCAGGTATGGCATCTATTCCGTTTACAATTGTAGGATCTATGTTTCTTGTATTAAATATATTGCCTCAAACAATGACATTTCTTGAGGGTATATTTAATAATACATTTTTCCGTATAAGTGATTTGTACATGCTTGCTAACAAATGTACAATGGGAATTTTAGCACTTTATTTTTGTATTGTTATTGGATACGAATATACGAAAATTATTGCAGACGAAGAGGAACTTAATCTTAATCCGTTAAATGGAGCACTTCTTTCTATGTTCGCATTTTTTATGACTATTCCAGAATTGGTATTAGGAGATGGAAAGATAAGTTTAATAAATCAAATTACTGATAATACAAAAATAATAAATGGTTGGAATATAGGAGGAGATGGAGTATCTCGTTTAGGAACTACTGGTATATTTACAGCAATTATAATGGCTGTTGTAGCTGTTCAATTATATCGTGAATGTGTAAAACATAATTTAATTATTAAAATGCCAGAGGCTGTTCCAGAAGGTGTAGCACGTTCATTTACTGCATTAATTCCAGCATTTCTTGTATCTTTTGTAGTACTTTTAATAAATGGTATATTTGTTTCTTTTGGAATTGACATATTTAAAGTTATATCAATACCATTTAGTTTTGTAAGTAATCTAACTAATAGCTGGCTTGGAATTTTAGTAATTTACTTCTTAATTCATGCTTTATGGATTGTAGGTATACATGGTGCAAATATTATAAGTTCATTTTTAACTCCAATTGTTTTATCTAATATGCAATTAAATATACAAGGTGCAAATATACCATTTGCAGGTGAATTTCAAAATTCATTTGTTATAATGGGAGGCTCAGGAACTACATTAGGACTTACAATATTTATAGCATTTTTAGCTAGATCAGAACAATTAAAAGTACTAGGACGTGCAAGTATTGTACCAGCAATATTTAATATTAATGAGCCAATTATATTTGGACTCCCAATAATATATAATTCCATTCATTGCAATTCCATTTTTCTTAGCACCAATGGCATGTGCATCAACAGCTTACTTTGCAATAAAATTACACATGGTTAATCCAATAATTGCACAAGTTCCATGGCCATCACCAATTGGTATCGGAGCATTTATAGGAACTGCAGGAGATTTTAGAGCTATATTATTAGCATTAATTAATGGTGTACTCGCATTTTTGATTTATTTCCCTTTTGTTAAAATGTATGATTCTAAATTAATCAAAGAAGAAAAAGAAAATGCTGAAATTGAGTCAGATGATTTAGCATTAAATTAAAGAACAAATAAAAAGGATAATTCTTTATTCTATATAATAAAAATAGGTTTATAATAAGAAAATTTCTTATTATAAACCTATTATACGAGGACATACTAAAGGACAAAGTACAAATGACAAATGACAACTCATAGCTCATAGGCCCCCTCAAGATGTTGGACTAATACACTCAGTGTATTTTATAATAAAATCAACATTTTGGGGAGGTCTTTTATGAAATTTATTAGAAAATTTACCGAAGAAGAAAGAGTAAAAATAGTAGAAGAAACTTTAGCGTGTGGAAGTAATTCGTTAATAGCTGCTAAATATGATATCAATTCACATCAGATATCGTATTGGAAATGTAATTATCGCAGGTATGGAAAAACATTAAAACCTAAGAAAGCTCAAGTCTTGAGTGAAAAAATACCTGACTATAAAAAAGAGTTCATAGCTCTTAAAAAGAGAAATAATGAGCTTGAACTAGAGATTGCTGTTCTTCGAGATATGTTAAAAAAAAACATGTAGGATTAGACTTATATATTATAGCTAATGATTGGATATCAACAGGTGCACCTGTATCTGTTATACTAAGAATTTTAGCTTTGAAGAAGTCAACCTACTACCGATGGCGAAGCCTTGAAAGCAATAAATTAAAAATACAAACAAAAAAGGATGGCATAATACCAGGCTTTAGTTATACTTTTTCAGGCATAAAAATTAATGACTTGCAAATACAAAAACTAATTACTATTGTCTTATCAGACGAATTCGGAAAACATTATGGATATAAAAAAGTCACATCTGTTTTAAGGCGAGAGCATCAAATAAGAATAAACAAGAAAAAAGTTTATAGACTTATGCTGACTATGGGTGTTTTAAGAAAACAACGAAAAAGCATCCGTAAATATAAACGTATATGTAAAAACCACGAAGTGTTAAGATCAAATCAGCTTTGGGAACTAGATACAAAATATATATACATAGCAGAAACACGTCAAGTAGCTTATTTAGCATCAATAATTGATGTATTCGATAGAAGCATTGTTTCGTGTATTTTATCACATTCTGCTGATGCCAAAAGTGCAATTAGAACTGTGTTTCAAGCTTTATATAGGCGTAAATTGAAAGACTCAGTAAATGGTCTTACAATTCGTACCGATAACGGTAGTCAGTTCATAGCTTATGAATTTGAGAAAGTATGTATTAAAGAAAAGATAATACATGAGCGCATACCAGCTCATAGCCCCAATTATAACGCACACATTGAATCATATCACAGATATCTACAAGATGAATGTTTAGCGGGTATATTTTTTAAAAATTTTAAAGAAGCTGAAACTGTTATAAATACTTATGTTCAAGGCTATAATAGTAGAAGAATTCATTCATCAATAGATTATAGAACACCTGAAGAATTTTATAAGTTAAAAAACAATAATTTTAAAAATAACCTTGTAGTAAAATTATAAAAATTGAAGAACTAAATAAATTAGTTCTTCAAAAATGAAAATCTAAGAATAAACTAGTATTTGAATGTATTAGTCCCATTTGAGGGGTCCAATCCGACAAAGAAAGATGTTTCTGCTCAAAATTGCAGAAACTTTGTATTTAGCTTTCGCTTCAGGCGAAAGCTTATTTTTGCGTAAAAACGCAAAAAATCATACAATGAAATTCCTACGGAATTTCCACAACATTTGTCATTTGTAAACTATGTATTAGATTAAAGTCCTAAAAATACATGTAAAATTATTGCTGAAAATGCAGCGCCTGCAAAAGGTGCAATACCTGGTATTAGTAAACCATACTGCCAGTCATTATTAGCTTTATGTTTTATTGGAAGTATTTGAAAAGCAAGTCTTGGTCCAAGATCTCTTGCCTGATTCATGGCGAATCCTGTAGGACCTCCAAGTCCCATACCAATTGCCCATACTAAAAGACCAACGCCTATTGGAAGCATGCTTCCGTATTTTGTAGCAATCATAAGAGTACCAGTTATAAATATAAATGTTGCAAAAAATTCGACAAAGAAATTTCTTGGAAGGTTACGAATTATAGGGTTAGTTGAGAAAATATTTCTTACTGCAATAGGATTTACTTCCTCTTCACTAGCTTTAAAGTGATCTGCATACATTATATAAACGATTATTGAAGCAGCAAATGCTCCTAAAACTTCAGCTATACTATAAGGTACAAAACATGCCCATGGCACTAGACCTAAGATGCACTGAGCAAGAACCATAGCTGGATTCATGCATACACCATCAAAGATAAATAGGGCGATTGTAATTCCGAATCCCCATGTTGTTATTGCAAATATATGTCCGCTTCCTCTGTATTTTGTGTTTTTTAATACTTCATCGCAATGAACTCCTACACCAAAAATAATCATAAGACCCGTGCTTAGAAATTCAGCAACTAAATGTTGAAACATATTATTATTCCTCCTTAAATTGTTTTTTACATATCTTTTCTGTTTCAAAATATATATTTTTTATTGGAACGTTATGTAATCTAGCAAGCTTTGCACAATCTTCATATTCGATATCATAATGTTTTATATCGCCGTAAGATGCAAGTTTTACTTTTACAGTTCCATAAATTGTTTGTATATTAATAATTTTACGATTCATAATCGTTCTTTGTTTTATGTTATATCGTATTCCAAGTGTTGAAGTATGAGTCAAAATGGCTTTAATAAACTTTTCTTTTTCTAAAGGGTCAACAAGAACTGTAAGTTTAGAGGCCATTCTGCTTTTTTTCATCATTATTGGAGCAAGGAATACGTCTTTTGCTCCAATATTAAGAAGAAGATCCATAGCATAACTAATCTGTTCACTGCTTTGATCATCAATATTGGCTTCTATTTCCAATATATTATCTTCAAAATTATTTATTTTTTTTTTAGTAAAAGTACACGTAAAGCGTTGAAACATCCTGTTTCTCTTTTACCAAATCCATAACCTGCATTTGTAATTTCCATATCGCTTTTTACTGAACCAAATTCAGAAACAATATCTTTTACAATTCCAAGTCCTGTTGGAGTAATAAGCTCTGTATGTATGTCAAGACGCTGATTAACAGGAATATAAGAATTTACTCTCATCTGCATTACAGCTGGAACTGGAACAGGCATTTCTCCATGTGCGATATTTATATGTCCACATCCATCAGTAAGAGGAGAGGAGATTACCTTTTCAATATTTAATTCTTCTAAACATATGAAGGATCCAACAATATCTATAATTGAGTCAATAGCACCTACTTCATGAAAATGAACGTCATCTATAGTTTTATTGTGTACTTTAGCTTCTGCCTTTGCTATTTCAAGAAATACTGAAATAGAATGGCTTTTTACAAAATCACTTAAAGTACTTTCTTCAATAAGTTTTTTTATATCTGCAAAATTTCTTCCGTGATGATGATGATGGTGGTGGTTATGTTCTTCAGAAATACCACAGTCTTTTTCACCATGTTCTAAAATGACATCAAAATCACTTCCAAAGATAGAGTTTTTTGATTTCTTTTCATAATAAAGCTTATAATTTGATAAGTTCAGTTTTTTTAATTCAGTTTCTAAATTTTTAAAATCTGCACCAATATCCAGCATAGCTGCAATAAACATATCACCGCTTATACCAGAAAATGCATCTAAATATAATGTAGACATAAATTCCTCCTATAAATGATTAATCATACTTGCATTGTAAGCAGCACCAAATCCGTTATCAATATTTACAACGCTTAAGCCGCTAGCACAACTGTTTAGCATAGAAAGTAGAGCAGTAATGCCATTAAGGCTTGTACCATATCCAACACTTGTTGGAACAGCAATTACTGGTTTATCAACAAGTCCGCATACAACACTTGCAAGAGCGCCTTCCATACCTGCTATAACTATTACTACTTTAGCGTTTCTAATAACATCAAGATAAGAAAATAATCTTTGTATTCCTGCAACACCTACATCGTAAATAGCTTTTACTTCATTAGAGAATACATCAGCACAAAATTCTGCTTCTTTTGCAACAGGTATATCACTTGTTCCAGCAGTTACAATTGCAATATAGCTTTTTGGCTTTTTGCTATTTTTTTTATTAATTACCATGCAGCGAGCTTCTTTATCATATACTGCATCTGGAAATTCTTTATATATATGCGACATTTTTTCTTCACAAAGACGTGTTACAAGTACGGTTTTATCTTCATTTAATAAAACTTTAGATATTTTTATTATCTGATCAAAAGTTTTTCCTTCGCCATAAATTACTTCGGGATAGCCGTTTCTTTTATCTCTATCAATATCTACTTTTGCTATATCAATATCTATAAATTTGTTATCATTCATTTTGATTTGTTCCTTTATCTAAAATTTCATTTAAACTTCCTGTTTTATATCCTCTTAAATCAAGAGAAACATAGCTGCACCCAAATGATATAAAGGTTTTGTAGATATTATCCATTATTGATGTATTAAAAAAATAAGATCGATTTTTAGGATTAACTTCAATACGTGCAGTACCGTTTTGCAGTCTTACACGTATATCTGTTAATCCAAGATTTAATAAATAGTCTTCACATTTACGGATAATATCAAGTTTTTCCTGCGTAATATTTTCAAAATAAGGTATACGAGTTGCAAGACAACCTGAAGATGGCTTATTAAAAGCATCTATATTCCATGCTTTTAATAAGTCTCTTATTTCCTTTTTTGTAAAGCCACATATTTTTAAAGGCGACTTTATATTAAGTTCTTCTAAAGCTTTAATACCAGGACGATAATCATTGCAGTCGCTTGCATTTGTTCCATCAATTACAGTATCTATACCGTTTTTTTTCGCAGTTTCTTTTATTTTTGAAAATAAATGATATTTACAAAAATAACATCTTTTTGGTGGGTTTTTAACAAAATTATCTATTGCAAGCTGATCACATGAAATTGTTATTAATTTTAGTCCTATATTTTTTGAATAGGAAATAATATCTTCTGTATCTCTTGATGTAAGTGTATTAACATTAGCAGAAATTAAAATAGCCTTGTCATTAAGTACTTCCTTTGTGACATATGATAAAAATGTACTATCTACACCGCTTGAAAAGGCAATAGCACATGAACCGTATGAGGCTATTAAGCTTTTTAAAGTTTTTAGCTTTTCTTCAAGAGAGATCATATTATTTATTATCCTGTACTATAACACTTAAACCATCAGGTATTACAGCAACCTTTGCATCTTTTCCTTTTAATTCAAATGCTCTATTAAAAGCTTCATCTAAAGTTTTTGCAAGTTCCATATGTAATCCAGTTACGAGTGAAGGGTCAACTAAATCAGAAACCATTATTACTTTGTGATTAGCTAAGATTCTTGCTAAAATCTGAGAAGTCCACTGTTCAGGTACAGTCTTTGATCTTGGAGTATTTGATGCTGAATCAAAGAATTCCTTTGGATCTTTTACATTTGCGATATTATCATAAAAGTCTTGTCCACCATGTCCGTCACGGCATCCTGCAACCATTATGATTATTCCATCTTTGTTAAGTGTTGCTTCAGCAGCAGTCATTCCTTTTACAGCCTGATAAATATTCTGATCAAGAGGATATCCTCCATTTGTTGATAGAGCTATATCACATTTAACTTTATTTACACGTGCTAAGCTGTTTACAAAATTACATCCTTCTAAATGAGCTTTTTCTACATCACCTGCAAATGATCCGATTACTTTATGATCACCATTAAGAACAACATTTACTATAAAAGCTAATTTAGCTGTTCTTGCTGCATAAAGCATATCTTCATGAACAAGGTTATGAGATAAATTTCCTGTACGTGAATTTTTGTTATTTATAAATTCTCCACAGTGATTTGCCATGATAGTTTTATATGAAGCTATACCAGGAAGTACTGATTTTCTTCCACCAGAGAATCCAGCAAAGAAATGTGATTCGATAAATCCTTCAGCAATTAATAAATCAGCTTCAGCTGCGATTTTATTTATAATGCATTCTCCACCACTTGGAAGAGTACCTATTTTTTTCATAGCAGCATCATCTTTTGAAAAATGCATTACTATTTCTTCATTTTCTACAATTTCTTTTCCGTATTTTGATATTAATTCTTCTTTTGTACTTGGTCTGTGAAATCCTGTTGCAACTAAGATACGTATACGTGCATTAGGAGATACACTTCTTATTCTTCTTAGTAAAATAGGAGTAATGATTTTTGAAGGAACTGGTCTTGTATGGTCACTGCTTATTAATACAATGTCCTTTTTACCTTTTGCAAGTTCTTCAAGTGAAGGGCTTCCAATTGGATTGTCTAGTGATTTTTCAACAATGTCATTTTCGTTTTCAATACATTTGTATGTACCTTGCTTTGATTCTAAAAGACCTGCAAAATTTTCATCATTAAGCTTAAGATCTATTGTCTTTGAATCGTATGGTAATTTGAATTCTTTCATAAAACATCTTCCTTTATTTTATAAATTTTTTAACATAGACTAGTTTAAAATAAAATAAGAGTTTATAATATATCATGAGATAGTATCATTTGTTAACGTCATATGATATAAATAAAAGTTAAAATATAAATATTAATATATATTTAAGTAAAAAGGAGTACTAAAGATGAATTCGGAATTTTTGATTGATTTTTTAGAAAAAAACAATACACCTACGATAAAAAGAAAGTATCATTCATATTTAACTTTTTGTGGGCTTGATGAACAGTACACATATGTTTTAAAAAAAGGAACAATAAAAACAAGTATAATACTAAAGGACGGAAGAGAATTTAATATGTCATATATATGTGCTCCAGATATAATCTCTTTAGTTAGAGATGAGGTCAGCGTATATACATCATCGCCATTTAACGTAAGAATAGAATCGGAAGAAGCAGTTTTTTATAGAATTCCAAGGGTCACGTTCTGGAATTATGTTAACAGTAATAAAAAGCTTCAGGAATATGTAAAAGATTATTATAGGCATAAATTGCTTGATAGTATGTATAATGAAAAAATAATGATAATGAACAGCAAAAAAGGAGCTGTATGTGCATTTTTGCATAAGCTTATTAACAAATTTGGAAAAGAAACAGACAAAGGAATTCGTATTGAATTTCCTATAACTAATGAAGATATTGCTGGATTTTGCGGAATATCAACACGTAATAGTGTAAACAGAATTCTTCATGAATTAAAAGAAGAGGCAGTAATTGATATAATTGATAATAAAATACATATAATAGATGCAGACTATATGCAAAGATTTACATAAAAGATGATGTTGTCAAATGATAACATCATCTATCATTTTATCCTCAAAACTCTAATGATAAACTTATTTACGTTATTTAGAATAAGGGGGTAGATTTTTATGCATATTCCAGATAATTATCTTAGTCCTGAAACATGTGCAGTTATGGCTGCAGTTATGGTTCCAGTTGTAGTCTATTCAGCAAAAAAATTAAAAAAAGATGTTGAAGAGAAGAAAGAAACAGTGCCACTTATGGCTATATCGTCAAGTTTATCATTTCTTATAATGATGTTTAATATTCCACTTCCAGGAGGAACTAGTGCTCATGCTGTAGGAGCGTGTCTTTTAGCACTTTTGATTGGACCACATGCAGCTTGTATATCGGTAGCAAGTTGTCTTGCGTTGCAAGCGTTTGTTTTTGGAGATGGAGGAATACTTGCTTTAGGAGCAAACATATTTAATATGGCATTTATAATGCCGTTTAGTGGATATTATATATATAAAATATGTACTAAATTAATGAAAAAAAGAGGAGAAATGATAGGCGTAGCTTTAGGTTCTTATTTAAGTATAAATTGTGCAGCTTTATGTGCAGCAATTGAACTTGGAATACAACCTATACTTTTCTGTGATTCATTAAATAATCCATTATATAATCCATACCCAGTAACAATATCAGTACCTACAATGGTTGGTGCTCATTTACTTATTGGAATAGTAGAAAGTATTTTTACTGTTTCTGTTTATAAAATTATAAAAGGTTCAGATTTTTCATCTGATAAAGCTGAACATAAAAAAGGTATAAAAATAAAACGATTTGCAAAATTAATAATAGCTTTAGTAATATTATGCCCATTAGGACTTATAGCAACAGGTACTGCTTGGGGAGAATGGGATGTAACTGAACTTTTAGAAACATTAAAAGCTTATAATATGCCACAAAATGTTCCAACAGGAATGAAGAATGGATTTAGCTTTAATGCATTATTCTCTGATTATAAGATGCAGAATGTTCCAGATATAGTTGGATATATTTTATGTGCAGTAACAGCTGTTGTTATATTTATGTTATTTTATAAAATCATATTTGGAAGAGGCAAGAATACAAATGGAAATGCCAGAGTGGATTAAAAACAATGAAAATTGTGAAATAAACATAAAAAAGAATGATTATTTAAAGAAGAATTTTAATAGATTTTTTAATCTATTAAAATTCTTAAAAAAAGAACCTATATATAATGAAATAACAAATATCAGTACATTTTTTAGAATTCTCTCATTAATAATGTCTGTATTTTTAATTACTATATGTAGAGGCATATTTGAGATTTGGATATGTCTTTTATTTGTAATGATTCAGCTTTCGTTAAATAGAGGAAAAGTAATATGTAGTATTTTAAAGAAATCATTAATTATGTTTATTTTTCCATGTATAATATTTCTTCCATATTGTTTTTATGCACCTTTTAACGTTATAATCCCATATTATTTGAAAATATTAATTATAATGATTTTAGTTCAGAATTTCATAGCGAATGCGACAATATATGAAATTGCAGAATCTTTAAAACAGATGCATTGTCCAGATATTATTATTTTTATTACGGACATAATTGTTAAATATTTAAAGTGTATTACATATTTGATGTGTGATGTACTTCAGGCAGTAATAATGCGTAATATAGGAGAAGATAGTCATGAATATAATACTATCGGAGGACTATTTGGCAACATATTTATAAAGATGAAAAGATGTGGAGAATCTTTATCATGTGCTATGGAGTGCAGAGGTTTTTCAGGAAGTTATGTAAGAAAAACAAGAGAAAAGATAAAAAAGATGGATGTAATATTTATACTTTTTAATATTATATTTGTGTGTATTTATTTTTACGTGAGGAGTTATGAAATATGATAACATGCGATAATGTATATTTTAGTTATGATAATAGTTTGGTACTTGAAAATATCAATTTTAATATAAAAAGTGGAGAGTTTGTTGTTATAATGGGTGACAATGGATGCGGAAAATCTACGCTGCTTAAAATATTAAATGGTATTGTTTTTCCAAGTAAAGGTCAGTATACATTTAAAGGACAAAATATTAATAGTACATACTTAAAAAACAGCTATAATATGTCATTATTTCATCAAAACATCGGTTTTATATTTCAGAATTATGAAGTACAGCTTTTTAATAGCACAGTTTACGATGAGATTGCATTTGGCCTTAGAACGATGGGGCTTAAAGAAAATGAAGTAAAAAAAAGAGTAGTTGACTGCCTTAAACTTTTAGATATTGAAAAATTAGAAAAAAGAGTTCCTTATAATTTGTCAGGCGGAGAAAAAAAGAAGGTAGTCATAGCAGCTATACTAGCTATGAATCCTGAAGTAATAGTTTTAGATGAACCATTTAATGGATTATCAATTCATTTTCAAAATGAAATTTTATCGTTACTTAAAGAATTAAATAAAATGGGAAAAACGATTATATTAACTACTCATAGGTATGATCAGATAAAAGATATAGCAGATAGATTTTTGATCTTTAAAGATAAGACTATTTGTTATGATTTAAAATCAAATGAATTAAAAAAGCGTAAAGACATAGAAGATTATTGTAGAATATTATAGTTTATAATAATATATATAAAAGCAGAGGAAATATTATAACATTTTCTCTGCTTTTTTCTATATAATATATTGTTCATATATTTTTTTAATCACAATAATAAAGAGAGATGAATAAAATATAATTAAAGTTATGTTTATAACTTTAATAAGAATAAGTAAATATGGAGTGATGAACAAATGGCAATTAGACCGTTGTATAATGGGCAAGCAGTCAATTTTACAGTGAGTTTTACAGCTTCATCTGATACTACAAACTATACAAGTTATGTAATAGAAGATACTTTAGCATTAGGACTTAATTATGTGTCCACTTCTGTTACTGCAAATAGTGTAACATTAATTGCAGATACAGATTATACTGTTAGTTCTACAACTGTAGATGGACATGATGTTGTTACAATCACAGTTACTAATAATGTAAAAGTAGCTGGATATACAGTCGTAGCAACAATAAATACTGCAGTAGATGATTTGACACAAATTGTGGGTGGAGAACTTACAAATACAGCAACAGTAGATGTAAATGGAGCTAGTGGACTAGAAAAAGTATCAAATACTGTAACTATTAATTTTGAAACATTCCAGACAGTAAGTATAAGTAATACAACTACTCCAAATAGAGTTATTAATGCAGTAGTTGGAAATGCAGTAAACTTTACAGGAACATTTACTGCACCGGATTTTTCCGATGCATATAGTGTAGTAATTAGAATGGCACTTCCAACAGGAACATCTCTTAAGAATTTAACTTCATCAGTTGTATATGGAGCTTCTTCTACTGATGTAGGTGGAACTTGGAGCACTCAAACTGGAAATATAGCACAGTATGTATTTACAAATTCAGCTGCTATTAGAAATCAAGATATAACAATAACATTAGATTCTCAGATAGATAATAACCAAACAATTGAAAATTCGTTTAATAATGTATTTAAACTTGCAATTGGTGGAAACCCAGAGACTTCATCAAGTGCTGTTACAACAATCTTTGTTAAACCAGTAAGCGCAGTAACTAAGGCTGTTATAGACTATACAGCATAATATGCTATAAAATAATATAGCATAGTCATAAACTTTTAGGGCAGATTCATATTTTAAAGAATCTGCCTGTATACATTTTTATAAATCAATTTATAGGAGAGTAGTAAATGGTAACATTAACACTTATGGATGGATTAGAAATCGATTTTTTAGTTAAATTTTTTATTCCTGAAGATTTCTCAATATATCATGATTTTAATATCATTGATACATTAGCTGATGGTCTTACGTTCGTTCCATATAAGACGTACATTAAAGTTAATAATAACATTATAGCAAATTGGGACTATAAATATGACGAGATAAAAAATGAACTTAATATTAATGTTATAAATAATGAGAATATAGCAGGAAATGATTTGGATATGTATTTGATTACTAAAGTTATTGATAAAAGTAAAATAGAAGATACTATGGAAATTAATAATACTACGTATGTTACTGTTAATGAGGTCGAAGGATTAACTACAAAATCACAAGATCTTAAAGTGCAGTTTCAAAAGGTTCAAAGCAATGAACTTCTAGTTTTAAATGACAGTATAAATACTATAAATAATTTGAAATTAGGTTTTGAAAGAGTAATATCATTAATGTTTTCACCTGATTTATATTATGAATATAATATTACTACAGTTTTGCCTCAAGGACTTATATTTGATATAGAAAAAAGTTTAGTTGAAGTAGAAAATTTAAATTCTAAAAGATTTTTAAACAATGAAAATCAAGATATATATGCACAATATGTTTATGATATTACAACTGGAAAGTTAAGAGTTGACATTAGAAATTGTGAATTTTTTTATGGCAGAAATATAATAGTAAAAATAGGACTAAAAATTCAAAATCCTGAATTATTAAATGACTCTAAAATATTAAATTTTATATTGACTGCGAATGAATGCTATTGTGATGATTTAAGCATAAAAGATATAAAAATGAATTTTATCGAACCGATAGAATTATTACAATTTGTTGATGAAGCAGTAAAAATACTTGCAAATGGAACAGAAATTTTATTTACTGGTGTATTTAAAATAGCATATGACACAGATAATGTTATGTATGATACTTTTACAATAAGTGATATATTAGCCCCTGGACTTAGTTTTGATTTAAAAAACAGCAGCATAATTCTTGAAGACGGAAGTAATATAAAAAGCTTTATAATGTATCCAGAAGATGGAGCTTATGGCAAAATAGATATAACTTTTTATAATTATTCGGATATTCAGGGAAAAACTGTACTCGTTAATATAGGTGCAGTATTAACTGATATAGAAAAAATACCTGAGTACTTATTAATTCAAAACGTTCTTACTTTATCAATTAATGGAGATGCTGCGACTTCTGTAAATTCAGATACAGTTATAGTTAAATTTGAGGATTCTAAAACTAAAAGGGAGCAGTCTTTAACAAATGTTGTTAAATCAATAAATAAAGTTCAAAAAGCTTTAAATGAACTTATAAAGTATCAGATGAAAGTGTATTTTAGAGCTAAAGAAGTTAGTGTAAATATGAAAGAGTTCTCTTCAGTAGATGATTTATTAAAGAAAATAACAAGTATTCAAAAATATGAAGAGGTAAAGCTTAATTCTTCAAATAGAGGGTAAAATTTATTTCTTTGTTTTACCCTTAGAATGATTAATAGCTGAGCATAGTTCGCAGCTTGAAATCTTTTCAATATTAGAAATTGAATTAAGCATAGTTTTTATAGATGAATTAATAGCTAAAATATCTTCTAAGGAAGCTTTATTAGCTAAAGAAAATTTAAGTTTATCTACTTCCATATAAATAATATCGGCGATTAAATCATCAAGTTCTGCAAGTGCATTTATAATTTCTATATTTGCTTGAATCTTATTCATAATTAAAAGGCTCCTTCAATTATCTCTATTTCATAATACAAGTATTTTAGTTAAACTGTTACTATTAAATATTTATAGTTTATATTCATAAGGATTTTAATATAAAAGGCTGAATGTAAAAATACATTTGGTCTTTTAATTTTTTAAATTAAGTTGAAATAAGATATTCAAAAATATATAATTAAAAAATGTATTAGTATGGCACTTTTAGTGAAATACTAAATAATAAAAAACAAATTACTTTTTATGAAAAAGAAAGGGAATAAAGAAAAATATATGAATAAAATAATAAAGAAATTTACATCAGCCTTATTAATTTTTGCACTTACATTTGTACTTAATGGATGCTCACTTAATTCAGTTTCTAAAAAGTCATCAGATAACGCAGCTTTGCAGACTGAAACTCAAACTACATATCCTTTAACTATTAAAGATTCTTATGGAGAAGATGTTACTTTAAAGGAAGAACCTAAAAAAGTAATATCATTAGCACCAAATATTACAGAGCTTATATATAATCTTGATGCACAAAAAAAGCTCTATGGAAGAACAGATTACTGTGATTATCCAGAAGAAGCTTTAGATGTTGAATCTGTTGGAACAATGAGAACTCCAGATATTGAGAAGATTATAAGTCTTGAACCTGATATAGTAATAGCATCTACTCACTTTAGTGAAGAAAATGCAAAGAAACTTAAAGATAATGGAATAAATGTAATGTGTCTTTATCAGGAAAATGATTTTGATGGAGTTTATTCTATGATAGAAAAGCTTGGAAAAGTACTTAATAAAAATGAAAAAGCAACGGAAACAGTAAATAATATGAAAAAGACTATAAGTGAAGTTTCAGAAAAAGTAAAGAACCTTAAAAAACCTTCTGTTTATTATGTTGTATCTTATGGAGACTCTGGCGATTATTCTGCACCAGAAAATACATTTGTAGGTCAGATTATAAATTTAGCAGGCGGAAAAAATATAGTACCAGAAAACGACAGCTGGTCATATTCACGAGAATTACTAATTGAAAATGATCCTGATATAATCGTTGTAAGAAAAGGTGAAAAAGATAAATTTATGTCTACAAAAGGATATGAAGATCTTACAGCAGTTAAAGAAGGAAAAGTATATGAAATAGATAATAATATTATCGATAGACAAGGATATAGAAATGCTGAAGGAGTTTATGAAATGGCAAAAATTTTCCATGAAGATGCATTTAAGTAAAAGGAGAGAAGAAGTGATGAAGCCAAATAAAGAGAAGTATTATACATATATTGCATTTTTAATAATATTTATGTTTATGTGTATTTTAGTTTCTGCATCATTTGGATCTTCATCTGTCACTATAATAGATACTTTTAAAATACTTTTATCAAAAGTGCCTATTTTAAATAATTTTATAGATTTAGACGGCATAAAAGAATCTTATAAAGTAATTGTTCTTAAAGTAAGATTTCCAAGAATACTTGAGTCAGCTTTAGTTGGAGGAGCGTTATCTTTAGTTGGATGCACATTTCAAGCTATCTTTAGAAATTCACTTGCAGATCCTCATATACTTGGAATATCATCAGGAGCAGCTTTTGGGGCAACAATTGCAATTTTATCAGGATTCAGCCTTAATTTTTTGGGAATGGGAGTAATAAGTATATTTGCATTTATTGGTGCAATTATTACAGTTATAGTAGTGTATAAAGTTGGAAGTATTGGAGGAAATCTGATTGTTTTAAATTTGCTTCTTACAGGAACTGCTATAAGTACAATGATAAGTTCTGCAATATCACTTCTTATGATTTATAATAGACAGCAGCTTGAAAATATATATCTATGGACACTTGGAAGTTTTAGCTCTGCAAATTTTAATAAAGTTATTTTTTTAGCTATAATATCTTTAATTGGAACACTTATTATTTTTATGTTCTCGCGTGATTTAAATATTATAATGACAGGATACGAAGCAGCTTCAAGTCTTGGAGTTGATGTAAAACAAGTTAACAATATATTAATTATAGCAAGTTCACTTCTTATTGCAGCAAGTGTTTCTGTAAGTGGAACTATTGGATTTGTTGGGCTTATTATACCGCACTGCATGAGGCTTATTGTAGGATATGATCATAAAATACTGCTCCCATTTTCATATATAGGAGGGGCATCGTTTATGATTATATGTGATACTATCGCAAGAACAGTAGCAAGTCCTACAGAAATACCAGTAGGAATAATTACTGCATTTTTCGGTGCACCGTATTTTATATATTTAATATATAAAAATACGAAGAAAAGAAGTTATGAGGTGTAAATAATGGATAAGAAAATTAATGTAAAAAATCTTTTTTATAAACCTTATCCAAATGAAGAGTACATATTAAATAATATATCTGCAGATTTTAATGATGGTGGTTTTTACGGTATTTTAGGACCTAATGCTTCTGGAAAGACAACTTTAATAAGGCATATATTAAGATTCCTTGAAACAAAAAAAGGAGCAGTGTATATAGATAAAAAGAATATAGACGAATATAAAAGAAAAGAGATTGCAGAAAATATTTCGTTTGTGCCTCAAAATGTTAATGCTAAGATTAATTTTTCAGTATATGATGTTGTGGCTATGGGAAGAAATCCATATTTAAAAAGGTTTGAAGGTCTTACTAAAGACGATAAAGATATTATTGAAAAAGCTATGGTTTATGCAGACTGCATTCATCTTAAAGATAAAATATTTTTAAATTTAAGTGGCGGCGAGTCACAAAGAGTTCTTATAGCAAGAGCAATAGCACAGGATACAAAATATATAATTTTAGATGAGCCTATATCACATCTTGATATACGGTATCAAGTAGATATTATGGAAACTTTAAAAAAACTAAATGAGAAAGAAAATAAGACAATTATTGTTATTTTGCATGATATAAATTTAAGTGCATCTTACTGCAAATATATTTTTCTTATGAAAGATGGACACGTCTTTTCTGAAGGACCTTCGTTAGATGTTCTTACAAAAGAAAATTTAAAAAATGTTTATGATATAGATTTTGAGATATATAGAATAGATGATAAAAATGTATTTTTTGTACCAAAATTAAATAAAAAATAGATGCTTTAAAATTTAAATTAGAGAAGAGGTATAAATATGAACCCTATTGCATTTTCAATTTTAGGTTATGGTGTTAGATGGTATGGTATATTCATAGGATTTTCAGTGATTCTTGGAATGATAATAGCATATTATAATGCGAAAAAATTAAATGTGGATTTTGAAGTTATTTCAGATGGATTTCTTATTGTTTTTCCATCCGCAATAATAGGTGCACGTTTATATTATGTGATTTTTGAATTTTCTTATTTTAAAGATAATATATTAAGCATATTTAATCTTCGTACAGGAGGTCTTGCTATACATGGAGGAATTTTAGGAGCTTTAATATCAATGATAATTTATTGCAAAGTGAAAAATATAAATATAGTTAAATATCTCGATATTATAGCACCATCACTTATTCTTGCACAGGCGATAGGAAGATGGGGAAATTTTATGAATGGTGAAGCTCATGGAGATGTAGTATCATATGAGTTTATCAAAAAATTCCCTTTATTTATTCAAAAAGGAATGTATATAAATGGATCATACTATAATCCCACTTTTTTATATGAATCAATATGGAATGTATTAATATTTATAATATTATTATTTTTATTGCTTTATAGAAAAAAGACGGATGGTATGGTTATTTCCTTTTATATAATACTTTATTCGTTTGGAAGATTTTTTATTGAGGGATTAAGAACGGATAGTCTTATGTTTTTCAATATAAGAATGGCTCAGCTTATAAGTTTAATATTTATAGCTGTAGGAATAATATATCTTATAAAGATAAAGTTAAATAAAAAATATTAAATTAAATAATGCTGACACAATTAATTTTTTAATTAATTGTGTCAGCATTATTTTTTATTGATTCTTTTATACTTTAATTACTTCAATTCCTGAATCTTTCAAACATTTTTCAGATTTCTCACTTAAATTATTATCTGTTACTATATGAGAAATATCATGTATATCTCCACTTAAAAATTTATTCTTCTTACCTATTTTAGAACTTACAGTAAGTACAAAAACAGGACCTTTGCAGTGGTGCATCATTGCCTTATTTATTAGTGTTTCTTGAAATACACTTGTTGTTATTCCAAAATCTGCAGAAATTCCACTTACACCAATAAAGCATTTGTCAGCAATTACAGAAGAGAATATTGTAGCAGCAAAATCTCCGACTAATGATAGCTTCCTTTTATAAATTTGACCGCCTGTTAAAATAAGATCAACATTTTCTCCTACATTAGAGTAGATTGCTTTTACGTTATTTGTTATAACAGTTACTCTTTTATCACCAATATAGTCTAGTACGCATAAAGCGGTTGAACTTGAATTAATAAAAATAGTATCGCCATCTTCAATAAAACTTGCCGCATATTTTGATATTTTTTGTTTGTTTTCATTTGCAGTTAAAGAATCATCATTTACATCAATTTCATTAACTAAAGGATTATCTTCAACTAATTTAGCTCCTCCATAATACCTCATTACAAGTCCTTCTTTTTCTAACTCTTGAAGATCTCGTCTTAAGGTAAGCGGAGAAACATTTAACCTTTCTGAAAGATCTGAAGTACTAATTTGTTTTTCTGATTTTAAGTGCTTTAAAATATAACTTCTTCTTTTGGAAACCAGACTGTTATTTGTTCTCATGAGGCATCCCACCTTTTAATTAAAATTTTAATTATGAATGTTTTCAGTATAAATTATTTCTTATCATAATTTTAAAAAGATAAATATTTTCTAATAACAACTGATTATTTATTTCGATCCCTTTATTATAGATCATTCATATGATTTAATGCAAGTTACCATCATATATTATAAGCTACATATATTATAGTTAGAATAATTCTTAAACCATAATATAATTGGTAATTAAATATATATTGAAAAATAATTAAGCAATAGATGAATAATTTTTTATAATTATTAGAAACTAAATATGATTTATTAAATTTAATGAATTTGCGTAATTCAGCAATATATTCACGAAAAGAACGTTCAAACATTCATATATTATGAATAAATAATAGCATAAAAGTATATAAAATTCAAATAAACATAAAAAATATAAAAAAGTATTGCTTTTTTTTGAATTATTAATATATTATATAGACATAGAGAGAAAACAAAACAAACAAACATGAAAAAACAAATATAAAATCGTAATGAGAATGGAGGAATTAGAGATGTCACAAGTTGATGAAATTACAAGAGAATCATGGATACTAAATACTTTTCCAGAATGGGGAACATGGTTAAATGAAGAAATTGAACAGGAAGAAGTAAAAAAGGGAACATTCGCAATGTGGTGGCTTGGCTGCACAGGTATATGGGTTAAATCAGAAGGTGGTACAAATATAAGTATTGATTTTTGGTGTGGAAGTGGTAAGAAAACAAAAGCAAATCCTTACATAAAACCACAGCATCAGATGGCAAGAATGTGTGGAAACAAAAAACTTCAACCAAACTTAAGAGTTGCACCATTTGTCTTAGATCCATTTGGAATTAAAAATATAGATGCAGTTTTAGCAACACATGATCATAACGATCATATTGATGTAAACGTTGCAGCTGCAGTATTAAAGAATTGCAAAAATGATGTGCCATTTATAGGACCAGAGGCTTGTGTAGATAAATGGGTAGGCTGGGGAGTACCTAAAGAAAGATGTATAATAGTAAAACCAGGAGACACAGTAAAGGTTAAAGATATAGAAATTGTTGCACTTGAATCATTTGATAGAACAGCACTTATTACTGAACCTCCAACAGGAGACATAAGAGGAAAAATGCCTGTAAACATGGATATTAAAGCAGTAAATTACTTAATAAAAACACCAGGCGGAAATCTATATCATAGTGGAGATTCACATTATTCAAATTACTATGCAAAGCATGGAAACGAATACAAAATTGATGTTGCTTTAGGATCTTATGGTGAAAATCCAAGAGGAATTACAGATAAAATGACATCAGTAGATATTTTAAGAATGGCTGAATCATTAAGAACAAAAGTAGTAATACCATTCCACCACGATATCTGGTCAAACTTCCAGGCTGATACAAAAGAAATATTAGAATTGTTTGATATGAGAAAAGATAGATTACAGTATAAATTTACTCCATTTATATGGCAAGTAGGAGGAAAATTCATATTCCCAGATGATTCTAACAAGAGAGAATATCATTATCCAAGAGGATTTGATGATTGCTTTACAGTAGATATAAATACGCCTTATACATCATTCCTATAAAATATAAATTTTAAAAGTGAGACTAAAATTTTTAGTCTCACCCACATAAGAGATAAGAGGGGAGAAGAGAAATGTTAAAAAAATTAATTGAGAAAAATAGGTTTTCATTTCATGATGGATTTGATAAATGGGAGGATGCAATTCAGGAAGCATGCATGCCGCTAATAAAAGATGGAGCTGTAGAGCAAGCTTACGTTGATTCAATAATAAATAATGTAAATAAGTATGGACCATATATAGTAATTGCGCCAGATATATGTATACCACATGCTCAAGAAGGTGCAGTTGGAGTAAATGAAACAGCAGTCTGTTTTATGAGAAGTAAAAAACCTGTACATTTTGGTGAAGATTCTGATACTGATGCAAGATTATTCTTCGTATTAGCATCTACAGATAATAACATTCATCTTCAAAATTTATCAAAACTTGTTGAATTAGTAGAAAATCAAGATGTTGTAGAAAAGCTAATTGCAGCAGAATGTAAAGAAGATTTAGAAAAAATTTATAAAGAATACTTTTTACCAGTATAAACTAACTTTAAGGGGGAATAAATATGGAAATTTTACTAAGCATTTGGAAATTCTTTCAGGTTAACATATTAACTAATCCAGCATTCTTTATTGGTTTTATTGTATTTATAGGTTACTTGTTATTAAAGCGTCCTATTTATGAAGCAATGGCAGGATTCATTAAAGCAACTGTAGGATATTTAATTCTTAATGTTGCAGCAGGTGGACTTGTTGGTAACTTCCGTCCTATACTTGCAGGATTAAAAGATCGTTTTAATCTTACAGCGGCAGTAATTGATCCATATTTTGGACAAACGGCAGCTCAGCAAGCTGTTGAAAGCATTGGAAGATCATTTTCTTTAATGATGATAGTTCTTCTTATAGCGTTTATATTCAACATTATTTTAGTACTCTTTAGAAAACAAACAAAAATAAGGACACTATTTATTACAGGACATATAATGGTACAGCAGTCATCAACTGCTTTATGGATAGTGCTTTATTGTTTCCCTAATCTTATTGATACAAAAGCAGTAATAATGCTTGGTTTATTACTTGGAACATATTGGGCAGTTTCTTCAAATCTTACAGTTGAACCTACTCAGGAATTAACTGAAGGTGGTGGATTTGCAGTAGGACATCAGCAGATGTTTGGAATTTGGTTAACTGATAAAATTGCAGGAAAAATAGGTAATAAAGAAAAATCAATAGAACATTTAAAATTACCTGGATTTTTATCAATCTTTACTGATAACGTAGTAGCAACTGGTTTATTAATGATAATTTTCTTTGGAATAATAATGGGAATATTAGGACCAGACTTATTACATAATATAGATGCTGGTTTTGCAGCAGACAGAAGTTTTGTATTCTATATAATTGAAAAATCACTTAATTTCGCAGTTTATTTAAGTATATTACAACTTGGTGTTAAGATGTTCGTTTCAGAATTAACAGAATCTTTCCAAGGTATTTCAAATAAAATTTTACCTGGATCTATGCCAGCAGTTGATTGTGCAGCTACATACGGATTTGGTCATGCTAACGCAGTTACAATCGGATTCTTATTTGGTGCATTAGGACAGTTTATTGCAATTATTGGACTTATAGTATTTAAAAGCCCAGTATTAATAATCACAGGATTCGTACCAGTATTCTTTGATAATGCTACATTCGCAGTATTTGCAAATAAAAAAGGTGGATTAAAAGCAGCAATGATTATCCCATTTGTTTCTGGATTAATTCAAGTTTTAGGTGGAGCATTTGCAGCATTCTACTTCAAATTATCACAGTTTGGTGGATGGCATGGAAACTTCGACTTTGATACTGTATGGCCTGTAATTGGTATACTAATGAAAAATTTCCAATATGTTGGTTTTGTAGTAGTAGTTTTAGCACTATTAATTATTCCACAAATTCAATATAGAAAAAATAAGCAAAACTACTTTAGAATAGCAGAAGATTATGAGGGATATATGGAGGATATGGGAAATAATCCTGCATAACTATTTGAATAAATAAAAATATAAAAGATGAAAGAAGGATGATTTTTATGTTAAAAGTTATAGCAGCATGTGGAAGTGGAATGGGTTCAAGCCAGATAATAAAAATGAAAATAACAAAAGTATTTAAGAAATTAGGAATAGATGCACAGATTCAGCATAGCAGTGTTGGAGAAGCAAAGAGTCAAGCTTCAAGTTTTGATGTAGTATTTTGTTCAGAGGTTTTAAAATCTAATTTTAAAAGAGCAGAAGAAAATGGAACAATTGTAATCGGATTAAAGAACGTATTATCTGAAAAAGAGATTGAAGAAAAAGTTACTGAAAAAGTTGTGAACAAAAAATAAAAGATGAAGTTTCTAAAATAAGGAAGAGGTGTATTATAAAATGAAGATAATAAAGAAACATTTAGATGAAATGTATCGTGCATATGCAGCAAGTTCAATTGATATAGATGGAGAACTGAACCTTCTTATTGCATCGGAAGAAAAAGGATATCCATGTTATGCATACAGTGGTAAGAACTTTAACTGCCGTCATACAGTATGGGAAAGTGGCGGAGGATGCATGTCAATAATACCTATTCCAAAAAGAAAAAATGAATTTTTAGCAGTAGCAGACTTTTATCTTAAAGAAAGTCCAAGTAGTTCACGTCTTGTATGGGGACATATAGAAGATGGTGAATGGGTTATTGAAACTGTACTTAAGCTACCGTATCTTCATAGATTTGATTTATGGGATGTTGATGGTGAGATTTACTTTATAGGTGCAACTATTGCAGATCTTAAAGATAATAAAGAAGACTGGAGTAGATCTGGAACTATATATTATGGAAAACTTCCTGAAAATTTAATGGATGGAATTGAGATTACACCTCTTAAAAAAGGATTATTTAAGAATCATGGTTATTCAAGACATATGGTAAATGGTAAACCACAGGGAACATTTGGAACTGATGTAGGAGTATTTGAAGTAATACCACATAAAAATGATAAATGGGAGGTAAAATGCATACTTGATAAAAGCGTAGGAGAAGTTGCATGGTGCGATATTGATAGTGATGGAAACGATGAACTTATGACTATTGAACCATTTCATGGTAATTCAATGAAAATATATAGTATGTCTAATGGAAAATATACTGAAATTTATAAATATCCTTATGAAATAGACTTTGCACATACTCTTGTTGGAACTACATTATGCGGAATTCCATCATTTGTGGGAGGAGTAAGAAGAAAAGATTGCGAACTTTTCTATATACAGTATGTTAACGGAAAATGCAAAGAAACAGTAATTGAAAAAGGTGTAGGACCAGCAAATGTTGCTGTAATAAACTTAGATGACTGTGATCTTATATTATCAGCAAATCATACTGATAATAAAGCAGCAGTATATAAGGTAACAAAAGAATAAAACTTAATAATTATCTATGGATATATTAATTTATATATCCATAGATAAAAAAATATATCAAATTAATTGAGAATATATATCAATATAAAGGAAGTGTTGTTAATGCTAGAAGAACTAAAAGAAAAAGTATATGAAGCTAATATGCTTTTACCTAAATATAATCTTGTAACTTTTACATGGGGAAATGTATCAGAAGTAGATCGTGAAAAAGGATTATTTGTAATTAAACCATCAGGAGTTGATTATGACATAATGAAAGCTGAAGATATGGTAGTTGTAGATTTAAAAGGAAATGTTGTTGAGGGAAAGTATAGACCTTCATCAGATACACCTACACATTTAAAATTATATAATGATTTTCATGATATTAAAGCAATAGTACATACTCATTCAAGATATGCAACTATATTTGCACAAGCAGGAAAAGGTATTACTCCATATGGAACAACACAAGCTGATTATTTCTATAATGAAATACCATGTACAAGAGATATGACAGAAGAAGAAATAAAAAATGAGTATGAATATAATACTGGAAAAGTAATAGTTGAAAGATTTGAAAATTTAAATCCAGTATATGTACCAGCTGTTTTAGTTAAGAATCATGGACCTTTTGCATGGGGAAAAGATGCAAAAGAAGCTGTTCATAATGCAGTAGTATTAGAAGAAGTTGCAATGATGGCACTTAATACAGAATTATTAAATGATAATAAGGCAGAGAAAATGCCTCAGGATCTTATAGAAAAGCATTTTACAAGAAAGCATGGATCAAATGCTTACTATGGACAAAAATAAATGTGAGAGAGGTACAAAAAATATGAAAGATTATTATTTGGGATTATATGAAAAATCTATGCCTAATTGTCTTACATGGGAAGAAAAATTAAATGTCGCTAAAGAATGTGGATTTGACAGTATAGAAATAAGTGTTGATGAAACAGATGAAAAATTATCAAGACTCTACATGTCAAAAGAAGATAGAAATAAACTTGTTGATCTTATGTTTAAATGCAGAGTTAAAATAAGAAGTATGTGTTTAAGTGGTCATAGAAAGTATCCCCTTGGAAGCCCCAATGAAAAAACAAGAGAAAGATCACTTGAGATAATGGAAAAAGCAATCAATCTTGCAGATGATCTTGGAATAAGAATAATACAGCTTGCAGGATATGATGTTTATTATGAAAAAGGAAATGAAATTACTAAGAAATATTTTATAGAAAATTTAAAAAAATCCGTAGAAATGGCAGCTAAAAAAGGTGTAATACTTGCTTTTGAAACAATGGAAACTGAATTCATGAATACTGTAAAAAAAGCTATGGAATTTGTAGACGAAGTTAATTCACCATATCTTCAAGTATATCCTGATTGTGGTAATGTAACTAATGCAGTCTTACAGTATAATACATCTTTAGATGATGATTTTGAATGTGGCAGAGGACATATAGCAGCAGTCCATTTAAAAGAAACTGTTCCAGGAAAGTTTAGAGAGATTACTTTTGGCACAGGACACGTAAATTTTGAAGATGTAATAAAAAAATCATGGAATCTTGGCGTAAGAAGATTTACAGCTGAATTTTGGTATACAGGAAATGAAAACTGGAAAGACGTAATAAAAGAAACAAAAAAATTTATGGATGAAAAATTTAAAAGAGCACTTTCTAAATAAAAATAAAAAGTCAAAGGTGGTTAGCTTATGGATAAGAACAAATTAGAATCTGTTATAAAAGATGTAAATAAAGATATTATTGAAATGATTTATGAAGCAAATTCTGGGCATCCGGGTGGATCTTTATCATGTTCAGAAATTATTACTTATTTATATTATGAAAAAATGAATGCAGATCCTAAAAATTCTAAAGATGAAAATAGAGACAGATTTGTTTTAAGTAAAGGGCATGCGGCTCCAGCACTTTATTCAGTATTAGCTGAAAAAGGATATTTTGACAAAGAAGAACTTCATAGTTTAAGAAAAATTGGAGGACTTCTGCAAGGACATCCTGATTCAAAACATATAAATGGAGTAGATGTATCTACAGGTTCACTTGGACAGGGAATATCAAATGCAGTAGGAATGGCACTTGGTCTTAAATTCCAAAAAAGACCATCTAATGTTTATGTTCTACTTGGAGATGGAGAAATTCAAGAAGGACTAGTATGGGAAGCTATTATGGCAGCAGGACACTATAAGCTTAATAATATTACAGCTATAGTAGATAATAACGGGCTTCAGATAGATGGAAAAAATGAAGAGGTTATGACTGTAAAACCTATTGATAAAAAGTTTGAAAGCTTTTTGTGGAATGTTGTAATGTGTGATGATGGAAATGATTTTGAATGTATAGATAAAGCATTTAAAGAAGCTGAAAAATGTACTGATAAGCCTACTGTTATAATAGCAAAAACAGTAAAAGGTAAAGGCGTAAGCTTTATGGAAAATGATCCTTCATGGCATGGAACAGCTCCAAATGAAGAAGAAAAAAATAAAGCTTTAAAAGAAATTCTATCTTTATAATATAAGGAGGATATGATATGGGAAAAGCAACGAGAGAATCGTATGGAGAAGCATTACTTGAGCTTGGAGATGAAAATAAAAATATAGTTGTATTAGATGCAGATTTATCTAAATCTACTAAAACAAATGGATTTAAAAATAAATTTAAAGATAGATTTTTTAATGCAGGTATAGCAGAACAAAATTTAATGGGAATGGCAGCAGGAATGGCAAATGTAGGTCTTATACCTTTTGCAAGTACATTCGCTGTGTTTGCAACAGGAAGAGCATTTGAAATCATAAGAAACTCTATATGTTATCCAAAAGTAAATGTTAAAATAGCTGCAACTCATGCAGGAATTACAGTTGGAGAAGATGGAGGTTCACATCAGTCTGTTGAAGATATAGCACTTATGTGTTCCCTTCCTAATATGACAGTAATAGTTCCAGCAGATGATAGAGAGGCAAAAGCAGCAGTAAAAGCAGCTTCTAAAATGGAAGGACCCGTTTATTTAAGATTTGGAAGATGTGCTTGTAGCGATATATTTGATGATTCTTATGAATTTAAAATTGGAAAAGGTTCAGAAATCGTAAGTGGAAATGACGTTTCTATAATTGCAATTGGCATGATGGTTGAAAAAGCTGTTGAAGCAGCAAAGATGCTACAAGAAGAAGGAATAAATGCAAGAGTTATAGATATGGCAACAGTAAAACCAATCGATAGAGAAATTATAATTAAGGCAGCAAAAGAAACAAAAGGAATAGTTACAGCAGAAGAACATTCAATTATAGGTGGCCTTGGAGCAATGGTTTCAGCTGTTGTATGTGATGAAAGTCCATGCAAAGTTAAAATGGTAGGAATAAAAGATAAATTTGGTGAATCTGGAACTCCAGGTGAACTTATGAAGAAATACAAACTTACAAGTGAAGAAATGGTAAAAAATGTTAAAGAAATATTAAAATAAATTAAGAAGAAAAGAGTGATAGAGTATGAAGATTTTTATAGATACAGCAAACGTTGATGAAATTAGAAAAGCGAATGATTTAGGAGTTATCTGTGGTGTTACTACAAATCCATCACTTATTGCAAGAGAAGGAAGAGATTTTAGCGAAGTAATAAAGGAAATTACAAGTATAGTTGATGGACCTATAAGCGGCGAAGTTATGTCAATGGAAAGTGACAAAATGGTTGAGGAAGCAAGAGAAATTGCAAAGATTAATAAAAATATGGTTGTAAAAATTCCTATGTGTGAAGAAGGATTAAAAGCTGTAAATATTTTAAGCAAAGAAGGAATAAAGACTAATGTAACATTAATATTTTCAGCACTTCAAGCACTTCTTGCTGCAAGAGCAGGTGCAAGTTATGTAAGCCCATTCTTAGGAAGACTTGATGATATAGGAAATAAGGGAATTAAATTAATTGAAGATATTGCTGATATATTTGAAATACATGGTATAAAAGCAGAAATAATTTCTGCAAGTGTTAGAAATCCAATTCATGTACTTGAATGTGCAAAAGCAGGATCAGACATAGCTACAATTCCTTACAATGTAATACTTCAAATGATTAAGCATCCATTAACTGATATAGGAATCGAAAAATTTAAAGAAGATTACAGAAAAACATTTGGAAAATAGCTCTCTCATATTTTATTTATAAAGGTCCTTTAAAATCTTAATTGATTTTGAAGGGCTTATTTTTACTGGTGTATAATTATTTTAATTTATGGTGTATAATATTTTTAAACAATTTTAAAAGGAGAGTAATTTATGGCTATAAAAGTGGTAACTGATAGTACATCATATATACCTTCTGAATATATTGAGAAATATGATATAAAAGTTGTATCTCTTAATGTTTCAATGAATGGAAAAAGTAGAAGAGAAGTTGAACTTGATAATAGATATTTTTATAAAGAGATGGAAGAATCAAATGAAATTCCAAAGTCTTTTCAGCCTATACCTGAGGAAATGCTTAATGTTTTTAAAAGTGTAGTAAAAAATGGAGACTCATTAGTTGGAATATTTTTATCATCAAAAATGAGCGGAACTTTTTCTAGTGCAAATATGGTTAAAAATATGGTATTAGAAGAATATAAAGATGCTAATATGTACATAATTGATTCAAAAACAAATTGTATGCAGATGGGATTTGCAGTAATTGAAGCTGCAAAAGCTGCAAAAGAAAATAAAAGCATTGAAGATGTAGTTTCAGCAGCAGATTATGTAATTAATCATAGTAGATTTTTATTTTCACCTAAGACGCTTGATTATTTAAAAAAAGGTGGCAGAATAGGAAATGCAGCTGCACTTTTTGGAAATATACTTCAGATAAAGCCTATCCTTACAGTAGTAAATGGGGAAACATCTGTATTTAAGAAAGTCAGAACAAGAAAAAAAGTTATAGATGAACTTGTTAAAAAGACTTTAGAAGATATAGATAATGGTATTTTAGGAGATATTATAGTTCACCATATAAATTGCGAAGAAGAAGGATATGAGTTTGCACATATTTTAGAAGAAAAATTAGGAAAAAAGATAAAGATAGAGTCAATTGGACCTGTTATTGGACTTCATGTAGGCCCTGGAAGCATAGGAGTTGCATATTATACTAAAAAAAGATAATAATTATAGAAAGCTGATATATATAAATGAGGCTATCAGCTTTCTTTTTTTATTTTTTATTATTTTGCTCATTTTGAATAATATTATCTGTAAGAGTTACAATAAATTGATGATAATATGGAAGATCTTGAGTCATAAATTTTATCTCTAGAACTTTAATTTTAAGTGATCCGATTTTTGATGATAATATGCTGCATTTTTGGATTTCTTCTTCTAAACTTTCGATTGCTTTTTCAAGATTTTGAATTTTAATGCATACTTCAGATAATCTCTCAATCATTTCTTTATTATGATCGTTTAATATTGAAGATAATAAAAACCAATTTGAGTAAGTTTCTAATTTCGTTTTTTGGTTTGTTATAATATTTGTTATACCACTTAAACTTATAGTTCCATTTCTACATTTTTTAAATACATAACACAGAGGACCGCCAATTACTACTGTTGTTATGCTGCTTAAAGCTTGAATAAAGTTTTTTTGACTGTCTATAGATTCTGTAAGTGATACATTATTTTTAGAAACTGAATTTTTAGTTCCTAAGATAGTATCTGAAAGAGTATCAATCATATCAATCTGAATATTATTAGATTCTATTAAATAATTTTTAATCTCTGAATTTAAAGGAAGATTAATTTCGCTGTTTAAAAGCTTAAGGTTTATATCATCATATTCTTTTAACATTTTTTCAAGATTTTCTTTCGTTTCACTATCTATACAGTTTGTATCATAAAATTTATCTAAATAAGTATACGCTTTTGAAAGATAGTCATTATAATCTTTTTTATATTTTTTATTCTGAGAAAGAATATAGAATTTTTGAGAATGTTCAATATTTAGAATTATTTCTTCAAATTCATCAAGTGATGATATGTTATTTTTTACTGAAATCAAATTTTTTGCATCATCTCTTAATTTATTATTGGAAAATAATATAAATATATTTATTGATATTAAAAATACTGAAAATATACATATAAAAAATATAGCACAGTTTTTGAATTTTATCATATTGCGTCACCTTTTACCCTTATTACATAATATTCAAAAATGGTAAAGATGGAATATAATTTATTAGATAATTATCAATTGAAAGTTTAAAATTACTTATGTATAATAACAATAATTAAAGTTTAAATAATAAGGATGTGATAGTATGAGAATACTTTTATGTGAAGATGAAGTTGAACTCTCAAATGCCCTTGTTACTATATTAAAACATAGTAATTATTCCATTGATGCAGTTTATGATGGAGAAGAGGCACTTATGTATTTAGAAACTGAAAATTATGATGCTGTTATTTTGGATATAATGATGCCTAAAGTTGATGGGATAACGGTTCTTAAGACTATAAGAAGCAAAAATAATAATGTACCTGTTTTAATGCTTACAGCTAAGTCAGAAATTGATGATAAGGTAAAAGGTCTTGATTTTGGTGCAGATGATTATCTTACAAAACCATTTGCTATAAAAGAGCTGCTTGCTAGATTGCGTTCGATTACAAGAAGAAAAACAGAAGTTACAGATTCTAATCTTTCATTTGGAAATATAACACTTAGTAGAGTAACATTTGAATTAAAATCGGATAACGGTGATTCATTTCGTCTTGCAAATAAAGAATTTCAAATGCTTGAAATGTTTATGATGAATCCTCATAGTTTAATACCGACTGAAAAATTTATGGAAAAGATATGGGGATATGATAGTGAGTCTGAAATAAATGTTGTATGGGTATATATATCCTATCTTAGAAAGAAACTTTTAAAAATAGGATCTAATGTTCAAATAAAAGCTTCAAGAAATATGGGATATTCACTGGAGGAAAAATGATGGAGAAGAACCTTCGAAGAAAATTTATAATTATTTCAATGAGTGCAGTATTTATCGTTTTATTTTTAATAACAGCAGTTATAGATTTAACAAATTACTATCAGATTAGTAGAAATAGCGATGATCTTATAAATATTATTGCAGAAAATGATGGTATGTTTCCAAAACATAAAGATAATAAAGGGAATTATGATCTTCCTCCTAAAATGTCAAAAGAAACACCGTTTTCAACAAGATTTTTTACAGCAAGATTTGGAAAAGAAAACAATCTTATGGCAGTAGATACTGGAAATGTGAGTGCTATTTCATCGAATCAGGCGGTGAAGTATGCTAACAGTGTATTTACTTCAGGGAAAAAAGAGGGTATTACGGATGACTATAAATATAAGATTATATCTACAGATTATGGGAATTTGATAGTTTTTATAGATATAAGTAATGAACTACGTATGTTTAATGATTTTTTAATAAATAGTATAACAATATTCTTTGTAGGAATTTGTGCAATTTTTATACTTATATATGTATTCTCTAAAAGTGCAATAAAACCTATTGTAGAGAGCTACGAAAAACAGAAACAGTTTATAACAGATGCGAGCCATGAACTTAAAACACCACTTGCTGTAATAAATACTAATGCAGATGTTTTAGAGATGGAATGTGGAGAAAGTGAGTGGACAAAAAGCATACACAGGCAGATAGAAAGAATGTCAAAGCTTATATCAGGTCTTATTATGTTAAGCCGTATGGATGAAGAAAGTAATAAAATAATAAAAACAGAATTTTCTATCTCAGATGCAGTAAATGAAGCAGCAGAACCATTTAAAGAAATGGCTGAGCTTAAAAATAAAAAAATAAATTTAAATATTCAAAAAAATTTAACTTATAATGGTGATGAAGAAATGATAAGACAGCTTATTTATATACTTCTTGATAATGCTATAAAATATAGTAAAGAGAATAGCGATATCAATTTATCGTTAAATAGGTATGTAAATAAATGTATTATTAAGGTTCAAAATGAATCAGAAAATTTAAAAAAAGGTAAATATGATAAATTATTTGAAAGGTTTTATAGATTAGACAGCTCGAGAAATAGTAAAAAAGGAGGATATGGAATAGGCTTATCCATTGCTAAATCAATTGTATTAAAGCATAAAGGGAAAATTACTGCTGAAAGTTTAGATGGTAAAATATTTACTATATCGGCCATGTTTTAAAATTTAATAAAAAGATTATTTTTTAAGAGCTTAAAATTTTAGTTTTATTTAAATTAAAATTTTAAGTTCTTTTTAGGTTCATTTCCTATAATGAAATCACAGAAAGGAAATAAATCAGAAAAGAGGAGAGACATAAAAATGGGATTTAAAAAGAATTTTAAAAGATATGAACTTAAATATCTTATTACATTTGATCAAAAAGAAAAATTATTAAATATGATGAAAAAATATATGCAAGAAGATAAATTTGGTAAAAGCACAATATGTAATATATATTTTGACACAGATGATTATTTATTAATAAGACGTTCGTTAGAGAAACCATGTTATAAAGAAAAGCTTAGAGTGAGGAGCTATGGAATAGCTAAAAATGACACACCAGTATTTATTGAAATAAAGAAGAAATTTAAAGGAGTAGTATATAAAAGGCGTATTGATATGGAAAAGAGTAAAGCTAGGTCTTATCTATTAGAAGGGATGAAACTAGAAAAAAATTCTCAGATAAGTAATGAGATTGATTATTTTATTGATTTTTATAAAGGAATAAAACCTTCAACATTTATATCATACGATAGAGAAGCGTTTTTCAGTAAAACTGATGGAGATTTTAGAATGACATTTGATCAGAATATTTTGGCAAGAGATTATGATTTATCTTTAGATGCTGGAATTTATGGTGAGAGCATTTTAAAAAAAGGTATGGCACTTTTAGAAGTAAAGACTGCACTTGGAATTCCAAGATGGCTTCTTGATTTCTTTTGTGAAAATAAGATTTATAAAAGCAGTTTTTCAAAGTATGGTAATACTTACAAACAAATGATATTACCTAAAATAATAGGAGGTACAGAATATGTTTCTTAATAGTTTACTTACAGAGGGAGTTTATAGTGATACTTCTGTAACACTTACATTTTCAAAATTTATCATATGCATAATAGCATCACTTTTAATTGGATTATTTATAAGCGCTGCATATACGTATAAAACAAAACATTCAAAAGGATTTTCTATAACATTATTAACTCTTCCATCAGTAGTATGTATGATCATAATAATGGTAAATGGAAGTCTTGGAACAGGAGTTGCAGTTGCAGGAGCATTCAGCCTTGTACGATTTAGATCAGCTCCTGGAACAGCTAAAGAAATTGGAGCTATATTTATAGCAATGGGTGCAGGACTTGCAGTTGGAATGGGTTATATCTGTTATGCTGCTGTATTTACAGCTATACTTGGAACAATAAATGTTATTTGTACAGTATATAATATTAAAAATGCACATAGTGTAGAAAAAACTCTTAATATAACTATACCTGAAAATCTTGATTATACTGGGGTTTTTGACAGCTTATTTAAAGAATATGCATCATCTTATGAACTTGTAACTGTAAAAAGCACTAATATGGGCAGCTTATTTAAGCTTACTTACGATGTTACTTTAAAAGATATGGGAAAAAATGAAAAGCAGTTTATAGATGATTTAAGATGTAGAAATGGAAATTTAGATATAGTAATTTCTAAGAAGACTGATAAGTTAGGTGAACTTTAAAGGAGGAAAATTAATGAAAGCTAAGAAGATAATATCAATAATTATTTCAT
This sequence comes from Clostridium sp. BJN0001, assembly GCF_022869825.1. NCBI lineage: Bacteria > Bacillati > Bacillota > Clostridia > Eubacteriales > Clostridiaceae > Clostridium > Clostridium sp. BJN0001. Next base: position 1,890,834 of record NZ_CP094971.1, on the reverse strand, counting down.
TAAGCATAATATCGGCATTAGTAACAGGATGTTCTACTACATCAGCACAAAATGAAGGCAGCAGTGTAGAATCAGTTAATGTTACATCATCCTCAGATATGTTTACTGATAGAGATATGGAAGTTGGATATGATGAAAATGAATGTATAAAGATTAATTTAAGTGATAATGATTCATCGTGTTCTGATAGCAATGTAAAAATAGATGGAAATATAATTACTATTACAAAAGAAGGCAATTATATAATTACAGGAGAACTTACAGAAGGTCAAATAATTGTTGAAACAGAAAAAACTGAAAAAGTACAGCTTATTTTGGATAATGCAAATATATCAAATTCTTCTTCAGCTCCTATATATGTAAAGGAGAGTGATAAGGTATTTATAACAACAGCAGAAGATTCAAACAATGTACTTAATGTAAATGGAGAATTTAAAAACGATTCTGAAGAAAATATTGATTCTTGCGTATTTTCAAAAGCTGATTTGACTTTAAATGGTAGAGGAACATTAGAGATAAATGATAATTATGGTAGCGGAATTACATCAAAAGATGATTTAACTTTAACAAGTGGAACGTATAAGATAAATGCATTAAATCATGGATTAGAAGGAAAAGACAGCGTGAGAATAGCAAATGGAGAATATGATATTGTTTCTGGGAAAGATGGAATTAATAGTGATAACGATGAAGATGAGTCGACTGGATATGTATATATTGAAGATGGAAGTATAAATATATCAGCTGAAGATGATGGAATCCATTCAAGTTCTGCTTTTACTTTTAATGGTGGAAATATAAATATTTCAAAAAGTTATGAAGGAATTGAAGGAAAAACAATTGATATAAATGGTGGAACAATTAATCTTGTAGCATCTGATGATGGTTTAAATGCTACATCAGGACAAAGTAGTAGTGGAGGAGGAGAAAAAAATCAGCAAAGAATGCAGGGAGCACCTGTGCAGGATATGCAAAAAGATGCACAAAATAGTGAACAAGAAGATGCACAAATTCCACAGGATGATGCAATGACAAAAGATGATTTTAAAGGCGATATGATGGGAAAAGGAGGAATGTTTGAAGCTGAAGAAGGTGTATCTATAAAGATAACAGGAGGAAAAACTTGTATAAATGCGAAAGGTGATGGAATAGATTCAAATGGAACATTTGAGGTTACAGGAGGAGAGACATATGTATCAGGTCCTTCTGATAATGGAAATGGAGCGCTTGATTATAATGGCGAAGCTACAATAACAGGAGGAATATTAGTTGCAGCAGGTTCATCAGGTATGGCACAGAATTTTGGAGAAAATTCATCACAAGGTTCAATGCTTGTTACTACTTCATCTATGCAGACAGGAAGTATAATAGTAAAAGATAGCAGTGGTAATGAATTGATAAATTATACTCCAGATAAAGAATATAATTGTGCAGTTTTAAGTATGAAGGATATAGTAAAAGGTGAAACTTATACAGTTACACTTGGAAGTGATACTCAAGAGATAACTATGGAAGATACTATTTATAGTGATAAAAGTAATCAAGCAGGTACAATGGGAATGGGAATGAGACAAAAAGGTGATAAAATGAATAATGCAGATATGAAAGCACCTACAGAAAACTCTTAAAGAAATAGAATAGAGTTGGGGTATATAAAAAACTAATAAAGTTTATATACCCCAACTATTCTATTATAACACATAAAAAATTTTCAGAAAAGTCTATATTTTCAGAAAATTATATTGTATAATAAAGACAAGATAAAGGAAAAGAAACAAACTACTAAAAGATAAATACAGAGAAAGAGGTGAGTCCAATGTGCTAAGAAGTTTTTAGTAGAATGAATTTAAAAAGATAGAAGGTGAATTGAGAAATTTTGTTAATAACTTATTAAAAGATTAAAATAGAGAAATGAGATGATTCCGATGGGTTATTTAAAATTATTAAAGAAATGAATATAATTTTAATGGGGTGAGTCCGATGTAGAACATATTATTTTTAAGAGGTGTGTTAATATAATTAAATATTTAAAAAATAAATAAAAGACATTAGATTTAAAATATAAAATCTAATGTCTTTTTTATTATCTTAGTTATCTTAGTTGTCATTTCCAAATAATCTTAAAAGATGTAAAAATAAATTTATAAAATCAAGATATAGAGTTAATGCACCTAGAATTGCGTATTTATTTGCAGATTCTGCATCAGAATAATATATTTGATTATGAATTCTTTTTAATGTCTGCATATCATAAGCTGTTAAAGCACAAAATACTGCAACTGCTACATAGCTTATAATCATTGAAAGACCTTCAGAGTTAATAAAAAAATTAAAAACTGTTGCTATTATTATTCCAATAACAGCCATTATTGAAATTCTTCCTAAACTAGATAAATCTTTATTTGTTAGCTTTCCTGCCATTGCACAACAGAAAAACATAATTGATGCAAGAATAAATACCTGCATAATTGATGATAAATCATAAACTACAAATATAGCACTAAATGTTAGTCCATTTAATATGGAATAAAGAAAAAACATCATTAAAGCACTAGATGCCGACATTTTATTAATTCTTCTGCTTAAAATTAAAACTAAAGCAACTTCTAAAATTGCAAGTCCTATAGAAAGCTGAGGCTTAGTTAAAATAAGAGTTCTAAGATTAATACTCTGAGATATAAAAAAGCCAATTACGAATGTTACAAGAAGACCAGTAGCCATATAAGTAAAAGTTTTATTTATAAATCCAGATTCACTTTTTGTATATGATAATTCACTCATTAATAGTCACTCCTTTATTATATTTTATATAAATTATAATTTAAGTCATTTATATATGCAAGTATGTAATAACTTAAAATTTTTTAATAATTATTTTTGTTGAGCTGCTAATTCTCCAAAGGTTACAGTAAAAGAAATAATTATAGAACTAAAAATTTTATTAGTCAGCATAAGTTCACCTTTTGTTAAATAAAGAAACAAAACATTAAAAGCCCAAAGTGCAAAAGAAGTTATAATGAATTTTGGTATAATCTTTTTTATTGTCTTCCATTTTGCTTTTCTGATACTTAAAAATATTCTAATTAAAGTATAAAAAAATACAATCATCAGAAGTATTATATATCCAATAACAAATTGGAAAACGAAAGGAAATTCTATTTTCTTATAAACTATAAATAATACAATTATAGTTAGTATTATTAATATAGAGTATATGATTTTTCTTATAGTAGATATCATATTTTATATTTTCTCCCTCAGTATTTTATATTTTACTATGTATAACTAAATTATTCTAAATGATTTTTATTATATCAGATTTAAAATATAGCAGTCAATTTTAAGCATATATATTTATAAACTTGGAATTTAATTATATAAAGTTTAAAAAATTGTCTATGCTTGTCTTGCTTAATACTTTAAGTTAAAGTTATAATACTAAGGATACATAATATTAGGGAGGCTAGAGATGATACAATTAATAAACAGTATAGACATTAAGATACTATTTGCTATTCAAGATAATTTAAGAAATAGTGTATTAACACCAATCTTTACGACAATGACTTCACTTGGAAATGGAGGACTTATATGGATAACAATTTCAATTATCTTATTATTAAGAAGAAAAACGAGAAGAATAGGGATTATATGCCTTTTAGCACTTGTGTTTTGTGTGATTATAAATAATGAAATAATTAAAAACATAGTTAAAAGACCAAGACCTTTTAATACTTTAGAAGATATTAGAATTTTAATTCCAAAACCAGATCAATTTTCATTTCCATCAGGTCATTCTTCAATTTCATTTGCAGTAGCAAGTGTTTTATATAGAAAATTACCTAAAAAATATGGAATTATAATCATAGTAGTAGCATTTCTTATAGCATTTTCAAGAATTTACGTTGGAGTGCATTATCCAACAGATGTAATATTTGGAGCTTTAAGTGGAATAATACTTGGTTATCTTGCAGAATTTACTGAAAAGAAAATAAATAACTTATTAATAAGGAGGAAGAAAACTAATTAATGAAAAAAACTATAGGTATACTCGCTCATGTTGATGCAGGAAAAACTACATTTTCAGAACAGCTTCTTTATCATACAAAGAGCATACAAAAGTGCGGCAGAGTAGATCATAAAGATACTTTTTTTGATAATAATATAATCGAAAGGCAAAGGGGAATAACTATATTCTCAAAACAGGGACTTTTCGATTTTAATGGTTCTAGATATTATCTTATAGATACACCTGGACATATTGATTTTTCAGCTGAAATGGAAAGAGCGGTAAAAGTTTTAGATTATGCAGTAATAATACTTAGTGCAGTAGAAGGAGTACAAGCTCATACAAAAACTGTATGGAGGATTTTAGAAAAATATAATGTTCCTACAATTTTATTTATAAATAAAATTGATAGAAAAGGTGCAGACTATTTACATGTAATCCATAATATAAATAAAAATCTTACAGAAGATGCAGTCTTTTTAGAAGCGTATAAAGATAAACAAAATGATTCATATGTAAATTATTCAGATTCTTTAATTGAATCAATATGTGAGAGGGATGATTCTCTTTTAGAGAAGTATCTTGATGGAAATCTTAAAAAAGATATTTTAAGAGAAAAATTTAACACTCTTATTAAGGAAAGAAAAATATTTCCTGTATTTAAAGGATCAGCACTTCAAGATGAAGGAATTACTGAATTTATAAATGCATTAGATGAACTTACGTTTACAAATTATGATAAAAAAGAAGAAAAGACTAAAATGTTTGATCTTCAGATTGTAGAAAATCTTCATAATGATGGGAAGATTAATGATGAAAAGTTTATAGGCTACGTTTATAAAATATATCATGATGACTCAGGAAACAGAATAACATTTTTAAAATGTTTAAATGGACAGATTAAGGTAAAAGATGTACTCATCTATGGTGAAAATGAAGATGATAAAAAGGAAGAGAAGATTAACAGCATAAGATTATATAATGGTGAAAAATTTAAAAGTAAAGATGCAGCAGAATATGGAGATATTGTTGGAATTACAGGACTTTCAAAAGCAGAGTGTGGTCAGTATGTAGGTATACTTAGAGAAAAGACAAAGTATGAGATTTTTCCTGCATTTGTATCAAAGGTAGTATATGATGAAAGTAAAATCAATCCAAAAGATATGTTAAATAGGTTTAAAATTTTAGAGTCAGAAGATCCATCATTAAAAGTAGAGTGGGATGAACATGCCTCAGAAATAAATGTTCATATAATGGGAAAAATTCAGCTTGAAATATTAAAAAATGTTGTGAAAAATAGATTTAATATAGATGTTTGTTTTGGAGAATGCAATATATTATATAAAGAAAGTATAAAAAATAAAGTGATAGGACGAGGACATTTTGAACCACTAAGGCATTATGCAGAGGTTCATCTAAAGATGGAGCCCCTTCCTAAAAATACAGGTATTACTTTTGAAAATAAATGTAGCAATGATGATCTTGCACCAGGATTTCAAAACCTTATAAAAACGCATATTTTTGAAAAGGAACATAAAGGAATACTTACGGGTTCTCCTATTACAGATATAAAGTTTACTCTTTTAAATGGAAGATCACATTTAAAGCATACATGTGGAGGAGATTTTAGAGAAGCTACATATAGAGCGATAAGGCAAGGACTTGAAAAGGCAGAAAATATACTTTTAGAGCCATATTATAAATTTATAATAGAGATTGATGAAAGTTATATAGGACGTATTTTAACTGACATAGAAAGAATGAAAGGAACATTTGAATCACCTGAAAATATTGATGGAAAAGTCACTATAAAAGGAAGAGGACCAGCTTCTGAGTTTATGGATTATTCTCTTTATATACTTGAATTTACAAGAGGAACAGGTTCTATGAGCCTTATTTATGACGGATATGATGATTGCCACAATACTGATGAAGTCATAGAAAAAAGAGCATATAAAAAAGATGCTGATATAAATTGTACTGGAAACTCTGTATTTTGTGCACATGGGAGCGGATATATCGTAAAATGGGATGAATCAGATAAAAAAATGCATATAGACATAGAATCAGAAGAAATATAAATTTTACAATATTGTAACAAAAATGAAACCTGTTTTTAATAAGCTTTTTCTATAATTTGTTTATAGAAGAAAATTTTATTAGGGGGAATAATTTATATGAATAAAAAAATATTATGTCTAACCATATCATTTGCTTTATCAGTAGCTGTTATGGGAACATCTAAACTTTGCACTAAGGCAGATGCAGCAGAAAATGGAGTTAAGTACAATAGTACTTATATTAATGAAAATTTAAATGCAACAGAGTCTCCAGACCACATTGTTTTAAGTTTTACAGAAGATCCTAAAACAACACAGACCATAACATGGAGAACAATAAGCACAGATAAAGAAGGAAGAGTTGAATATAGAGTTAAAGGCACATCTACTTGGAGTAAAAACTATGATAGAGAACCTGATGTTTTAACTTGTGGTACAGGAAGTAGCACTATATTAACTGGAAAACAAAATATTTACTCAGTTACTTTAAAAGGACTTGAATCTGGATCTACTTATGAATATAGAGTAGTAGCAGTAGACAAAAATAATTCTGAACATGTAAGCAAAACAAATACTTTTAAAACAGAAGAGGAAAATAATACTGATACTAAATTCATAGTATTTGGAGATTCTCAAAGTGGAAAACCTGCTAATCCTGAATATACACCATGGCATAATACAATAACAGAAGCATATAAAGAAAATGCAGATGCTGATTTTGTTACTAATATAGGAGATTTAGTTGAAATAGGAGGAAATTATCAACATTGGGATAACTGGTTTAAAGCAGCAGAAGGCGTAATTGACAATATCCCAGAAATGCCTGTACAAGGAAATCATGAAACTTATTCAAATAATGATTTTGCATCAGCTGCACCGAAGGATTTTAAAGGACAGTTCTCAGTACCAGATAATGGTTTAAGTTCTCTTATAGGACAGACATATTCTTATGATTATGGAAATGTTCACTTTGTAGTTTTAGACAGTCAGGAAGATGAAGAAGCTCCTTCTAATGATAAATTCCTTGAAGATCAGGCTGAGTGGCTTGAAAATGATTTAAAACACAATACACAGAAATGGACAATTGCAATGTTCCATAAAACTCCATATTATAATAAGAAAACAAGAAACAATCCTGCAGTAAAAGATATTCTTACACCTGTTTTAGAAAAATATCATGTAGATGTAGTATTTAATGGACATGATCATGCAATTTCAAGAACATATGCAATAAATGATGATGATTATACAGCTGATTTTTCAAATGGAACAGTTTACTATGTAACAGGAAGAAGTGGAGACAAATACTATACAGATTTAAGAGATAAAGTATGGAATGCACATTTTGTCGATTGTCAGGATAGCCCTTGTTATCAGGTAGTTGATATAGATGATGGAAAGCTTACAATTGATTCATATAAATATAATACAATAGATATAAGTAAAGCAAATCCTAAAAATGTTATCTATAATACTCCTCAAAAAGTAGATAGTTTCACTATAGACAAAGATAATCCTGAAAACAGCACAAAGATGCAGCTAAGAAAAACAACAAATACTTCTTTATCAATAGCAGGAACTCTTCAGACAAATTATGGAGTAACAAATAGTTCTAATAAAGGATATATAGATCCATCATCAATTGCACAGTATTATGGTGGCACATACGATAAAAACACCTTAACACTTACTGTAAAAGATAAATCTTATAAATTTAATAAAGAAGATTTATTAAAGAATGATGCTTCAAAAGTATGTATAGATGCATTATATAAACAAGGAATAGATGTTAAATATAATAAAGAAATAAACTGTGTACTCGTTGATTTTACGTCTAGAATTACAGATGAAATGATATCTGATTTTGATGGAATAAAATTAAATAAATAATAAAAAAAGCAATCTACAATCTTAATCATTTTATTATACGGTATTTAGCTGAGTGTCTTAGCTAAATACCATTTTTTTATTATTTTGAAATAGAGAAATATTAAAGAAGGTATATAGCATTATAAATGAAATATTTGTTGAAATAAGTTTTATTTATGTTAAATATGTAAATACAGAGAATAAGTTAGAAATAAATAGAAATAAATAAATGTTAAATGTTATACAAACTAAATAAATATAAGAAAAATGTGATTATTTGTATAAAATAGTATACTTATTAAATAATTTATAATATAATCATAATAACAATAAATATACATAAAATATCAATTTATTAAATTTTTATTTAGGGGGAATATAATGAAATTTTTTACAAATTTAAGTGTCAGAAAAAAACTAGTAGTAACATTTTCTATAATTTGCATCTTTATAGTATTAATAGGTGTAAATGGAGTAAGTAATTGTTTAAAAATTAATAGTAATGCTAAAGAAATGTATGAAGATAATTTAATAACAATAAAAAATCTAGAAGAAATAAAAGCAAATATAAACGAAGTTAGAGCTATAATGAATAGGATTTGTCTTTGATAAGGAATTAGAAGGACTAAAAGACAATATATCTAAAATGGATGATATATCAAAGAAAGATAACATATTAGAAGAAGAATATGAAAAAATATCATCAGATGAAGATGAAAAAGTTATTTATGAAAAATTCAAAGATAATTTAGAAACATATAGACTAGCAAAAGAAGAAACACTTGAACTTATAGAAAATAAAAAATATGATGAGGCAGCTAATATTTATCAAACAGATGTGAGTAAGAAAAGAAATGATCTTATGGAAACTTTGGAAAAAAGTATAGATTTAAATTTAGCAGCAGCTGAGAAGTCTAATTTAGAAAATGAAATTCAATTGAAAAAAATATTATACACAACAATAATTTGTTTATTAGTATCTTTTGCATTTATATTATTTATTTCAGTTATTTTAAGTAAAAGTGTATTGAATCCTTTAACACAAATTAAAAATTTAGCAGAAAGATTGTCAAATTATGATTTTTCAATGCCTATTTCAATTACAAGAAAAGATGAGTTTGGTCAGACTGGAAGAGCGCTAAATACTGCACAAGTAAATGTAAATAAACTTCTCAAAACTATAATAGAGAAATCACAAGATATGAGTGCATCATCAGAAGAATTATCAGCAACTGTTGAGGAATTAACAGCACAGATGGAAAATGTAAACAAGTCAATAGATAATATTAATAATGAAATGCAAGAATCGAGTGCAGCTTCTGAAGAAATAAGTGCATCAGTTGAAGAAGTTGATTCAAGTATAAATGAACTTTCACAAAAGGCAATGGATGGCAGCACAAATGCAAATGAAGCTAAAAAAAGAGCAACCAATGTTAAAAGTAATAGTCAGACGGCTATAGAAAATACAAGAACATTATATAAAGAAAAGCAAGAAAAAATGGAAAATGTTATAGAAGAAGGAAAAATAGTAGATAGTATAAAAGTTATGGCAGATACTATTGGATCTATAGCAGAGCAGATTAATTTGCTTGCACTTAATGCAGCAATAGAGGCAGCAAGAGCAGGAGATCAGGGTAAGGGCTTTGCAGTAGTAGCAGAAGAAGTTAAAAAGCTTGCAGAACAATCAGCACAAGCTGTTCATAATATTCAAGGAACTATTATTAAAGTGCAGCATGCATTTAAAGGCAGTATAGAAACAGGTAAGGACATATTAGATTTTATAAATACTAAGGTTAATGAGCAATTTGATGAATATGGTGAAACTGGAGATCAGTATTATGATGATTCTGAATTCGTAACAAAGATGTCAGAAGAAATTGCTGCAATGTCTGAACAAATAACAGCAACTGTAGGTCAAGTTAGTCAAGCTGTACAGAATATGGCTGGAAATTCACAAAAATCAAGTGAAGAAGCATCTTTTGTTAAAAATAATATAGATGAAACAACAAAGGCTATAGAAAATATAGATATTGCGTCTCAAAGTCAAGCTGAATTAGCACAGCAGCTTAATGAAATGATAAAGAAATTTAAAATGTAAAATAAGGAATAAAAAATAGATATTGGTTTAATAAATAATTTAATATTTAATTTCTTAAAATATTATGAATGTATAATACTTTTGTTTTAGTTAACAATAAAAGTGATATACAATTAAACAGAAATTATATTAAAATGGTAGATTATTGAATCTATTAAAAACAAGAAATATTTGTTATAATTAATATATAGTTATAATTAATACATGTTTATAACTAGAAAGGTGAGGGATAATTATGAAAAAATTAAATGGAACTAAAACTGCAGAAAATTTAATGAAATCTTTTGCTGGAGAGTCTCAGGCTAGAACTAGGTATACTTATTATTCTAGTATTGCAAAGAAAGAAGGATATGTTCAAATATCTAATATTTTTATGGAAACTGCAGAACAGGAAAAAGAGCATGCAAAAAGGTTTTATAAGTTTTTAAAAAGAGATTTTGAAGATGAGACAATAGAAATAAAAGCAGATTATCCAGTATCACTTCATGATAAGACTGCTAAAAATTTAAGAGCAGCAGCTCATGGAGAAAATGAAGAATGGGAAAAACTTTATCCTACATTTGCTAAAGATGCAGAGGAAGAAGGATTTCCTGAAATAGCTCTAATTTTTAAAAAAATAGCTGAAGTTGAAAAGACTCATGAGAGAAGATATAACAAATTATTATCTAATATAGAAAACGGAACAGTATTTAAGAAAGAAAAACCTGTATTATGGAAATGTACTAATTGTGGATATATATATGAAGGAACTGAAGCACCTAAGGCATGTCCTGCTTGTGCACATCCACAAGGTTACTTTGAAGTATTTATTGAAAATTATTAAAAGGGGAGTGATTTATTATGAAATTTGATAAAATAAAATTAAACTATGCATATGATGAACTAGAACCATATATAGATGGATTAACTGTAGAAATTCATTACTCAAAACATTTGCAGACATATGTAAATAATCTAAATGCATTATTAGAAGGACATAGCGAATTTGTACAAAATAAATCATTAGAAGATATATTAAAAAATACTAGTGATATTCCAGAGGATATAAAACAAGGCGTTATAAATCAAGGTGGAGGAGTAGCAAATCATAATTTCTATTTTTCAATCTTATCACCTAATGCTAAAACTAGACCTGATGGAAAACTTCTAGATGCTATAAATAGTAAATTTGGTAGTTTTGATCAAATGAAAGAGAAAGTAAGTAGTGCAGCAATAGGTCAGTTTGGTTCAGGATGGGGATGGCTTGTCTTAGATGAAAACGGAGAATTAGAAGTAATAACAACTTTAAATCAAAATTCTCCATTAAGTATAAATAAAAAACCTCTATTAACTATAGATGTTTGGGAACATGCATATTATTTAAAATATAAAAATGTAAGACCTGACTATGTAAAAAATATATGGAATATTATTGACTGGTCAAAAATAGAAAAAATATATGAATCTTATACTAAATAAAAATTTTGAATAAATAGTAAAATTAAATGGTATTTAGCTAAAGTTATTAGCTAAATACCATTTTTATATTATCCCAAAAATATATTTGAAATTAATAAAGATATATGATATTATAATTATATTAAAAATGATAATCAATATCATTTAAACAAAAAATAATACATCTGGAGGGAAAATAATGACACTTGACGAACTTGAAATAGGCAAAGATGCGGTAATATCATCTGTTAATTGCGATGACCATCCGCTGCGTAGACATATTTTAGATATGGGGCTTACACCTGGAACTGAGGTGACATTAATTAAGATGGCGCCTATGGGTGATCCTATGGAGCTTATGGTTAGAGGATATGAACTTACTCTTCGTAAAGCTGATGCATCAAAGATTGTTATAGAAAATATTCATAATATGCATGAACATAAAAGAAAAAAGATAGAAAAAAGGCAGAGTTTTTATTCTACTATAGGTGAAGATACTAAATATTCTCCTAAAAAATCTGGAGATGTTTTATCTGATAATGAAAAATTAAAATTTGCTCTTGTTGGAAATCAAAACTGTGGAAAAACAACATTATTTAATCAGCTTACTGGATCAAATCAACATGTTGGTAATTTTCCAGGAGTTACTGTAGATAGAAAGGATGGAATTATTAGAAATCATCCGGAAGCCACTGTTACAGATCTTCCTGGAATATATTCACTTTCTCCATATACAAGTGAGGAAATTGTAACAAGAGAATTTATCTTAAATGAAAAACCAAATGGAATTATAAATATTATAGATGCAACAAATATCGAGAGAAATATGCTGCTTACAATGCAGCTTATTGAACTTAATGTTCCTATGGTAATTGCACTTAATATGATGGATGAAGTAAGTGAAAATGGTGGAACAATAGATATAAATGGACTTGAAAACACTTTAGGAATACCCGTTATTCCAATATCAGCTGTAAAAAATCAAGGTATAAATGAACTTGTTGAACATGCAGTAAATGTTGCTAGAAATAAAGAGTGTCCTGGAAGAATGGATTTTTGCAGTCCTGATGGACCATATAAAGGAGCTGTTCATAGATGTATTCATGCAACAGTTCATTTAATAGAAGATCATGCTGCTATGGCAAAAATACCAGTCCGTTTTGCAGCTACAAAAGTAGTTGAAGGAGACAAGCCTGTAATTGATGCATTAAAAATAGAGCACGAAGAATTTTTTAGTATTCAAAATCTTGTAAAGCAGATGGAAGAGAGGACAGGCCTTGATAGAGAAGCAGCTCTTGCAGATATGCGTTTTACCTTTATAGAAAATCTTTGTGATGCATGGGTAATAAAACCACAGGAGAGCAAGGAACATAAAAGAAGCGCAAATATGGATAAACTGCTTACAGGAAAGTGGACAGCACTTCCTTCATTTATAGGAATTATGGCATTTATTTTTTATATGACATTTGGCCCAATTGGATCATTTTTTTCTGATATCATGGATATTGGTATTACATATCTAACAAACATTGTTGATAAAGGACTTACACTTTGGAACGTTAACCCAGTTGTCCATTCGCTTGTAATAGATGGTATATTTGCTGGAATTGGAAGTGTACTTAGCTTTTTACCGGTTATTGTTATTTTGTTTTTCTTTCTTTCTATTCTTGAAGATACAGGTTATATGGCAAGAGTTGCGTTTATAATGGATACTATGCTAAGAAAACTTGGACTTTCAGGAAGAAGTTTTGTACCAATGCTTATTGGTTTTGGATGTTCAGTACCTGCTATTATGTCAACAAGAACACTTCCATCAGAGAGAGATAGAAAGATGACAATCTTTTTAACTCCGTTTATGAGTTGTTCTGCAAAACTACCTATATATGCATTATTTACTGCAGCGTTTTTTCCTAAGATTGCTCCACTTATTATGATTGGACTTTATCTTATAGGTATTTTAGTTGGAATAGTATTTGCATTTATTTTAAAACACACAGCGTTTAAGGGAGAGCCAGTACCATTTGTTATGGAACTTCCAAATTACCGTATGCCAAGTTATAAAAATGTATGGAAACTTATATCTGATAAAGCGAAAGATTTTATTACAAAAGCTTTTTCAATTATATTTATTGCATCAATTATCATATGGTTTCTTCAGACATTCGATGTAAGATTTAATGTTGTAAGTGATTCAGCAAATAGTCTTCTTGCACTTCTTGGAAGCTTTATAGCACCTATATTTAAGCCTTTAGGACTTGGAGAATGGAAAGTTGCAACAGCACTTATAACAGGATTTACAGCAAAAGAAAGTGTTGTAAGTACACTTACAGTACTTCTTGGAGGAAATACAGACTTGCTTCCAACTATGTTTACAGGGCTTTCGGCTTTTGTATTTTTAATATTTTCACTTTTATATACTCCATGTATTGCAGCAATTGCTGTTGTAAAAAAGGAACTTGGTTTAAAATATGCGTTTTTAGTTGCTATAACACAGTGCGTAATTGCGTGGATTGTAGCATTCCTATTTAATATCGTTGGAAGTTTCTTATTTTTATAAGTTAAGGTGGTAATAATTATGAATATTAGTACAATAATTGTTTTAATGATTTTATTTGTATGTTTTGTTTTTGCAATTATAAGTATAAAAAAGAATGGACACAGAGGTTGTTCAGGTAATTGTAAAATGTGCAGCGGATGTAAAGCTCATATGAATAAAATCACAATAAAAGATAAATAGATTTAATATATAAAGCGATGAAAAAATTTAAAGTTTTTCATCGCTTTATTTTTAACAAGAAAATTATAGTAAAAGTAGTATAATTAAAATATAAATATATGGAAGTATAAATGTTTTAAGGGGGTTTGTATAAGTGGATAATATAAAAGTAAATGATAAAGAATATGTGTAAACTTCTTTATGCATCTAATACTAATATTGATTATTATCCTACTAATTTTGTAGTGCAGAATGGAAAAATATATTATATAGATTATGAGTGCAACGATTATATGGATAAATGGAATTTTGAAAACTGGGGATCTTTATATTGGTCTAAGACAAAAGAATTTATGGAAACAATAGCTAATAAAAATGATGAAATATAAAAAAAAATAAATAATTATGCAGATTTTTATTGACAAAAGTTAAATTTACATTGATTATAGTATTGTGCGCAAAAATTTGTACTATAAAACAAAGGAGAAAATTTATTCAATGAATTTAACATCTAAAGAAGAATCAAACAATAAATTAACCGGAAAGTTAATGATAAAATTTTTGATTTTATCAAGTATTGGAGTAGGACTGTTTATGTTTCCTGTATATAAAGATGGAAATATAACAAATGGAATGTCTATAGCGTCAAATTTTATTGAGGATTGTTTAAGTGCTTATTCAGAATATATAGTTTTTGTTATTACATGTATTTCTGCATTTTTATCACTACTTGCAGTTTTATTTAAACCAAAATTTATTTTAAGTAATAGACTTTTTAAAAAGCTTTTTTATGTATCACCAATATATTTAATTACAAAATTGATTGCATTTTTTGTATGCTTTTCAGTTGTGTTTAAAGTAGGACCGGAAGTTATATATTCAAATGATATTGGTGCAGGAATGGTAGATTTAAGTAAAACTTTAGTTGCTATTGCAATTACGCTAAGCTTTATGCTGCCACTTCTTACAGACTGTGGTACGATGGAATTTTTTGGAATATTATTAAGAGATTATGTAAGACCAGTTTTTAAAGTTCCAGGACGTGCATGTGTAGATATGATAACTTCATGGCTTGGTTCATCAAATACAGCTGTACTTGTAACAAGACAGCAGTATGAAGCTGGATATTATAGTAAAAGAGAAGCTGCTTCTATAATGACAAACTTTTCTCTTGTTTCTATTCCTTTTTGTATGGTTGTAGCAAGTGCATTAGATTTAACTCATATTTTTCCTGTATTTTATTTGTGTATTACGCTTCTTGGAATATTTCTTGCTGTAATTGGGGTAAGAGTACCTCCATTAAGTTCAATTGATAATACATACTTAAAGATGTAAATGGCTTTGAAGCTGAGAATATTCCAGAAGGTGAAGGAAAGTTATCATATGCAGTAAAATCAGCATGTAAAAGAGCAGAGAAGTTTAAGTTTAGATTTATGATTAGAGATGGTATTGAAAATGCATTTGATATAATGATAGATCTTATACCAATTGTAATATCATGGGGAACTATAGGACTTCTTATAGCTAATAAAACTAATATAATGCAGATAATATCATATCCTATGGGATTATTTTTAAATTTGTTTAATGTTCAAGATGCATTTAAAGTTGCACCAGCAACACTTGTAGGATTTATTGATATGTTTATTCCTGCTCTTATAATTGGACATGATGTAGAAGTTAAAACAAGGTTTATAATAGGAGTTTTATCTCTAATACAGATAATTTATTTGACTGAGGTTGGAAGTATAATATTAAAATCAGGTGTTGATATTAACATAAAAAAATTATTTTTAATTTTTATAGAAAGAACAATAATCTCACTTCCTATAATTATTTTATTATCAAATATAATTCCAATGTAAATATAAAAATATGCTGTATCAAAATGAATTTGATACAGCATATTTTTATTTATATTTTATAATTCATCTGCGAATTTCTTTAAAATTTCAGCATTATCTGTAAGCTTTTGTATAGTTGCAGTAATTTCATCAAGATGAGATGTTTGATTCTTTAATAAATCATTAGAATTTTCAAATCTTTCGTAAATTTCAGTTATAGATTTTTGAATAGTGTTTAATATTTCGTCAATCTGATTTATTGATTCTTTTGTTGAATTTGAAAGATTTCTAATTTCAGATGATACTACGCTGAATCCTTTTCCATATTCTCCAGCTCTTGCAGATTCTATTGCAGCATTAAGACCAAGTAAATTTGTTTGTTTTGCAATTCCTTGAATAAATGCTAAAACTTCATCAGTCTTTTTAGAACTATTTTTTGTATCTTCAATGAAACTTCCAATACTTTCATTAGTATTATTTATTTTTTTAAAGTCATCTGCCATATCAACAGCGTTTGAACTTATCTGTTCAAGTGATGTTGACAAATTATTTGAAAGCTCAGTTATTTTTTGTTTCTTATTAGTTTTATCAACATTCATAAATAGAACTATAGCACCTTGTGCATCTCCATTTTCTAAAACTGGTACTGCAATTGTTTCAAGTGGAATACCAAATACGGATTCAGGAAGCACTGTATGTATAACTTTTTTTCCTTTTATACATTTATCTGCTGCAGAGTCAGGCGGAATTTTATCTCCTGTCTTTAAATTAATGTCGATATTACCGTTAACTTTAACTAGAAGAAAGCTTTCGGTGTTTGCAATAGAAAAACCGATATTTTCACCTAAATAGTACTTAAAATAAGGCATTATTGTTTCAAATGATTCCATTAGCTTATTATCAGAAATTTTATTTATCATTATTTCTCTCCCCTTTAATTATAGAAATAAATTTTGATAATCGATATTAAATTTAATTTACTCGACTAATAATTATATTATACTACAAAAAAAGTAAAAAATTAGACTTTTAACATAAAATATATAAAGTTACTATAAATTATCTGTGTGAAATATTAGTTAAAACTCCTATACCAAAACCGGAAATAAGACCAGAAACAAGGCAGTATATTGTAGACGGAATATTAAAGAAAATATTTAACATAGTTATTAACATAAATGAAAAAAGTGTGAAAATAAGTAGCGCAAAAGCTTTTTTTTCTGTGTTTATTTTTAGAAATGAACAAATTTTATCAGTATATTTATATTTATTATCAAAATAAAAATAGACTGCAAAAATTAGAACAATGATGATCATTTGTATCATTATTTAACATCCTCTCGTTATATATCTTTGATTTTCTTAATTATATATTAAAGAAAGAAATTTGTAAATTTTTATGGTTATTTTATAAGTTTTTCTGCAATATCAAGGCTTGTCATAAATACATCAATATAACCGCTTTTAAGAGCTGCTTTTATTGAATTTAATTTTTCCAAATTTGTAGATACTGCAATAGTTGTACTTTTTGAAAGCTTATCTAAAGAAATTCCTATAGAGCATTCACTTAAATCGTTTTTAATTATTTCACCTGTATCTGAAATATATGATGTACAGACTGAAGATACTGCATTATGTTTTTTTAAGTTTTTTATATCACATTCATTAAAAGCACCACATATATAAGATGTTGATGAAGGGCTTATTTCACCAATTCCTATAAGAGATATATCACATGATGCACCTTTTTTTAAAACTTCAGATATTGAAGGTTCACTTTTTATAATTTCACATATTTTTTTATTTTGAAGACGCAAAGGTGCATTTAGAAGAAGGTAGCTTCCTCCTGTTTTTTTAGCAAAATTTTCTGCTATTATATTTGCATGAGAATTATGACCTCTTGTACCTGGATTTCCTATAAGAGGAACAAAAACAAGTCCTTTACGTGTGAGCCTATGTGCATAATTTGAAACAGCTGAAATAGTTCTTCCACTCATAACGCCTATTGTGCTATTATCTTTAAAATATTTATCAAGTTCTTTTGCACAGCATTTTCCTAACTTTTCTATAGCTTCAGATTCATTTTTATAGTTTATATTAAATACGAAGGCTTCTTTTAAAGAATATTTCTTTATTAAATTTTCTTCTAGTGAAAATTCATGTGTATAGGGGTTATCTATTGTGAATTTTACTATGTTATTTTCTTTTGCATAAGTTATCATCCTGCAAACTTGAGGTTTTGAAATGCCAAGCTTTACAGATATTTCTTTTTGATTCATATTATTTTCATAAAAAAGTTTACAGACCTTTATAACAAGTCTATTGTTATCATAAATAGCCATAAAAAAATCATCTCCTTTTTTAAGTGAAATATATTTCAATTATAGAAATATGTTTCTAAAATATAGTACTATATTTTTAAGCAATTTGCAAAACGAAAGGAAGGGCTATTTATGAAAAATAAAAAATACGGAGATTTTGGGGGACAGTATGTTTCAGAATCTCTTATGAATACATTAAAAGAAGTTGATGACGCTTATAGAAAAGCGATAGATGATGAAAAGTTTTGGGAAGAATATAATTATTATATGAAAGATTATGTTGGACGAGAAAATCCACTATATTTTGCTTCAAAGCTTACAAAAAAGTATGGACCTAAAATTTATTTAAAAAGGGAAGATTTAAATCATACAGGGGCACATAAAATAAATAATGTTATAGGTCAGATTATGCTTGCTAAAAGAATGGGGAAGACTAAAGTAATTGCAGAAACTGGTGCTGGACAGCATGGAGTTGCAACAGCAACAGGAGCTGCACTTTTTGACATGAAATGTAAAGTGTTTATGGGAACAGAGGATATGGAAAGGCAAAGACTTAATGTACTTAGAATGCAGATGCTTGGCGCAGAAGTAATACCCGTTAAATCTGGAAGTAATACATTAAAAGATGCTACTAATGAAGCTATAAGAACATGGACAAAAGAAGCTGAAGATACATTTTATGTTTTAGGTTCAGCAGTAGGGCCTGCACCTTATCCTGAAATGGTTAAAAAGTTTCAAAGTATAATAAGTAAAGAGGCTAAAAAGCAGATATTAGAAAAAGAGGGGAGACTTCCTTCTGCTGTTGTTGCATGCTGTGGAGGAGGCTCAAATTCAATAGGAATGTTTGCCGAATTTATAGATGATGTTTCAGTAAAACTATATGGTGTTGAAGCGGCAGGAAAAGGAATAAAAAGTGGAGAACATGCAGCAGCAATGTCAGAAAAAACTGTTGGTGTGCTTCATGGAATGAGATCATATCTTCTACAAAATGATGATGGAAATATAAGACTTGCATATTCTATTTCAGCAGGACTTGATTACCCAGGAATAGGACCAGAACATGCTTATCTTGAGAGCATAGGACGTGCTAAGTATGATAGTGTAACAGATACTGAAGCTATGGAGTCACTTATTGAACTTTGTAGATTAGAAGGAATTATTCCTGCAATTGAAAGTGCACATGCTCTTGCATATCTTCCTAAACTTACAAAAACTATGACAAAGGACGATATAATAATAGTCTGCTTATCTGGTAGGGGAGATAAAGATGTTAACACAATAGCTGAATATATAGAAAAAAGGGGCGGTATAAATGAATAGGATAGAGAATAGATTAAATAATCTTAAAAAGGAAAATAAAAAAGCATTTATAACTTATATGACTGCTGGACTTCCTAGTATGGAAAAAACTATTGATATAATAAAAGCTCAATATGAAGCAGGAATTGATGTAATAGAACTTGGAATTCCATTTTCAGATCCTATAGCAGATGGCCCTGTTATACAAGATGCTTCATACCGTTCAATACAAAAAGGTACTAATTTAAAGGGTGTATTTAATCTTGCAGTAGAGCTTAGAAAAACATGTGATGTTCCACTTATATTTATGCTTTATTATAATACAGTTTTGAACTATGGCGTTCAAAGATTTGTAGATATGTGTATAAGCTGTGGTGTTGATGGAATTATAATACCAGATGTACCACATGAAGAATCATTTGAAATTTTAGAATATATTAATAAAAAAGAA
Source organism: Clostridium sp. BJN0001 (assembly GCF_022869825.1). Taxonomy (NCBI): domain Bacteria; kingdom Bacillati; phylum Bacillota; class Clostridia; order Eubacteriales; family Clostridiaceae; genus Clostridium; species Clostridium sp. BJN0001. Next base: position 1,870,730 of record NZ_CP094971.1, on the reverse strand, counting down.
AATGCACCATATCTTATACCACTTGTTTCACCAGTTTCTAAAAACAGAATACCTATGCTTGTAGAAAATGCTAAAGGCTTTGTATACTGCGTATCATCAATGGGAGTTACAGGACAGGCTACTGATAATTTCTATAAAAATATAAAAGAATACTTAAAAAGTGTAAAAGAAGTTTCAAATATACCAGTTATGATGGGATTTGGAATTAAAACACCAGATGATATTAAAGAGTATGAGGATGTTATAGATGGATGCATTGTAGGATCTTATTTTATAAAGCTTATGGAAGAAAATAATTTTGATATAGAGAAAATTAAAGAATATATTAGTGATTTTAAGAAAAAACTTAATTAAGTAGCAAAAAAAGTTTCTGGCTGATTTGTCAGAAACTTTTTTTTCATTTAAAAACATTTCCTTATAAAATCCTTATAATTATAAATTATTATAGATTCATAAGGAGTGATAAACGTGAATGATATTATTTTAGAAACAAAAAATCTATGTAAAAATTTTAAAAAAGAAAAATCAGTTAACAATGTGTCAATAAAGGTTAAAAGGAATTCAATATATGCACTTTTAGGTCCAAATGGTGCAGGAAAATCAACAATGCTAAAGATGTTTACAGGAATGATAAGAAAGAGCAGTGGAGAAATTTTATTTAATGGAGAGAAATGGAGTAGAAATTCTCTTGAAGATATAGGCTCATTAATTGAAGAAGCACCAATATATCCTAATCTTACTGCATGGGAGAATTTAAAAGTTAGAACTATAGTACTTAATATTAAAGATTCAAAAATAAATGAGGTTTTAGAAACTGTAAAGCTTACTGATACAGGACATAAAAAAGCAGGAAATTTTTCTGTTGGTATGAAACAGAGGCTTGGTATTGCAATAGCTCTTTTAAATAATCCAGAGCTTTTAATATTAGATGAACCTACAAATGGACTCGATCCTTTTGGAATACAGGAACTTAGAGATCTTATAGAATCTTTTCCAAAGAAAGGAATAACAGTTCTTTTATCTAGCCATATATTAAGTGAAGTAGATAAGCTTGCAGATTATATAGCAATAATTTCAGAAGGACAGATAAAATATCAAAATGTTTATACAGAAGGAGAAAATTTAGAGAAGATATTTATGGAAGCTGCAAAAGATGGGAGGAGAAAATAATGTACAAGTATATAATTTCAGAAAATTTAAAAACAAAGAGAACTTTTGCAAGAAAAGTTATATTTCTTCTTCCTATATTAACAGCAATTTTAGCATTCTTTTTAATGATGACGTATTTTCAGGTGGACTTATTTAACTGGTGGTATACAGCACTATTAGAGCAGACAGTATGTCTTGAAGGAATTTTTTTGTATAGAATAGATGGAAAAATGAAAAACAGATCAATAATAGCTATGCCTGTTGATTTGAAAAAAATATATATTGCAAAAATTTTAGTTGGAGTAAAGAATATATGTATTTCATGCTTAGTTATATTTATGATTGGAGTTTTATCAAGCTTTATATTTAATATATTTGGACTCAATAATTTTCATGAAATATCTATCATATCAATGGCTCTTGGTAGCTTAGTTATGATTATTACAACAATATTTCAGCTCCCTGTATTCTTTTTTATTGGAAAGAAATTAGGACTTTTCATTTCAGTTATAATTGTAGAGGCAATATCACTCTTTTCGGTATTTATGGCACCATATAAAACATGGATTTTTAATCCGTTTTCATATGTTTCAAGAGCACTTACACCTATAATAAAAATTCTTCCAAACGGTCTTTATGCAGTGCCTTCAAGTATTACATATTCAGATGAGATGCTTGAATTTTGGATTGTTCCATTTGCAAGTCTTGTATGTTTAATTTTATTTTTTATTATTTCCTTTTTAGTAGTTAATAATATGAAAAATAAGGAGGCAGTATAATATGCTTTTTAGACTTATAAAAGCTGATTTTTATAAAATGAAGCGTACAAAATTTTATATGATTCATATTTTAGTGCCGCTATTATCAGCATTTTTACTTGGTTTATACTGTATGCTAAACATGAAAGATGCTATGACAAAAATTTTACACTACTCTGAGCTTGAATCTGTAGTATGTCCTATAGTAATTGCAGCAGTATCATCATTTATAATAGAGAATGAATTTGAAGCATCTAAATTTAAAGAGATGTTATCTTTAAAATGTGGAAAAAGCATGTGTCTTTTAAGTAAGATATTAGTGCTTTTAATAATGTTTCTATTTTCTTTAATAATAGCGATGGCAACGCTTATTATCTCTTTTAAAACAATTTTTAAATCTACGATAAATTTTAAATTATGTAGTACAATTGTGCTTATTATATTTTTAACTAATATATTTATGTACTTGTTTCATATATTTTTGAGCATACAATTTGGAAGTGGAATATCAATAGCTGTAGGGATGGGAGAGACTTTGCTTTCAGCACTTATGATAACAGGACTTGGCGATGTTATATGGAAATGGATACCGTGCTCATGGTCTTCTAGAATTGTTTCTTATTTAGGTATTGCAGAAAATACGAAAACTGATATACAATATGGAAGCGTAGTATGTTTTATTTTAACTACTTTATGTTTTATACTGCTATTTATATGGTTTCATTTTTTTGAAAATGTAAATAGACAGCATTAATTATTATAAAAGGAGAATTTATATGTCAAATATTCTTGCAGTTGATGATGATGAGGCGATACTTAAAATAATAAAAAAATCTCTTTCAAAAGAGGGACATACTGTTGATACAGTATCTAATCCACTAACAATTTCAGAAAGTGATTATCTAAAATATGACATTATACTTCTAGATATAATGATGCCTAAGATTGATGGATATTCATTATGTAAAAGGATAAGAGACGCTGTAGATTGTTCTATAATATTTTTAACAGCTAAGAGTATGGAAGATGATATAACAAAAGGACTTAACATTGGAGCTGATGATTATATAATAAAACCTTTTGGAATTAATGAATTAAGGGCAAGGGTAAATGCGCATTTAAGGAGAGAAAAAAGGACAAAGAAAAATGCGTTTTCAATTTCAAATGTTAAGTTCTTTTTGTCTTCAAAGGAAGTTTATTATAATGGAGAAATGATAGATTTTACAAAAAGTGAATATAAAATATGCGAAATTTTAGCTATGAATCATGGACAGGTTTTTTCAAAAGAAAAGATATATGAAAGTGTGTTTGGATTTGATGGAGAAAGTGATGTTTCTGCTATAGTTGAACATATTAAAAATATAAGAAGTAAATTTAAAAGATTTAACATAAATCCAATAAAAACAGTATGGGGGATAGGATATAAGTGGGAAGAAGAGTAAAAGAAAATTCGATTTCAAAACTATTTGCAAAAAACATAATATATTTTTGTATCTCTTTTATTTCTACGTTTATACTTCTTGAAATTCTGTTTTTTACATTAATTAATTTAGGAATAATTCATCAAGCAAATTATTCTGAAAAAGCTATAGAAAATCAGATTGAAAAAATAAAGGATAGTGATATTTCATCTTTTAGTAATTTAAATTTTAAAGATGCATCTTATATATTATATGATGATAATTTTAATATACTTTTAAAAAATACTACGAATGAAAAAGCTTTGAAGCTTAAAGAAATTGCAAAGAAAGAAGAAACTTCAAAGGGAAGCTTTTATTATATGTATATACAAAGAGATGATGAGACTTATTGTGTTTTTGAGTATAGATTAAATGCAACATTTTCAAATAAAATTTTAAACAAAGTTTTTCCAAATGCTGAATTTGTTCAGTATGCTTTGATTTTATTTTTATTTATACTTTATATAATTTTATTTTCAAAAAAAGTATCAAAAGAAATTTCAAAAGAGATGGATAAGCTTAAAGAGACAATGATAAAAATAAATTCAAAGAATTTAGATTTTGACGTTAAATACTCTAATATATCTGAAATAAATGGAGTAATAAAATCACTTGAAATGATGAAAAATGAGCTTAAAGCTTCACTTAAAAGAGAATGGGATAGTAAGGAAGAAAAAAGGCGTCAGCTTGGAGCACTTATACATGATTTAAAAACGCCTCTTACAGTAATAAGAGGAAATGCGGAGCTTATGGCAGAAGAAGATCTAAATGAGGATCAGAAAGATTTTAATGAATCAATACTTTCTGAAGCTTTAAATATGGAAAAGTATATAAAAATTCTTATGGATATTATAAATTCAGAAAGAAAGATAAAATATAAAAAAGAAAAAATAAATATAGATGATTTTTTTAAGAAAGTAACAGAAGAGTCTTTATCAGTATGCAGGGCAAAAAATATAGAATTTATATCATCTATAAATTATTTAGCAGATAAAAAAATAATAAAAGCAGATGAAGAAATGATTAAAAGGGCTGTATTTAATGTTATTTCAAATGCAGTTTCATATACTCAAATGAATGGTAAAATTATTTTTTCTCTCTATATATATGACGAGTTTGTAGATTTTATAGTTGAAGATTCTGGAAAAGGTTTTTTAAAGGAGGATCTTAAAAATGCAAAAACAGAATTTTATACTAAGGATAAAAGCAGACATGGATTTCATTATGGGATGGGGCTTTATATTGCAGATATTATATGCAAAAAACATGGTGGATGCGTAAAACTATCAAATTCGACAAATTTGAAAGGTGCTAAAGTTATTTTAAAATTTAAGAATTCGTAATATTTACTTAAAAGAAACTATATATTTCTTATCTATAATTTATACAAGAAGGAGAGATTATAGATGAGATATTTAAGAAGAAAGAAAAGAAAAAGAAAGTTTTTTAAGTGTTTATTATTTTTAATTATGATATTTTTAGGATTCGATTATGTATATAATACTGAATTAAATCAAGTTTTAGATAAAGATAATGTTATAAAAGGAATTATGATTGTAAATAAAGAGCATCCTATAAAAGAAGATTATACTCCAGATGATCTTACATATGTTACAGTAAGAGACTCTACAAGTACAGATGAAGAAAAAGAAGTATCAAAGAAAATAGTAAAACCTTTAAAGAGATTATTTGATGCAGCAGACAAAGATGGAATAAAGCTATATGTTATTTCAGCATATAGATCATATAAAAGTCAGAAAAATTTATACGATTATTATGAAAAAAAGATGGGAAAAGACTATGTTCGAAGATATGTTTCAAAGCCGGGACAGAGTGAACATCAGACAGGACTTTGTCTTGATGTAGCAAACAGCGCTAGAAATTTTAATAATAGTAAGGAAGCAGCTTGGATTTCTAAAAATTCTTATAAATATGGCTTTATTCTTCGCTATCCAAAGGATAAAATAGAAGTAACAGGTTATAATTATGAATCATGGCATATAAGATACGTTGGAGAAGATGCTGCAAAAAAAATGCATGATAATAATTTATGCCTCGAAGAATATTTAAAATAATGTGAGGATATATTTTATGAAAGCAAACATAGCTGTTGTAGATGATGAAAAAGATATACGAAATCTTATTTCTATTAATTTAAAAAATGAAGGATATACTGTTTTTGAAGCTGAAAATGGGTATAAAATTCTTGAAATTCTTGAGAAGGCAAAAATTGATCTTATAATTTTAGACATAATGATGCCTAAAATGGATGGAATGCAAGCGTGCGAAAAAATAAGAGAAAAATCAAACGTTCCTATTCTTATGCTAAGTGCTAAATCTGAAAATATGGACAAGATTGAAGGTCTTCTTAAAGGTGCTGATGATTATATGGTCAAGCCTTTTGATTCTTTAGAATTAGCAGTAAAAATAAAAGTTATGCTAAGGCGTGCATATATTTTTAACAATTCTGAAAAAGATGAAAATGTAATAAATTTTGGATGCATAAATATAGATAAATCTAGATATATTGTAAAAGTAAATGGGAAAGAAGTTAAACTTACGTCAAAAGAGTTTGATATACTCTATCTTTTATCTAAAAATAGAGGAATGATATTTTCGTCTGAAGAGATTTTTGAAAAGGTATGGAAAGAAAAATATTTTCAGGCGAATAATACTGTTATGGTTCATGTGTGCAGGCTTCGTGATAAACTTAATAAGTTTTCTAAAGGAGAGGATATTATTCATACTATATGGGGAGTAGGGTATAAAATTGAAAAATAGTATTAAAAAATATAGTATAAAAATATTAATAAGTATGCTTTGTAGTATTCTTCTTATTTATTTACTAAAGGAGTCAATAAATAATGATTATATAGAAGGCATAGATAATGCAGTTTCATTAGTTTCTGCATGGTATAGCATGAAAGCAGAGATTGGATTTTATATTAACATATTGTTATTTATAATAATAAGTGCAGTTTTATATCTTCTTATTACGCTTAAAAGCATACTTTTAAGTAAGTCTTTTAGAAAATTTATAAAGGATAATTATATTGTAATTAAAGGTATAGTTATAATGCCGCTTTTTTATTTTATATTAAGCTATATTATAGTAAATGTAATATATATGTTTTTAAATATATATATTTGCAGTAGTTATTCTTTAAATATTTTATGGAATATTTTAAGAAATCAATTTTCTATAGATTTTATAACTCTTTCAAAGTACATTGCTGTTTTTCTTCTTTTTATAAAATTTAGTATGAAAAATGTAATACGTCTTGGAAAGATAATAAATAGTATAAAATCTATGGAAAGTTTAGAAATCTATGATATATATAGTGATAATAAAGATGATTATATTGGAAGATTATCTAAAAACATAAATAATATAGTATCAAGATTTAAAAATTTAAGGGAAGATGAAAAAAGAGCTCAAACTACTAAAAATGAACTTATAACTAATGTGTCTCATGATTTAAGGACACCCCTTACATCTATCTTAGGATATCTTTCTTTGGTTGATGAAGATAAATATAAAGATGAGATAGAACTTAGATATTATATAAATATTGCATATGAAAAAGCTAAAAGACTTAATCTTCTTATAAATGATTTATTTGAGCTTACTAAAATGAATAATAATTATGTAAAACTTAAAATTTCAGATATTAATATTTGTGAGCTCTTAGGACAGATTACAGCTCAGTCAGAATATATTGTAAAGAAAAATAATATGGAAATAAGATTTAAAATGTGCAAAACAAAAATGATAATTGAAGGCGATGGAAATAAACTTTTTAGAGTATTTGAAAATCTTATATCAAATTCAATTAAGTATGGAAGTGAAGGAAAATATTTAGATGTAGTATTAGAGAAAGAAGAAAATATGGCACTAATTAAAATTATTAATTATGGAGAAAAAATATTATCTTCTGATCTTCCATATATCTTTGACAGACTTTATAGAATAGAAAAGTCACGAAATAGCGGTATAGGTGGATCTGGTCTTGGACTTTCTATATCAAAAAGTATAGTTACACTGCATAAAGGAAAGATACGTGCTTTATCTGATAATGAAAAAACAGCTTTTGAAGTCAGGCTTCCATTAAAATCAAAATAAAAAAATAAATTTATTAATAACGGCTGGTCCTTATTTGGAATAAACTAAATAAGGACCAGTTTTTTATTTTGAGTAATAATTAATAATGTTGACAAAAATAGTCAAGTTTGATAATATATAAGTATTCATACAAGAATACTATGAATTAAAATTTAAGAGGTGATGATTTTGGGATTTGACTGGGATTTTATTATTACGAGTGTTCCTCTATTTGAGCGTGCAGGATATTTGACATTTAAATTAGGAATTTTAGGAATAATATTATCAATTTTAATAGGAATTATATGTAGCATATTTCTTTTTTTTAAAGTTAAGTTTTTAAAAAATATTGTAGAATTTTATATTGAACTTTCGAGGAATACGCCACTTTTAGTTCAAGTTTTCTTTTTATATTTTGGTTTCCCTAAAATAGGACTTAAAATGAGTGCTAATACATGCGCAATAATAGGACTTGCTTTCCTTGGGGGAAGTTATATGGCAGAAGCGTTTAGAAGTGGACTTGAATCTGTAAAAAAGATACAGATAGAATCAGGATTAAGTATAGGTCTTTCAAAATTTCAGCTTGCAAGATATGTAATAATTCCACAGGCGTTTTCGGTAAGCATGGCACCAATTAGTGCAAATTGCATATTTTTACTTAAAGAAACATCAGTACTTGGAGCAATATTGATAATGGAAGTTACAAATCTTACAAAGGACCTTATAGGGATGTATTATAGAACATTTGAATCTCTTCTAATGCTCGTTTTAGTATATATTATACTTGTTTTGCCATTATCATTTTTCTTAACTATGTTAGAAAGGAAGGTAAGATATGCAGAATTTGGGCATTAAAGTTATATTTGAACCTGGAAATATAGGACGTCTTTTTGAAGGATTATATGTAACATGTGCAATAGCTTTTTCATCTATTATATTAGGATTAATATTAGGTGCAATTATTGGAATTATAAGAATGAGTAAAAATAAGGCAGTCCTTTTTATAAACAGAGTTTATCTTGAAGCATTTAGAATAATTCCTACACTTGTTTGGCTTTTTATATTTTATTTTGGAGTTTCAAAAATAATTAATATAGATGTAAGCGGAGAGACGATGTCAATTGTAGTATTCACTCTTTGGGGAGCTGCTGAAATGGGTGACTTAGTAAGAGGTGCACTTATGTCTATATCAAAACATCAGATTGAATCTGGAAAGGCACTTGGACTTAATACATTTAATCTTTATAGATATATTATGATTCCTCAGGCTATAAGAAAATTGCTTCCTGGTGTTATAAATCTTTCAACAAGAATGATAAAAACTACATCACTTGTTGTACTTATAGGAGTAATAGATGTAGTTAAAGTAGGACAGCAGATTATAGAAACATCACGTTTTGATTATCCAGATGCATCTTTTTATATTTATGCATTTATATTTTTTTTATATTTCATAGTTTGTTATCCACTATCTAAGATATCAAAAAGAATAGAAACACATTTTAAAGAGCAATAGAAGAATAGGAGGTTTTTTTATGGAAGATAAGGACATATTGATTGAAATAGATGATGTAAAGAAAAAATATGATAATAATATTGAAGTATTAAAAGGTATAAGTCTTAAAGTAAAAAAAGGTGAAGTTATAGTTATTTTAGGACCTTCAGGTTGTGGAAAAAGCACATTTTTAAGATGTATAAATGGACTTGAGAAAATTCAAGGTGGGAATATAAGATTTAAAGATTTCAATTTTAATGATAAGAATATAAATTTTCAAAAAGTACGTGAAAAAATAGGTATGGTATTTCAAAGTTATGATCTTTTTCCTAATATGACGGTTCTTGAAAATATTCTTCTAGGCCCGTTAAAGGTACTAAAGATGGACAAGAAGGAAGCTTTAAAAGATGCAGAGAAACTTCTTTCAAAAGTAGGGCTTTTAGATAGAAAAAATTCATATCCTCGTCAGCTTTCAGGAGGTCAGAAACAGAGAATTGCAATAGTAAGGGCTTTAATTATGAAACCTGAAATTATGCTTTTTGATGAAGTTACAGCATCGCTTGATCCTGAAATGGTAAGAGAAGTTTTAGATGTAATTTTAGACCTTAGAAATAGGGGAATGACAATGCTTATAGTTACTCATGAAATAGCTTTTGCAAAGGCAGTTGCGGATAGAATAGTATTTATTGATGAAGGAAAAATATGTGAAGAATCATCTCCTGATGTATTTTTTACAAATCCAAAAACTGAACGTGTAAAAAAATTTTTAAATGTTTTTAATTATGATTAGGGGGCAGTAAAAATGAAAAAAATTAAAAAAATAATTGCAGTACTTGCTATATGTGCAGTATCGGTTGTAACATTTTTAGGATGTGGTAATTCTAGTAAGGCAGGTGAATCAGCTTCTAGTGCAAGTTCACTTAGTGAAATAAAGGAAAGAGGAAAAATAAAAATTGGAGTATTTAGTGATAAAGCTCCATTTGGTTATGTTGATTCAGATGGAAATAATCAAGGATTTGATGTTTATATTGCAAAGAGGTTTGCAAAAGATCTTTTAGGTGATGAAAATAAAGTAGAATTTGTATTAGTTGATGCAGCAAGCAGAGTATCTTATCTTGAATCAAATAAAGTTGATATTATAATGGCTAATTTTACAGTGACAGATGAAAGAAAAGAAAAAGTAGATTTCGCAGATCCTTATATGAAAGTTGCACTTGGAGTTGTTTCTCCATCTGATAAACAGATAAAGAGTGAAGACGAGCTAAAGGGAAAAAAGATAATTGTTGCAAAAGGAACAACTGCAGAAACTTATATGACAAAGAATCATACAGATGTTGATCTTGTTAAATTTGAGCAGTATTCTGAAATATTCCAAGCTTTAAAAGATGGGCGTGGAGATGCTATTTTAAGTGATAACACTGAGGTCATTGCATGGGCTAAAGATAATCCTAAGTATGAAGTAGGAATTTCATCACTTGGTTCACAGGATACAATTGCTCCTGCTGTTGCAAAAGGAAATACAGAACTTAAAGAGTGGATAAATGACGAACTTGACACTTTAGCAAAAGAAAAGTTTATACACAAGGCATATGAGGCGACTTTAAAATCAGTTTATGGAAGTGAATTTGAAGAAAGTCTTGTTGTCGAAGGCGGTCAGATTTAAAATTAAAAATTATTTTAACTTATAGGAACTTTTGAAATTATTTAAAAGTTCCTATAAGTTTTTTTATTTATCTTGTAGTCTTACTATGAATTTTTTGAACTGTTGTTAATGTAATATAAAGTAAAAATATATTTATAGGAGCCTGAATAAATGATTTCAGAGCTCTTAAAGGAAGAAGTGCAAAAAATCCTTTTCCGTACATAAGACTTAAAGCAAGAGTTGTTAAAGTAATGTTTATTAAAAATACCATTATAAGTTCACATATAATACATCTTTTGATAGTTACTTTTTTGTTATAAAAAACAACTCCATAAATAAATCCACTAAGTATTGAAATTAATGTAAAAGCAGGATTAAATGGTCCACTAGGACGCACTACATAGCAAAGTATATCTCCAATTGCGCCAGACATCGCACCTACAGAAGGGCCTAAAAGCATACCTATAAATGCAGATGGCATAAATGTAAATGAAATTCTAAGCATTGGTGAAACGTATAATGTAAACATGCTAAAGATAAGTTTTAGTGAAATTAAAAGACCAGCAAGAACTAAATTTCTTACGCTTTTTAGCTCCTTGGTTGACATTGTGATAGAAGTGTATAGGGTTTTCATGATATATCCTCTCCTTTAAATAAAATAAATAAATAAAATATTTATTGCTGATGTAAAAGAGAGAACTCTTTTATTAACAGCGGAATGCAATATTTGTACCGCAAACTTTAAATTTTTCGTTTAAGAGACAACTTCCCGTTCTCGTAACACTTAACGCACAAACACCTACTCTGTATAAATATTCAATTGCTGTTATAATAGCACAATATTATGCATTTGTAAAGAAAATATGAACGAAATTTATATAAAAAAAGAACTGCCAAATTTTTTTATGGGCAGTTCTTTTTTTTATTTTAAATTAAACTCTTTCAGCTATTTCATATAATAACTTTTCTGTAGCGTCCCATCCAAGGCATGGATCAGTAATTGATTTACCATAGATATGTTCGCTTATTTTTTGATTTCCTTCTTCAATGTAACTTTCAATCATTACACCTTTAATTAATTTCTTAAGGTCCCCGTTATATTCTCTACTATGTAATATTTCATTTACAATACGAGGCTGTTCGTAGAATTTCTTACCTGAGTTTGCATGGTTTGCATCTACAATTACAGCTGGATTAGGGAAATTATGCTCTTTATATAATTCACTTACTCTTAGTAATTCTTCATAGTGATAATTTTCTATACTGTTACCATGTTTATTTACAGATCCACGAAGAATTGCATGAGCATAAGGATTTCCTTCTGTTTGAACTTCATTGTCTTTATAAATAAAATCATGTCCTGCTTGAGCAGCTTGTATAGAATTAAACATTACAGATAAATCTCCACTTGTTGGGTTTTTCATTCCAACTGGAACATCAACACCACTTGCAGTTAATCTATGCTGCTGATTTTCAACACTTCTTGCACCTACTGCTACATATGTTAATAAATCATCACAATAAATATGGTTACATGGATAAAGCATTTCATCTGCAGGAGTTAAATGTGATTCTTGTATTGCATGAATAAACATTCTTCTTATGGAATGAAGTCCTTCAACCATATTTGGTGCTTTCTCAGGATCTGGTTGATGAAGCATTCCTTTATATCCTTCACCAGTAGTTCTAGGCTTATTTGTATAAATTCTAGGCACGATAAATAATTTATCTTTAACCTTTTCATTTACTTTTGCAAGTCTTGATACATAGTCACATACTGAATCTTCTTCATCTGCAGAACAAGGTCCTATAATTACTACAAATTTATCTTCCTTTCCAGAAAATATATCTTTAATTTCTTTATCTCTTTGTGCTTTTAATTTTTTTAATTCCTCTGATAGAGGAGTTTCAGCTATTATCTCTTCAGGAGATGGCAAGCTTCTTATTTTTGTAAAACTCATTTTTTTAGCCCCCTTATAGTCTTATGAAATTATTATACATATAATATAACAAAAAAAGCAAGTAAATATAAATATTATGCAAAAAGTGATTGACAATCAAAATTAAAAGATGTATTCTATGTTCATAAATTAAATTTGATGAAGAGAAAAAGTAGTGTATAGAAATCTTTAAGAGAGTCAGCGTATGGTGAAAGCTGATAGAATATATATATGAAAAATCATCTCGGAGAAGTAAGGCTGAATTTTTTATGTAAGTCTTAACGGAGGTTCACCGTTAAAAGAAACGCGTATGTTAGTACGTTTGAGTGTTTTTAAGATAGCAATATCTTATTTAAACAGGGTGGTATAGCGAAATTTAAGTGTTTCGTCCCTATAGTTTTAGGGATGAAGCGCTTTTTTTTATTTAAATTTATAATATTTTTATTTAGGGGGCTATTTTTATGAAAATGTTAAAAAAATTAAGTAGGATGCTTGCTGATAATACAGCAGTATTTGTTATTGCAGTGGCTGTGGTTACATTTATTATGCCATCGCTATTTACGTGGGTTAAAGGAACGAAACAAACTATTATTTTAGGAATCATAATGTTTGGGATGGGGCTTACTCTTACAACTAATGATTTCAAAATTTTAGCGAAAAGACCGCTTGATATATTTATAGGGTCTTTAGCACAGTATACAGTAATGCCAGTTGTTGCATTTACTTTATCTAAAGTTTTAAATCTTCCTGATGAAATAGCAATAGGTCTTATTCTTGTAGGATGCTGTCCTGGAGGCATTTCTTCTAATATAATGTCATTTTTATGTCATGGTGATGTACCATTTTCAGTTGGAATGACAACAGCATCGACACTTTTATCACCAGTTTTAACTCCAGCTTTAATGCTTCTTCTTGCAGGAGAAAGAATCACAGTAAATGCAAAGGGAATGTTTATTTCAATATTTGAATCAGTAATAATACCAGTATTTATTGGATTTGTTTTAAATTATTTATTTGGGGAAAAGAAGACATTTAAAGATGTTCAGCAGGTTATGCCTGGAGTATCAGTTACAGGGCTTGCACTTATAGTTGGAGGAGTTATTTCTCTTCAAGGGGCAAATTTCTTTAAATCTGGAATAGTTATTTTTATAGCAGTACTACTACATAATACCCTTGGATATCTTTTTGGATATGGGGTTGGAAAAGTAGCAGGAATGAATCTTGAGAAGAAACGTACAATTTCAATTGAAGTTGGAATGCAAAACGCAGGACTTGCAACAAGCCTTGCAACAGCATATTTTGCATCAGCACCTCAGGCTGCTATAGCAGCAGCAGTATCATGTGTATGGCATTCAATTTCTGGAACAATTCTTGCTGGATTTTATGCAAGACTTGATTTAAAAAAGGCAAAAAAAGAAGACGATAAGTCAGCACTAGAAGCATAGAATTTGAAAAATTATATTGTTATAATACTTAAATTTGATTATCTACTTATTTTTATTTGCGCAATATGGTAAAATAAAAATATTAATGGTTATATTTAGGGGGAGTAAAATGGAAAAGGAAAAGAGATTTGCAGTATTAATTGATGCAGATAATGTTTCACCAAAATATATTAAGTATATTCTTGATGAAATATCAAATTACGGTATTATAACATATAAAAGAATATATGGAGATTGGACTTTAACAACAACATCTGGATGGAAAGAAGTTCTTCTTGAAAATTCAATATCTCCAATACAGCAGTATAGCTATACTACAGGTAAAAATTCAACAGACTCAGCAATGATAATTGATGCTATGGATATTTTATATTCACATAATGTTGAAGGTTTTTGCCTTGTTTCTAGTGATAGTGATTTTACAAGGCTTGCTGTTAGACTTAGAGAATCTGGTATGACAGTAATTGGTATGGGTGAAGAAAAAACTCCAAAACCTTTTAGCGTAGCATGTAATCTTTTTAAATATCTTGATATTTTGCTTGAAGAAGATCAGAGTGATGATCAGATTTTTACTGAAAATAAAAATTCAAATACTTTGAGTAGTTTGAATGTTGATCTTAAAAATGATGAAACTCAAAATATGACAGGAATAAAAATAATAGAAGATGCTATGCTTAAGATAATAACTGAAAATGGAAGTGAAGAAAAAGGAATCGATATAGGAGAGCTTGGAAGTAGACTTGTAAAAAGATATCCCGATTTTGATGTAAGAAATTATGGATATACTAAGCTTTCAAAATTTTTAACAAGTTTTGATACAATTGAACTTGAAAAAAAAGGAAATTCAATAAATGTTCATCTAAAGAATAATAATATTCCTATTTCTAAAATTACAGAAGCTATAATTGATATATTAAAGAAAAGTGATAAGAATCAAATAAATATGGGAGAACTTAATAGAAAACTATGTGAAATATATAATAGTTTCAATTCAAGAAATTATGGATATACAAAGTTCTCGAAGTTTATAAATGAAATTGATGGACTTAAGATAATAAGCAGCAGTAAAAAGGGAGATAAAAACGCTGTAAAATTATTAAATATGTAACATTTTACGTTCCTTTATTAATGTAAGTAATCATAAAATAATTAATATAGAATATATATTAATATCAAATGATTTAGGAGGAATTATAAATGGAGTATTATTTAGGTGCATTTAAGAAGTATGCTGACTTCAGTGGGCGTGCAAGAAGAAAGGAATTTTGGATGTTTGTTCTTTTTAATAGCATAGCAGTTATAATTTTAGGGATTATTGACTATGCTATAGAAATGGATATTCTTACAACAATATATTTTCTTGCAGTAATCGTTCCTGCTCTTGCAATTCAAGTAAGACGTTTACATGATATTGGTAAAAGTGGTGTCTGGTGGTTTATATCTCTCATACCTATAGTTGGACCAATATGGATGCTTGTATTATCTTGTACTGCAGGAACTGTTGGAGAAAATGAATATGGAGAAGATCCTATAGAAGAAAATAAAATTCAATAATACTTATTAATCGGAAAATGGAATTATGGCTATGCATTAAAAAATTTAATGCATAGCTTTTTTTATTTGATTGTTTTATAGTACATTTCTTGTAAATAGAAAAAAAATAATGTATAGTAGATTTTAAAAGACTAATTTGGGAGAGAATAATGAATAATATAAATTATCAAAAAATATTAGATGAAACAATAGAAACATTAAAAAATAAGAAAGAAGTTCCAAAGCTTCTTCTTCACAGCTGTTGTGCACCGTGTAGCAGTTATGTGTTAGAATATCTTTCTAAATATTTTAAAATTACAGTATTTTATTACAATCCTAATATTTCTCCAAAAGTAGAATATGATCATAGAGTAGAGGAAATAAAAAGACTCATATCATCTATGCATTTTGAAAACGAAGTAAATTTTGTTGAAGGAAAGTATGATACTGATACGTTTTTTAATATGTCAAAAGGCCTTGAAAATTTAAAAGAAGGTGGAGAAAGATGTTTTAAATGCTATGAGTTAAGGCTTAAGGAATCAGCATATCTAGCAGAAAAACTTGGAATGGATTATTTTACAACTACGCTTTCAATAAGTCCATATAAAAATGCAGAAAAACTTAATGAAATAGGTGAAAGCATTTCAAAAGATTTAAATGTTAAATATCTTTTCTCTGATTTTAAAAAGAGAAATGGATATAAAAGATCGATAGAATTATCTAAAGAATATAATTTATATAGACAGAATTATTGCGGATGTGTTTTCTCAAAAAGAGACGCAGATTTAAAAATGACAAAGATAGGTGAATGAATAAATGGATATTAAAATATTACTTTTTATTTTGCAGGTTTTATCAGGAGGAACTGCTGGATACATAACAAATAAATATGCAGTAAATATGCTCTTTAAAGAATATAAACCTTTAAATTTTTTAGGATTTAAGTCTATAAAATTTGGCGGAATAGTAAAGAAAAATAAAGAAAAATTTATTGAAGAGATATCTAATCTTGTTGAAAGAGACATAATAAATGCTTCAACAATAAAGGATTCAATAAAAAGCACACAGTTTAAAGATGAAATATTAAAAACTACAGATACTTTTATATCTGAATCTTTAATTAAAAACTCAGAAAATTTCTCTTTGAAAAATTTTGATGGATTTTCAAAAACAAAGGAGAATATTCTTAAAGTTATATCTAATGTATCAGATGTAGTTTTAGACGAAACTATACATAAAAATATAGACGTTTTTAAAGTAGATGAAATTATAACTGATTCTCAAAGTGCTAAAATAACAGATTTTATTTATAATGTTATTTTAAATAAAATGGGTGATGATGGCATAATTAAAGAGTGTTTTGACAAATCATATAGTGATGTTTCATCATATAAATTATCAGAAATTTCAGGTCAAGAATTAAAACAAAAAATAAAGAAAAATATCTGCACGCAGATAGAAAAATATGATGAAAAAAAGATAAGTTATATTTTAAAAGATGCAGGATTTTATAATGTATTTAATGATTTTTTAAAAAGTATAGGAGAAAGAAATATCGGTGATATTTTAGATGAAGATTCTTCTTATAAAATTTCAAAATATGCAGCAAGTCATTTAAAAGAATATATACATTCTGATAATGCAAAATATGAAATAGAGAAAGCTTTAAATAAAATCATTTCTATTTTAGAAAATACGGACAGTACTATATATGAAGTAGTTGGTGATGATTTTGCATCAAAGATAAATATATTTTTAAAAAATAATATAGAAAAAGCTATTCCATATATATCTGAGTGGATAAGAAAAAATAAAGCTGAAATAGAGAATCTTATAGAGGAATCTGTAGATGAATCAGTTGGCACAATGAATGAATCCATAAAGAAAATTATAATAACAAAGGTTAGGGAATCATTTTTAAGCGATATTTCATCAAAGAGTGGAATTGTTGAAAAAATAATAAAATATATAGAAGATTTAAGTTCATCAGATGAGGCGTCTTATAAGATATATGAGACTTTATTTAAGTTTATTAAAGAAAATAAAATAAAAGATATAGTAAAAAAACTTAAAGAAAATAAAATAATAAGCGATGATAATATTAAAAAAGTGTCAAGTTTTATTATAGATAAAATTGATAAAAATTCTGATAAAATAGTTTCAATTTTAATAGAAAGAATTAAAATTCAGAAAATCTCTAATTTAATAAATGTTTCTAATAATGAGGAAAATTTAGAAAAGTATTTAAGTAAAGCATCTTATTTTATAAAAAATCAAATAGAAAAAAATTCATCACATATTTTAGATACTATATTTGATAAGAACGCTTCTGATTTTATATCTTCAAGTGAGATTTTTTTAAAAGTTAAATCGTATATAGAAAATAGCAAAGAAAAAATTTATGATTATATAAAAAATGAAGTTAAAAACTTTAATTTAGCTGATAATGAAGAAGATATAAAAAAGTTTTTAAATACAGCTTTATTAACTTATTCGGAAAAGAAAATAGAGGAGTATTCATCTAAAAACTTATCTTTAGTTCTTTCAAAAGAAATTAAAAATAAGAAAGAAATTTCTAAATATATAGGAAACGAAGTATTAAATTATGCTTATAGTGAAATTGATTCTATTTTAAAAGATAAGGTGAAAAAGATAGTTAAAGATAATCTTCTTACATATGATGATGACAAAATATTAGAATTAGCTGATAGATTTATGGGAAAAGAGCTAAGACCTATTTCAGTATTTGGTGCATTTTTAGGCTCACTTGCAGGGTTTATATTTGCGATATTTAGTACAAATATTGGAATATATGGTTTTTATATGAGTCCTTTTTCAATAATTTCTTCAGTAATTTTAATGTCTCTTGTAGGTATATTTACAAATGTAATTGCATTATGGATGCTATTTCATCCATATAAACAAAATAAGTTTTTAAAAAAGATTCCGTTTCTTAAGTATTTTTCGCTTGGATATATTCCAGCTCATAAAAAAGCACTTGCATCAGGAGTCGCAAGTGTTATAGAAAGTGATCTTTTAAATTCTGATAAAATAAAAGTATTATTAAAAAAGAATGAAGAAACAATAATTTCAAACTATTTACATGATATAAAGAAAAATGATTATAAGAAAGTATTAAGTCTTATAAAAAAGAAAAAAAGCAGTATAATATCATTTGCTTTTAAGAAAACAAATAGCTTAAATATCAATAATGCTCAAAAAAATGCTGAACGTATAAAGGATTTAGATGTTCAATTTTTTATTAAGAATTTAAAAATAGATGAAAATGAGATAAAGAAAATATTAATTCTTAGAGTAAAAAAGTATTTAAATGATGGTTTTAAAGATATTTTAACTGAAGAAAAAGTATTATCATATAGTAAAGAACTTAATGTTAAAAATATTGTTTTAAATAATAATGATACTTATTCTGATTTCTTAAAAAACTCTTTAAACGATATTTTAAATGATGAAAAGTGTATAGATCTAAAGAAAAGTATAGTTAAAAAGATTGATTCTTCTTTATTAGATAATTTTTCAGAAGTTATGAAAAAAGAATTTGAAAAGTTTTTATTCTCTGAGTTTTGCAATGATAAAACTATAGGTGATATATTTAATGGAAATGTTAAATCTTTAATAGATAAGAATCTTAATTCAATCACAATGTTTTTAGCAGAGAAGATTAATTTATATATTTCATCAAATAAAGATAGCATAAAAGATACTGTAATAAATAATGTATCAGAAAATTTGGGATTTTTTGAGAGGATTGCTTATTCAACATTCGGTGGAGATAAAATAGTCTCTAGAACTGTTGATATTATGATAGATAAAAAGCTTGTTCCTTTTATAGGACTTAAGTTTAATGAAATAAAAGATGTTGTAAATAATATACTTTATAAAAATGTATATCCTATAAATGTTAAAGAACTTAAAGTAAAATCTGAAGAGTTTAATTTAAATAATATATTTGAAAAAATAGATGTTGAATTTAAAAGCGATAAAGATTTTAGAAACAATATAAACAAAAAAATAGGGAATGTTTTAGATAAAATATTTTCAAAAGAATTAGGTTTTTATGCTGATTTATTAAATATAAATAATTCAAAGCTATTTATAGATAAATTTAATAATGAATGTGATATTTTAGATAAAAGTATATTATTAAATGTAGAAAATAATATTAAAAAATTAACTGAAGATGTAAATGATAATATAAAATTTATATCTGCATCTGCGTTTAATAATATAGATATAGATAAGTTTGAATATACAGCTGACAAATTATCTGATATTATTAAACCTGAATGTAAGAATCTTTCTTCTATAGTTTTAGATATAAAGTCTAAAAAAATAGGAGATATAATAGATGAAAAAGATTTTGTATTTAAAGTAAAAAAAGTTATATCAAATATATCAGTAGAAAGATTTCTATATGAAAAAGTTTTTGATATGATTATAGATGAAAAACTTTCGTTTATTTCAGATGATATAAAGGAAAGTTTATCAAAAGTAATTCTTTATTCTGCATCAGATGCAGTTAAAATGCACATAAAAAATATTATAATAAATGCCAGATTAAAAGATATATCAGTTAAAGAAATAATGCTTATGCAGTCAAAGACAATAGATGATTTATTTAAATCATTTGCTGGTGCTTATTATAAAAGATTATATATATATGGAGCATTTGGAGGAATTTTTGGACTTAATATATATAGTTCAGTAATAGTATTTTTGGCAGAAAGCTTAAATACATTTTTTGAAGAAAAAGGAGGAGAAGTTTTTGAAAAATAGAATTTCAGACGATATTTTATATAAAGTAGAGAAGCCTGGAAGGTATATAGGAAAAGAATTAAATGAGGTAATAAAAGATCCATCTAAGGTAGATATACGTTTTGCATTCTGTTTCCCAGATGTATATGAAGTAGGAATGTCACATCTTGGAAGTAGAATACTTTATCATACAATAAATATGAGAGAAGATACATATTGTGAAAGAGCGTTTGCACCATGGCCTGATATGGAAGAGCAGCTTAGAAAAAATAACATTCCATTATACGCTCTTGAAACAAAAGATTCTTTAAGTGAATTTGATGTGTTAGGTTTTACTCTACAGTATGAGATGAGCTATACAAATATATTAAATATGCTTGATATGGCAGGAATTACAATAAGGGCTTCTGAAAGAAGAGAAGATGAGCCTTTAGTAATAGCAGGAGGACCATGTGCATATAATCCTGAACCTTTATACGATATAATTGATCTTTTTGAAATCGGTGAAGGTGAAGAGATAATGAATGATGTTTTAGATCTTTATAAAGATTTTAAAAAGAAGAATAAAACAAAAAAGGAATTTTTAAGAGAGGCTTCTAAGATAAAGGGTATATATGTACCTTCTCTTTATGAGGTATCTTATAATGAAGATAAAACTATAAAAGAATTTAAACCTAAATATGAAGATGTACCAGAAAAAGTTACAAAAAGAATAATAAATAATTTTACAAAGGTTGATTTTCCTGACAAAATAATAGTTCCTTATGTTGAAATTGTACATGATAGAATAGTTCTTGAAGTTTTCAGAGGATGTACAAATGGATGCAGGTTCTGTCAGGCAGGGATGATATATAGACCAGTAAGAGAAAAGAAGATTGAAGATCTTTTAGAAGAGGCAAGAAAGCTTGTCGATAGTACTGGATATGAAGAAATTTCACTTTCATCATTAAGTACATGTGATTATTCTAATATTAAAAATCTTATACATGATTTAACTTTAGAACATGCAAAAGATAAAGTAGGAGTTGCACTTCCTTCAATAAGAGTCGATGCATTTTCTGTTGATCTTATAAAAGAAATTCAAAAAGTTAGAAAGAGTGGACTTACATTTGCACCAGAGGCAGGTTCTCAGAGAATGAGAGATATAATAAATAAAGGTCTTACTGAAGAGAAAATTTTAGATGCTGCAACAAGTGCATTTGAAGCAGGATGGAAGACACTTAAACTTTACTTTATAATTGGTGTTCCTTATGAAACTTTAGATGACTGCTCAGAAATTGGAAAACTTGCCGAAAAAATGGTATTTAGATATAAGAGTGTTCCTAAAAAGAAAGGATCAAATAAAGGACTTAGAATAACAGTAAGTACATCAATTCTAATTCCAAAACCATTTACTCCTTTCCAGTGGGCACCAATGGCTAAAATGGATGTTGTAACAGATAAGATAAAAGCTGTTAAGGAATCCATAAAATCAAAATGTATAGTTTATAATTATCATGAACAAAAGACATCTTATATGGAAGCTTTATTTGCAAGAGGTGACAGGAAGTTATGTGATGTACTTATAAAAGCATTTGAAAAAGGTGCAAAATTTGATGGCTGGAACCAGTATTTCAGTTATGAAAGTTGGATGGAAGCTATAAAAGAGTGCGATTTAGATAGTGACTTTTATGTTTATAGAGAGAGAAAATATGATGAAATTCTTCCATGGGATTTTATCGATATTGGTGTAAATAGAAGTTATCTTCAAAGAGAAAATGAAAAGGCAGAAAAAGCAGAACTTACTAAAAACTGTAGAAAAGGCTGCACAGGATGCGGAGTAAATGTAAACTTTAAAGAAGGAGAGTGTTTTGAAGGTGCGATACTTAATTAAATATACTAAAGAAGCGGATATAAAATTTATAGCTCATCTTGATATGCTAAAGACAATTCAGAAGAATATAAGAAGAGCACATCTTCCAATTGAATATTCACAGGGATTTAATCCTCATATGAATACATCAATGGCACAGCCTCTTTCTGTTGGAGTATATTCTCTTGGTGAATATATGGATATGGTTTTAACTGAGAAAATGGATGAAAAAGAGATAATAAAAAGATTAAATGAAACTGCACCAGATGGAATAAAATATATAAGTGCAACTGAAATAGTAAATAAAGAGGGAGAAAAGAAAGTCCCACAGGCTATGGCACTTATTGATGCTGCAAGATATACAATAAAGATAAGATATGAAAACACAGAAAATCTTGAAAATGAAATGAAAGATATTATTGATTTAAAAGAGTGGATGGCTTTAAAGAAAACTAAAAAAGGTGAAAAAGAAGCAGATATAAAACAGCTTGTAATAGAATTTAAGTTCTGGATAAAAGATAATAGCCTTATAATAAACACAGTTTTAAATACAGGGAGTAGACAGCATTTGAATGCTGCACTTTTATCTGATTTTATAAAGGAAAATACATCGGATGCAGTTGTAGATGTATTTACAGAAATAAGAAGAGAAGAAATGTATTTTTATAAAGGAGATAAACTTCTACCTTTATCAGATATAATGCAAAATTAAGAGTGGTGGAAATTAAAGTGAAAGAAGTTTTTATTGAAAGAAGAGAAAAAATATTAAGAATTGCTGTAAAAGAAAATAATATTTTAGAAGAGTGTTTAGTTGAAGAAAAGAAAGATGAACCTATAATAGGTGAGATTTATAAAGGAAAAGTAAAAAATATAATACCTCAGGCAAGAGCGGTATTTATAGATATAGGGCTTCCTAAAGAAGGATATCTTTATTATGGCGATTATGTTATAAAAAAAGGACTAAAAAAAGGTGATGAAGTATTAGCTCAAGTAATAAAAGAGCAGATAGAAAATAAAGGTGCAAAACTGTCTATTAAGCCATCTATTTCAGGAAAATATTCTGTACTTGAATTTTATGATGAGGGAATAGAGTTTTCAAAAAGAATTAAAGATAAAGAAAAAATAGATTATATAAAAAAGAATATAAACTGTCCAAAAAATGTAAAAGTAATAATAAGGACAGAAAGTGAAAATGAGGATATATTTGATATTCAAAAAGAAATAGATAATCTTTATGATGTTTTTCTTAACCTTGATAGAAAGCTTACATATAGCGCAGGAAATAAAAAACTTTATGGAGATAATATAACTCTTATGAAGCTTCTTACAGATTTAGTAGGAGAAAATAAAGTAAAGATATATACAGATAATAGTGATGACTATGATTTTATATATGATTTTGTAAAAGAAAATGATAATTTTGAAACAAATTTTTATAAAGATGATATATCGCTGTTTGACAGTTTTGGAATTGAAAGAGAACTTTTAAAATTAAGACATAATAAAGTTATACTTCCATGCGGAGGTTCTATAGTAATAGATAAAACTGAAGCGATGTTTGTAATAGATGTAAATAGCGGAAAAAATGTTAAAGAGAGAAACTTTAACAAAACTATACTTGAAACAAATCTTGAAGCTGCAAAAGAGATAGGAAGACAGATAAGACTTAGAAATTTAAGTGGAATAATACTTATAGACTTTATAGATTTTAGAGATAGAGATGGAAGAAATAAAGTTATGCAAAAGCTTAAAGAAAGCCTTAAAGCTGATAAAGGAAATGTAAAGATATTTCCTTTTACAGAACTTGATCTTGTTCAGATAGCAAGAAAGAGAAAAGGAAAAAGCATCTATGAGTATATGGAAGAAAAGTGTGAAAGATGTGAAGGAAAAGGCTTCATATTAAAATTATCATATCTTGAAGAACTTATACGAAATGATATAATAAAGATGGCTAAGGAAAATTTAGTAAAAAGTTTTCATATAGATATAGATACGATATATGAAAAGAGAATAAGAGAAAATATTTTGGAATTTTTAAAGGGGATAGATTCTTTAGATATGGAAATATATCTAACATTTGAAGAAAAGCTAGAAGGATATAAAGTAGAGCCTCTTTTATTTAATGGACAAAAAGAAAAATTAAAAAAATATAAAATAGAATACTAATAATATCAATTATGGGGGAATTTCATAATGAAAAATATAGGAGGAAAATGTAGTATGTGGGTTTTGTTTGCTATTTTATCTGCAGTTTTTGCGGCACTTACATCAATTCTTGCCAAAATAGGAATTGAAGGAGTTAATTCAAATCTAGCGACAGCTATACGTACAGGAGTAGTTCTTATTCTTGCGTGGGGAATTGTTTTTGTTTCTGGAACACAAAGCGGTATACGTGATATAAATTCAAAAAGCTGGCTCTTTTTAATACTTTCAGGTATAGCCACAGGGTTTTCATGGTTATTTTATTATAGAGCGCTTCAGATTGGAAAAGCCTCACTTGTTGTACCAATAGATAAATTCAGTGTAGTAATATCAATGGTTTTTGCTTTTGTAATTCTTAAGGAAACAGTAACTATTAAAGCGATTATCGGCGGGATTTTTATTACTATTGGAACATTCGTTATGATTCTTTAAAAAATGCTTTACTTATTTATATAAATATGTTAGACTAAAATTTGTAAACCGCACACGTAAGGTTTTTTATAAAACAAAGTTAAATCTTTGTACCAAAAGTGGCGAGTCCGTTATTGAGGAGGTGTGTTTAATGTACGCAGTAGTAAAAACAGGTGGAAAACAATACAGAGTCACTGAAGGAGACGTTTTATACGTTGAAAAGCTTGACGCTGAAGTTGATTCAACAGTTGAACTTAATGAAGTTTTAGCTGTAGAAAAAGAAGATGGAATTAAAGTTGGAACTCCAGTTGTAGAAGGAGCTAAAGTAGTAGCTAAAGTTGCAGCTCAGGGAAAACAGAAAAAAGTTATCGTCTTCAAGTATAAGTCTAAAAAAGACTACAGAAGAAAGAATGGTCACAGACAACCTTATACTAAATTAGTAGTAGAAAAGATTGAAGCTTAATTATTATGGTAACAGTAGTAATTAAAAAACATAATCATCTCATTAAAGGTTTTGAAATAAAAGGTCATGCACTTGATGAGCATACTAAAGGAGATCTATATGATCTTGTCTGCAATTCAGTTTCAGTACTGTCGCAGAGTGTTCTAATAGGGTGCATTGATGTATTAAAATTGAAACCTTCATATGAAATGAAAGATGGATACTTAAAATTAGATATGGAAAATCTTAAAAGTGAAAAAGCAGAAGTTCTGCTTGAAACATTTGAGAAGAGTATTGAAAGTACGATTTTAGGTTTAGATCAGGAATTAGGCTACAAAAAAAGTAGCAGATATATAACTTTAATTGATGAGGAGGTGTAGTTATATGTTAAAGATGAACCTTCAATTATTCGCTCATAAAAAAGGAATGGGTAGTACTAAGAACGGAAGAGACTCAGAATCAAAGAGATTAGGAGTTAAATCAGCTGACGGAGAATTTGTTCTTGCAGGAAACATTCTTGTTAGACAAAGAGGAACTAAGATCCATCCTGGACAGAACGTTGGAAAAGGTGGAGACGATACTTTATTTGCCAAAGTCGATGGAGTTGTAAAATTCGAAAGAGTTGGTAAAGATAAGAAAAGAGCAAGTGTTTACCCTGTAGACGTTGAAGCAGTAGCTGAATAATTATTCTGAAAATGAGCACTCTTAGTATTAAGAGTGCTTTTGTTAATTCTAATATTAAATGCACAATATAGAGTTTATAAATTATTGTAATTTGTATATTGTGCATTAAAAAAATGGAGAGTGATTTAATGTTTATAGATAAGACTAAAATATTTATTAAATCGGGAAAAGGCGGAGACGGTTCAATTTCGTTTAGAAGAGAAAAGTACATACCGCTTGGAGGACCTGATGGTGGAGATGGTGGAGATGGTGGAAGTATCATCTTCGAAGTAGATAATAATATGACAACTCTTATGGATTTTAAATATAAGAGAAAATTTGTTGCTGAAAATGGTCAAGACGGAGGCGGGCAGAAATGCTTTGGAAAAGCTGGAGAAGATAGATTAATTAAAGTCCCAATGGGAACAATTATAAGAGAAGCTTCAACTAATAAAGTTATTGTAGATATGTCACATAAGGGACAGAAAATTGTTCTTTTAAAAGGAGGAAAAGGCGGTAAGGGAAACGTAAGATTTGCTACTGCAATAAAGCAGGCACCTCATTATGCAGAACCAGGAATGCCAAGTGAAGAGATGGAACTTACACTTGAACTTAAACTTCTTGCAGATGTAGGACTTTTAGGATTTCCTAATGTTGGAAAGTCAACTTTTCTTTCAATGACAACAAAAGCAAAACCAAAGATTGCAAATTATCATTTTACAACTTTAAAGCCAAACCTTGGGGTTGTTCAGGTATCAGGAATTGATCCGTTTGTAATGGCAGATGTCCCTGGAATAATTGAAGGAGCAGCAGAGGGAGTAGGTCTTGGAATACAATTCTTAAAACATCTTGAAAGAACAAGACTTCTTATTCACATTGTTGATATTTCAGGAGTTGAAGGAAGAGATCCATATGAGGACTTTTTAAAGATAAATGATGAGTTAAAGAAATACTCAGTAAAATTATGGGATAGACCTCAGATAGTTGTTGCAAATAAGATGGATCTTGTTTATGAAGATGGTGTATTTGAAGAATTTAAAAAGAAGGTAAATGCATTAGGATACGATAAAGTATTTGAAATGTCAGCAGCTACACATAAAGGTGTTGATGAAGTTATGAAAGAAGCAGCATCAATGCTTAAGAATATTCCTGTAAAGGAACTTGAAATACCAGAAGAAGATATGTATGTACCAGAAGAGAAGAAATTTACATATGAAATTGAAACTGAAGAAAATGAAGATAATGTAAAGACATATGTAGTTACAGGCTCATTTGTCGATAGACTTCTTTCAGCAGTTAATGTAAATGATGCTGACTCATTAAGATATTTCCATAAAGTTCTTAAAAACAAAGGAGTCTTTGATGAATTAAGAGAACTTGGAATAAAAGATGGAGATATGGTAAGACTTGATGATTTTGAATTTGAGTATATATTATAGAAATTGGAGGACAAAATATTGTTAACAGGTAAACAAAGAGCATATTTAAGAAGACTTGCAAATGATATTCAGCCTATATTTCAGATTGGAAAAGGCGGAATAGAAGAAAACTTTATAAAGCAGGTATGCCAAGCACTTGAAAAGAGAGAATTAATAAAGATAAAAGTTCTTGAAAATAGCGGATTAGATACAAGAGAAGCTTCAGATGAAATCTGCAAAAAAGCAGGTTGCGAAGGAATTCAGGCAATCGGAAGCAAAATGGTTTTATATAAAAAATCAGAAGACAAAGCAAAAATACAACTCCCATAAAAAGAGGAGTGCTGAAAGAAATGGGGATTTATATGCCCCATTTTTTTCTATTTTAAATTCATAAACTTGTATAATTAATACGAAATGATAGGGTGAATAATAATGAAAAGATATGGTATAATAGGAGGTACATTCGATCCTATTCATAACGGTCATCTATATATAGCATATGAAGCATTAATAAAATTTAAACTTGATAAAGTTATTTTTATGCCTGCGTGTATTCAGCCTTTTAAAACAGATAAAAAGGTGGCAGATGCAGTAGATAGACTTAATATGGTATCCCTTGCGGTTTTTCCTTATAAAGAATTTGAAGTGTCAGATTATGAAATAAAAAATGAAGGTGTAAGTTATACGTATAAAACTCTTAAACATTTTAAAAAGAAATTTTTAGATGAAAATGAAGATTCTATAGAGATTTATTTTATAATTGGTGCTGATTGTATAATGGAACTTGAAACATGGACTTGTATAAAGGAAATTTTTAAATCAGCTAAAATAATTGGATTTTCAAGACAAGGATATTTAGAAGAAGAAGTTTCTTTAAAGAGTAAATATTTAAAAGATAAGTATGGCGCAGATATAAAGTTTATATCTATAAAAAATCTTGAAATTTCTTCAACAGATATACGAAAAAGAATAGGAGAAGGAATTAGAGTGGATTTTTTCCTTCCAGATAAAGTCCTTGAGTATATAAATACAAAATCTTTATATAAAGAAGAATTTATAAAATAGCAAATAATACTTAAAAATCGCATGTTACAGCGGCTAAGAAAAGAATATATAATAAATGGGAAAGGAGATAGTTACTTTAAAACAAGTAGCATTATATAGTTTTTTATAAAATTTTATAAGTTTTCAGTAACGCGAATAATTAAATGATTTTAAAAGATGAAATGCTTTTACTTATAAAAAAGTATAATATCAAGCTTACAGAAGTTGAAAAGCGAAATTCTGAGTTATGGCATAGCCTTCTTGCACCATTTGTTGCAAAAGAGAAATTTAAAATAGATGATGAAGAAATTTTAAGTTCATTAAGATATCATACAACTGGAAAAGAAAATATGACAAAGCTTGAAAAAATAATATATATTTCAGATATGATTGAACCATCAAGAAGTTTTGAAGGACTTTCAGAGATACGAGATAAAACTTTTGAAAACCTTGATAAAGGTGTATTTTTAGGACTTTCAAGGAGTATAGAATATATTTTAAATAAAAATCAGCTTATTGATGAAAACACTATAAAAGCTAGAAACTATTTCTTATATGATGAAAATTTTTTATAAGGGGGTATACTTATGCTGCCTAAAATAAGATCATCAATAAATAAAGAGACTACATCCAAAATTGATAGGAGTATATCATGGAGAGAGAGAATACTGCTTTTATCAGTTGCTCTTTTGATAACATATTTTATAGTTCTTTTTATCTCTTTTATATATGCATCTTTTGCAATTCATGGGAAAAATATGATAGCAAAAGATTCTGAAGGATTAAATTCAAATGTAAACATTATTGTTCTTGGTGTTGACATAGGTGATATTTATGACACATCAAATTCTTCACTAAAAAGAACAGATACGATGATGCTTATGAATTATAATAAAAGTTCTGGCGCTTTAAATATAGTATCAATTCCAAGAGATATTCTTGTAAAATCCCAAAAAGGATATAATATAAAACTTAATGCACTTATTTTAGAAGATGGCTATAAAGAGTTTAAAACTACTATTGAGAATATGACAGATGTAAATATAAATTATATAGTAAAAATAGATTATAATGGCTTCAGAGACATAATAGATTCCATAGGAGGAGTTACAGTAACTATTGAGAGAGACATGAAATACGATGATGAAGGTCAGAGCCTTCATATTGATTTTAAAAAAGGAGAGACTGTAAAGCTTGATGGAAAGAAAGCAGAAGAGTATTTTAGATGGAGGAAGAATAATGATGGTACAGGCTTTGCAAATGGGGATATTGATAGAATTCAAAGTCAGCATGATTTTATAAGTAAAGTTATGAAAAAATGCACGAGTCCTCTTATAATACCAAGGCTTCCATCTGTAATAAAGACAGTATCAGATAGTGTAGAAACGAATATGACATCATTTGATATTTTAAATTATGGATTGAAGTTTAGAAGCGCATATAAAAATAAACTTAACATGTATACATTAAGTGGAACTCCTAAAATGATAAGAGGACAGTCCTACTTAATTTATGATAAAAATCAGAATAAAGATGTTTTATCAATGTTAAGTTCATCTAAAACAGAAAGCAGCGTAAATACATCTAAAAAAGATATCAGAATAAAGATATTAAATGGTACCAAAATAGATAATTTGGCATCTTCTGCAAAAGAAGAATTGAAATCAAAAGGATATAAAAATATAGATGTAGGGAATACTGAAAGTACGAATAAAAGTGTCATAATGTCTAATAATAAAAATATTTTGGAAACTGTAAAAAATGATATTTATATAGTAGATAGTGACAGCAAAAATAAAAATTCAGAATATGACGATTATGATGTTATTATAATTCTTGGGAAAAATTATAAAAAACTTGAAGACACAAACAGCAGGTAAAGGAGTTAAGTAAATGAGTTCTCTTAAAAGCACAATAAACGAAACTTATAATAAATGTAAACTTAGAGAATATTTAAAAAAAGAAATGGGGCTTTCAACAAGACTTATAAGGCGTGCATCTTTAGACAAACGTATATTCCTAAATGGAGCACCAGTGAAGATGAACATAATTGTAAATACAGGAGATATTGTAAATATAGATCTTGCAACAAAGGAAACGCAGAATATTGTACCTGAAAAGATGGATATAGATATAGTATATGAAGATGAAGATATTCTTATTGTTAACAAAGAGCCGTTTATGGTGGTTCATCCTACAAAGAGTTATCAGAGTGGTACACTTGCAAATGGTGTCCTAAATTATTTTATAGATAGCAATCAAAACTGTATAGTAAGATTAGTATCAAGGCTTGATATGAATACATCAGGACTTATAATAATAGCGAAGAACCAGTATGCACATGGAATGCTTTCAAAAACAATGGAAAAAAATGAAATAGTAAAAAAATATATAGCTATTGTTCATGGACATATGGAAAATGAAAGCGGAGTTATTGATCTTCCTATATATAATCCTAAAGATGATTTAGGACTAAGAAGAATTGTTGATGAAAGAGGAAAGAGAAGCATAACACATTATAAAGTATTAGAAAGACTTAATGATGCTGATGTAGTTGAATGTAGACTTGAAACTGGACGTACACATCAAATAAGAGTTCATTTAAGCCATCTTGGACATCCTATTTATGGAGATACTCTTTATGGATATGGTGGAGACGAAATGGATCTGATAAAAAGACAGGCACTTCATGCATATTTTTTAGAGTTTAAATCACCAAGAACTCAGAAACTTTTGGAAGTAAAAGCAGATCTACCTTCTGATATGAAACTTCTTATAGAAAAGCTTAGATAAAGATTAAATAAAAAAGATTTGTTTTATGATTTCAATAAATCCTAAAACAAATCTTTTTTTATTTATTTATCATCATTGTTTTCGTTAATAGAATCATTAACAATTGAAAAGTTTTTTATATCTTTGTTTGAAAAACGTCTCTTTTTTCTTTTCTTAGATCTTTTTTTGACTTTTCTAAAGTGTATAAATAATCCCCCGGCTAGTACAATTAATGTAGCTGTTACACTGCATATAATTGGAATTTTTAAATTAACTGCATTTTTTGGAATATTCAAAAGAGGAGTATACTCTCTGCCTTCTCCACTACATAAATCTATTGGAAGATATTCTTCGTTATTTACATAAAGCATTCCTTTAAGAATCTTGTCTCCATTTTTAAAAGACTCTTTTGAAAGATCTTTTTGATCAATCTTTATATCGGTAGAAGTTTCTTTGTTTTCTTCATCTTTCGGCACTACATATACTATATCATCAGCAGCTATAATAGGAATTGAAAGTGATGATGTAACCTTATAATCTGCAACTTTGTCTCCTTTTTTATAAAGAGTAACAGATTTAAAATTATTAAAACCATAATCAAATACAGTCTTCATATCTGAAAAGTTTTGGGCTTTATCTGTTGCATTTAAATATGCAGCAACAAGCTTTTGATCACCATTTTGAGCTGAAGCAACATATGTGTGGTTTGCAACTGTTGTATATCCATTTTTTCCTGATGTTGCATAAGGATAATAATATCTAGAAGCTTTATTTATTAAATAGTCTTTATTGTTAACTAAAATAGGTCTTGAAGTATCATTTATTAAATTAATTGTGTATGTAAGCTCATTTGTGATTCTTATAAAATTTGGATTTTTTATAGCTTCTCTCATAAACAAAGCTAAATCATGAGCTGTTGTAATGTTTTGTGGCTCAGGAAGTCCGCTTGGATTTTGAAAATTAGTATTTAATGCACCGAGCTCTTTTGCTTTAGCATTCATAAGTTTTGAAAAGTTTAAAATAGATCCAGACACATGTTCAGCTAAAGCTTCAGCACAATCATTTCCTGACTCTAAAAGCATTCCATGAAGCAAATCGTTTACTGTTAATTTGTCGCCGTTTAGAAGCCCTACAGCAGTACCATCTATATCTGTGAAGTCTTTCTGTACGGTTACTATTTCATCAAGATTACATTTTTCAAGAACGACAAGTGCAGTCATTACTTTTGTTGTTGAAGCTGGTTCAAACTGCTTTTCTTCATTTTTACCAAATAGTATTTTACCTGTTGAAGCATCAAGAAGAACACAACCTTCTGCATTTACATCAGGTTCATCAAGTGCTGCTTTTGCAGGTACACAGTAAAAAAATAATGTTAATATAATAGTCGTTATAAGGCTTACGCTTTTAAAAATCTTTTTCATATTTATCTCCAAAAATAATTTTTTTATACATATCCATACTTTATTGTAACAAAAAAATAGATATTATTCCATAAAAATTATAAAATATACTACTGAATTTAATAATTTTATAAAAAATTGGTAATAATACAAAAGTAAGGAAGTGGTGAATTTGTTAGATAAAATAATAAAAGAGAAAAATAAAATAGGAATAATTACGTTAGTAACCATATTAATTATAGTTACATTTTTTATATATCATAAAAGTGGGTATAAGGAACTTTCTAAAAATAATACAGAGAGTATTTTTGAAGAAGAGAGTGAAATGAATGCAAAAAATGAAAGTAAGAAAGACACTGCTTTAGAAAATGATTTTGACAATAACGATAAAAATACGATAACAGTTGAAATAAAAGGTGAGGTTAAAAAACCTGATGTCTATAAAATGGGTGATGATTCAATAGTAAGAGATTTAATCGAAAAAGCTGGAGGAACTACAGATAATGCAAATATTAAAAATATAAATAGAGCAAAAAAGTTAAATGACCATGAAGTAATCTATATACAAAATAATGAAGAAGCAGAAAAAGGAAAGCCTGTATTTAATTCAGAATCTTCAACAAGTACAGATTCTTCATCTGAAAGCTCAAAGATAAATATAAATACAGCGGATGCTGAAGGACTTAAAAAGATAAATGGTGTAGGAGATGCTAAAGCAAAGAAGATAATTGAATATAGGGAGAAAAATGGAAAATTTAAATCTATCGATGAAATTAAGAATATAGGTGGGATTGGAGAAAAAACATTTGAAAAGATGAAGTCTCAGCTTGAAACTTGATATAATTGCAACAAAATCAAAAAAATTATATAATAGAATCTGACATTAAACTGTAACATAGGAATAGTAAAATAACATAATGGTTGCTTAAGATAAAGTTACAGATGAAAATATAGGGGGATTACTAATGGCGAGAAAAGTTATAAGTCTCATCCTTACAGCATTTTTAGCAGTTTCTGTTATGGGATGTAATAAAGCTTTAGGTGATAGTTCATCTAAAGAAACAAACTCAGAAACTTCTGATATTGAAGAAAAAGCAGAGGATGATGATCTTGAAGGAGAATGGGCCAAAACTCTTAATTTAGAAGATACTAAATCAAAATTTGAAGAAAATCTTAAAGAAATTGAAAAAGTAACAGATATATTTGGAATAGAATATAAAAAAGATGAAAAATCGAAGACAGATAATGATATTCAGATAAATGATAAATATATATATTTTGATAATAAAGATCCTGAAGATAATAGGATAGAGAGCATGTATTTTGGAATGAAAACTTATGGAGATGATTTATCAGAAGGAGATATAAGCCTAAAGATAAGTCTTAAAATTAATGTAGATCAGATAAAGAAAGATTCTAATTTTAAATTTGAAGATACATCATGTAAATCTTATATAGAGTCATTTTCAAAACAGAAGGATATTGATTTTTCTGATATAGATAAAGAAATAGTTCAAAAAATAAAAGATGGAGAACTTCCTTCTCAGATTACAGATACAGTAAATGGACTAAAAGAAGAATTCTTAATAGATGATGATTATATTATTTATACATTATCAACTAAAAAATATAAGTTTGCAGATGCTGAAATGAGCATGGAATAATTATATAAATGAATAGAGGTATTTTAATGGAAAGTAATAAAGAAAAAAATGAAAATGTAAAGACAGAAGAAATTGAAAAAAAGAATGAGAATGTAGAATCAAAGGAAGTTCTAAAATCTGAAGTTATAAAAGATGAATCAGCTTCTAAAAATGTAAAAAAGAAGAAATGTTCTTTCTTTAATAAATTAGGTATTAGGATTATAGATGAATTTTGCACTTTAGGAGTATCAAGTCTTTTACTTGTTTTAGTAGATTTGATAATGAGAAAACTTGGATATATGTTTACAATGCCTGCTGTAATGCTTATAGTATTTTATTTTATAGTAAACGCACTTTATATGCCAATCATGCATAGTACAAAATTAAAAAGAACAATAGGAGAATTAATATTAAAATCAAGCTCAGACACTAAATAGTAAAAAAATAAAATCAGAATGGAGAAAATTAAGTGAAAAGAGGAAGCAAAGTAACTGTAAAAATTGAAAGAACAGAATTTCCTTCTTTAGGAGTAGGAACAGCAGAAGATAGACTTATCTATGTAAAGAATACTTTTAAAGGCCAGGTAGTAGAAGCTAAGATAAAAAAGAAGAGAGACGGATATGCTCAGGCAAAGTTTGAGACAATTCTTGAGAGAGCAGATTATGAAAAGGACTCTGTATGTCCTCATTCTGATTCATGTGGAGGCTGTTCATCTATAACAATTCCATATGAAAAACAGCTTGAATTTTTAGAGACAGAAGTAAAAGATCTTTTTAAAGCTCAAGACTTATCTATGGGTGAATACTTAGGAATAGAAGGAAGTAAAGATCAGTTTGAATATAGAAATAAAATGGAATTTACTTTTGGAAACGAGAAAAAAGATTCACCACTTTCAATAGGACTTCATATGAGAAATCAGTCTTTTGGAATAATGACTGTAGATAAATGCAGACTTATTGATGAAGATTTTAGAAAAGTAATAATAATAACAGAAGATTACTTTAGAAAACAGGATCTTCCATTTTACAGAATAATGAAGGCTGAAGGATTTTTAAGAAATCTTGTTATAAGAAAAGCCAAAAATACCGGAGAAATACTAGTAAATATAGTTACAACAACTCAGATAGATTTCGACTTCTCAGAGTATGTAAAACTTCTTCGTGAAGAAATATATGATGGAAATATTGTTTCAATAATCCATACAGAAAATGATTCTCTTCAGGATGCAGTAATTCCGGAAAAGGTAAATATATTATATGGGAAAGAATATTTTACCGAATTATTATTAGGCCTTCAATTTAATATTTCTCCTTTCTCATTTTTTCAAACAAATACAAAAGGTGCAGAAAGACTTTATTCTATCGTAAAAGAATTTTTAGGTGACAGCGAAGATAAAGTTGTATTTGATCTTTACTGCGGAACAGGAACAATAGGTCAGATAGTTGCATCAGATGCAAAAAAGGTAGTAGGAATAGAACTTATAGAAGAGGCTGTTGAAGCTGCAAAAGAAAATGCTAAATTAAATAATATAAACAATTGCACATTCTTAGCAGGAGACGTCGCAGAAATAATAAAAAAGGTAGAGGATAAGCCAGACATAATTATCCTTGATCCTCCAAGAAGTGGAGTACATCCAAAAGCTCTTGACTACGTTATAAAGTTTAATGCAGATGAAATTATCTACGTTTCATGCAATCCTAAGACACTTGTAAATGATCTTAAGGTTTTATGTGAAAATGGATATAAGATAGAGAAAAGTAAGATAAAGGATATGTTTCCGAATACACCTCATGTGGAAACTGTGGTTAAGCTAATCAAGTAATATGCCTATTTTGCAACAATCAAAGGAAAATATATTTATATTTTTCCACCAAACTTCCACCCAAACTTTTATACGGTGGAAGTTTTCTTTATTATATTTTCAAAAATATTAACCGTATCATTCTTCATTTTTTTAGTTACATGTGAATAAGTGTCCATAGTAGTTGCAAGTTTAGAATGTCCTAAACGAACTTGAATATCTTTAATGTTTGCTCCTGATTCAAGAAGTAAAGTAGCATGTGTATGTCTTAAAGAATGAAATTTAAATTTTATACCTAATTCATAATTTACAACTCTACTTAGATATTTTAAACTATCTGTTGTTAGTAATTCACCATCCTCTTTTAAACATACAAAATCATATTTGTGAGATACATAATATTGCTTATATCGTTCCTTATTATTTTCTTGATCATGTTTAAATTTCTTTAGCAATTCTATAAGAGTATCTCCTATGAGTATAGTTCTTATACTACTCTTAGTTTTTGGTGGACCAAATTCCCACGCATTAAAATTGTTTCTAAATAAAATTTTCTCAACTTTTATTGATTTATTTTTAAAATCAATGCAATCCCAAGTTAACGACATTACTTCTGCAGCTCTCATTCCTGTATAAAATGCAATTTGTAAAGGAATATGCATATTGCTTCCATAAGGAAATCTTTTCAGTATTGTATTATATTCTTCTATTGTAATTATTTTTAAATCATCTTTACTATTTATTAATTTTTTATTGTATTTAGGTAAAGATACATAAAGCATTGGATTTTCTTTTATTAATTTATATGGTTGCACAGCTGCTTTAAAAGATCCACTCAATACTCCATATAGATTAGATAAATAATTTTTGCTATATCCATCTAAGTATTTTTTATTTATTAATTCTTGCAATACTGTGGATGTAATATCTTTTAGTTTATATATGCCTATATTAGGCAGTATATGAGTATTTATTAACATTTTGTAATTTCTTTGTGTATTCATTTTACAATTTACAACTACATATTCTTTAAACCAATATTCATAATAATCTTGTACTGACAAATTAGAATCTTTTTTTAAACTACCAGTATCAGAATACTCATTTAAAGCTTCTCTCAATTTTTTAAGTGCTTCTTTTTGAGTTTTCCCTCCAGCACGTTCTATTTTTTTCCGTTTACCATTAATTTTTGCTGCTTCAAAGTAATAATACCATCTATTTCCTTTTTTTCTTACTCCGCCTTCCATATGAAGACCTCCTTTGTAACTAAATATTTTATCAAAAAATACTTTTAATATAAATTGATGGTGGATAAATATTATTTGAAATAATATTTATAAAATCTACTAAATTGCACATGAAAGATAGGGTATCTCTCTTTTTATAAAGTTTTTTCTTATTTTTGAATAAAGTATTTCATTTGTAACGATAGAGGAAATTTTATATTTTATTATTTCTTCAGTTACATTAAAATATTCAGCCATTTCATTTACTGTAGAAATACTGTCATTTAGAGCTTGTACAAAATCATCATCTGAGATTAAATAATCTGCTGCCCATTTTTTAGCTTTATGTTCATCTTTAGTTTTATAAATTTTATCCAGGTAATTTTCAGAAGATCTTATAAGATTAGAAAATGTAGTAAAATGATGCCCTGCTTCTTCTGATAAAACAGATAAATATAGTGGAGTATTAGATAATAGTGATTTATCTAATGCAATTACAGAGAGATTTGGAGGTATGTAGAAGTATATACCAAGTGAATGTATATTATTTAGAGATTCAGAATCATATAGCATTATTTTTTCAGCATTTATTAAGTTAAATAAATTATAAATAGTTTTCATTATTATCACCCCATAGGATTTTATGAGATAATTATATCACAAAATACGAACAAGTGTTCGAAAATATTGTAATTATATTTGTAAAGAAATTCATATAATAAAAAAGGTGTTCTTGACGAACACCTTTTACAATGAAATAGATTGATTAATACCATAGTATTGATTTTTTAAATCTGTTAAATCTTTTAGTCTATCAAATAACACTATTTTTCATAGTTTCAAATTTATAAAATGTATGATATAATTACAATATAAATCGAACGTACGTTCCAAAAGAAATTTTTAAGATAATATAAATAAATACGAAAATAAAAAGATGTTCTTAAAAGAACACGTAGAATATATTTTAGAAAAGGAGTGAAAAGAAATGCGAATGAAACGTATAATTTTAAATTTCTATTGCAAAATAAAGTATTATTTAAGAATATATAATTATATTTTATTGCCTATACTTATTCTTGGGATATATTTGTATACTTTATATTTTAAAAAATGGGTAAATATAGATAATGATTTTGCTGGAAAACTAATAAGTGTATGTTCAGTATTCATTGGATTTTTAGTTACTTCTAATACTATTATTATTAGTTTCCCAGAGGATAAGACATTTGTAAAGTATTTAAAAAAATATAAATATTATAAAAAATTATTTATAGAGATTATTATTTCAGAAATATCATTTACAGCTTGTTTAATTATAAGTCTTTTTTCTATTAATAATAATTTGGCATCAATTTTATTTGTAATAGGTACAACATATCTAATATTAATGGCAGAATTATTAATCACAATATCGTTCTATATTAGCAAGTAATTCATTATATAGAGTATCTTTTATTTTATTATTTAAATCTGTATCAGCAAGTTCAATAGTTACTTTTTTTGTTAATATTCTTGATACTAAATCAATAGTTTCTGTAATATCAGTTTGGGAATTTATCCCGTGAATTTTAAAAGCAGAGTAGTTTTTAAAATCCTTTCCTTTTAAGCTATTTAAAAATTTTTCATTAGCTATTTCTTTTTTTATTGTTAATGAAATATTTGTCTTGTCAATAGAGTTATCTGATAAAAATTTTAGTTCTTTTACACTAGGGATAATGTTATTTGATTCACCATGTTCAAATCCAATATCTACATTTAATATTTCTATATATTTACTTAATTCGTCATCTATGTTTTTAACTAATTTTGGGAATATAGATACTTTTTCAAGCTCTTGAGGACATTCTTTTTTCATGATTTCACCTAATGGAGAATCTAATTTTGGTGCTTCTGTGTTTCTTAATATAACTATATCTTTGAAGTTATTAGAAATTAAAAAATATGTAAAATGTTCAATTAATATATTTGGATTAATTTTGAGTGTGTTTAAATCGGGTGATTTCCTTGCACGCTCTAATATGTTGTTATTTAAATCTTCTAATTTTCCAACACTTCCAAAAAGATAATTGTCATTAAATTCGATAATTTCAATTATTTTATTATCATTAGTTTTATAAGAACCAAGTTGAGTGAATGTCTTTTTTAAAAAGTACTTGTTGTTTAAGTTAGTATTATTCCATTTAAATAAATCAAATGCAGTAGTTTTTAGTCTGTAAAAATATAATGTCCTGTTTATTGTCTTAGTAGTATCAGCCATAAAATCCTCCCTTATAATTCATTTATATATTTCATATTTTATTTGTTTTTTATTATCTTGTAATACCAATCCTTTATTATATTAAGAATTAAAAATATAGGTGTTCTTAAAGAACACCTTATTTAATAATTTTTAAATGATCTTGAATTACAAATACATCTTCTTCTGTATCTTGAACTTTTCTTTTTACAAATCTCACATCAGTTTTGATTTCTTTTAATTGAGTTGATAATTCATCAGCTACTTCATGAGCAACCATTTTGCCAACGCCTTCTGATAGTGAATCAAGTCTTTCATTAGTTTTAATCTGTTCTGCTTTTATACCAGATATATCTTTTTTTACATCAGATATTTCAGATTTCAAATCAGAGTACATTTTGGTAATAAGTTCAAATAAATCATTATTGCTTTTTTCCATAGAATAACCCCCTTATTTAAATTTATTATTTATTTTTTATCTTTATACTTTTGCTTAACATATTCTATAAAATTATTAATTTCATCTCTTGCTTCATCTGGAAGATTTTCATAGTCTTCATCTGAATGAAGTGCAATAGTATTCTTAGGATCATCTGTATAGTTCCTATAATTACTTAATCCCATTAGCCAGTCTAAAGATACATTAAAGAATAGAGCAAATTTCTTTTTCATTTCATCGTCAGCTTGCCTTTTATTTAATTCATATTGTGAAATTCGAGTTTTGTGTAAACTAAAATGATTAGCAAGTTCTTGTTGTGTAAGATTTTTTTCTAATCTAAGTTCTCGTAATCTTTCACCAAACGATGCCATAAAATCAACTCCTTTAACTTTATTATAGTATACAAAATGTATACTTAGGAAGAAAATAAACAAAAAGATTACAAAAAGTATTGACAGTAGTCAAAATGTATACTATATTATATTTAAGGAAACAAAATGACTACTTAAAAACGAGGTGATAAAATGTATTCTAAATTAAAAGATATCAGAGAAAAAAGAGGAATAACTCAAGCTGACATGGCTGAATTACTAGGATATAACCATAAAAGTGGATACAATAAATTGGAAAATGGTGAAAGAAAAATATCATTGGAACAAGCTAAAACTATTTCTGATTTCTTTAATTTAACTATTGAAGATATTTTTTTTGATAATTTAGTAAACAAAATGTCTACTAAATAATTATATTGTAAAAGGAGGCAAAAAAGAATGGACAATAAATACAGAAATATTTACCAAATAGCGAGAGAATCTAAAGGAATTACACAAGAAAAAGCATCAGAACTAATGGATATAAGCGTTGATAGTT
This sequence comes from Clostridium sp. BJN0001, assembly GCF_022869825.1. Classification (NCBI taxonomy): domain Bacteria; kingdom Bacillati; phylum Bacillota; class Clostridia; order Eubacteriales; family Clostridiaceae; genus Clostridium; species Clostridium sp. BJN0001. The sequence continues at coordinate 1,830,008 of NZ_CP094971.1, read as the reverse complement.
TAAGAGTATATGAAAGTGGTAGGAGAACACCTCCAAATCATATCGTTGCTAAAATGGTTGAAATTTATGATACACAGTATCTTGCATATCAGCATATAAAAGGGGATATTATAGGCAAATGTATACTTCCAGACGTAGATATAAAAAATTTATCTGCATGTATTTTAAGTGTACATACAGAAATCAAAGATTTTTTAAAGTGTGAAGATTCTCTTATGAAAATAGGTGCAGATGATAAAGTTGATAAAACAGAAATAGATACTTTTAGTAAAGCTGTTAAAGAGCTTGATGATATTGTGAAAGCAGTTATGGAATTAAAATTTTCAAGGAGATGATTACAAATGGAAGATATTTTATATACAACAAAGGAAACTGCAAAATTATTAAAAACAGATGATCCAACAGTAAGAAGATTAATAAGCAAAGGATTTCTCAAAGCTCTTAAACTTGGAAGATTAAAAATAAGAAAAATTGAAATTGAAAGATTTCTAACATGGGCAGAAGGAAAAGATTTGACTGATTTAAATAATATTAAGAATTTAGAGTATGTAATGCCTGAAGAAGGAGGAAAAGGATTAAGATGTGTGAGATAATGGATAACCTATTTTTAAGATTCAAAGATATCTATGAAAAAGCAAATGGAATGACAGTTAAGAAAAGCAGAATTATAAAAGGAGTTCTTACAGTTAAGGTTTATAAGGACAACAGATACATGTTCTGGCTTCATGTTGTTGAAAGGGGAGGATGTATTTCTTGGTATTAAAAAAGAACCCTTATACAAGAGTTCAAAACAAACATTTGAGTTAAGGGCTGCAACCCTTAACTCCATTATATAAAAAAATGGAGGAAAAGTAAATATGGTTTTTAATTTTTTAGATGAATTGAAAAGAAAAGTCTGCAAAAAGGACTTTGAAGTTATCTTAGATATGGTTACAGATGATATTAAATTTAATAGAGTTAAGTTTAATAAGAGGACAAGTCCTAAAGAGTTTATAACTATTTGTAATAGCTGTTATATTGCTATTACAAGATGTAATGGAGGGGTATTAATATGCAGATAATAAGTTTTTTAAATATAAAAGGTGGAGTTGCTAAAACAACAAGTTGTGTAAATGTTGCAGCTGAACTTGGCAGAAAAGGAAAGAAAGTTTTAGTGATTGATATGGACCCACAGAGCAATGCAACAAAGTATCTTAATTCATATGATTCGAACGTTAAAGGCACTTATGAAATGCTTAAAGGTGAAGATGTTCCTATCCAAGGTACAGCTTATAAAAATTTATGGATTGTACCAGCAAATATAAATCTTATTATGAGTGAATCTGAAATATTATCAGATACAAAAAAGGCAAGAGAAACAAGACTTAAGAAATGGATTAAAAGTAAACGTAGTGGAGAATTTGATTATATATTAATAGATTGTCCGCCTAGCCTTGGAATGTTATCTATTAATGCATTATCTGCAAGTGATTATGTTATTGTACCACTTAAAATTGATAAATTTGCACTTGATGGATTTGAATATCTTATGGGAAGCATAAAAGAGACACAAGAAGAATTTAATGAGAATTTAAAGATATTAGGAATACTTATAACTATGGACAGAGCAACTAGAATAAATAGAGAAATTAAAGCAGAGCTTCAAGAAGAACTTGGTGATATGCTATTTAAACAGTCAATACGAGATAACGTTGATGTTATAAAAAGCACTTTTAATACTACTCCAGTAATTTATTTTAATCAAAGAGCAAATGCTTCAAGAGATTATAAAAAGTTTGTGGAGGAATTGCAATGTCGTATTTAAAAGGTTTAGCAGAAAGAATAAATGGAGCAGTAGAAAAGGGATTTACTGAGGAACTGGACATTAATTGTCTAGTTCCTTCACATAATAATTTTTATGGCATAAGAGATATAGAAGAGCTAGCTGATTCAATTAAAGAAAATGGACTAATGCACAATCTTGTTGTAAGAAAAACAGATGAAGACAAATATGAAATTATATCAGGAGAAAGAAGATATAGAGCATTATTAAGTCTTGGATTTAAAAAAGTACCATGCAAGGTTAAAGATGATTTATCTGATCTTGATGCAGAACTTATGCTTATTAAAGCAAATGCAGAACAGAGAGAATTAACACCTACAGAAAAGATGCAAGGTATAAAAAGACTTGAAGAAATATATATAAAGAAGCGAAGTAAAGGTGCTAAGCTTGAAGGTAAAACAAGAGATCTTATCGGAAAAGATTTGGGAATGTCAGGAGTACAGGTAGGAAGATATAAAAAGATTGAAAAAGACTTAATACCAGAATTTAAAGACAAGCTTGATAAAGAAGAAATTACACTTACACAGGCTCATACCTTAAGCAGTCTTACTGAAAATGAACAAAACACAATACATGAAGAAATTAAGGATATGAATACTAAAGATAATAAAGAAGAGCTTGAAACCTTAGTTAATGGAATTAAACAGCCTGTTGAAAGAAAACAGGACATTAATATGATTAATGACATCTCTAAAGCTGCTAAAGCTGTAGAAAGAGTAAAGAAAGGTTTAGAAAGTTCTTCTGTAGGCCCTAAAATAATAATTTCTAATAATGCAATTGAAGCAGTCTGCTATGTAACAGACTCTGAAATAGATAAAGATGGAGTGCTTAAAGTAAAATTATCAAATTTTGGAAGAATATCTACCATAAAAATAAAAATAACATGCTTTGAAAAACAAGATAAAAATAAAAATAAAATTCCAAAAGATTACTATAAAATTGCATCAGATGTATATATAAGATTTATAGAGAATGAGGTGATGAAATGAATGAGGTAAAAGCTTATTATGCAATTATACCAGCTGAGATACGATATGATGATAAACTCAAGGATAAAGCAAAACTCCTTTATGGAGAGATTACAGCGCTTACTAATGATAAAGGCTATTGCTGGGCCAGTAATAGTTATTTTGCTGAACTTTATAAAGTTACTAAGGAGACTATTTCAAGGCTTATTAAGAACTTATCAGATAGGGGATATATAAGAATCGAAATGGTATATAAAAACAGGGAAATTATAGGAAGAAAAATATATATTCAAAAATCAATAGGTATTGACAAAAATATCAATACCTCATGTCAAGAAAATCAAGAGCCTATTGACCAAAAAGTCAAAACCCTATTGACAGAAAAGTCAAATAGAATAATACAGTATAATAATACAATTAATACTACAGTAGATAATACTATATCTAAAGATATAGTAAGTAGCACAGAGGTGCAACGTGTAATAGATGCATGGAATGGATTAAATCTTACTGCAATTAAAAAAATAAATTCAGGGACTATAAGATATAAGCTACTACATGCAAGGGTTAAAGAATATGGAATTGAAGATATATTAAAGGCTATTGAGAATATTAAAAAAAGCAGTTTCTTAAAAGGTCAAAACAATAGAAACTGGATAATAACATTTGACTGGTTTATAAAACCTAATAATTTTCCTAAAGTGCTTGAAGGCAATTATATAACAAAAGAAACACCTCCTCCTCCAGCAGCTACCAAAAATGAACCTAAAAAACTTAGATTCAATAATTTTAAGCCAAGAGAATATGACTATGATGATCTTGAAAAAAAGCTATTAGGATGGGATAAAAATGATTGAGTATGATAGCAGCGGGAGAATGAAATATAATAAAGAATTTCATTCTAAACAAGGTACTTATTGGAGTGAGGAAGATACAGAGTATTTAGCAAATTGGGGAAATAAAGTAAGCATGGAAGAGATGTCATTTGCACTAGAGCGTTCAGAAGGAAGTGTAATTGAGAAACTGAAAGAACTAAGAAAGACTGGAATAGTAAAAGGCTATTCTGTTAGAGGAATAAGATTATTAAAAGATGAAAGAAGGAGCAAATATGGGAAATAAGCGATTACCTAAAGTTGGAGATACAGTAATTCTTAAAGGGTGTCCAAATGCAATAACATACAAAGACAAAAAACATAAGTTAAAGTATTGGAATATAACATTTAAAAATTGGATTAATGCTAATTATATAGAACCAAAGGAAGTGTTTGGTAGTTGGTATGTTGAAAATTTAAGGGCAGAATAGAAGCTTATAACGAAGCTTTAAAAATGGTAGAAATGAGGTGGAACGATATTAATGTTAAAAGAAACAAAGCATGATTATCAAAATTGCATTGTGGGTAATTTCTATGATAGTAAATGTACTGGGCAATATAGTTCTTGGGAAGCATTTAAAAAGATTCATGTAGGCTTTACATCAAAGGGGTTTGATGATAGATACAATTATGTTTTTAGATATGATATTCATAAACAAAAAAATGATAAATATTATCTTGAATTATGTATGATGCTTCAAAGAAAAGGGGTATATACTCATTTACACATTTATAATATCGATCAAATTACATTGAATACAGAAGTTAAATCATGGCTTAAAGATAGGTATAATTATATAAAAAATCTATGGAATGAAGTTATAGAGTAATTCGCAATACTAAGAAAATGCATGATATGTAGAAGGGGTGTAGAAAGATGGAAAAATATAAAGTATTAAAGTTAGATAAGGAAAGCTTAGAAAGTTCAATAGCTGGTCTTTCACAGTTAAAACCAGCCTTAAAAAAACAATGTTTATTGGTGAATTTAGATGGACAAGGAAAAGAAGATGCAAAAGAACTTGGAGAACATTTTGAAACTGCTATAAATGCAATGACAACAGTTTTAGGACTTATGGAAAGAAAGGTAGAGCAATGAAAGCAAAATGTATTAAAGGATTTGCATTAGAAAAATGTGATGATAATGGATTTACTATAGAAAATGAATATTTTACTGTTGAAGACAATTCTATTTGGAATATAGAAAATAATGAAGACAGATTTATTGGTGGAGAAATCAGATTAACTAATGATAATGGTGAATGGCTAGAAATATCTAAAGAAACACTAAAAGAACATTTTGAAAAAATGAGTAAGACTATACAAGAATTAATTGACTATTTAGAAGCAGTTAAAAAAGAAAGTGGTTCAGATACAAAGATATTGATTGCGGGAGAAGTAGTAGAAGATTTTGAAGATGTAATAAGTGTGGATCATGTGAAAGATGAAATTGACTTTATATCAAATGGTTACACATATTAATTCGTCATACTAAAAAGAAATTTTATTAAAAATAAAAAGGTGTTCCTCACGAACACCTTACATAATAGAGAATAAACTGGTAATAAATTCTCAACCTATCTAAATTATATCATAAAAAGAAAAGGATAGGTGATTTTAATGAGTGAAAGAGTAAAAAGAGAATTAGCATTATATAGATTAAGAGAAATTGAAATAGATGACATGAAATTAAAGATTGAAGAGCTTAAGGTTGGCGAAGAGCTTGGAGGAATAAGTTATGATGAAAGGGTACAGACATCTACTAATTGTAAAAATAATGATTATGCGATAAATGAAATTAACACTTTAAAAAAGAAAATAATGATTTATGAAATTGCAAATAAAAGAATTGATAATGCATTAAAAAGATTAGATATAGATGAAACAGAAGTTATAAAAAAAGTTTATATAGAAAAGAAAAGTATAACAAGAGCATCACAGGAATTATTTAGATCCCGAAAAAGTATTAAAAAGACCATAGATAGGGCATTTGACAAACTAAAATTATCATAAAATTTCTGCTAAGGGGTAACAGCTAGGGTAGCAATAGGGGTAGCAGCAAAGGTACCACAAAGGTATCAGTTAGGGTAGCAACGAAAGTACCTATACAGGCACAAAAAAATATTATATACTGTAATTGGTTAAAAAATTAAATCATTTATTTTTCAAGCACTTAATTTTATTAGGTGCTTTTTATTATGCAATTTTTTAAAAGGAGGCTTATATGAGCAATAAAATAAGATTAAATATTAACTTCAAAGGAGATAAGGTTATTTGTGCTAAGTCTCCGGAACTTTGTAAAAAATGTGTACAGAAAAATGAATGTGAAAAATTAGATTTATTTTATAAAAAGTATACAAAAAGAGATGTTATTGAATGCTTTCATAATAGTGAAAAGAGAAGGTGAGTTTTGATATGAGGCATCATAGCAGCACCTTTAGAAGCAGAAGAAAAAAACAGGCATCTAATCCTATCAAAAGTGTGAGTGAGGTGCTTGATATTCAGGATTATCTTAAAGTAAAAAGTTACAGAAATTATATGCTTTTCATTTTAGGGATAGCAACAGGATATCGTGCAGGTGATCTTATTGAACTTAAAGTGAGAGAGATAAAAAACGCTTTAGAATCAGGATATTTTTCTATTATGGAAGGCAAAAAGCTTCATTCAAAGAATATACGTGAGAAAAATAGAAAACCAAGAAAAGTAGTTATAATTAAAAACCTGAGAAGTAAGCTCCAGGAATATATAAAAGATAAAAACGATTATGAATATATGTTTCCAAGTAGAAAAGGTGGACACATTCAGGTTAAAAGGGTAACTGAAATATTAAAAGAAGCAGCTAATTATTTTGGAATAATTAAAATAACTGCACATAGTATGAGGAAAACTTATGCATACAGAATATATGAAACAAACGGTCATGATCTATTAGCTATAAAAGAAATGCTGGGACATAGTTCGATAGAAGAAACAAAAGTTTATTTGGGTTTAGACAGAGAAGTTTTTGATAATTATTCAGAAACACTTAATGACTTAATCCATTAAACTTTTATTTTTTTATAGTATGAATGTCTTATTTTTGTGTGGTTACACATAAGAAAGCATAATAAAAAATAGCTTCCTATATATGAGCTTTAAAAAGTCAATGTCTTATTCCCTAAGAAAATAGGCTATAAATTCAAGGAAAACACGAACGTTCAGTGAAAGTTATCCACAGGTTAGTGAAAGGAAATGATATAAAATGAATAATAATAAAGTCAGATATACTTTAGAATCTATTGCAATAATAAATGATATGTTAGAAGATATTCAATCAGATGCAATGATATCATTTGAAGTTATAAATAGAAAACTTTCGAAAGATATCAATATTGAAAGATGTAGTTTTACATTAGATGATGGAGCTATAGGTTTATTGAAAGCTTATTATAAATCAAAAAGTGAGACTATGAATTTTATAAAAGGTGAATAAAATAAAGACAAAGTAATGGCATATGACAAGTAAAGCGTGTGGAAGGAGTTAATAAAATAATATGTCTAAAGAATATGCAAAGTCATTTTACACAAGTAAAGAATGGATTAAATGTAGAGATGGATATATTAAAACTGTGTATGGTTTATGTGAGCGTTGTGGTAAGCCAGGAAAGATAGTTCATCACAAGAAGTATATAACGCAAGATAATATTAACGATCCTGATATCACATTAAACTTTGATAACCTTGAGTATCTTTGTTTAGATTGTCATAACAAAGAGCATGAGTTTGAAAGAGAAAAGAAAAGAGTAACGAGGGAAGGATTAGTATTTGATCCTAATGGTGATCTTGTAGAACTCCCCCCTAAAAATAAATCTGGGGGGCTTTGAGCTAGACCGTATGGGGAAGGTTAAAAAAACACAAAAGTAATTTTAGAGGGGAGGTGTAGTAAGTGGCAAATTCAAAAAACACGAACGATAAATGCAAGGAGATAGAAAAAGATATCCTGATAAAAAAAGAGATAAAGAAAATTAATGCTCTTTTCAAGGATTTAGATAAACATGTAAAAAAGTCAGTTGAATCGTTAATCCAGAATGCTGCTTACATGGCAGTTACTTTAAGAGAACTTCAGGACACCTTAAATCAGAATGGACTTATTTCTGAATATCAGAATGGAGAAAACCAATGGGGAACAAAGAAGTCTCCAGAAGTAGAAATTTATAATACGATGGTTAAAAATTTTATTTCAGCTATGAAAGCCATTAATGATTATCTTCCAAAAGACAAAATGAAAAAAGATGATGATGATTTTGAGGAATTTGTTAATAGTAAATGAGCAGAGTAGTTAGAAAGATAATTTATGATGAAACGTACAATCCTATTCTGGAGTATTGGAACTGGATTATACAGAATGGCAAAAAAGTTGTTAGTTTAAAAGTTTATAAGGTATATAAACATATAGTTGAAATAATTAATGATCCTAATAGTATATGGGAATATGATAATCACAAAGCAAATCATGCTATCGAGTTTATTGAAAACTATTGTAAACATTCTAAAGGAAGTATGGGAGGAAAGGCCTTTATACTTGAATTATGGCAGAAGGCTCTTGTTGCTGCAACGTTTGGAATGGTTGATAAATTAGAAGGTACAAGAAAATATAAAGAGGTTCTTTTAGTTGTAGCAAGAAAGAATGGTAAATCAACTTTAGCTGCAGCAATTGGTCTTTATATGCAGATAGCTGATGGAGAACCAGGAGCAGAAGTTTACGCATGTGCTACAAAAAAGGACCAGGCAAAAATAATATGGCTTGAATCAAAAAGAATGGTTAAAAAATCTAAGGCTCTTAAGAAAAGAATTAAAACTTTAGTTGGAGAGCTTACAAGTGATTTTAACGATTCTTTTTTTAAACCTCTGGGAAGAGATTCTGATAGTTTAGATGGTTTAAATGTTCATTGTGCATTACTTGATGAAATTCATGCATGGACTGATAAAAATTTATATGATGTTATTGTTGATGGAACATCTGCAAGAGAAGAACCACTTATATTTATAACTACAACTGCAGGTACTGTAAGAGAATGTGTTTTTGATATTAAATATGATGAAGCTTCAAAAGTAATCAACGGTTATGATGATCCTGATGGATATAAAGATGAAACATTTCTGCCAGTAATATACGAACTGGATAACAGAAAGGAATGGACAGAAGAGGAAAACTGGATAAAGGCAAATCCAGGACTTGGAACTATAAAAAAGCTTGACCAGTTAAAAAGAAAAGTTAATAAGGCTAAAGCAAATCCATTACTTGTTAAGAATTTATTATGTAAGGATTTTAATATAAGAGAGACTTCAAGTGAAGCATGGCTTACATTTGAGCAGCTTAATAATTTTAATATATTTGATATTGAAAAATTAAAGCCTAGATATGGAATAGGTGGTGCAGACCTTTCGTCAACAACAGACTTAACATGTGCAACAATAATATTTAAAATTCCTAATGATCCTGAGATATATGTTATGCAGATGTACTTTCTTCCTGAAGAGTTACTTCAAAAAAGAGTTGAAGAGGATAAAATACCTTATGATATATGGAAAGACATAGGACTTCTTAGAACAACTCCAGGAAATAAAGTACATTATAAATATGTTACTGAATGGTTTCAGGAGATTCAGGAAAAGTATGATATTTATATATTTAGTGGCGGTTACGATAGCTGGAGTGCTAGCTATTGGATTGAAGATATGAAAAATACGTTTGGAGAGTCAACATGGGAGCCAGTTATTCAAGGTAAGAAAACATTAAGTGGACCAATGAAGAATTTAGGAGCTGACCTTGAGAGTAAAATAATCAACTATAATAATAATCCTATTCTGAAATGGTGTCTTAGTAATACTGCTGTGGATATTGACAAAAATGATAATATACAGCCAATTAAGACAAGCAATCAGAGAAGAAGAATTGATGGCCTTGCAAGTTTACTTGATGCATATGTACAGTATGAAAGAGTAAAGCAAGATTACGAAAGTGTTATTTAAAGGAGGTGTGAAATTGAAATTATTTAATTTATTTAGAAATGTTGGAAAGTCTGAAAGAATTAAAATTATTGCAGATTATGGAGAAGGTTTTTATGCATGGAATGGAAAGCTATATGAAAGTGATGTAATAAGAGCTTGTATAAGACCAAAAGTAAATGCAATAGGAAAGCTGGAAGCAAAACATATAAGAGATGATGGTAAAAAGATTCAAATAAATCCAGAACCTTACATTAGATTTTTGCTTGAAGAACCTAATCCATATATGTGTGGACAGGTTTTACAAATGAAGGTGGAAACTCAATTAGCATTAAATAATAATGCGTTTATACTAATAATAAAAAATGAGTTTGGGCTGCCATGTGAATTATATCCTATAAACTGTACAGGAGTTAATACAAAATATGTAGGAGATAATAAAGAATTATGGTTGCAGTTTTATCTAACTAATGGGAAATTATTAAATGTTCCCTATACAGAAGTTATACATCTTAGAAATGACTATAATTCAAAGGAGATATTTGGAGATTCAAATGGCAAGGCACTTGAGCCATTAATGAATGTTGTAGGTACTATTGATCAGGGAACTGTTAAGGCAATAAAAAATAGTGGTGTAGTAAGGTGGCTTTTGAAATATGCAACAAGCTTAAGACCAGAAGATTTAAAGAAAAATGTAAAAGAATTTGTTAATAATTATTTATCAACTGAAACAGATACTCTTGGAGCAGCAGGAGTTGATTCAAAGGTTGATGCTCAAAGAATAGAACCTAAGGATTTTGTACCTAATGCTGCTCAGCAGGATAGAACCATTAAAAGGCTTTTTTCATTTTTTAATACAAATGAGAAGATAGTTCAAAGTGATTATACAGAAGATGAATGGAATTCATATTATGAGAGCCAGGTTGAACCTGATGCATTACAGTGGAAAAATGAATACACAAGAAAAATATTTAATAGAAATCAAAGGAGCTTTGGAAATTATATTGTTTTTGAAGCAATTAATTTGGCATGTGCCAGCATTACTACTAAATTAGGACTTGTTTCAATGGTGGATAGAGGAGCTCTTACTCCAAATGAATGGAGGGCAGTATTTAATTTAACACCTATTGATGGTGGGGATGTGCCTATAAGAAGGCTGGATACTGCACCTACTACAGAAGGAAATACAACGAAAGGGGGTGAAAGTTAGTGAAGAGTATTCAAATAAAAGGTACGATTGTATCAGATGACGATCAGTGGATTTATGATTGGTTTGGTATTGCAGCAGTAAGCCCTAAATGTGTAAAAAATCAATTAAAAGATGCAGAGAATGATGAAATAACAGTTGAAGTTAATAGCGGTGGCGGAGATGTATTTGCTGGAAGTGAGATATATTACATTTTAAATCAGTATTCTAATAATGTTACTATTGATATTGTTGGTTTTGCTGGGAGTGCTGCTACAATAATTTCATGTGCTGGAGATAAGGTCAGGATGTCTCCGACAGCTATGTATATGATTCATAATGTTAGTGGTATAGCAAGTGGAGATTATAATGTAATGGATAAAAATAGTCAGATACTTAAAACCGCTAATAAAAGTATTTGTAATGCATATAGAATTAAAACAGGCATGAGTCAGGAAGAAATATTAAATTTGATGAATGAAGAAACCTGGCTTGATCCAGAAGCTGCAAAAGAAAAAGGCTTTATTGATGAAATAATCAATATGGAAGATAATCCACAAAATAAAGCTAAAGCAGCATTATATAATGCACATTTTGTAAATGTGCTTAGTGAAGAAGTAAAAGAAAAAATAAGAAATACAGTGAAGAAACCAGAAAATGAACCATTGAAGAATAAAAATTCAATGGCTTTTTATAATGCAAAACTAAATTTATTAGAATTAGAAGGAAGGTAATATTAATGAAATTTAAATTTAAAGATTATGCTGATTATAAGGCACAAAGAGAAAAAATGTTAAATGAAGCAAGAACAGCGTTAAAAAATGGAGACAATGAGAAATGTAATGAACTTTCAAATAATATAAAAGAAATGGATAAAGCATGGGATAAATTCGCAACTAATAAATCTAATATTGCGACATTAGAAGGGAGCGCAGTACCACAAATGCAACTTGCTAATTTAGCAACTCCTGAAAATGCGAATATAGGAACACTAGGAAATTCAAATCATGATAAAAAATTAAAAGCTCAGCAGCAAGAAATATATAAAGAAGCTTTTGCAAATGTAATGCGTGGAAGAAAATTAGATGATGAACAAAAGAAAGTATTTGATGATATTAATGCTAGATTCCAAAATTCAGATACTTTAAATACGGTATCAAGTAATGCTGTATTAGTTCCTGAAACAGTTAAAAAAGGAATATGGCAGGAGATGGGTGAACAGCATCCTATTATTTCTGATATGTTTGCAACTTCTATTAAGGGAAATGTAACAATTACTACAGAAAAAATTGATGGTGCTGATGCCGAGTGGGGAGATGAAGCTGATGAAACACCAAGTGATGAAGTTAAGTTTGGTGAGGTTAATTTAACAGGCTGCGATTTAAGTAAGTGTATTACTATTTCATGGAAGCTTAAAGAAATGTCAACAGATGATTTTTTAACATACATTTCACAAAAAATAGGAAAGAAGCTTGGTAATGCTATTGCTAATGGGATTGTTAATGGTAAAGGCAAGCCAGGAGATAGCGATTCATTCAAGGCTCAGCCACGAGGAATTGTTACAGCAGTAAAAGCAGAAGAGAGTACACCACAAGTAGTTCAATATGATTCTACAAATGGAGCTTCATATAAAGATATGACATCTTTATTATCCAAAGTAAAAAGCGGTTATAAGAAGATCATATATGCAAAGAGTGCTACAGTTTGGACAGTTCTTGCAAATATTACTGATACAACTGGCAGACCATACTTTATACCAGATACAACAAAGGGTGGAGTCGGAGTTGCATTTGGAGCTATTGTAAAAGAAGAAGATGCAGTATCTGAAAATTGTATTTTAATTGGAGATATTGCTGAAGGATATGCTGCAAATAAAAATAAAGACATAACAATGTATCAGGAAGATCATGTAAAACAGAGAAAAACTGATTACATGGGGTATATGATCTTTGATGGTGATATATTAACCACTAAAGCATTTGCTTATATGGAACCTAAAACAGCATAGTTTTAATGATTAAGGCGGTAATTAGCCGCCTTTTAAAATGAAGGGCGGTGAATAATATAGGAGAATTATTAGAAAAGATTAAATTAACATTAAGAGTTGATTCTGATGATTTTGATGAAGAAATTAAAGATACAATAGATGCAGCAAAGGCAGATTTAAAGTTAAGCGGAGTTTTAGAAAGTAAAATAGTAGAAACAGACAGTTTAATTTTAAGATCTATTAAGATTTACTGTAAAGCTGAATTTAGTTCTGATGATAAAGAAACTCAAAGATATACTGATTCATATAATATGCTTAAAAATCATTTGTGTTTATCAACTGATTATACTGTTGAGGTGATAAGTGATGAAAATTAATAGTTTAAGGCACAGAATAGATATTTATTCTAAAACTGAAGTAGAGAATGAGCTTGGAGAGACAGATTATGAATATAGTAAATTAAAAACTGTATGGGCAGAAATAAGACCACAGACAGGAAGCCTACAACAGCAACAGGCTGATACTGTTCTTGCAAATGTAACTCATAAAGTAATTGTAAGGTATGAATCATGCAAAGAATTAACTAGTGACATGTATATTATGTACAGAGGAAAAAGATTTGATATTAAATATATCCTTAATCCATATTTCAGTAATGAAACCTTAGAGTTATTCTGTGAAGAGGTGATTTTATGAGTAATATAGATACAAGTGATCTTGATGATTTTGCAAAAAATTTATTAGATTATTCAAATTCAGAGCAACCTAAAAAGAGTAAAAAATTTTTACAGAAGGAAGGCAATAAACTTAGGAAAAAAACTTTATCAAAGGCAAAGAGCCTTACTACCAAGCATACAGGAAACTATTATAAAGGCATAAAAAGAGGAAAAGTATATCATTATAAAAGCAAAGAAAACAATTCTGTAAGAGTATACGGAGGCTCTCCACATGCGCATCTTATTGAATATGGACATAGAGAAGTCCTTAATCCTACAAAAGAAGGAGATAAAGCTGCAAATATCGGTGGTAATAATTTTGCTAAAGCAGTTAAAGAAGGAAAAGGAATTGGTACTCAAATTGGATTTGTTGAAGGTCTACATGTATTTGAAAAGGCTGGTAAAGAATTTGGGTCTGAATTTAATAAGGATTGTGAAGATTATGCTGAAGATATGTTGAAGGAGTTGAGTAAATGATTAGTTTACTTGAAATCAATGAAGCAATAAATGATAAAATAAAAAATGCTCTTGCGAACAGTGATTTTAAAGTAGTTCCAATAGTAGCAAGTGATTTAAAAGAACCAATTACTAGGCCATCAATAAAGACTGTTTTTGATGGAACTACTAGAAAAATGAATAGCAGAATGAAAGAAAGAACTCTGACATGCAGAGTTTATTTTTTTGCATCAGATTTAAGAAAATATAAGATTGAAAATACAAAAGTACAGAATTTGATTGAAAATGAGTTTTTAACGCCAATTAAAGTAACAGATACCTTTTATATTGATGTAGATGATGTTGATTCTACAGTGAGCGATACAGTTCTTATATGTAGTTTTGATATACAAACATTAGAAGATATTCCAGATGAAATACTTGATGATGGTGTTGAGTATGAAAATATGGAAAATTTAAATTTAGAATTGGAGGATTGATAAAATGACAGTTAAGCAGCCAAACATTGATATTGCATTCAAGCAGAAAGCAACAAGTGCAATTAACAGAAGTGACAGAGGAATTGCTATTATTATTCTTAAAAATGATGTAACTGAAAATTGTCCAGGTTATGCAGTTTATAAGGAAATAACAGAATTTGAATCTGCAAAAAGCAAATATAATGAAGCTAATCAGTTAGCAGTAAATGATATATTTACTTTTCCCCCATCCAAAGTAATAGTTGTAAATTCGGATACAGTTGCTAATGCTATTATTGAAATTGAAAAGAATACTATGACAGGATGGATAAGTATAGCAGATGGAACTGCAGAAGATTTTTCAACTTTAATCAGCTGGATAAAATCGAAAGAATCTAAAAAGAGAACATATAAGGCAATTACTTATAAAGCTTCAAGCACAGACTGTAAACATATTGTAAACTTTACAAATGATAAAGTAAAATTCAAAGATAGCAGAGGAGAAGTAGATGGAGTAAAATATTTGCCTACACTTCTTGGAATATTAGCTTTTTGCGGAGGAAACAATAAATCAGCAACCTATTTCAAATGCACTAATCTTGAAAGCGTTACTGCATTTGAAGATTATGATGCAGAATTAGCAAAAGGCGATTTAGTATTATTTAACGATACTAATTATGTAAGGATAGTTCAGGCTATTAATACTCTTATTACTTATGATGGAGAAAAAGCTACAGAAGATATGTCATTCATTGAAAATGTTGAGGTCATGGACATGATTCAAGATGATATAAGAGATGTATTCAGAGAAACTTACTTAGGAAACTATAAGAATAAGCTTGATAATCAGATGCTTCTTATAAGTGCAATTAATGGATATTTCAAAGGCCTTGCAGATGGAGATTTATTAGATTCTGAATACAATAATGTTTCTAGTATTAATGTTGCAGCACAAAGACAGGTTTGGATTACAAGCGGAAAAGATGATGCAAGCACTTGGACAGATGCAAAGGTAAAACAGAGTACATTCAAAAGAGATGTATATTTAGCGGGAGATATAAAGATTTTAGGTTCAATGACAAACTTAAAATTTGATATATCTCTTTTTTAATGGAGGCGATTAGATGAGCGTAGCAGTTAATAGGATATTAAAAGGTTCGAATGGTGTTACATGGATAGACGGAGAGCAGCTTTCAACTCTTAAAGACATAGAAGTAAAAATTAAAGGTGAATTTTCAGACGATAATTTTTGCGGAGATCCAGCAACATATTCGACATATAATGGCTGGAGTGGTGAAGGCAAATTAACTCAAGCTAAAATTGACAGTAAATTATGGGCTAAATTATGTGAAGCGTATAAAACTGGAGTAATGCCAGATATAAAGATAATTTCAGCGTTAACAGATAAAGCAACAGGGAAATCAGAAAGAGTTGCAGTTACTGGGGTAGTATTCACAGAATTTTCACTCATAAAGTACAAAGCTAAAGAAGCAGTTGACGAGGAATTTTCGTTCAAGTTCAATGATTATGATGTCTTAGATAAAATAGATTAAAAATAAGCACTCATTTTGAGTGCTTTTATATTGGGAGGTTTTAGTATGGATGAAAAAGTAATGACATTAGAAGCATTCAAAGCAAAAGCTATAGACAAATATAGAAAAAGAAAATTAGTAGCTGATATTCTGGTAAAAGGATTTGGAAAGGTCAAATTTAAAAGGCCGACAGATGAAGATTTACTTGAGTATTTAAATGGGGCGGCAAAGGGAGCAAAATTATCAAAAGATGGAGAAGTAAAAGAAACTGATGTAGGTCCAATTGCAGATGCAGCTAAAATATTAGTTTATAAAACATGCCCCTTTTTACATGATTCTGAACTTCAGAAAGAAATTGAAGCAACAGATCCTTATGATGCACCATTTAAAGTTTTTGGATTAACTGAAACAATGTCGCTTGCAGAAAAAATTTCTGATGAATTCAATTCAGAAGATATTCAAGAAGATATAAAAAACTCATAAGGGGCAGTAAAAATGCCCCAGGTCAGCTTAATTATGCAGCATATTACATAGTAAGAGGATTTAAATTAGATTATCTATTGAATCTGACAGAATTAGAAAAATTATTTTTTATTGAAAGTATGAATTATGCAATAGACTGTAAAAAGCAGTTTGAAGAAAGTAAATTAGAAGCAATATTCGGGGAAGGAGGTAAATAATGGCGAGCAAAACATTAAACACTATTCTTTCACTTACAGATAACACAAGTAAAAAACTTGTAAAAGTTGCATCAGGATTTAAAAGTTTATCTAAAGAAGCACAGAAAGCAACATTATCGGCTCAAAAGAGTATTAATAAATTAGGTCCAGCATTAGAAAAAGGAATAGACAAAGCAATTAAAAAAGTAGGCAAAATAGGAACTGCAATAGGAGGCTTAGCATTAGGAACAGGACTAGCAGAGGGATTTAATCTTGAAGGATACAGAACACAGCTTGAAACTGCGACTAAATCAACAGAAAAAGCAGCAGACATAATGAAATATTCTATTGATTTAGCAAACAAAACTCCATTTGAAGGTGGAGAAATGGTCGAAGCAAGTTCAAAACTTGAAGCTATGGGAATTAGTGCAAAAGATTATCTTAGTAACATAGTAGATATGGCAGCCGCAACGAATAAACCATTGGACCAGGCAACAGAAGCATTCATTGATGCACAGACTGGAGAACTTGAAAGATTAAAAGAATTTGGAATAAAAAAATCCGATATTCAGCAGAAAGCTGATGAAATGTTTGCAGGGCAGGAGACAATTAATAATAAAGGTCAAATAGTTAATCAGGACAATTTCAATAAAGCATTACTTGCAATAATGGAAAATAGATATAAAGGCGGAGCTGAAAAACTTGCGAACACTACAAAAGGTATGCTTAGTACAGTAAGTGGAGTTGTTAAATCTGCTCTTTCTAAGATAGTAGGAATTGAAGAAGATGGAACTATAAAGAGTGGTTCATTAATAGATAAAGTAAAAGAAAAAGTAAAAGCACTTGCAGATAAATTAACTCAATGGCAGAGTGATGGAACTCTTGATAATATTGCGAATAAAGCTACACAAGTTTTTGGTGTAGTATATAACATAATAAGCGGAGTTGTTAATTTCATAATAGATCATAAAGACATTATTATAACTATTGGTAGTATGGCGGTTGCGTTTGCAGCAGTAATGAAAATTATGAAAGGATTAAATCTTGTAACAAATGCTTTTAAAATGGCATGGGCGATATTAAATGGAACATTGCTTATATCTCCGATAGGATGGATTGTAATTGGAATAACTGCAGTCGTAGGAATATTTACTCTTCTATGGCTAAAATGCGAAGGTTTCAGAAAGATAGTAATAAGTATAGGACAGACAGTAATGACATGGTTTCAGAATACTATATTGCCAATCATTAAAAATATTTGGTCAAGCCTTCAGCAGTTCTGGAATACAGTAGTAGTTCCATTTGCTAACTGGATTATGGCAGTATTACAACCAATATTTCAGACAGTTTTTCCTATAATAAAGAAATATGTTTCAGATTGTTTCTCAGGTATAGGCTTAGTCATAAAAGGAGCATTAGAGTGTTTTAATGGAATTATTGATTTTGTTACAGGAGTTTTTTCTGGGGATTGGTCAAAAGCGTGGGACGGAATAAAAGAAATATTTGGTGGAATATGGGACAGTCTTGAAGGATGCGCAAAAGCACCATTAAATGCTGTAATATCATTGGTTAATAAAGCGATAGATGGAATTAATTCATTTAGTTTTACTGCACCTGATTGGGTTCCAGAAATCGGCGGTCAGACGATAAGCCCTAATATTCCTAACATTCCACAGCTTGCAATAGGAAGTAATTATACCAAGGAAGGATTAACTCTTGTAGGAGAAAACGGACCAGAACTTGTGCAAATGCCTGAAGGTGCAAAAGTAAATACAAACAGTCAGACAAAAAAATTATTAGGAAATAAGGATGTAAATATCAATGTGAAAATCGACACATTCGTAGGAGAAGAAAGCTTCGCAGATAGATGTGGAGAAATAATAGTTGGTAAAGTTAAATTAGCGCTTGCTAATATGTAGGAGGTAAAGTATGGGATATGACATATATATAGCAAATAAAGATAAAAGTAAAGTATTACAGCTTCCTGTTATTCCAGCAGAACTTCCTACTATAACAAAATCTATTACAAATGAAGAATTTAAAAGCTATAATGCTGGAACTTATAATTTTATAAAAGAAAAAGGACTAGATACTTTTTCAATAGATACGTGGATTCCTTGTGATGAGCATGATTACTATTTTACAAAAAGTGATCTTAAAGCAAAAGAATTTATTAATTTTCTTAATGCTGCAATAGATAATAAAGAATTTATACAGATAGTAATTATAAAATCAGACGGAACTACATTTGTAAATGATAAATATAGTATTGAAAGCTTTACACATGGAGTAAAAAAGAACGGAGATTATAGTTATAGTTTAGGAGTTAAACAATATAGAGAAATATCTAAAAATGCATATGCTCTTGGCTGGAACAGAAATGGCACAGGGTGGTGGTACTGCTATGATTATGATAATTATAAATGGTATGCATCATGTTGGCAGTTCATTGAGGGCGAATGGTATTACTTTGATGAAAACGGATATGCATTATGTAGTCAATGGTTTTTATGGAAAAATGAATGGTACTACTTAGATGAAAATTGTAAAGCAGTACACAGTGCATGGAAGCAGATTAATGGAAAATGGTATTACTTTTATGATAGCAGTTGTAAAATGGCACATGACTGTTATACTCCAGATGGTTACTGGGTAGATTCAAACGGAGCATGGAGGCAGTAATATGTTTAAATTAGTTACAAGCGGAATAGATATACTCCCATATTCGAATAATCTTTCGTGGGAAAGCAATACAGATACTCTTGGTACTCAGCTTTCCTTTGACACAATAAAGGATTTACCAGAGTGCCAGGTTCTAAGTCTGTTTAATGATGACAAAGAGCTTATACGAGGAGTTGTAATAAAAAAGACAGATAAAACTAACACATTTAGTTATACTGTTCAAGATTATTCATTTTATTTAAAAAATAAGACTTTAAAGCAGTTCAACTCAATGGCAGCAAGTGAATGTATAAAATCTCTAATAGGAGATGCTTATTTGGTTGGTAATATAACTAATATTCCAACTCTGATTACTCAGATATATAAAGATAAGACATTAAATGAAATAATTGGGGATATATTAGAAAAAGCACGAGCAGATCAAGGAATTTATTATTTTAGGGACATAACTGGAAATGTATTAAATATCTATAGATTGGAAGATATGAAGATAGTTCCAAACATAATTATTGGAGACTACACAATAAATTCCAGTATAGAAAATATGAAGAATGATATACAAGTTATATCGAGTGAAGAAAAATATAATTCTATTATTGCAAGTGCTTCTGATGAAAGTAAATATGCGTGGTATGGCAAATTAAGCGATACGTTAACAGTTGATGCGAATAATGTTGCACAAGCTAAAAACATGGCAATAAATAAACTTTCTGAATTAAATAAGATTGAGAAGAGTACAACAGTACCTTTAATTGTATTAGATGAAAATGTTGAAATAAAGGCTAATAGATATATTTATTTGCATTCAGGAAAATTAATCGGTTATTATTTTGTTAAAAGTGCAAAGCATTCTCTGGTTGATGGACTTCACAAATGCGATATTGAAATAACATTAAATGTTGAACCGAATATACTTACAAGTACTTTTGAGAATACAAGCTTAATTAATCAGCTATTATCTGATTCAGCTAAAAATTCAAACTCAAGTGAAAGTAAATCATCAGTATCTTCTTCAAGCGGTTCTAGTTCTAAAGGCCAGCAAGTGGTTGAATATGCAAGAAAATTTTTAGGCGTTAAATATGTCTGGGGAGGAACATCATTATCAGGAGGGTGTGACTGCTCTGGAATGGTACAGGCAGTATATGCTCATTTTGGAATTAATCTTCCACGAACAACATATACTCAAGTTAATTGTGGAACAGCAGTAAGTAAAGCAAATTTACAACCAGGAGATCTTGTATTCCCATCCGACCATCATGTCCAGCTTTATGCAGGTAATGGACAAATAATCGAACAGCCTAAAACAGGACTATGCGAGAGAGAAGTTGCAATGTGGGGATTTTGGAAAGCAAGGAGGGTTTTATAATGTATTATGTTGATTTAGCAAATGAACTAAAAAAGAGAAATAATTCTAAACCCTGTGAGCCGACAATAGGAAAAGTGATAAGCATATCCCCTCTTAAAATAAGTATATTCAATGGTCAAGTTCTGTTAGATGGAAATATTATTGAATTATCGAATGATTTCTGTATCTTAAACGGAACATGTGAAGTTAATGGAGAAACAGGGACTTGCAGTATTGATAGAACTATTAAACAGGGAGAAGAAGTTCAATGTATTCCTACTAATAATGGTCAAAAATGGTTTATAGCGAGGTGATAGAATAATGATTACTCCGGCGCAACTTGGATTTTCTGAAAATAATAATGATTATGGAAAGACTTCTGTAAGTAGCGGAAAGTCTTTTTTATTTGATTTTCAAAAAGGAGAATTTGCAACAGATGATAAAGGAAATTTGATTGAAACTAATGGAATTGAAAGCTTGAAAATGTGGATTGAAAAAGTATTAAAAACTGACGTAAATTCTTTTGATATATATAAAGATACTAATTATGGAATTGAAAGTTTACTTGACTTAGTTACAAGCGATTTCCCTATGGCTTTTAAAAAAGCAGAAATCAAAAAAATAGTAACAACAGCTCTATTGAAAAATTCTGACATTAGATTTATAGAAAATTTTAAATTTGAACGCAACAAAAGACTACTTACAGTACGTTTCGATTGTTCTACAATTTACGGAACTGTTAAAAGCGAGGTGAGTTTTTAGTGCAAAGTAAAGAAATATTAAATAATATGCTTGATAATACAAGTGATGAATTAAATAAAAGTGAAGGACAGTTCGTATATGATGTTGAGGCAGCAAGTGCTATAGAACTTGGAAAATTATATTCAAAGGCTGATGAAATTCTTAATGAAGGTTTTGTTGATACATGTGATTCAAGAAATCTTGAAAGAAAATGTTCCGATATAGGAATTGAAAGAAAAAAGGCAAAATTTAGCACAGGAATAGTAAAAGTTACTGGAAATGTTGGCAGCATTATTTATGCAGGCAATTTATTTGCAACAAACAGCGTGAATTTCAAGGCCATTGAGGATGTAACGCTTACAGAAAAAACTGCAGATATAAAAGTTGAGTGTACTGAGGTTGGAAATGTTGGAAATGTTTCAGCAGGAGACATAAAATTCTTTCCAGTAACATTAAGCGGAATAGCATCTGTGATTAATGAAAAAGCTTTTTCAAATGGATATGATGAAGAGACAGATGCTGAATTAAGAGAAAGATATTATCTTAAAGTAAGGACACCAGCAACCAGCGGAAATAAATATAGTTATATGCAATGGTGTCTTGAAGTAGATGGAGTTGGAGCATGTGATGTAATTCCATTATGGAATGGAAATGGCACAGTAAAATGCATAATTCTTAATTCTAACAAAACAGGTGCAGATGAACCACTTATAAATGCAGTTGCTAATCATGTTGAAGAAGTAAGACCTATAGGTGCAACTGTGACTGTTGCGAGTGCGACTGAATTAATAATTAACTTAAATATAAAGCCAACATATGATTCAGATGTAATATCTTCAGATGTATTAAAAAGCAGCATAAAAAAAGTTTTAACAGATTATCTTAAAGAAATTGCATTTAAAAAGAATTATGTAAGCTTGGCACAGCTAGGAGCGAAAATCTTGAATATTGATGGTGTTACAGATTATGAGGATTTAACTCTTAATAATGTTGAAGATAACGTGTCAATACCATCTGAAAATGTTGCAGTTTCTGGTGAGGTGACATTAAATGAGTAGATTATTAATAGATCATATGCCTGATTATTATAATAACAGTAAAGTAATTGAAAGCATTGATACTGCAATAAGCAAAGAAATTGAAAATGCTGATAAGTACAATAATGCTGTATTAGATAATTTCTATTGGAGTAGTATTAATGAGCTTGGAATTGCAAGATGGGAAAAAGAATTGGGTATAAGTGTTGCTGATAATTATGATTTAGATTTAAGAGTAAGCAGAGTTATTGCAAAACTTAGAGGGCAGGGTACAACAACAGTAAATGTAATAAAGAATATTATTAAAGCATGGAATGGATGCAAGGTAGAAGTATATGAACTTTCTCCACATATTTTAATGCAGAAATATACGCATCAGCAGTTAGCATTAAAAACATATGGAGATTTAAAAGGTGAAGATTATGAAATAAAAATAGTGTTTATTGATACAGTTGGAATACCTCGAAACATGGATGATGTAAAAAGAGCGATAAGTGAAGTTATTCCAGCTCATTTAAATGTACGTTATGTAGTTACTTTTAAATCTTATGCCGGTTTAAAGAGTTATACACATTCTGATTTAAGCAAATATACACATGTAAATATAAGAAATAATGAAATGGAGGAATATTAATGGCGGCAAATTATACAGAAAATTTTAATTTAAAAAAACCAGCTCAGACAGATAACTATAATATTGATGATGCTAATGGGAATATGGATTTAATTGATGCAACATTAAAGAAACATTCTGCGCAATTGAACGCAAATGCGCAAGATATTAAAAATATAAATGATACACTTATAACTTGCGAAAATGATAATATATTAGCATATAGGACCACTGCTCTTACATTAGAAAATGATACTGGTATTGCAATCGAATGGTTAGGAGTAACTCCTGAGTCATCTAAAAAAATGTTGCAAGGAGATAACACAAATTTTATTTTAGAACCCGGACTATATATCATTAATGTAAAATTAACATTTCAGGCTAATTCTTCTGGATTTCGTCAACTTAGATTAGTAAATGGTGACAACTGGATACTTAGTATGGACGTTCAATCAGGGATTGACGGATATGATAATAGATTAGAAGTCACTAGAATTTTAAAAGTAACATCACCAACTAAAATAAAAGTAGTAGCATATCAGAAAAGTGGTAGTGCTTTGACTATATACGGTGGTGACAACTCCGCGTCTATAAGCATAGGGAGGATAAATTAATGGAACTAAAATATTATAACAAAAACCCAAACATCATATACGATAATCTTATTAAAAATAATATTAAACCAATTAAAATCACAAGTGATTTAAAAATTGGTGAAAATATAGCACAAAATATAACAATAACATTACAAGATAATGTTGAAACAAGTCTTATACACAATATTGTTAAAAATATTGATAAAGAACTAAAACCACAACCAACAGAAAAAGAAACTCTTTTAAAAGAAGTAGCAGATTTAAAATTAGATAGTATAAAAAAAGATAGCATTATAAGTAATGCACTTAAAACAGTGGCTGATTTAAAAGTTAAAATAATTTCTATGGAAGAAGGTAAGTAATTATGGATTTTTGGAAAATGGTATTCAATTTAAAAATAGTAGATACAGAATATTTAAAGCAAGTTGTTATTACAGAAAAATCTCCATATGGAGATATAACAACAGAACAGTATAAAGAAATTACAGGAGAAGATTTTATTAAATTACTATAACTAATGTATTATAAAGTAAATTGTTGTATAATTGTTAATATATATATATATATATATTAGGAGGGTGAAGAAATGCTTAAAGAAGGGGACATATATCGTGAAGAAGAATTATTTAAATTAAAGAAAAATGGATATAAGATATTTGAATTAAATCATAAGTTAAATGTGAAATTAAAAGGTGGTACATTTGTTATTTATAAAATCGTTAAAATAATTGATGAGGTTCGAGAAATAGAAGAACGTGGAAGCTTTGAATGGGATGGAGGAGCAATTTTAGTTGAAATGGAAAATTCAAAATAATAGTTTTATGATAGGCATTTATTAGTGCCTATTTTTTATACTTGAAATACTACAGAATAGGTTTATTGCTAAAACATAAGAAAAGTAAAGAATAAAATTGCATAAAAAAATAAAACCAGGGAAATATATTACTGTTGACATAATATATATAACCTGGTTTTATCATATGTAATTTTGGGATAATTCCCTTATTACATTTAATAGTATAACCATGTTTATTAGAGTTATTCAAAATTAATTTTATATTTTGTTATTTTAATAAGAAGGTGATTATATTGAATTGTAATGAAGAATTTATAGTTAAGGCTATTGGAAAACTAACATTAGAATTTAACTATAATTGGGATGAGCAAAAGAAATTAAGGGAATTACTATATTTAGCTTTATATAATTATGAAGTAGTTAGTAGTGAAAAATCCTTAGTTGCAAGTGATCTTAAAGAAAAGATCTTATTATATCTTCAAGTAAAAAAATTAGAAAATTATTCGAAAGCTACATTAAAAAATTACACATATACGTTAAGAAAATTTTCTGATTTTATAGTAAAGCCTGTATCAACTATAACAAAAAACGATATACGTTACTTTATGGCATTAAATTACTCTAAACTAAAACCAAGTACAATTAATAATAAAATTGCTTGTTTTAAAACATTTTTTGAATGGTTGGAGCAGGAGGAATTAATACAAAAGAATCCCGCAAGAAGTTTATTAGGAACACGTTTACCAAAGCATTTAAGACATTCTCTTACATTAGAGGAATTAGAAAAAATAAGAATGGCATGTATAAATCTTAGAGAACGTGCTTTGATAGAATTTATTTTTGCAACAGGATGTAGAATTTCAGAAGTTATGAACACCAATATATCAGATATTGATTTCTCTAATAATTCTTTAAAAGTAATAGGAAAAGGAGAAAAAGAAAGAATTGTATTTTTCAATGATAAAACAAAATTACATTTAAAAAAGTATATTGATACTAGAGATGATGAAAATAGAGCATTATTTATAGCCACAAAATCTCCATTTAATAGATTAAGCAGAAGATCATTAGAAGTAGCAGTATCTAATATTGGGAAGAGAGCAAAGATAGGGAAACCAGTATTCCCCCATTTGCTAAGACATACAATGGCAACATTAGGACTACAATCTGGAGCAGATATAACAACGATACAACATCTATTGGGGCATACAACTCCAAGCACAACACAAATTTATGCAGAAAATAGCTTGGATAACTTAAAACATGAATATAAGCAACATTTTAATTGTTAATCAAAGAGATTAGAGAAATCTAGTCTCTTTTTATTATACAAAAATCCAAGTGTATGGAGAGGAAGGGAAAAATGGAAAGAATAAGCATTGCATTAATTTGCACAATAGGGGGATTTGTTATTAGTTATGTAACATTTATTCATAACAAAGATAATGCCATAAGAGCAGAGACAAAAGAAGATGCAGAAACAAAAGCAAAACTAGATTATATTAGTAAAGGAGTTGATGATATAAGGCTAGATAATAAATCACGAGACAGACAGATTCAAGAATTAGCAAAAGATTTAATAGAAGTAAAACAAAGTGTAAAGTCAGCACATCATAGAATTGATTCAATTGAAAATAGATTAGATGGAGGAATGTAAAAATGGAATTAACAAATTTAATGGATTATTTACCACCTTATATGGTACTTTTAGTCGCAGCAGCAATGGTATTAGGACAAATTTTAAAGAGCCTTGAGTGCATAAAAGACAAATATATAACATTATTCTTAGGAGCTTTTGTTCTTACAATAGCGGTTATTTTAAGCATAATAAATGCACAATATAAAGTTACATTAGATGCAATTATAAATGGAATACTTCAAGGTACGATTGTATGGGGAGTAGCAATAGGAATCAATCAGACTTATAAGCAGTTGAAGAAAGATGAATAAGAGAATTATGAAAGGTGTTTCTTTTTAGTAGGCACCTTTATTTTTATATTAAGGAGGTTTTTATATATGAAAATAGGATTAAGAGCAGGACATTCAGACAACTGCCAAGGAGCAGTAGGGATTGTGAATGAGCATGAGCAAATGAAAAAATACTATAACTATATCAAAGAGGTTTTAACTAAGTATGGGCATACAGTAATAGATTGTAATAGCAATGCTAATACAGAGAATATGGAACTAGCAGAAGGTGCCTCAAAAGCTAATAACAACAATGTAGATTTATTTATAAGTCTGCATATGAATTGTTTTAATGGTCAAGCACATGGAGCAGAATGTCTTGTAAGTTCCACAAGCTCAAGAGCATATGCTTATGCAACAAGATTAGTTAATAATTATGCTTCTTTAGGATTTAGTAACAGAGGAGTTAAGTGCCAGAAGCTGTATGAAATGAACCATATTGCAGCATCAAACATAATTTCAGAAATATGTTTTTGTGATAGTGCAGCAGATATTGATATATATAATAAGTATAGCTGGGAACAACTAGCTTATGCTTTCTGCAATGCAATAGATAGTAATATACCATTTAATTTAACTCAATATAAAAAAGGTTGGAACCAGGATTCAAAAGGTTGGTTTTATTCTCCAGACCAAGAGAGCTATTATAACGATGGATGGATTAAAATAGAGGGCAAATGGTTCTATTTTGTGGAAAATGGATATATAACATCAGGATGGATTAAAGATGATGGATTTTGGTATTATCTTAATGAAAAACATGATGGTTCATTTGGAGCTATGGTTACTGGATGGATAACTTATAAAGGTAGAAAGTGCTATCTTGAAGAAAACTCAAATGGATATCAGGGCAGATGCTATTGTAATGAAACTGCAGTTATTGATGGTATTGAGTATGTGTTTGATAAGAATGGTTATGTCAAATAATTTTTAAAAAATATTTGACATAAAATAGAATAAGTATAAAATTATAGGTGTAAAGAAATAGGGGGATAGAAATGAAGAATAAGTTAAGCAAAGAAACATATTTTAATAAGTTTAAAGAACTATATGAAAATAAAAAAGTAAAAATATCTGTAAATAGAAATTCATACGGAATATCTTTTTCTAAAGAATGTAAAGATTTAAGTACTGATAAAGAATTTAAAGAATGTATATCATCTATCATACAACATTTAATAGATAAAGTACTAGATAATTCAGATTCTAATAGTGATGATATTTATATAGAAGAGCTATTAAAAATTACTCCTGAATTAACTGATTATATAAAATTAAAATTTTATAGTAATCTGAATACGTTAAATGGATTTAATTTTGAATTAATAACAAGTAAAAGTTATAAATTAGAATTAGAAAAGGATAGTGTTATCATGAAGCTAGATTATAATAAACCTAATGATTCTCTATGCAATTCTAATAGTGTAACTTTTGAATTGAGTAAAAAAGAATTGAAAGAATTACAGAGTGAAATAAATAATGTGTTAGAAGCATTTGATAAATAGGTGATTTTATGGGAAATGTAATGCAAATAGAAGAATGCAGGAAAAATTTGGATAAACGCTCAGTCCAAAAAGAATTTAAAAATCCTAATGAGATTCATAAACCATTAACAGAAAATTGTAATAATATTTCTAAAAAGTATACAAAATATTACGACTATTTGGGAAATCAAAAGAATAATAATATTAAAAAAGGGAATACTTATAAGGATAATAATACGGAAAGGGGTAAAAATCATATGGATGATGAAGAAATTTTAAAAATATATATGAAAAAGATTGATCAAGATAGAAGAGATCAAGAAGAACGCCTTTCTAAAAATATGGAATTAATGGAAGAAAGATTATGTAAAGGACAAAGCGAATCTGAAAAACGTTTAGAAAAACACTATGAAAGAGCAATGAATAATGTAGACAATTCTGTTAAAGAAATAAAAAAAGAATTTGGAGAATTAAAAGCTGAAGTACAAGAAAATACACGATCAACAAAGCTTAATAAATGGAGTACTATTATTGGAACAATTGCTGTCTTTATAGCAACTGCGGCAATAGCTGTAAGTATATTTATGGCAATATTTCAATTAATTAAAAAGATGTAGAACTTACAAATATTATTTTTGAAAGTAATAAGTATGCATCTATAATACATACGATAAATAAATTTAATAAACCATTAAAAAATAGACACTTTGAAATTAAAATAAAGAACCATATATCAAAAAATATGGTTCTTTATTTTATTATAAATATTTCTAATATGTATTTCATTCTTATATAAATATCTATAAAGACTATGCTTTAATATTCCTAAAATTGTTCACAACTTATCCAATACATTAATAAGATCTTGTTGAAAGCTATCTATATTTTTAACAAGATCATTAAATAGAAATTCATATGTGGGTGGAAATATAAAAAAATTCCACCTTTTTTCCACCCACATATGAATTTTAGAAAAATCTAATATATTTTAGGATATACTTATTTATAGTTTTGTTTCGAAAATTAAAGCTGTAATTAGGCGTGAAATACTTTAAAATATATTTGTTTATATTTAAAAGCAATTTAATTTTGAAATACACCTCATGTGGAAGTGGTAGTGGGACTACAATATCAAGGTACGTCGAAATCCTAGCATTTAAACACTTTACAAAGATTATGACATTTAACAGAGATGAACAAGATTATAGAAATAAAGCTATAATTGATAGAATTTCAGTTTCAGTTGTAATTGATGTTTTCAATGGGAACATGTTTAATACACAAAAGTAAATATGAATTATTATAGGGATACGATTAATTTAATTGTATCCCTTTTTCAATATAAGGATATTCCATTAGTGATTTTGGAGTGTCCTTTTTCTATTTTAAGGAGGGAAAGAAAATGTGTAAGGTAATAGCAATAGCAAATCAAAAAGGGGGAGTAGGCAAAACTACAACAACAGTTAATTTAGGAATTGGACTTGTAAGAAAGGGGAAAAAAGTACTTTTAATAGATGCAGATTCTCAAGGAAGTTTAACTGCAAGCTTAGGGTTTGATGAACCAGATAAACTGACAGAAACCCTAGCTACTGTAATGGGAAAAGTAATAAATGATGAAGAAATGTTAGAAAAAGATGGGATACTTAGACATGAAGAAAAAATTGATTTACTTCCAGCTAATATTGAACTATCAGGAATTGAAATTTCATTAGTCAATGTAATGAGCAGAGAGCTTATATTAAAAGAATATATTGAAATGATGAAGAAATTTTATGACTATATAATAATTGACTGTATGCCATCCCTTGGAATGATAACAATAAATGTATTTGCAGCAGCTGATAGAATACTCATTCCTGTTCAAGCACAGTATCTTCCATTAAAGGGCTTAGAACTTTTGCTTCATACAATTAATAAGGTTAGAAAGCAGATTAATCAAAAGATAAATATTGAAGGGATATTAATGACTATGGTCAATGAAAGAACAAATGATTCAAAGGAAAATATATCAGCACTTAGGGAAGCTTATGGAGAGAATTTAAAGATATTTGAAAATAATATTCCTTATTCAGTAAGAGCTTCAGAAACAAGCAAATATGGGACAAGTATTTTTAAGCATGATCCTAATGGAAAAGTAGCAAAAGCCTATGAATTATTAGCTGAGGAGGTTTTAAATAATGAAAAGCAGTAATGCAAAGAAAATCAAACTAACTTCCTATAATGATATATTTAACATAGTAGACGAAAAAGAAAATATTAAAAATGAAAGAATACAGGAAATTTCTCTTTCAGAATTATATGAATTTACTAACCATCCATTTAAGGTGATAGATGATGAAAAAATGGAGGAAACAGTTAAGAGTATAAAAGAATATGGAGTGTTAGTACCAGCTATTGCAAGGCAAAGAGAAAATGGAGGCTATGAACTTATATCTGGACATAGAAGAAAAAGAGCAAGTGAAAATGCAGGATTAAAAACTATGCCAGTTATAGTGAGAAATTTAAATGATGATGAAGCAACTATTATAATGGTAGATTCTAATATACAAAGAGAAAATCTATTATATAGTGAAAAGGCATTTGCTTATAAAATGAAGCTTGATGCAATAAAACATCAGGGGTTTAGAAGTGATTTGAAAGAGTGCAATAAAGTAGGTGGAGTTAAGGAAATAGGAGAAGAAGCTGGGGATAGTATAAGACAAGTTCAGAGATTTATAAGATTAACAGAACTCATTAAGGAACTATTAGAATATGTGGATAATAAAAAGCTGTCATTTAATGCAGCTGTGGATATTTCATATTTGAATAAAGAAGAACAAGCAGATTTATTAAAAATTATAAAAAAAAGTAATAGTATTCCTTCATTATCCCAATCAGTAAGGCTAAAGAAATATAGTTTAGAAGGAAAGCTTGATAAAAATGTTATTGAAATAATAATGACAGAGGAAGAAAAAGCAGTGAATAAAGTTACAATTTCCAGAGAAAAGCTTGGGAGATATTTTCCTAAAGAATATACACAAAAGCAGATAGAGGATATTATTTATAAATTATTAGAAGATTGGAGCGGAAAGGAGGAATAAAAATTGAGTAACGATATAGATTTTGATTATTATTATGGAAAGGAAGCAGAACAATTTAGTTTTTATAGAATACCAAAGGTTTTATTCACAGATATACATTTTAAAGGATTATCTTGTGAAGCAAAGGTATTGTATGGACTTATGCTTGATAGAATGTCTTTATCTTTAAAAAATGGATGGCTTGATGATAATAATAGAGTCTATATTTATTTTACTTTAGAAGATATTGTTGAATTAATGAATTGTGGTACAGGAAAAGCAGTTAAGCTTCTTGCAGAATTAGATGGAGATAAGGGTATTGGATTAATTAAACGCGTAAAACAAGGTCAAGGAAAACCAACAATTATATATGTTAAAAGCTTTGTAATAAAAGAAAATGCTGAAGAAAAAAACAATGAAAGTCTAGACTTCCAAAAATCGAAAGTCAAAAATATTCAAAATAGAAAAATAGGACTTTCACAAATGGAAAGTCAAGACTTTTCAAAATCGGAAGTCAAGGGTTCTGAAAACGAAAAATTTAGAGTTCCAAAAAGCAAAAGTCAAGACTTCTCAAAATCGAAGAGTAATTATACTAAATATAATAAGACTAACATAAATGACACTGATAATATCAATCCTATCTATCAGGATAATAATAATTTTGAGATAAAAAATATTGAAGATAGGATAGATGAGATAGACAACATTGAGATTTATAAAGAGATTCTAAAAGAAAATATAGGCTACAGCACCTTATGTAGCCAGTATGATAAAGAAGAAGTAGATGAAATAGTAAATCTTATGATGGATATTATATGCTCCACAAGTAAGAATATAAGGATAGCAGGACAGGATTTGCAGGCTGATATTGTAAAAAGCAGAATACTTAAGTTAAATATTTTGCATATTCAGTATGTTATTAATTGCATTAATAAAAACACCACTAAGGTTAGAAATATTAAAAGCTATATGATTACTGCACTTTATAATGCTCCAGCAACTATTAATCATTATTATAAGACAGAGGTTAATCATGATTTACTATAAATTTGTATAATGTGGTTGTTATATAAAGGATGATATGATACGATTTAGTATATATATGTAAAATATTACAACGGTGTGTAAAGTATGACTATAAACTCATTATACGAGGAGTGAAATAATATGAAAAAGAAATTTACAATACTTTTGTTAGGACCAGCTGGAGCGGGAAAATCAACTTTTATTTCAGCTTTAAGTGAGATTAATATTTTTGAATTTGTTGCAGCAAAATCACTAGGTGGAGCAAATACAACTAAGTTATTAACAAGTTATGAATTTAGTAATAATATAAAAAAATAAAGGTGATTGATTGTACAGCAGCCAATAGAGAGGAGCATGACTCAATTTTAGAGGAATTACAGAATTTAAGCAATGAGCATAATGGATTAAAGAAGGTATTTGAGAAAATTAATGATAATGAATTTGCAAAAAAATGTAGTAACGTTTTTTTACAATTGCCATGTAAGTCTGGAATAATACTTGATGATAGTAAATTTGATTCTATAGTAGTTAGAGACAGTCGTGGGTTTGGTGATATTGGGGATTCAGATGGATTTAGTATGGATAATATAAGTTTAACAGATGATGTTAATACTATTCTTTTCTTTTCAATTTCATCTATTCAACAACCTATTGTATTTAAGAGAATTATAGATGAAATTATGAAACAAAATTTGAAGACACCTATGATACTTATGAGAAGAGATGAAGATCTTACTCAAAATGATGAAGATTTCAAAAAAAATATTTTAAATAATCTAAATAATAATGACAGAGAATTGCATGATATTGTGAATAACATTAAAAAAAATAATAAGTATCAGTTGAATGAATTGGTTTTTCAGTTACCAGAAGTAAAAAAATGGAAAGGCACGTTAAAAGTAGATAATAATAAACATAAAGAACAAGTAGAAAATTTCTTTAAAGCTACATCGGAAGTTATTGAATATTGTATGGAGATGTATGACGAATTATATAACGCAATAGTGAATAAGATGCAAGGCGTATATCAAGATTTATTTGTTGATAATATTTTAAATAAACTTTTATGCGAAACTGCATATCAGGCAGTAATTACTGTCGTTGATAAACCTTATTGTAAACCAGGAAAAAACTATTTTGCGGATAGAGATACAGCAGCACTTGTTAAGCCAGTACAGTTAGTTGATGTTGAAAAAAAACAGAGAGTTCCTTTTAATAATGAAGTAAGTAAGCGAGGTAATAAATATTCAGATGGAGTTATTCCAAGTTATAGTTATTCTTGTGTTAATTTTAGAAAAATATTTCATAAGGTAGTGTCTGACTTAACAGATTTATCACAAGATACAAAATTGAAACCATTATTTCTTACATTTATGGATATTGTATTAAAAAGTCTTACTGTTACAGCTTATACAGGATATAGTTTTGAAGACTGTGCCAAGGATGCTATAATTTTTTATAAATTGATTGAAGCGAGAGAGCAAGCAACAGAAATTTTAAATGAAGCAGATTTGGTTAAAAATAATGAGTGGAAACCATTCACATATAAGCCATTTGAAAAAACATATTCTAGTTCAGAAGCAATTGCAGTACTAATGTATGTAAATTTAATCAAAATGCTTAATTTAAAAGAACAATTTCATACCATTAATGATATTCTTACGGAAGAGAGTATATTATTTGCAGAGGATAAAAATGTAGAGGAAATTGAAGAAAAGTTATCAAGAAAAATCAATTTATAATAAATTTCAAGCTATTACTAACATATAGAAAACACTAAGAGTAACTAATTAACATTAGCTGCTCTTTTATTTTGCACAAAAATAGGAGGACACAATGAAAATATGGTCTTACAGGTTGTTAATACCACCATAAAAATTATTAATTTTAAAAAAGGAGGTCATATTATTGCATGAAGAAGTAAACCAAAAGACAATAGCCTTGACAGTTAAGACAGCAAAACTTACAGCATCAGTTTTGAAGAATGCTTTAGAAAAATTTTTGCAGGCACAGAAAAATAAAGACAATAAGCATTATAAAGGAAAGCAGTCTGTTAAGCATTTAGTTGGACAAAATGCTGGAGTTTCTAATATTGAGATTACAGATGGTAACATTAAGTCTTTTGAGAAAATTGCTAAAAAATATAGTGTGGATTTTGCAGTCAAAAAGGATAAAACAGAAACACCACCTAAATATATTATCTTTTTTAAAAGCAGGGATGTAGATGTATTAACACAAGCTTTTAAGGAATATGTTCATAAGGAAATGAAACTAAAAGAAAAGCCTTCAATAAAGAAGCAGCTGAATGAATATAGGGAAATAATAAAAAATAACTTAATGAAAGACAAAGTCAAAAAGAAGGACAGGGGGCTTGAAAGGTGAAGAACGATAGTAAAAAGTTAGTAATTTTAAATATTCCCTATGTTCTAATATTTTATTTAGGTGACAAAATAAGCTATCTTTACAGGGGAGCATCTGGAAATAATATATTAGATAAAGTATCATGGACAATTATAA
This sequence comes from Clostridium sp. BJN0001, assembly GCF_022869825.1. Classification (NCBI taxonomy): domain Bacteria; kingdom Bacillati; phylum Bacillota; class Clostridia; order Eubacteriales; family Clostridiaceae; genus Clostridium; species Clostridium sp. BJN0001. Next base: position 1,795,503 of record NZ_CP094971.1, on the reverse strand, counting down.
ATTTAAGCAGAGCATTTAAGACCTTTTTGCCAAGCTTAAATACTTTTGATGTAATAGCAGGAATAATCGCAGCTGTTATTGTTAAGCTTTTTATATATTTTAAGGGTAAAAATGCAAAGAAATTTAGGAAGGGTGTTGAATATGGTTCGGCTAGGTGGGGAACTGTAGAGGACATTAAGCCGTATATGGATAAAGATTATAAAAATAATGTAATACTTACAGAAACAGAAAGTCTTACAATGAATAGTAGACCGTCACTGCCTAAATATGCAAGAAATAAAAATGTACTTGTTATTGGAGGTTCTGGAAGTGGTAAAACTAGATTTTATGTAAAGCCTAATTTAATGCAGATGCATTCATCTTATGTAGTTACAGATCCAAAGGGAACAGTATTAGTTGAATGTGGCATACTATTACAAAAAGGGAAGTATAAAATTAAGGTATTAAATACAATTAACTTCAAAAAGTCTATGCATTACAATCCTTTCGCCTATATTAGAGGTGAAAAAGATATTTTAAAGCTTGTAAATACCATTATTGCAAATACAAAAGGTGAAGGAAACCAGAGCACAGAGGACTTCTGGGTAAAGGCAGAAAAACTGTATTATACAGCACTTATAGCTTATATATGGTATGAAGCACCTGAGGAAGAAAAAAATTTTATTATGCTTCTAGAACTTATTAACGCATCAGAAGCGAGAGAAGACGATGAAGATTTTAAAAATCCAGTAGATATGCTATTCGATAGGCTTGAAGAAAAAGAACCAGAACATTTTGCAATAAAGCAGTATAAAAAGTACAAGCTTGCAGCAGGAAAAACTGCCAAAAGCATTTTAATTTCATGTGGGGCAAGGCTTGCACCATTTGATATTAAGGAATTAAGAGAATTAATGGAATATGATGAACTAGAACTTGATATGCTAGGAGATAGAAAGACAGCAATGTTTGTTATTATTTCAGATACAGATGACACCTTCAATTTTATTGTAGCAATGATGTACACACAGATGTTTAATCTTCTGTGTGATAAGGCAGATGATGTTTATGGTGGAAGACTTCCAGTTCATGTGAGGTGTCTTATTGATGAATTCGCAAACATTGGAAAGATACCTAAATTTGAAAAGTTAATAGCTACTATAAGAAGTCGTGAAATATCGGCTTCTATTATTTTGCAGTCACAATCACAGCTTAAGGCAATTTATAAGGATGATGCAGATACTATTGTAGGAAACTGTGATACTACATTATTTTTAGGAGGAAAAGAAAAAACAACATTAAAAGAAATATCAGAAATTTTAGGAAAGGAGACCATAGATTTATATAATACTTCTGAAAATAGAGGAAGAGAAAAGACTTATGGACTGAGTTATCAGAAACTTGGAAAGGAGCTGATGAGCCAAGATGAAATAGCAGTAATGGATGGAGGAAAATGCATACTTCAGCTTAGAGGTGTGAGACCATTTTTCTCAAGTAAATTTGATATTACAAAACATAGAAGGTATAAATACTTAGCAGATTATGATAAGAAAAATGCCTTTAATATTGAAAAATATCTAAGTAGAAATTTAAAAGTAAGACAGGATGATACAGTTGACGTATACAATATTGATTAAAATTAATGAAAGAAAGAGGTTAATTAAATGGAATTTTTTAATTCAGCAATAGATGTATTAAAGACATTGGTAATAGCGATTGGAGCTGGACTTTCAGTGTGGGGAGTAATAAATCTTTTAGAGGGTTATGGTAATGATAATCCAGGAGCAAAATCACAAGGAATTAAACAGCTTATGGCAGGCGGCGGCGTAGTGCTTATAGGTACAACATTAATACCATTATTGTCAGGGCTATTCTAATAGTAAATGGACATAATAGTTAATAAATTATTAGATGCGATTAAGGAAATTTTAATAAGTTATATTCAAAGTACACTTTCTAATATGTTTGATGAAGTTAATAGCAAGGTAGGAACAATAGCGAATCAAGTAGGACAAACTCCACAGGGATGGAATAGTGATATATTTACTATGATAAAATCCCTTAGTGAAAATGTAATAGTCCCGATTGCAGGGATGATTATTACCTTTGTTCTTTGTTATGAATTGATTTCAATGATAATGGAAAGAAATAATATGCATGATGTTGATACATTTATGTTTTTTAAATACTTTTTCAAAATGTGGGTGGCAGTATATCTTGTCACCCATACCTTTGATATAACTATGGCAGTTTTTGATGTGGGTCAGCATGTAGTAAATAATAGTGCTGCTTTTATTACTGGAAATGCTAAAATAGATGTTTCAGAAACAATAAAAGGGATGACTGACAAACTGTCTGATATGGAAATAGGAGAATTAGCTCTATTATCTGTAGAAACAACCTTAGTTAGTGTCAGTATGAAAATTCTTTCAGTAATAATAACCGTCATATTATATGGAAGAATGGTAGAAATATATCTTTATACATCAGTTTCACCAATTCCTTTTGCAACAATGACAAACAGGGAATGGGGAACTATTGGGAATAACTATTTGAAAGGACTTCTTGCTCTAGGTTTCCAGGGATTTTTTATGATGGTGTGTGTAGCAATTTATGTAGTGTTAGTTAAATCAATGAGTATATCAGATAATATACATTCAGCTATGTTTTCAATTGCAGCATATACTGTTATCCTATGTTTTAGTCTTTTTAAAACAGGAACATTGTCAAAAACTATATTTAATGCACATTAATCGATAGGAGGAATTTAGACATATGGCGTATGTACCAGTACCAAAGGATTTAACTAAGGTAAAAACAAAGGTGGCACTTAATTTAACTAAAAGACAGATCATATGTTTTGGATCTGCGGCAGCAGTTGGAGTACCATTTTATATATTTACAAAACCTTACATAGGTACAGAAATTTCTGCAATATGTATGGTGTTTATAATGCTTCCATTTTTCTTTTTTGCAATGTATGAAAAAGATGGAATGCATTTTGAAAAAATAGCCTTGAATTACATTAAGGTGACATTTATATATCCAAAGATTAGATATTATAAAACAGAAAATATGTATGACTATATAGAAAATCAAATTAAAATTGATAAGGAGGTTTTAAGAGGTGAAAGAAAAACCAAGAAAAAAATCAGATTTAATAAGAGATAAGAGTTTATCTCAAAGGAAAAAGAAAGAAGCGGTGAAATCAAAGGGAAAAAAGGAAGGGAAGGCTTCTAAATCTGTACAGCAAAGTATTCCGTATATTCAGATGTATAAAGATGGATTATGTAGGGTTAAAGAAAATTATTATTCAAAGACAATCCAGTTTTATGATATAAATTATCAGCTTGCACAAAATGAAGATAAAACAGCAATATTTGAAAATTACTGTGAATTTCTAAATTACTTTGACAGCTCAATATCAGTACAGCTTTCTTTTATAAATCAGACTGTAAATATAAATGAATTTGAAAAGAGCATTGAGATACCAGAGCAGAAAGATGAATTTAATAATATAAGGACAGAATATGCAAAAATGCTTAAAGGGCAACTTTCAAAAGGTAATAATGGGTTAGTTAAAACAAAATATATAACTTTTGGAATAGAGGCAGATAATTTTAAGACAGCAAAACAGAGACTTGAAAGGATAGAAATAGATATATTAAATAATTTTAAAGTTTTAGGGGCAACAGCTCATGGTCTAAATGGAAAAGAAAGACTAAAAATAATGCATGATACCTTTAATTCAGATACAAAGGAACCTTTCATATTCAGCTATGATATGATACCTAAAACAGGGCTTACAACTAAAGATTTTATTTCACCAACTTCATTTGATTTTAGAGATAGCAGAACATTTGGAATGGGAAAAACAGTTGGAAAGGTATCATTTTTACAGATACTTGCACCAGAGCTTACAGATAGAATGCTTGCAGATTTTCTTGATATGGATAATGATGTTACAGTAAATATTCATATAAGATCAATTGACCAGAAGGAGGCAATAAAGCAGATAAAGAGAAAAATAACAGACCTTGATAAGATGAAAATAGAAGAACAGAAAAAGGCTGTAAGAAGCGGTTATGATATGGATATTATTCCATCAGATTTAGCAACATATGGAGTGGAAGCAAAACATCTCTTAGAGGAATTGCAGTCAAGAAATGAGAGAATGTTTTTAGTAACAGTTTTAATAATGAATACATCAGATAAAAAACAGAAGCTTGAGAATATAGTATTTCAGGCACAGGGAATAGCACAAAAATATAATTGTAGTTTAAGGTGTCTTGATTATATGCAGGAAGCAGGACTTATGTCATCAATCCCACTTGGATTAAATAATATAGAAATTAAAAGAGGCTTAACTACATCTTCCACAGCAATATTTGTGCCATTTACAACACAGGAGCTTTTTATGGATGGAGAAGCCCTTTATTATGGATTAAATGCATTATCATCAAATATGATTATGGTAGACAGAAAGAAATTAAAAAATCCAAATGGATTAATACTAGGTACTCCAGGGGCAGGTAAATCCTTTAGTGCAAAGCGAGAAATGACTAATGCATTTTTAATTACGACAGATGATATTATTGTATGTGATCCAGAAGGCGAATATTATCCACTTGTAAACATGCTAAAGGGACAAGTTATAAAGGTTTCGCCTACAAGTACACAGTATATAAACCCAATGGACATTAATTTAAATTATTCAGAAGATGAAAGTCCATTATCATTAAAAAGTGACTTTATTTTATCACTTTGCGAACTTATAGTTGGTGGTAAGAACGGATTAGAACCAATTGAAAAAACAATTATTGACCGTTGTGTAAGAAAAGTTTATCAGGCATATTTACAAGATCCTGTGTCAGAGAAAATGCCTGTACTTGAAGATCTATATAACCTTTTAAAAGAACAAAAGGAATCAGAAGCTTTAAGAATTGCTACATCAATAGAAATTTATGTTAAGGGTTCGCTAAATGTATTTAACCATAGAACAAATGTTGATATACAAAATAGGCTTGTATGTTTTGATATTAAAGAACTTGGGAAACAGCTTAAAAAATTGGGGATGTTAATTGTTCAGGATCAGGTATGGAACAGAGTTACAATAAACAGGGCAGAAAAGAAATCTACAAGATATTATATGGATGAATTCCATCTATTACTTAAGGAAGAGCAGACGGCAGCTTACTCAGTAGAAATATGGAAAAGATTTAGAAAGTGGGGTGGAATTCCAACTGGTATAACTCAGAATGTTAAAGATCTTTTGTCAAGTAGAGAAATAGAGAATATATTTGAAAATAGTGATTTCATTTATATGCTTAATCAGGCATCAGGAGATAGACAGATATTAGCAAAGCAGCTTAATATTTCACCACATCAACTTTCTTATGTAACACATGCAAATGAAGGAGAAGGCCTTTTATTTTATGGAAATGTAATTATTCCTTTTGTTGATAAATTTCCTAAAGATACTATACTTTATAAAATTATGACTACTAAACCTGATGAGGTTAAGGAAATAGAATGACTTAATGCCAACTTGGCGTAAAGTTAGTTTAAATAAAATAGTATAAAAAGTAAGAGTAACTAATCAGATTTAGCGGCTCTTTTATTTTGGCTAAAAATAAGGTGGTGAAGTATTGAACGAGGAGGAAGTGAAGGTTAAATCTAGGCTTGATAAAAAAATAGAAAAATATGAAAGAAAGGCAGATAAGCTCAATGAAAAGTTAGAAAATGCAAAGGATAAGATTCCTAAAAAGAAAAAGCTAAAAGTAAAAAGAATTTTTGAAGAAGAAAATAAAAAGGTTAAACACAAGCTCTATTTTGAAGAAGAAGTCAAAAAAAGAAAAAGTGATGGAGTAATTAAAAATGGTGTCAAAAGAATACAGAGACAAACGATTGCTTATACACATGGTAAGGTTAATGAATTAGAAAAAGAAAATTCAGGAGTTGAAGCAGCACATAAAAGTGAGAGGTTAGGTGAGTCAGCATTAAGATTTGCAGGAAAAAGAATAGGAAAATTAAGAGATATTCCATATAAAAGAATCTCCAAGCTTCAAAAGAAAACAGATAGAGCTCAGGTTAAGCTTCAGTATCAAAAATTCTTAAAGGAAAATCCAGAATATAAAAGTTCCAATCCATTAAATAAAATGATGCAGAAAAGAAGAATAAAAAAGCAGTATGCAAAAAACTATAAGAAATCTAAGCAAGGAATTAGAACAATAGCAGGTGCAAGCAAAAATATTCTTAAATCGACAGCTAAGGTTATTGCTAGAAATCCAAAGGTAATAGGAGTAATTATTGCAGTGTTATTGATTTTAATAGTTGTTATGACTACTTTTTCTTCATGCTCAATAATGCTTACTAATACTATGGAAACAGTATCGGTTTCATGTTATCAATCAGAAATTGAAGATATAGATAAGGCAGAGCTTTATTACAATGAGCAGGAATTTGAAATTGGCAAGCGGATAGATGAAATTCAAGAAGATAATCCAGGATATGATGAGTATCGATATTCAATTCCAGAAATTAAACATAATCCATTTACCCTTATAAATTACTTGTCAGCTAAATATAAAAAATTCAAATATGAGGATATTTTAGAAAAATTACAAAGTTTGTTCAATGAACAGTACACATTAAAAACAGAGGAAACAATAGAAAAGAGGACAAGAACTAAAACAGTAGTAGATCCTTCTACAGGTGAATCAAGGGAAGTTCCAGAAACTTATGAGTATAAGATTTTTAATATAACACTAACTGTTAAGCCATTGGAACAGATAGTTCTTGAAAGAATGACAGATGAGGATACTGTGTCTCTTTATGCTGTTTATGGGCAGAGTTTTGGAGGACTTCAAAGTTTTTCACCACCTGTAGACTATAAATGGTATAACAGTATATCTAGCTATTATGGATATAGAAAAAATCCATCTGGAATTAAGGAATTTAATAAAGGAATAGATATTTTGTCAGCAGAAGGAACTTCTGTTAAGTCAATGCATACAGGAAAAGTAATAGAGGTATCTAACAGCAATGACTTTGGAAACTATGTAGTTATTGAAGGTAGTAATGGATATACAAGCAAATATGCAAAATTAAAAACAGTTAATGTTTCAAAAGGGCAGGAAGTGAAGGAGGGAGATATTATAGGAACTTCAACAGAAGTAATTCATATAGAAATTCTTGAAAATAATAATTATTTGAATCCTATATTTTTTATATATCAATAAAAATACTTTGAAGGTAGAATCATTTTCATAGCTTTTGAAAGTTGAAATGGAGGGAGATACTTTGAATTTAGAAAAAATACTTAATGAAATAGGAAAAACAAAGGAAAGGATAGCTTCTTATGAAGAAAGGCTTAAAGAGCTTGAAAAAAAGAAATTTGAAGCAGAAAATTTAGAACTTATAAGCATAGTGAGAAAAAATAAGATTTCAAGAAAAGATCTAGATGATTTTATAAAGCAAAAAATAACAATTAAGGAAATAGAAAATAAAGAGAGTGAGGAAATATTAAATGGTAAAGAGGAAAGAGAAAAAAATAAATATCAGGGTATTTAAATTAATAATATTATCATTTCTGATAGTTGCAGCAGTAGTTATTCCAGAAAAAAATATGATTGCATTAGCAGATACAGTAGAAGATGGTTCATCAAATATAAAAATTGATATTGAAAAACCGGAAGGATGGAAAAGTGGTGATACAGATATTTTGATAAAGCTTGAAGATGTATCAGATAATATAAAGATAGATAAAGTTGAAGCTAAAACATCACAGAATGCTAAGTTTTCAGACATAACAGATGATATGAAAATAACAGTTTCGGAAAATTGCACAGTATATGTTCAGGTAACAGATACAGATGGAAAAGTTTATTCTAAAAGTAGGTATATAGATTGTTTTGATAGAGAAAAGCCTACATTAAATGCTTCGCTTACAGCAGGACTTTTATCAGTAATTGCATATGATACCCAGTCAGGAATTAAGGCAGTGTATGTTAATGGATATGAGTTTACTGAACTTACTAATAATTCACTAAATATAAGGCTTCAACAGTACGATACTAAGTATGAAAAAATATCAATACAGGCTTTAGATAATGCCGGAAATATGTCATTAGTTTATAGTATGACAAATCCATATTATCAAGATCCTGCAAAGGAAGAAACTAAAAACAATGTATCAGTTTCATCATCAGGAGGAAGTACTTCAAGCACATCAAAAACAAGTTCAACGGTAACCGGAAGTTCAAGTCTTCCTTTATCAGCGATTGCAACGGATCCAACTGGAGCTAGAGGCACAACTTCTGAAATACAAACAGAAGATGGACAAAATTCAACTGGTAAAGAATTTTTTACTATTACAACTAAGGGAAATAAAACCTTTTATATGATAGTTGATAAAGGCAAAACTGATAATAATGTTTATCTCTTGACAGAAGTAAGTGGAAATGATTTGTTAAATTTTGTTGATGACAATGGAAATACAACACTTCCACAGACAGCAACTGGAACAGTGTATGCAGTACCAGAAGAAACTTCAGATGGAGAAAAAGACAAAGGTAATGCTGATTCTAATGCAGAAGAAGAAAGTAAAAAAGATAATGAAAAGAAAAGTAGCAGTATTACCATAATAATTGTAATTTTAATAGTTGCAGGAATTGGAACAGGATATTACTTCTTAAAAATAAGGAAGAAAGATAATTATTATGATGATTTTGAGGATGAAGAATATGAGGATGAAGGGATTTATGAAAATGATGAGGCAGATGAAAATGAAGATAATGAAGGGGTGGGTGATATTAAGAAAATAGGTAATGACAAGAAAAAATAAAGATATATATTATATTTGAGAAATACATGTGATAGATGAACCAGCATTATGAGTTAGTGTATGGAAAAAAATAATTAATTGGGCTATACTTGGAATATAGAAAAGATTGATGATTTCTAATTATGAACAGGGAAATAGGGAATAAGTTAATTAAACTATTTAATATTTTAATTATTAAACTAACTTAAATGGAGGGTTTATGAATCAAACAAGTAAATTTACGGAGTATTTTCGCAATGTTCTAGTTGCTGAGCATAAAGATATAATTGATTTAAAAAATGAAGAAAATGCATTTGAAATTGTTTTTAAAGAAAATATTTTTATGGGAGAAGTTCCTGAAGCTGTGTATAAATTCTTAATTGAATCAGTTATTCATAAAAATAAGTATGATTTGAAATTTATAGACATTATTATTATTGCTAGGACAGTAAAAAATCACATAACCGAAGGACAAAGTGATGAAAATAATATAGAAGATCTTTTTGGTGTATTTTATATTCCGGCAAGATTATCTTATGATGGGAGATTGGAAATACCTGTTGATAATAAATTGCCATGGTTTCCAAGGGAAGTTTTAGAACCTATGGTAGAACCATTAGTTTCTCTTGGAGATACTAAGAAAGTTGACTATTTTATTGAGAATACAGTTGATAGATATAAGAAAATAAAAAAATGGGATGACTATATTAAATATTGTGCAGAATTATATCAAGAAGTAACAGGTATTCAAATTTCGGAAGATAACCCGGGAAAATTTGAAGTTAATTTTCAAAAAAATATGTATATTGTCTTGGATAATACTATTCAGGCCTCATTCCACATAGAAAAATTATATCAAGATATTAAAAAAAATAAGTGTAGAAAATATCTATATGAGCAGTTTTTAAAGAATGATGTTGAAAAGTCAAAAACATTGATATCTAATAATTCTATAGAAAAGATGATTGAACATTGTGGACAAATGGGAGGGGAGTATCCGTTAGCAGAGTCCCAGCGAGAGGCAGTTAATCATTTCAATGAACTTAATGAGGGTGGGATATTAGCTATTAGTGGTCCACCAGGGACTGGGAAAACTACTTTGTTACAATCTATAGTTGCAAATCTATATGTTAGAAATGCACTCAATAGGGAGAAGGCACCCATTATAGTTGCATCGTCAACAAATAATCAAGCAGTTACTAATATTATTGATTCATTTAGCAAAATTGATTCTATAGGAATAGCAAATTTAGAAAAAAGATGGATTAATGAAGTGACTAGTTTTGCATTATATTTTCCTTCAAAGAACAAAGAAAAAGAGGCAAAAGAAAAAGGATACCAGTATACTAGTAACAAATGGGATAATTATGCTTTGAGTATAGATGAGGAACAGTTTATGCAAGATTCAATAATAAAAATGATAGATAATTGTAATGAATTTTTCAAGTCAAATTGTTTGTCAATTGAAGAATGTAGGGACATGTTACATACGAGATTAACTTGTATTGATAAAATACGTTGTAACATAATTCATAGATTGTCAGAGATATATACAATTACAGGAAATATTGATATAGGAAAATTCTTAGGGATTTTAAAAAAGAATAGTAAAGAGAAAAAGGAGGAAATTATAAAAATATCAGAAAAATTAGATTGTATAGAAAAAAAGATTGATAGTTATAGGAGACGTACAGATGAATGGAAACAAATATATCAAAATATAAACTGGTTTATTAGATTATTAAAAGTTATTCCAAAATTCAACAAAAAAATTCTAACAGTATTTGAAATAAATAAAAACTCATATGAAGTAGATTTTTTAAAAGAAAATATGAATATTGATGAAATCCAAGTAAGATATTCTGAGATAGTAAAGTCTTTTAATAAAGAAGCATATGAACTTAGAGTCATGATAAACGAAAGAGAAAAAGAGTATGAGAAGATAATAATAGATATTAATACTATTCAAAGGCTACGTGGAAAAATTAAAAAATTATTTGAAGAGTTAGAAAATTATAGTTTTAATATTGGATATTCAGAGAAATATAAAACTAAGGTGGATAATTTATTAGAACACTGTAAGTTAGATTCAATAAATAATTTTTTTGACGTGAATGTTAGATATTTGGAATTCTGGTTAGCAGTACATTACTATGAGTGTAGGTTTTTGCTAGGAGAAGATAAAATTACTGAAGAGCAGCGTAAACGTAATATTGTTAATATATATGAACAGGAATATTCTAGGTTGGCAATGTTGACCCCTTGTATGGTAATGACATTTTATAAGTTGCCTCAAAATTTTATTGTATATAATACTAATGAGAAAGTTAGTACTTATCTTTACAATTTTATTGATTTATTGATAGTTGACGAAGCTGGGCAAGTGTCTCCGGAAGTTGCAGCAGCATCTTTTGCACTTGCAAAAAAAGCAGTGGTTGTGGGAGATGAATACCAAATTCCGCCTGTTTGGGGAATTGGAGGAGCGTTAGATAGAAGTATTGCACTAGAAAGTGGTGCAATACTGGATATTCAAGAATTTGAAAAATTGAAGACCACAGGTTTAAATTGTTCTGAATCGAGTGTAATGAAAGTTGCTAAAAATTCTTGCGTGTATGATAAATTTGAAAAAGGCTTATTTTTAAGCGAGCATAGAAGATGTTATGATGAAATAATCGAGTATTGCAATAAATTAGTTTATAAAGGACACCTTAAAGCATGTAGAGGATATGGGAAAAATGATTCTCAATATCCAATCAAAGAATATCCTCATATGGGACATTATTATATTGAAGTTGATAAATCTTCAAAAAAAGGGTGTAGTAGAATAAATGAGGTGGAAGCAACAGAAATTGCTAAGTGGCTTGCTATACATTATCCTAATTTAAGAGAAAAATATAATGCAAATAATAATATGCTATCGCATGATCAGATTATCGCAATTATTACGCCTTTCAAAGCACAAGTATCCGTAATTAGAAAAAAATTAAAAGATTATATTCCAGATTATGAGAAATATATTTCAGTCGGAACAGTTCATACGTTTCAGGGTGCTGAAAGAAAAATTATTATTTTATCTACAGTTTATGGAAAAGATGATGGTTGCTATTTTATAAATGTATCACCACAACTTATGAATGTAGCAGTTTCTCGTGCAAAAGATGCTTTTTGGATATTTGGATCATACGAATGTCTTGGAAGTAATCAAAATAGTGTAGGTGGGTTGTTAAAAAAATATGTTAATGAACAAATAATATAACATAAAGTAAATATCCGATAAAAGAACAATCATAGAAATTTCTGTGGTTGTTTTTTTATGTGTGCCAGGCATGGCACTAATCTAGCTGGTGAAAGTCCAGTCACGGGTATTTACCGCCAAGCGTAGCGAACCACAAGTTGGTATCAGTAATGGTATGGATGAAGGAAGTGGTGTAGCAAAATTCTTGAGCCTACGAACAGAAACTTGATAAGGCAATTAGGTGGGTGAGGTTGCATAACAAACTTAAGCCCAAAAGGTAAACGTAAACCAAAGTTGTAAATCAAGAGGTTGTGGAATGAAAGATTAGTGTCTTACCCTGGGAGACCCTACCCACATATCAAGGATATGGTCGAAAAAGGTTTAGGGAGGGAGTCAGATGAAGTTATAGTAGGTGTAAGAGCTGAAGGACTGAAGCGATTTATAGTACGAATCGCTATTTATAAAATAGTACATGAGCCAGAAATCAGATGGATAAGAAAAGTAGGAACGTAACCGAGGAATATTATCTATATCGAGAGGGGTAATATGTATAAATATTATAGTAGAAAGAGGAGTAACAACAATGGAATTATTTGATGTGATATTGTCAAAAGAAAATCTAAACCGAGCCTATAAAAAGGTAATTGCTAATAAAGGTGCAAGTGGAATAGATAAAGTCACAGTAGAAGAACTAGGAAAATATATTAGGGAAAATAAAGAAGAAATAATTAAATCACTTAGAAATAGAACATACTTCCCTAAACCAGTAAGAAGAGTTTATATACCTAAAAGTAATGGTAAAAAGAGACCACTAGGAATTCCTACTGCATTAGACAGAACAATTCAACAAGCAATAGCACAACCTATATCAGATATTTATGAAAAAGTGTTTAGTGAATATAGCTATGGTTTTCGTCCTAATAGAAGTTGCCATGATGCAATTATGCAAGCATTAAAATACTTAAATAGTGGATACGAATGGGTAATAGATATTGATATTGAACAATTCTTTGATAAGGTAAATCATGACAAGTTAATTCAAATTCTTAGAGAGCAAGTAAATGACAGTAGTACTTTAAACCTTATACGTAAATATTTACGAGCAGGGGTAATGGAGAAAGGAATTATAAAAGCAACTAAAACCGGGGTGCCTCAAGGAGGACCCATTTCGGTTATACTTTCAAATGTATATCTTGATAAATTAGATAAGGAATTAGAAGAGCGAGGATTGCGTTTTGTAAGATACGCAGACGATGTTTTAATATTTACTAAAAGTGAAATGGCAGCAAATAGAGTTATAAATTCTATATCTAGTTGGATTGAGAGAAAATTATTCTTAAAAGTAAATGCAACAAAATCAAAAGTAGTCAGACCAATGAGAAGTAAATATCTAGGGTTCACATTCTTAAAGCATGATGGACAATGGAAAGTAAAGCCTACAAAAGAGAAGAAAGCAAAATTGTACCAAGAAATACGTGAATATCTCAAAAGAGGCAAGGCAATTGCAAGACCTCTTGCAGTAACTATTAAAAGAGTAAATCAAATAGTTATGGGGTGGATAAATTATTTCCGTATAGGAATGATGAGACAATTCATGAACGAGTTTGGACAATGGCTAAGGCATAAAATAAGAGTAATTATCATAAAACAATGGAAAAATCCAAAAACAATTTTCAGAAATTTATTATATGTAAATCGAAAATATAGAAATGGATTTGACAATGAAAGTATATATAAAGTTGCAAATTCAAGACTAGGTTGGTACAAGAAATGTAGTATGAATGTAGTAAATTTCATTTTAAACCCAACGCTACTGGAAACAAAAATAAAGGACAGAGCTGGATTGCTCAATCCTTTAAACTACTATCTAAGAAATGTTGGAATATAAGTTGTAGAGCCGTATACGAGACCCGTATGTACGGTTCAATGAGAGGGAAATAATATATAACTATTATTTCTCTACTCTATTGCATTAAAATAGGAGGAATTGAAAATGAAATTAATAATAGCAGAAAAACCTAGTGTGGCAAAGCAGATAGCAGATGTAATTGGAGCCTATTCAAGGAAAGAAGGCTTTATTGAAGGAAATAATTATATAATATCATGGTGTATAGGACATTTAGTAGAACTTGCAAGTGCAGATAAATATGATGAAAAGTATTTGAAATGGAAATATGAAGATTTACCTATCATACCAGAAAAATGGCATCATATCGTAAGTCAGGGAACTAAAGAGCAGTTTAACATATTAAAAAAACTTTTAAATGATAAAAGGGTGGATGAAGTAATCTGTGCGACAGATGCAGGAAGGGAAGGAGAGCTTATATTTAGGCTTGTATATGAAAAAGCAAGATGTAATAAGATATTGAACGTCAAATTATTTGATGCTAATATCATAACTTTATTTGATGCTAAAAATGAATATATTCTTCAAAATCTTCAATGAAAATGAGGCTACTTCGTTACGGTTTATGATGATAAATATTCTGAATATTACAAAAAAATCCACAAATACCTTATTGATATTTGCAGATTTTACTTTTATCCAAGTTCAGTTTCATTAACAGCAAGCATTATTATGTCACTATCAATTGTATTCATATTTTTTGTATTGCCTATCATAAGGCTAGAATCACAGATTTTATTAACAATTCTAGGAACTCCGTTCGAAGCGTTAGCAATTGCTTCAAGAGCGGTATCATCAAAAATATCAGTATTACATTTAGCACCAGTAAGCTTTGCTAATATATAGTCTTTAGTTTCTGATTTTGTGAGATTATCTAAATTATAATTCATTGTTATACGTTGTCTTAAAGGCTCATTAGCAACTAGCCTCATGGTATTATTTAACTGAGGAAGCCCCACAAGAAGTACTATTGCACGATCTCTTGAATCCATGTCAAAATTAAAAAGCATTTTTAAATCATTAAGTATTCCATTACTTACATAATTAGCTTCATCAATAATTATTACAGGAGTTATACGTTTTTCAACTGAATATCTAGTTATTTCATTTTGGATAATTTTGAAATTATCAATTTTTCTGCACATTGGCTCTAGTCCAAGCTGGGCAGCCATATTTTTATAAAATTCTGCAACAGTAAGTGTAGAAAGGGAACTATAAATAACTTTATAAAGTGATGAATTAAGGCTATTAGACCAGTTTCTTATTATTGTAGTTTTACCTCGCCCTGGACCTCCGGTCAGGATTCCGAAACCTTTATTATTAAGTAAATAATTAAGTCTACAAATAACTTCTTTATAGTCAGAAGTTTCTACTACTATTTCCTTAGAATTTTTTATAAACGGATTAAAATCCATTCCATATCTACTTATATAATCCATTATTCTTGACCTCCAGTAAGTTTTATTTTTTCCCTTTTTATAACAGAATTATCATGCTTATTTAAAAGCTTTATTTCTGTAAGTTCAGAAGTGTTTTTATCAACTACATAAATTTTGCTTAAATCAGGTGAATATCTTAGGGTTATTCTTTGTTTTGAGTATCTATAATCAACTTCATATTCTGTTTCATCTATCATAACTACGTTATCGGCTGATACTCTTCTTTCATATTCAAGTAAAAAGGAAGTTTCAATTTGTTCATCTGTAAGCCTTTTAATCATGTGAGATTCCTTGAAAAACCTGTCCTGTGGAGATAGTCCATCTAGAGAAGAATGTATATGCTGATTATAGCTATTAACATATGAAATAAGGCTTATCCTAAGTTCATCTAAATTATTAAAATCATTCATATTAAGCTGGGACATCCATTGATCTTTTAATGTACGAAACCACCTTTCAATTTTAGCTTTTGATTGTGGGGTATAGGGTGCACAATAACTAATAGTTGTACCTATTCTAGCTGCTAAAAGTTCCATTTGCTTGTTCTTATATGAAGCACCATTATCAAAGTTTAAGATTTTAGGTTTCCCGAATCGTGTAACAGCAGATTTTAAAACAGACATAAGATTTACAAAATTATCATTAAAAAATACATCTATTCCTGTTATGTATCTTGAAGCATCATCAATAAGTGCTATTATGTAAACGCGTTTCTTTTTACCATCTACCTTCAAATAAGGTCCAACGCTGCTGTCACCACACCATACTTCATTTATATGAGCACGCTCATATCTTTTCATATCTTTATTTTTAGAATATTTATTCTCAAGCTTAAGAACATTAACATACCTATTAATTGTTGAAAGTGAAATATCTCCTTTAACAATAGTTCCATTGTTAATAAGCTTTTGATAGATAAGTGTTGCTGGGATTCTTGGATATTCTTGTTTTAAATATTTAATCTGTTCTGTAATATCAGAATCTAATTTACGTGTTCTTCCAGTGTCGCATCGTTTTACAGGTATGAGTGCCTCAAAGCCCTTATTCTTGTAATTGTAATACCAACGTTCAAGAGTAGCAGCAGCTACCTTAGTATCTTCACCATCTGGAGTCTGATATACTTTGCCTGCGGCATCTCGGAAAAATTGTTTAACACTTTTATTTTCATCATAAGTACCACTTATCAGAGGAGCCAAGATTCCGTACCTGAAAAGTGGTATTTCTTTTCTAGTTTTTTCGTCCATATTTTGAAAAAGCCTCCTTTGTTTTATTACAATATAAGCTTATATCTACATAAATTAACAGTAAAACTAAGTTATGTGGTTTTACGAAAATAAAATATTATTGATGCATTTAATTTGCATAAATTGTCTTTTAAAGTTTTTTAAACATTGCTTTGAAATACTTAAATCTAATGAAATTTTAAATGAAGTAATACGTTCCTTCCAATGCTCTAGATATTGTTTTATTATATAAAAAATATTGCTTTCATCGATAAATTCATTAGCTATCATAATGGGTTCAAAAGAAGCTTTGGAATTATAAGCATTAATAATTGAAATATGATCACATAAAAGAATTTGAGAATAAGGTACAATACACTCTGGAAATATAGCATGAGTTTTATTGCAACATGTACACTTTGCTCTAAGAATTGTTATAGATATCTTGCCATCACTGTTTTTAACAGTTCTCTTGTAATAACCATGCTTTACAAGCTGCCCGGACCTTCCGCAGGAACAAGTAAGTTTGTGAAAATCTATGTCTTTAATAAATTTATCATAGGATTTTTGCGTTAATGACTTGATTTTTGAATCTAAATTAGATATGATTTTTGTATCATAAATATTAGTTATCATAGAATTTATGGTTAGCAGAGCAACAAAACTTTGGTCGGTGGTGTTGCTCTGCTTTTTTCCTTTCTAAGAATAATATAAAATAATAATATACTAAAAAAGGCAAGCATTAAATACTTTGACTAAAATTTAGTCATGCAAATAATGCTTGCTCTTTATTTATTTTGAAGATATTTAAATTTTTTAACATCATATAAAATGCTATTCTATACTCTGTATCGTTGAAACGATAAATTTTAAAAGATCCTGAATTTAATTTAGAATAAGGATTAAATTCTTCACAAGAAACGGATTTAAAATAAGAAATACTAAAATACTCAGGAATTAAACTTTCAAGATAAAAATCATTATAAAAATAGAAATCGTGAATTACAATAGAAAAAAGATTTTTATAAGTATAAATCCAATAATAACCTGACCCAAGAGAAGAATCTAACTTATAGCAAGTTCCAATAGAATTATATTTTTTACATGTACTGCATTTATGAAAGCCATTATTTAAAAGTAAATATTCATGTATATTTAACTGTTTTGTATTCATTTTAAGCCTCCTTTATTACGATTAGACTTTAATATATCATGAAAAGACGAATGATATTGAAATGCATTCTCAATTCAAGCGCTTTAATGTATACTCATTAATATAAAATAAGTTTAAGTCTTATTTTATAAAATGTCAAAATAATGAAGTTAGGATGGTGAGGTATAAGATGGAGAGTAAACAAAAATCGACTCTTTCAAAATTGATGAGATTTGCAGGAAAGTATCGATTTTTAATTATATTTTCAATTATATTATCTAGTATTAGTGTAGTTTTATCTTTAGTTCCTTTTATTTGTATATGGTTTGTTATAAGAGATATTTTTAAATCTTTAACTGATCTTACAAAAGCCACAGAAAGTATAAGATATGGCTATATGGCAGTTTTATTTTCAGTTTTAAGTATTGCACTTTATTTTGCAAGTCTAATATGTTCACATTTAGCAGCTTTTCGTGTTGAAAAAAATATGAGAAAAGAAGCAATGCACAAAATTGTTAAACTTCCTTTAGGTTTTTTTAGAAAGAATATGAGTGGAAAACTTAGAAAAGTAATTGATGATAATGCAAGTTTAACACATGGTTTTTTAGCACATCAGCTTCCTGATTTAGCAGGAGTTAGTATAATGCCGATAGCAATAATTATTATATTATTTCTTTTTGATTGGCGTTTAGGATTTGTATGTTTAGCATCAATTTTAATTAGCATATTATTCTTAAAGAATATGATGGGTAGAAGTAGTGAAAAATTTATGAAAAATTATATGGATGCACTAGAAAATATGAATGCATCTGCAGTTGAATTTGTTAGAGGAATCCCTATAGTAAAGGTATTTCAACAAACAGTATATTCTTTTAAAAATTTTCATGAATCAATTAAAGGATATAGTAAGTTCGCTTCAGAATATGCTTTAAGTTGTCGTGTTCCAATGACTAGTTTTACACTTACTATTAATGCTCCATCGCTTATTTTAATGCCGGTTGGAATTATTTTTATATTGAACACATCAAATTATACTGGATTTTTATTGGATTTAATTTTTTACATGTTATTTTCACCAATATGTGCAATTATGATGAACAAAATTATATTTTTAAGTGAAAATACTATGGTTGCAAAAGAAGCTTTAAACAGAATAGAGAAAATATTAGAAGCAAAACAGTTAAGTGAAACAGAGAAAAGTTATAATACAACTAAAAATGATATAAAATTAAAAAATGTTAAATTTTCTTATCCAGACAGCAATAAGCTTTCAATTGACAATATAAGTCTTAATATTGAAGAAGGAAAGACTTATGCATTAGTAGGTCCTTCAGGTGGTGGAAAGAGTACATTAGCAAGTCTTATAGCAAGATTTTTTGATGTAGATAGTGGAAAAATTGAAATTGGAGGAGTTAATGTAAAAGACTTTTCAGAGAAAGATTTAATGAAAAAAATAGCTTTTGTATTTCAAAATAGTAAATTATTTAAAACAAGTTTATTAGAAAACATTAAAATAGCTAATAAAAATGCTACTAAAAAGCAAATATTAGAAGCATTACATTTAGCACAATGTGATGATATTATTGAGAAAATGCCACAGGGTATTAATACTGTAATAGGAACAAAAGGGGTTTATCTCTCTGGTGGAGAAGCACAAAGAATATCGCTAGCTAGAGCTATTTTAAAAGATGCTCCAATAATTATATTAGATGAAGCTACAGCATTTGCAGATCCAGAAAATGAGTACCAAATACAAAAAGCTTTTGAACATTTAGTTAAAAATAAAACAGTTTTAATGATTGCACATAGGCTTTCTTCTATAAAAGATGCTCATAATATTATTGTTATAAAGGATGGAAAAATCGTAGAAAGTGGAAATCATGAAAATCTTTTAAGAAAAGATGGAGTTTATAAAAAAATGTGGCAAGAATATCAAACATCTATTCGGAGGGCTCCCCGTTAAATGGACAATATTAAGTTAATACTCGTTAATTCTTAATATTCTGTAATTATGCTGCTAATTTCATTAGATAGTAATCATGAGGAGGAATATATCCAATAGATGAATGTATTCTCTCATGATTATATCTATAAACAAAATCACCTACATCATTTTTTATGTGATCTAAATTCCAATATATCATTCCGGTAAGGCATTCATCTTGAAGATATCTATGATATGATTCTATGAATGCATTATAATTTGGACTGTGTACTGGAATTCTTTCATGAAGAACACCTTCATCAAGGCATCCTTTCTCAAAAACTCCACTAATAAATTGACTACCGTTATCGGTACGAAGTACTACTGTTTTATCTTTAGCATAGTTTAAGCCTCTGTTATATAGAGCTTCTAACATAACTTTTTTAGCAACAGAACCTGTAGCAGATAAGTCAATTGAATATGCCACTATTTCTCTATCAAAAACATCGATTATTGAAGTTATATAGGCTGTTTTCTTATTACCAGCAATAAATGCATATTTGATATCCATTTGCCATAATTGATTAGAAGCTGTAACTTTTCTGCTTTCGCAGGTACGTGACATTCTTCTTTTCTGTCTTTTATAGTAGTTTCCTAATAAATTTAAATTTTTCATTAGTCTTCTAACTTTCTTCTTATTAATTTTTAAATTGTACTTCTTTCTAAATCTTAACTCACCGGTAACTTTTTTATATCCATATTTTCGCGATGTTTTCTTACTTCTAATTTCTGTTATATACTTTTGAATAGTTATATCAGATATTTTGATATTATCGAATGTTAAACTGTATCCAGGGACCTTTCTACCTACGTTAGCGTAGCTTCTTTTAACAATATATTTCTGTTTTGAATAATATGTGGATCTAGAAATCCGTAATATTTTAAGTACTATTGTTACTTTATATCCAAGTTTAATCCATTTGTGGGCACTTAAAATTTTATATTCTAGTGTTATTTGTTTTTTTTTAGAAGATCTTCAAGAATAGCTATTTTTAGTTTTTGCTCCTCAATTTTTTCCTGAGCTTTTTTGTATTCACGCTTATAATTAGGTATCAATTTTGTATCTTTTGGTTCTTTTGGTTCTAGTGTTTGCCTATATCTACGGTAATTATTTACCCAATAGCTTAATTGTACAGCATTAATATCATATTTTTTAGCAATAAGTATATTGCTTCCAGACTCTAAAACTTCAGTAACAAATTTAACTCTTTCTTCCTCTGTAAATGTTCTTCTAAATTTAATTTTCTCCATATAAAAAGACCTCCTAATTATCATATTTATATATTAATTATTTTAATTAATATTGTCCAATCTAATTAGGGGGGCTATAAGTATTTCATGGAAAGTTGGAAAGGAGAAAGTAAATGCTTAATTATATTCAAAATAAATTTGCACTCAGTAAGAAAGGAACAAAAGATCTTTTAAAAGGAAGCATTTATAGTGCTCTTGTAAATCTGAGTATGATGATTCCTGTTGGACTTTTTGTTCTGCTTTTAGATGAGTTATTAAAACCTCTTCTTAAAGAAGGTTCACTTTCTTTAAGCATATCAAAGTATATAATACTTATTATATTAGCAGCTACTTTTATATATATTTTGCATTTTATTCAATATTCAAATGTTTTTGTATCTACGTATAATGAGAGTGCAACAAGAAGAATTAGTTTAGCTGAAAAGCTTAGAGAACTTCCTTTATCGTTTTTTTCTAAAAGAGATTTATCAGATTTAACAAATGTAATAATGGGAGATTGTGCGACCTTAGAGCACGCATTTTCTCATTCAATACCTCAATTATTTGGAGCAATTATATCAACAACTATCATAGTAATTGGACTTATGGTATTTGATTGGCGTATGGGAATTGCAGTTCTTTGGGTTGTTCCAGTATCTTTTATAATGATTTTTCTTTGCAAGCATATTCAACAAAAAATAAAAGAAAAACATTATAAAACAAAATATGAATGTGCAGAAGGTATTCAAGAGTGTCTTGAAAATATGCAGGACATAAAAGCTTATAATATAGAAAAATCTTATATTAAAGGTCTTGATAAGAAACTTGATAATTCAGAAAAAGCACAAATAAAAAGTGAACTTACAGTTGGAGTAATTGTAACTAGTGCACAAGCAGTATTAAGGCTTGGTTTAGCTACTGTTATTCTTGTTGGAAGTACACTTTTAATAAATCAAAAAACTGATATATTAACTTATATTATATTTTTAGTTACAGCATCAAGATTATATGATCCATTATCTATGAATTTATCTAATATTTCAGAGATATTTAGTACACAAATACCAATTAAAAGAATGAAAGAAATTGAAAATTATTCAGTACAAAAAGGTAAAAAAGATTATAAATTAAATGGTTATAATATTAAATTTAATCATGTTGGTTTTTCTTATAATAATGAAGAAACTGTTTTAAAAGATGTATCATTTATTGCAAAACAGAATGAAGTGACTGCACTTATAGGACCATCTGGAAGTGGAAAAAGTACAGCTGCAAAACTCGCAGCTAGATTTTGGGACGTAAGTAAAGGCAATATAAGCATTGGTGGAGCAGATATTTCCAAAATAGAACCAGAGTCACTTTTAAAAAATTATACAATTGTTTTCCAAGATGTTGTATTATTTAATGATACAATAATGGAAAATATTAGACTTGGCAGAAAAAATGCTACAGATGAAGAGGTATTAGAAGCTGCAAAGCTTGCTATGTGTGATGATTTTGTTTCTAATATGCCAAAAGGATATAAGACTGTAATTGGTGAAAATGGTTCGACATTATCTGGTGGGGAACGTCAAAGGATTTCTATTGCTAGAGCATTTTTGAAAAATTCACCAATTGTTTTATTAGATGAAGCTACAGCGTCTTTAGATGTTGAAAATGAAACAAAAATTCAAACTGCATTATCTAAATTAATTAAAAATAGAACTGTTATTATAATAGCACATCGAATGAGAACTATTGAAAATGCAGATAAAGTTGTTGTACTTGCTGATGGATATGTAAAAGAGCAAGGGAGTCCAGAGGAATTATTGAAAAAAGATGGATTATGCAGACATATGTTTAAGCTTCAATCCGAGAGCATGAATTGGTCAATATAATAAAGTTTTAGAAAATAAGAGTCAATGAACATAGTTCATTGACTCTTATTTATTTAAGTGGTATATTATCTTTATATAATGATAAAAGGAGGCTTTTAAATATGGTAAGAATCTCAAAAGCACCTGAAGTTCGAAAGCAAGAAATAATATGTGCAGCAATGAAATTATTTTATAATAAAGGTTATGAAGAAACTTCTATAGCTGATATAGCAAAAGAAATGAATGTTGTACCAGGGTTATGTTATAGATATTTTAAGTCTAAAAAAGAACTTTTTGAAATAGCAATGGATAATTATGTTAAAGAATGTTCTGAAAAATTTTTAAAAGTTATTTGTGATGATAAAAAATCACTTAAAGAACGCATGGAGGATATGACTAAATTAATGCTTACGCAGGATGATAAAAATAAATATCATGATTTTTATCATAAATCTGGTAATGAAATAATGCATGAACAGCTTAGCATAAAGATTGCAAAATATTTAATGCCAAGTTTAATTAAAGAGATTGAAAAGTCATGTGAAAAAGGAGAAATTCACGTTCAAAATGCTGAAATAATTACTAATTTTATTATGTATGGTCAAATAGGCGTTTTATCATGCACTGATGTTTCTATGGAAGAAAAAATCAAGCAAATTCATGGATTTATAAAATTATTAATTGATATAAAATAGAAAAGCTAAGTATCGTAGTTTAAATTTGAATTATTGACAATAATATTTAGCTATGATACTATCTAGTTGTTACTTAAAACAAAAATGATTTTGTTAGCAGCAAACGGGGCATACCACCACGGGTATGGCTTAGTTTGCTGCTTTTTATTTTAGAAAATAATTATAAAAAGTAAGAAGAGAGGAAAAAATTTATGAATGCAAGTGTAGCAATTCAAATATTACCAACAGTACCAGATGACAAGTTAATTCCAATAGTTGATAAAGTTATTGAGTACATAAAAAGCAAAGGTCTTAAAACTTTTGTATCACCTTTTGAAACAACTATAGAGGGAGATTACGATGAACTTATGGAGATTGTAAAGCATTGCCAGATTGTGGCATGTGAAGCAGGTGCGCCATCTATTATGACTTATGTCAAGATTAATTATGATCCAAGAGGGGTACTTACAATAAATCAAAAGACAGACAAGTATATGGATGGAAATAGTAAAAATAAGTTTGAATAGATAGTAAATATAAATTTGAGGAGCATACGATTATGAGCAAATATACGATAGAAGATGGAAAAGAGATTTTTGAAAACATACAGAAGATTAAACCTTTAGTTCACAACATTTCTAATATTGTTACTGCAAATGACTGTGCAAATATGACATTAGCATGTGGTGGCTCACCAACAATGGCAGATGATCCTGATGAAGTTGAAGAAATTACAGCAGAATGTAATGGATTTGTACTTAATATGGGAAATACAGGAGGCTACCATGAAGAGACAATGTTAAGGGCAGGAAAGATGAACAATAAAGTAAATCATCCGCTTTTACTTGATCCAGTTGGTGCAGGTGCAGCTAAAAGAAGAAATGCAGTATTAAAAAATTTACTTAACAATATTCATTTCTCAGTAATAAGAGGTAATGTTTCTGAAATAAAATTTGTAGGTGGACAAAGTAGCGGTGCTAAAGGTGTTGATGCAGATATTTTAGATTTAGCAAATGAAGATAACATTAAAAGTATTGCAGAATATGCAAAAGAGTTAAGCAAAAAGATGAACACTGTAATTGTAATAAGTGGACCTATTGATGTTGTTGCATTTAAAGATGATGTATGTATAATAAGAAATGGACATAAAATGATGTCTAAAATTACAGGAACAGGATGCATGCAGTCAAGTGAGATAGGTGTATTTATAGCTGCAAATAAAGATAACATTTATAAAGCTGTAGTTACAGCTGTAAGTGCTTATGGTTATGCAGGCGAGCTCGCTTATAAAAAAATGGCTGAAACAGATGGAAGCTTTAGTACATTAAGAATGCATCTTATAGATTATATGGCAAAGATGAATTATGAATTATTTAAGGAAGGTGCTAAAATTGAAGTTTTGTAAAAAATCATTGCAGCTTTATGCAATAACAGACAGACACTGGCTTAATGGAATGAAACTCAAAGATGTTGTAGAAGAGGTACTAAAATCTGGTGCAACATTTCTTCAGCTAAGAGAAAAAGAATTAAATCATGATGATTTTGTAGCTGAAGCAAAAGAAATAAAGAAATTAACTGATAAATATAATGTCCCATTTGTTATAAATGATGATATTTCTGTAGCAAAAGAAGTTGATGCAGATGGAGTTCATATTGGACAAAGCGATATGGAATATACTAAGGCACGTGAAATATTAGGAAATGATAAAATAATCGGAGTATCTGCAGGAAACTTAGAGGAAGCTAAAATAGCAGAAAAAAAGGGTGCAGATTATATAGGAATTGGAGCAATATTTCATACAAATACAAAGAAAGATGCCTGTGATATGTCAAAAGAGACACTTCTTGAAATTACTAGAAATGTAAATATTCCAATAGTTGCAATTGGAGGAATTACATATGACAACTGCGATTATTTAAAAGGTATAGGCGTTGATGGAATATCTGTTATTTCAGCAATATTTGGAGCAGAAAATCCAACAGAGGCAACAAAGAAATTATTTAAGAAGACAAAAGAAATATTTGAGTATTAGTTTTAGAATTTAAATAGGTAAGTATTATGAAAAATATTATATTTGATATGGATGGAACAATATTAGATTCAATGGATTATTGGGAAAATCTTGGATCAAATTATTTAAAATCGGTAGGTATTGTGCCTCCACAAAATCTTAATAAGATAATTGAAAAAATGACAATGAATGAATCGGCATTATATTTTATTGAAAAATTAGGGGTAAAAAAAGATATAGATACAATAATAAAAGAAATATATGATCTTATTTTATATGAATATGAGAACGAGATAGGGGAAAAAAAAGATATAAAACAAATTATTCTTAATGAATATAAAAAAGGAACTCATATGTGTATTCTTACTACATCTTCTTATAAATGTGCAGATAAAGCTATGAAAAGAATTGGATTAAGAAATTGTTTTAAGAAAATAATAACAGGCGATTCTTTAAACATGAGCAAGAGAACAAAAGATATTTATATTAAAACATGTGAGATAATGAAATATAAAATAGAAGAGACTTTAGTTTATGAGGATGCACCATATGCTATAAAATCAGCAGAGAGTGCAGGTCTTAAAGTAATTAAAGTTTACGATAAAGTATGGGATAATTAGAATTTATATAAAAATCATACATTTTCTAGATTAAGTTTATAATTAAATCTAGAAAGTGTATGATTTTTATGTATTACCAATAAATAAAAATTAATCTTGATTTTTTAAATTTATACTGTTATAATAACCACCGAGCACTAAAAAAAAGAAAACGTTATAATTACATAATGTGGGAGGATAAGGCATGATTGAAGTTAGTCATATAACAAAAGATTTTATATCGCCTAAAAAGTATCCTGGACTTAAAGGGGCGATAAAAGGGGTATTTTCAACAGAAAAAGTTTTAAAAAGAGCAGTTGATGATATTTCTTTTAAAATAAATGATGGTGAAATTGTAGGATATATAGGCAGCAACGGTGCAGGAAAGTCTACAACAATAAAAATGATGACAGGAATATTAAATCCAACTAAAGGCGACTGCACTGTAAATGGAGTAAATCCAAATAAACAGAGAAAAATAAATGCAAAAAATATTGGAGTTGTATTTGGACAGAGAACTCAGTTATGGTGGGATTTACCACTTAGTGAGTCTTTTACTATTTTAAAGGAAATATATGATGTTTCGGATGAAAAGTATAAAAATCAGCTAGAGTTTTTTAATAAAGTATTAGGTCTTAATGAGTTTTTTGATAGACCTGTTAGAAATTTATCATTAGGACAGAGAATGAGAGCAGACCTTGGAGCATCTCTTCTTCATAATCCAAAAGTCTTATATTTAGACGAGCCTACAATAGGACTTGATCTTGTAGTTAAGGATAATATAAGAAAAGCGATTAAAGAGATAAATAAAAAATATAATACAACAATAATTCTTACTACTCATGATATAGAAGATATAGAAGAACTTTGTAATAGAATTATAATTATAGATCATGGTAAAAAGATTTATGATGGTTCTTTAAAGGATTTAAAAACAAAGTATTCAGTTAATAAAAGAGTTTGTTTTGAAATTAAAGATATAGAAAATGCAAAAAATATAGATCTAAAAGATGAATTTAATCTTTCAAAAAGCGATATTTACAGTGAAATAGATGAAGAAGAAAAGATATATACAATTAATTTTAATGTAAAAAAACTTCAATCTCCACAGGTTATTTCAAAAATTATGCAGCTTATTCCTGTTAGGGATGTTCATGTATATGAAACAGAACTCGCAGATATCGTAAAAGAGATATATTGCAAGGGAGGAGTTGATGAGTAATTATGAAAAAATGGTTTAAAACATATATTCCATTTGCATCTAATGAAATAAAAAAAGAGATGGCATATAAAGGAGCGTTTTACTTATTTATTTTTGTAAGTTTATTTAGTTCTTTTATAATGTATTATTTGTGGATGGTAGTATATAACAATTCACCATCAGATACACTTGGAGGATTTACAAGAGACCAAATGATAATATATATTTTCATGACATATGTTACTGGATGTATTGTTAAAATAGGTGTTTCAAATTGGATTAGTGATGATATTGAAAAGGGCTCAATTGCAATGAATTTAATTAAGCCAATTAATTATAGAATTAGTCTTTTATTTAGATCACTAGGACATTCAATCTATAAATTGCTAGTTCCAGGAATATTTATATGGATTGGTCTTGAACTTTATAAAGCATTTGTTCTTAAGACAGGCTTTACGAGCATAAGAAACATAATTTTATTTATATTAAGTGCATTTATGAGTTTTTTAATTTATGTTTTATTTGATTTTTGTTTTTCAATGATAGCATTTTTTACAACTTATATATTTGGAATGGAAATGGCTAAAGAGGCACTTCTTACATTTTTAACAGGAGAACTTATTCCTTTAAGCTTTTTTCCGGAAGCGGTTTCAAAAATTTTTGAATTTTTACCTTTTTCGTCAATGAACTATGCACCTATTATGATATACCTTGGAAAATATTCAAATAATGAACTTTTATTTGTATTTTTAAGACAGATAGCATGGATTATAATTTTATACATGCTTGGAACATTTATATGGAAGAAGATAACTACAAGACTTGTTGTGTTAGGAGGGTAAAGATGAAAAAATTAAAGAGATATTTAAGACTTTATTCAATATTTATTTCTCAGTTTTTGAAATTGATTGTCCAGTCAAAAGTTGATTTCTTTATTGGAATAATTGGATTCTTTTTTACTCAGATAATTGGAATACTTTTTCTTTATTTAGTATTTGGAAATATACCATCATTAAATGGGTGGACATTAGATGAGCTTATTTTTATTTATGGATTTGCACAGATTCCAAGAGGAATAGACCATCTTTTTACAGATAATATATGGATTATGGCATGGAGATTAATTGTTAATGGAGATTTTGACAGGTATATGTTAAGACCTATGAATGTGTTTTTCCAGCTTATAGCTGAAAGACTTCAGCCTGATGCTGTGGGAGAACTTGTAGTTGGAGGAATACTAGTTTCAAAATCTATAGCAGATGGTATTGTAATATGTGATATAGAGCATATAATTTTATTTATAGTATCCATAATAGCAGGTGCATTTATTTATACAGCAATTAAGCTTTTCTTTGCATCATTTGCATTTTGGATAAAGGTAAGTGGCCCTGTTTTATATTTTGTATATCAATTTGCAGATTTTGCAAAATATCCAACAGATATATATTCAAGACCGGTTAAGTTTATAATTACATGGATAATACCATTTGGTTTTGTTGCATATCTTCCTGCAAGTTATTTCTTAAAAAGTAGCGCTTCAGGAATGTTAATAGGAATAGAATGTATTATTGCAGCAGTATTTTCATTTATAGCATATGCATTTTTTAGTTACGGAATTAAAGGATATGAAAGTGCTGGAAACTAAAATAAATATAATAAAAAATACTTGAATATTTAAAGTTTAAAGAGTATAATGTGTTTATAAAATTAAATATATTAAGTTATAAAAATTAAAATTTAATAATATGTGTTTAGTAATGGAGCTAAAAATATACATGATAGTGTATTTTTGGCTCTTTTTTTAATTATATAATTTGGAGGAGAGATTTGTTATGAAAAATATAGACCAAATTTTCGGTTGTGACGTGTTTAATGATGATGTAATGAAAGTAAGTTTACCTAAAGCTACATACAAAGCTTTAAAAAAGACAATAGAAGAAGGAACTCCACTTAAAAGTGATATAGCTGATGTTGTAGCAGAAGCTATGAAAAACTGGGCTATAGAAAAAGGAGCTACACATTATACTCATTGGTTCCAACCTATGACTGGTATTACAGCAGAAAAGCATGATGCATTTATAACACCTGTAAAAGACGGAAAAGTATTATTAGAATTTTCAGGAAAAGAATTAATTCAAAGTGAACCAGATGCATCTTCATTCCCTTCAGGTGGACTTAGAGCAACATTTGAAGCAAGAGGATATACTGCATGGGATTGTACATCTCCAGCCTTTGTAAAAGATGGTTCTTTATGTATACCAACTGCATTCTGCTCATATAACGGACAGGCACTTGATAAAAAGACTCCACTTCTTCGTTCAATGGAAGCTATAAATAAACAGGGATTAAGAGTATTAAGACTTCTTGGAAATACTACAACTAAAAAGATAATTGAAAATGTAGGACCAGAACAGGAATATTTCTTAATTGATAAAAAGATGTATGATGCACGTAAGGATTTAATTTTAACAGGAAGAACATTATTTGGTGCTAAACCTTCAAAAGGTCAAGAACTTGATGATCATTATTTTGGAACATTAAGAACTAGAGTTTCTGAATTTATGAAAGATTTAGATGAAGAATTATGGAAACTTGGAATTACAGCAAAGACTAAGCATAATGAAGTTGCACCAGCACAGCATGAACTTGCAAGTGTTTATACAACAGCTAATATTGCAACTGATAATAATCAGCTTGTAATGGAAAAAATGAAAAAGATAGCAGAAAGACACGGATTATATTGCCTTCTTCATGAAAAACCATTTGCAGGAGTTAATGGATCTGGAAAGCATAATAACTGGTCAATTGGAACTGATGATGGAATTCAGCTTTTAAAACCTGCAAAAACTCCAGAAGAAAATGAAATATTCTTAGTATTTTTATGCGCTGTTATTAAAGCCGTTGATGAAAATGCTGATCTTTTAAGAGTTTCAGCTGCAAATGCAGGAAATGATCATAGATTAGGTGCTAACGAAGCTCCTCCAGCTATCATTTCTATTTTCCTTGGTGATGAAGTAACTAATATGCTTAAAGCTGTTGAAGAAGGAAAATTATCTAATGCATTATCTAAAAATGAATTAGAAATTGGAGTAAAAACTCTTCCACAACTTCCAAAGGATACAACAGATAGAAACAGAACATCTCCATTTGCATTTACAGGAAATAAATTTGAATTTAGAATGGTTGCATCATCTGCATCAATTGGATGTTGTAATTATATTCTTAACACAATAGTTGCTGATAGTTTATCTCAGATTGCAGATAGATTAGAAAAAGCTGATGATAAGAAAGATGCACTTCCTTCATTATTAAAGGAACTTGTAGCTAATCACAAGAGAGTAATCTTTAATGGAAATGGATATTCAGATGAATGGGTTGAAGAGGCAGAAAAAAGAGGTCTTCCTAATATAAAATCAACTGTTGAATCATCTAAAGCATTAATCGCAGAAAAGAATATCAAAATGTTTGAAAAGCATAAAGTTCTTACAAAGGAAGAAGCAACAGCACGTTATGGAGTTGTTCTTGGAAACTATAATAACATCTTAAATATAGAAGCATTAACTACTCTTGAAATGGCTAAACGTCAGATTCTTCCAGCTTCACTTAAATATGTAACAAGTCTTGCAGAATCAATAAATGCTGTTAAAAATACTGGCGTTGAAGCTAGTGTAGCAGCACAAGCATCTGTATTAAAGAAAGTTTCAGCTCTTAGCTCATCACTTAAGAAGAATATTGATATTCTTGATGAAAAAGTTCAAAAGGCTGAAAACTTTGATGGAGACATCTACGATCTTGGAATGATGTACAGATATGATGTATTTGAACAGATGCAGATTTTAAGAAAAGATGCAGATGCACTTGAAATGATCGTTGCTAAAGAATATTGGCCAATGCCAACATATGAAGATATGTTATTTAATATCTAATAATATATGATTTTAATGGCTGCGGGATTAATTTCCAGCAGCCATTTTTTGAGCTTAAGCATATAATTTTATTAAAAACTCTGTAAATATCATATTAATTATATTATAATTTTAATATCAGCAATTATTAGAATAATGGAGGCACAATATGCAAATTTTTATTTACCAGACTTATAGTGACTGGTATAAGGATAAAGCAACTGAAGTACTTGAAGGAGAAGTGTCAGTTCTATATAATGGACTTATAGCAGTAGACACCATTATAGATGGAAAAAAGTACAGACAGATTTTTAGCACTAAGAATAATTTTGGAGTTATTTATAAATTTTCAGATAATTTATTAACACATAAAATCAAAATTAATATTTATCATGATATAGATTCATGGGAAAGTTTAAAACCAGAGATAAGTTTTAGCGGAAGAGTTTGTGAAGATGAAATGACAGATAATAGATTCGTTTTTATAAATGAGGATGGTTTTAAACATTATCTTTCTTTAGATTCTATTTATTCTGTAACGTACGATAATTAAATATCAAAGTCAATAGTTACAAAATCTTTATAAGGTATAGAACTTATTATTATAGAAGTATTTATTTCCGTATTTGTGAGATAATAATGGTATATTTAATTGTATTGTGATTAAGTCACAGAAGTATGATAAGTGTATTATTATAATATAAATATAAATAAGAAAGGAAAAGGAGTGTTTTAAATGGAAATAATTAATAGTAATGATTTTAATAGAGTAATTAAAGAGAATAGGGTTGTAGTGATTGACTTTTTTGCAACATGGTGTGGACCATGTAAGATGCTTGGCCCAGTATTAGAAGATGTTCATAAAGATTTAGCAGGTAAAGTAGGTATATACAAAGTTGATATAGATAAGAGCCCTGATATGGCAGCACAATTTCAAATTTTTTCGGTTCCAACAATGCTTATTATTAAAGACGGTAATATAGTAGATAAACTTGTTGGGTTTATGCCAAAGAAATTAATAATGTCAAAAATAAGTAATTTTCTTTAAAGGAAAGTTAAGTAATGATTCATAAAGAGGATTCAATAGCTGAAAAAAAGAAAAAAATTAATTTATTATTTGAAAAATATCCGTTTTTAAAAGATATAAATGATAAAAATAATGGACTTGTTGAAAAAAATAGTGAATTTAGAATTATGTATTCTAATGAGTGTATGTTATCAAATGGACGTATGTGTGAAAGAATGCCGTTTGTACTTACAGGTGAAATCAATATTAAAAAAATTAATATTGAAGGTGAAGAGACAAATCTGTATAATATAAAGGCAGGAGGTCTTTGTCACGAAGCTTTAAATTGCATTCTACATTATAATTCATTAAATATATCAGCATGTGCTATATGTGATTCTTTAATGTGTACTCTTTCAACAGAGTTTGTTAGAGAATATCTTTTAGAAAATATTGAATTTCTTAAATATATGTATCAGGATATCTATAAAAAACTTGATCTCATAATAAAAAAAAGAGAAGAAAAAAATCATAAATCTTTAGAAAAAAGATTGATAGAATTTTTCCTAAAAAAGAATTCAAAGATAATATATATAACTCATAGAGAACTTGCACTTGAAATAGATTCAAGCCGTGAATCTGTTACAAGAAAACTTAATGAATTTGAAAAAAAAGGCCTTATAAAATCTCAAAGAGGAAAAATAACATTACTTTCAGATATTTATAAGTTATAGAATAGTAAAATAAACTGCTGATTTTAGTATTTTGGCAGTTTATTTTTATATATAAAATTTATAAGATTAAGGAGAAATTTTAATGAAAGAAAAACTGAAAATAAGCCAGAACCTTTTAATAGGCTCACTTTTATTTGGACTATTTTTTGGGGCTGGAAACCTAATTTTTCCAGTAAAAATGGGGCAGGATGCTGGGGCTAATTCATTTGTTGCAGGAATTGGGTTTATTATTACTGGTGTTGGTCTTCCAATAGTGGGTATTATAGCGTCTGCATTATCAAGAAGTGATAGCCTTCTTAATATGACAGAACCTGTAGGAAAAAAATATTCACTTGCATTTACAGCTATACTTTATCTTACGATAGGACCGCTTTTTGCAATTCCACGTACAGCTACAGTAGCTTTTGAGGTTGGAATTCGTCCGTTTGTATCAGATTTTAATGCGAATAAATTACTTATTATTTTTTCAGTAGTATTTTTTTTACTTACACTTTATTATTCACTTAAGCCTGGAAAAATACTAGACTGGATTGGAAAATTTTTAACACCGACTTTTTTAGTCTTACTATCAATATTATTACTTATGACATTTATAAAACCTATGGGAAATGCTGCAGATTTTACACCTGTGAAAAATTATATAGGTTCAGCATTTTTTACAGGACTTCTTGATGGATACAATACAATGGATGCATTAGCGTCTTTAGCATTTGCAATTATTATAATATCTAATATACGAAATCTTGGAATAAATGATCCTTCATCAATAGCTATAGAAACTTCTAAATCAGGACTTGTAAGTGTAGTAGGTATGACAGTAATATATGGCTCATTAACATTTATGGGTGCAACAAGTCTTGGAGCAGTAGAAAGAGCAGATAATGGAGGACTTATCTTATCATATGTTAGTTCTCATTATTTTGGATATGCAGGACAAATGCTTCTTGCAGCAATAGTTATAATTGCATGCTTAAAAACAGCAATTGGACTTATTACAGCATGTAGTGAAATGTTCGTAGAAATAACACATAATAAAATTTCATACAAAATATTTGCTGTTTTGTTTGTATTATTTTCATTTATAATGGCAAATTTTGGACTTAATAATATAATAAGTTTATCAGTTCCTGTGCTTATGTTCCTTTATCCTCTTGCCATTACACTTATAGTGCTTTCACTTTTATATGCTTTAATAAAAAAGAACGGAATAATATATAAATCAACAATGATATTTACGTTTTTTGCAGCTATATTTGATTTCTTTAAGGCACTTCCAGAAAATATTAAAGACATATCATTTATAAAGAATATGATTGAATTTGCTAAAAACTATCTCCCAGGTTTTAATTATGGATTTGGATGGATTGTCCCAGCAGTTATTGGATTCTTCATAGGAGTTATAATAAATAGAATTATAAATAAGAGAAATTAGAATAGAGTTTAAATTACATATAAAAAAGCTGCTAGAAATTAAGCAGCTTTTTTTTAATTAAAATAAATCAAAAAGAATTTCATTTTTAAATATTTCATTTTCATCAAAAGAAGAATATAAATTATCAATATTTTCTTCAGAATGTTCAATTTCTTTAGAATATCTATGCATAACTTCTATCTGATCATCTAAGCTAAATTCCATGTTATTTTTAAGCCATCTGTTTATATCAAGTTCTTTTATAATTAAGTAGCTTACAGCCATAAATTTAACTTTAGAAAGAAGTATGTCGTCAAATAGAGACTTTAAAAAGTATCTATAGATAAAATATACTAGAAGATGTTCAAATTCATATGATTTATCTTTGTAGTATTTATCAAATTCTAAATATTTTTTATTATATTCGCTTTCAGTTAAATTTTGATGGAGATTATTTATAGAATCTTTTAATTTATAAGGCCATTTTGAATCAAGATTATCTAAGCTCGTAAAATATTTAATATAAAGTTTTAATAAATTATATTTTGATATATTTTTTTCTTTATTATTATGTTTTGATAAAAGCTTTTTAATATATTCATCATTTGAAAAATTCTTTCTTATACTTTTTATATCAGAGAGTGTATGCGCATCTATTTTTTCTTGAATAAGTGATGCAAAATTTAAAAGTATAAAAATTCTATCATCAATACTTAAACTGCGATCTTGAGCAATTTTAATTGCAACTTTTCTTGATGGCATAAGTTCTATATATTCTTCAAATTGGATGTCATTATATGCAGTTACCATTTCGTCATCTTCATTTGATTCAAATGTAACTTTATTTTCATCTTTTAGTATAAGCCTTGCAGCTTCCATACATGAAAGAGAAAGCCCAATTTCACGTCTGTTTCCATATTCTTCTGTAAACCTTGGATACATTCTACATGTATAGCAGAGGCTGTCTTTACCTAGATTTTTATAAATCTCACATAAGTTATCATCATTTAAAAAGGCACAGCGCTCATTTATTAATTTAAATCCTTTTTCACCATCTTCATATTTTGTAATATTTTCATCTAATGTTTTTTTAAAATCTGAAGTTACGTTTTTATATTTTTTATATGTATCGCTATCTATGACTATTTCCCAGCCTGCACAACATGTGTCAGTACATTCTGATGCTATACATTTAAAATCTTTATAATAATATGGTACTTTTGTAATCATGTTTTTATCTCCTATTTATATAATATAATGATTATATAATAAAAAATGAGAATTATGTAGTAAACTTTAGAATAAAAGTTTGTTACATAATTCTCATTTCTTATAGTATTTCAAGAACTTTTACTGTATATTTTGAACCTGGAGCATTTACTTCAACAACATCATTTACTTTTTTACCAATAAGTGCTTTACCAAGATCAGATTCTATACTAATTTTCATATCATCAAAATTATCTGGATCAAGATCCATTGTAGTTACAAGTGTAATTTCATTATCTTCATCATCTTCGATAAATTTAATTACAGCTTTGCTATTTACGCTAAGTGTAGATTTATCATTTTCACTTTCTATGACTTCAGAAGTAGATAGCATTGACATTATATACTGAATTCTATTATCGTTATGTCTGTAATTTGCGCAAGCTTCTTTATATTCAGCATTCTCTGATCTGTCTCCATGAGCTGCTGCTACTAATTTTTCTTTTGCAATTTCAGCTCTTTTTACTGTCATTCTATATTCTAGTTCTTCTCTTAATTTTTTTATATTTTCTTCAGTTAACTTATTATGCATAAGATAATACCTCCTTAAAAAAGTCTATATATATTATATAGTTTGAACGTGATAATGTAAACTTTTTAAAGACAGGTTTATATATCTTATAATTATTAATCAACTGTAGACGATATAAAGCTTTCTTTAATATCAAAAAAATTATCTTTGACTAAAGAAAATATATCGATAAGTTCAGGATCAAATTGTGTATTTTTACCTGATATTATAATATCACATGCTTTCTCATGAGAAAAAGCTTTTTTATATTTCCTTTGAGAAGTAAGTGCATCATAGACATCACAAATAGCCATTATTCTTGCACATAATGGAATGTTTTTTTCTTTTAGACCATCAGGATAGCCTGTCCCATCCCATTTTTCATGATGATATAGTGCCATGTCACGTGCTACATATAAAAAGCTTTTTTTGGTAGATTTATCAATTATTTTAGAAAGTGCATTTCCTCCAAGTATTGTATGATGTTTCATATATTCTCTTTCACTATCATCAAAAGATCCGGTTTTAAGAAGAACTTTATCTGATATTCCTATTTTTCCTATATCATGTATAGGAGCAGAACGAATCATATCTTTTAAATATTTTTTAGTGAAAATATTTGGATAAAGATTTCTTCTGTAGATTTCTTTGGCAAAGAATTCTAAATATCTAGCAGTTCTTAAAATATGTCCTCCAGTTTCTCCGTCTCTGCATTCTACAAGTTCTGCAAAACCTAAAATTAAAGTATCATTTAATTTTTCTATTTCAGAAGCTTTTTCTGAAACTTTTTTCTCTAAATTCTTTCTAAGATCGGCAAGTTCAATTTGATTTTTTATTCTTATAAGCATGATATCTGCTATAAATGGTTTATAAAGTATGTCTGCTCCTCCAAGATTTAATGCAGATAATTCATTTTTAATATCACAATTATCACAAATAAATATTATTGGAACATTTTTAAATTCTGTATTAGATTTTATTATTTTAAATGTTTTAAAACCATCTTTATCTGGCATGCTGATATTAAGAAGAATTAAATCAGGCATGAGAGATGAAACTGCAGCAATACCTTTGTCAGCAGAATCTACAGATGATACATTATAGTAGGGTTTTAGTATTTTCTCAGCTGATTCAATACTTGCTTTGTTATTATCTATTATAAATATTGTCTTTTTTCTCAAAATTATCTCCCCCTAAATTATAGTAATATTATAATTATATATTAACAGAATATTACTATAAGTGAAAGATATTTCAAAACTTAAAATAGTCTTATAAGGGCAAGAATTATCAGAAGAATACCTGAGAGCCATGACAATTCAAGGTGAATTTTTTTTGAAAATGCAAGACCTAAGTTAAAACCCACAATGATTAGAAGAAAACAAAATATCAATGATAATGTTATTACATCAAAATAATTTATACTGCAAAGACTTGAACTAAAGCCAACAGATAAACTATCAAGTGACATTGCAAAAGCAAGATAAAAAGCTTCTTTAGGACTTAAATAAAAAGATTTATCAAAATCTGCCTTCGTTTCATCTGCATAAATTTGAAGAACAAAGTTAAAATCAAATAATTTAAATTCTAGCGGCTTTTTACTTTTTTGTTTTTTTGAAATATATGATTTAAAAATAAATTCAAAAATTCTATATATACCAAGTGAAATTAAAAGTGTAGATCCTAAAATTTGTGAATATGATATAGGAATAAAATCTTTTACGGCGGCACCTAAAAATATTGAAATGCTAAGTGTTATTGTTGAAACTATACTTATAATAAATGCAGAAAGCACAGGAATTTTTATTTTAGATGTTCCATATGCTATGCTTGCAACAAATGAATCAATTGAAATTGATAGAACAAGCAAAATGGATTCAAGCATAATATATACCCGCCCCCCTATTATATTTATATTATAATATGACAAAATACTTCAATGAGTGACTTCGTATGTAACTGTTGATAACATAATATAAAATATGTATAATTAATTGAAAGTTTAATATTTACGGAGGATGGAATTATATGTATAAAATACTAGCATTAGATATGGATGGAACTCTTCTTACAGGAAAGAAGATAATTACAGAAAATACAAAAAAAGCACTTAAAAATTTAGAAAAAAAGGGAGTAAAAATTGTACTTGCATCTGGAAGACCAGTTGAAGGTTTAAGAAAATATTTAGAAGAACTTAATCTTATAAAAGATGATGATTATGTTTTAAGCTATAATGGAGCCCTTGTTCAGAATGCAAAGACACATGAAATACTTTCTAAGATAGTATTAAAAGGTTCTGATTTGAAAAGAATATATGAAGTAAGTAAAAAGCTCAATGTTAATATTCATGCATTCTCAGTTAAACAAGGATTAATTACTCCTAAAAATAGTAAATATACTGAGCATGAGGCTAATTTAAATGGACTTAAAATTAATGTAGTAGATTTTAATGAAATAGATGATGATGAAGATATTATAAAAGTTATGATGATAGATGAACCTGAAACTCTAGATGCTGCAATTGAAAAAATTCCTGAAGATCTTAAGAAAGATTATAGTGTATTTAAGAGTACACCATTTTTCTATGAATTTATAAACAAAAACGTAAATAAAGGTCTCGGACTTAAATTCTTATCTGAATATTTAAATGTTGATAGAAAAAATGTTGTTGCATGTGGTGATGCAGAAAATGATCTATCTATGATTAAATTTGCGGGACTTGGAGTAGCAATGGAAAATGCAGAAGATATAGTCAAAAAGAATGCTGATTTTATAACACTTTCAAATGAAAATGAAGGTATTGCAAAAGTTATTCAAGAAGCATTTTAAATTTTCGAAGGAAGGATTTTTATGGGAGAAATATGGGATATATATGATAGTAATCGGCATAAGACGGGTAGAATTAAAAAGAGGGGTATACCTTTAAAAAAGGGTGAGTATCATATAGTAGTTAATATATGGATTATAAATTTTGAAAATAAGATACTATTAACTCAAAGACATCCTAAAAAATCATGGGGAAACTATTGGGAGTGTACAGGTGGAGCTGTTATGCATGGAGAAGATAGCTTAGAAGGTGCTTTTAGGGAAACTAGAGAAGAAATAGGAATAGATTTATCTAACGATAATGGATATCTTATAAATAGATATAAATGTAAAGATACATTTGTTGACACGTGGATATTTTTAAAAA
Source organism: Clostridium sp. BJN0001 (assembly GCF_022869825.1). Lineage (NCBI taxonomy): Bacteria > Bacillati > Bacillota > Clostridia > Eubacteriales > Clostridiaceae > Clostridium > Clostridium sp. BJN0001. The sequence goes on along the minus strand of NZ_CP094971.1, from coordinate 1,756,162 downwards.
ATATTTCAATTAATGATATTGTTCTTCAAGAAAATGAAGTTGTGAATGCTAAATTTGTTACAGAAGATGAATATGATAAGATGTATAAATCTGGAATGATAATGCCATTGATACAAAATTTTACAGAAATTAAAGAGAAATTCAAAAATATAATGAATAAATAAGAAAATATTGTAAATTAATATTGATTATGGTAAAAGAAAAGAGTACACTTATAATTAGATCAATAAATTATATTAAGATAAACTTTATTTTAGAAGGTGATGACAAATTTGAATTGTTTTTTAATAGTATTAATTGGTTTAGTTGTAGGAAGCTTTTTGAATATTTGTATTTTTAGAATACCAAAAGAGAAGCCTAATTTATTTTCTAAGTCACATTGTGTATTATGTGGCCACAAACTTAAAATTTTAGACGTTATACCTGTTTTGAGCTATATCGTTCTTAAAGGCAAATGTAGATATTGTAAAGATAGGATATCAATTGAGTATCCTATTATTGAAATATTAAATACTATTTTTTATGTATTGATTTATTATATGTTTGGAATTAACATAATTTCAATTAAGTATATGTTTTTGGTATCTATACTTATAGTTATTGCCATGATAGATTTAAAAACTAAGTATATATATGATTCCACTTTTTATTTAGCACTTGCAATTGGAAGCATATTTTTAGCTATTTCTTTCTTTCAAAATAAAGATCAGTGTTTGGAATTGTTTTTAGGAGCAGTTGCTGGATTTTTAATAATTGGAAGTATAGTAATTGTTACTCATGGAATGGGTGAGGGCGATATTGAGGTCGCATCAATATGTGGACTTTTTCTTGGAATAAGAGGTCTTATGTTAACACTATTTTTAGCAGTCTTAATTGGATCTTTTGAAGGAATTATGGTAACATTTTTTAAACATAAAGATTTAAAGTATAGAATTGCTTTTGGACCATCTATTGCAGCAGGAACTATTCTAACTATTTTTTGTGGGAAAACACTTTTTGATTCATATATGAATTTATTTATATAGTGGAAAATAAAAAAGATTTTTTAAAAGATGAGTAAAATTTTGGGATGCAGGCATTTTTATTTAAAAATGTCTACATCCCATTTATATACTTTAATTTTAAAATTTTATTTTAGTTAAAGGCTTTATATATTGCTGATATTGCAGTTTCAAATTTATCATTTTCAACACCAACTAAGATATTCATTTCACTTGAACCTTGATCAATCATTCTTATATTAATATCTGCTTCTGAAAGCGCTTTAAATATCTTTGCTGCAACACCTCTTTGAGAAGCCATTCCATTACCTACTGTTGCTATCATAGCCATACTAGGATGTACCTGAATTGAATCTGGAGAGCATACTTTTTTTATTTCATCAATTACAGCTTCTGCTTTATGTTTAAGCTGTGAATCTGAAATAACAAGACATACTGTATCTATTCCAGATGGCATATTCTCGAATGAAATATTATTCTGTTCAAGAACTGAAAGAAGTTTTCTACAAAATCCAAGCTCTGAATTCATCATTGCTTTTTCAATTGAGATAACTGTAAAGTCTTTTTTACCAGCTATTCCTGTTATTGTTTCATGTTTTTCACAAAGCTCGGAATCGCTTATTATAAGAGTTCCTTTATCTTCTGGTTTATTTGTATTTTTTATGTTAATTGGAATTCCTATTTCTCTTACAGGAAAAATTGCATCTTCGTGAAGAACAGACGCTCCCATATATGATAATTCTCTAAGTTCTGAATATGTAATGCTGTCTATTGGCTTTGGATTATCTACGATTCTTGGATCAGCCATTAAAAAGCCTGATACATCTGTCCAGTTTTCATAAAGATCTGCCTTTACAGCAGCTGCAACTAGTGCACCAGTTACATCTGAACCACCTCTTGAAAATGTTACTATGTTTTCATTTTCATCTGCACCGTAGAATCCTGGGATTACAGCATAAGGATGATCTTTTAATTTCTCTTTTAATGCAATATGTGTCTTTTCTCTATTTAAACATCCATCAGTTTCAAATATTATCACATCTTTTGCATCTACAAAGTCAAATCCTAAGTAGTTTGCAAGCACAAGTCCGTTTAAATATTCACCTCTGCTTGCTGCGTAATCTTTTGAAGCACCATTTTCTAGATCTTTTTTTACTTTATATAGATGTTTTTCTATATTAAAATCAAGATTTAAATCTTTTACGATGTTTATGTATCTTTCTTTTATATGATCAAAAACATCATCAAAAGATATTCCTGTATCAACATGTGCTTGACAAAGATATAAAAGGTCAGTAATTTTTGAATCTTTAGAGCTCCTTTTGCCTGGAGCTGATGGAACTACATACTTTCTTCTTTTGTCTGAAGTTATTATATTTTTAACTTTTTTAAATTGATTAGCATCAGCTAAAGAACTGCCGCCAAATTTTGTGATTATAGTATTCATTATTTAGCCCCCATTATATATTATAAATCTTTATAATTGTATCAAGTTATGAGAAAATATTCAAGAGTGACTTAAATAATATATTATTTAAGTAGGAAAATTTAATTTATTAAAAGATTCACTAAAACTATTGACATTTTTTGAAATCATATATATAATAAAGCCATAAATTAAATATGAAGACAACGGAGTCATGAAATACTTTTTTCATGACTCCATTTTTATTTTCAAATAATATTCTGCAGAAACTATTAATTTAAGAAAGTAAAGTTAATATTTATTTTATTTAACTAGCAAAATAGCATAATACGAAGGGGGATTTATTATGGATATTAATATTGCTATTGATAGTGTATGGGTACTTGTAGGATCAATTTTAGTTTTTTGGATGCAGGCTGGTTTTGCAATGGTTGAGACTGGTTTTACGAGGTCTAAAAATGCAGGTAATATAATAATGAAAAATTTAATGGATTTCGCACTTGGTTCTTTAATTTTCTGGGTGATTGGATTTGGAATTATGTTTGGAACAGATGTTTCTGGATTTATTGGAATTCCAGGATTATTTGCACAAGGATCTTCGCTTGCATATCCAGATGGAATTGATAAATATGTATTTTTATTTTTTCAAACAGTATTCTGTGCAACAGCAGCTACTATAGTATCAGGAGCTATGGCAGAGAGAACTAAATTTATTTCATATTGTATATATAGTGTAGTAATAAGTGGAATTATTTATCCAATAGCAGGTCACTGGATATGGGGTGGCGGTTGGCTTTCACAAATGGGATTTCATGATTTTGCAGGATCTACTGCAGTTCACTCAATAGGTGGTTGGTATGCATTAGTTGGAGCTATTATATTAGGACCTAGAATTGGAAAGTATACTAAAGACGGTAAATCTAATCCTATTTTAGGACACAGTTTAACATTAGGAGCACTTGGAGTATTTATTTTATGGATGGGATGGTTTGGATTCAATCCTGCATCTAGTTTAAGCGTAACTGGTGAAGGTATGCTTGAATTATCTTCAAGAGTATTTATAACAACTAATCTTGCAGCAGCGGCAGCAGCAACAACAGTAATGATTTTTACATGGCTTAAATATGGAAAGCCAGATGTAAGTTTAACACTTAATGCAGTACTTGCAGGACTTGTAGCAATAACAGCAGGATGCGATGTTGTTACTCCAGTTGGATCTGTATTTATTGGAATAATCGCTGGAGTTTGTATGACTTATGGAATTGAAATTATTGATAAAGTATTTAAAATAGACGATCCAGTTGGAGCATGTGGAGTTCATTTACTTTGCGGTGTAATGGGAACACTTATGACAGGATTATTTGCATATTATGGTCCTATGAAAGGTTTATTTTACGGCGGAGGAATTAATTTCTTCTTAATTCAACTTGTAGGTGTAGCAGCAGTTGGTGCATGGGGAGTAATTACAGCTATATGCATTTTCAAATTAATTAAATCAACAATTGGATTAAGAGTTTCAAGAGAAGAAGAAATAAGAGGCCTTGATTTAGAAGAACATGGACTTGAAAGCAGCTATGCAGATTTCCAGAGCGTAAATATAAATATTTAATAATTGCATAAGTAATAAGTAAAGTAAGTAATAGGAGGTTTTTTTATGGCTGATAAAATAAGTAAGATAGATATAATAACTAGAAGGTCAAAATTTGAGGAACTTTTAAATGCTTTAAATGAAATAGGAGTAACAGGAATAACAGTAACTCAAGTTTTAGGATGTGGTACACAAAAAGGAGACATTCAGTATTATAGAGGAGTCCCAATGGAAATGAAACTCTTATCTAAGATAAAAGTAGAGATTGTTGTATGCGAAGTTCCAGTCGAAAAAGTAATTGAAACAGCACAGAAAGTATTAAAAACTGGAGAAATTGGGGATGGAAAAATATTCGTATATGATGTAAATCATGTTTTAAAGATAAGAACAGGTGCAAAAGACAGAGAAGCTCTTATGAATGAATAATTTTTAATATAATATAGAATAGAAATTAAAACCAGAATGATACAAACGAGTATCGTTCTGGTTTTTACATTATATATAGTTTACGATTTGACTATTGCTACATATTATGTTAATATATGTAAATAAAGTACAAGGAGGTGAATGTTCTATTTTATTAGAACAGAAATATGGATATAAGTTTTACTAGAAAAAAAGATGTACTTATTATTTCTCTTATTGGCGAACTTGATCATCATAGTGCTGAAGATGTCAGAAGTAAAATAGATGACAGAATTGATAGGGATGAGATAAAAAAAGTTATCCTAAATTTTAACAATGTGTCCTTTATGGATAGTTCGGGAATAGGAGTTATTATGGGAAGATATAAGAAAATAAAAAGCAGAGAGGGCAATATTGTTATAGCGGGTATGAACAGTAGCATTGATAAAATGTTTAAGGTAGGAGGATTATATAACATTTTGACAAAATATGATACTATGGAGGAAGCACTAAAAAGCATTTAGATGGAGGGGTTTTAATGTTTGACAATAAAATAAGCATTGAGTTTATTAGCAAATCTGAAAATGAGGCTTTTGCAAGAGTTGCAATATCTGCTTTTATAGCCCAGATAGATCCACTTGTTGATGAGATAACTGATGTCAAAACAGCCGTTTCAGAAGCAGTAACCAATTCAATAATTCATGGATATGAAGGAAAAGAAGATGGGATTATACGAATTGATGCGGAATTATATAATAATATAGTAACGATTTCTGTTTTGGACAAGGGGAAAGGAATAAAGGACATAAAAAAAGCTATGCAGCCTTTATATACATCAAGACCGGATCTTGAAAGATCAGGAATGGGTTTTACTGTAATGCAGTCATTTATGGATGATGTTAAAGTTGAAAGTGAAGAGGGGAATTTTACTAAAGTTATAATAAAGAAAAAATTTACTTCTATAAATTAGGTGATTTGAGTGGGCAGCGAGAATTTTAAAAATAACACATATGATTATAATGAGAATATAGAACTTTTATCTAGAGCTAAAAGTGGAGACTTGGAAGCTATGGATAAATTGATAAAGATTAATCTTCCACTTGTCTCAGCAATTACTAAAAAATTTTTGAATAGAGGATACGAATATGATGATATTTATCAGATAGGTTCAGTTGGACTTGTAAAGGCTATAAAGAATTTTAATAATGATTTCAATGTTAAGTTTTCAACATATGCAGTTCCTATGATAATTGGTGAAATAAAAAGATTTCTTCGAGATGATGGTATGATAAAGGTAAGTAGAAATGTAAAAAGCCTTTCAAATAAAATTCATTTTTTTAAAGAAGAACTTGCAAAAAAATTAAATAGAGCACCAACTATTGAGGAATTATCTGAGTATTCAGGAGTCGATAAAGAAGAAATTATATTTGCAATAGAATCATCGAGCACTCTCCATTCGATTTATGAAACTATTCATAAAGAAGATGGGGCGCCAGTTCTTCTTATTGATAAACTTACTCATAATAATATGGGAATAGATGATAATTTTATTGAAAAAATAGAGCTTAAAGAAGCAATTATGAGTCTTGATGCAAAATCTAGACAAATAATAATACTTAGGTATTTTAGAGACAAAACTCAGATTGAAGTAGCAAAAATGCTTGGGATAAGTCAGGTTCAAGTTTCAAGAATTGAAAAAAAAGTAATTTCAATGATAAGGGAAAGGATGAGTTAATATCAGAATTAAATGATAAAACATATATTATATGAAATATTTTATTGAAATAGAATTTGGAATTAAGTATAAAAGAGTTTCTTGTTAAAAGCGGAAGCTCTTTTATTTTGTATAAAAATGAATCTTTATGAAGATACTAAAAAAGATGATTTGACTTTTGAAATAAAACAGGAGTGATTATATGGACAAGAAAATTAATAAATTAGAAGTAAAAACGAAATATCAAAAGATGACTCAGGAAATAAATCCAAAGTCAAAAGTTTTAAAGGATTGTATAAATGCATTTTTAGTTGGAGGAGTTATTTGCAGTATAGGTCAGTTTATAAATAATATGTCCCTATATTTTGGAATGGATAGTGAACATGTAAAAAATTTTGTCCCAATTGTTATGATTTTTATTGGAGCTTTTTTAACTGGTCTTGGAGTATATAGTAAGATAGCTGAATTTGGAGGAGCAGGTACTGTAGTCCCAATTACAGGATTTTCAAATGCAGTTGTTTCACCTGCTATAGAATTTAAAAAGGAAGGATTCATTTTTGGAGTAGCTGCAAAGATGTTTACAATAGCAGGACCTGTTCTTGTTTATGGAATAGGAACATCTGTAATAATAGGAATAATACATTACTTTATTAAGATTTTTTAATTTAAGTATAGGAGGCTAGTATTTTGAGTAATATTTCTAAAAAAATTGGTAGACAGACTGTAAAATTAAAAGATCCACCTAAAATAATATCTACATATTCAGTTGTAGGTCCAAAGGAAGGTAATGGACCTTTAAAATCATATTTTGATAAAATTTTAAACGATGATACATGTGGAAAAGATAGTTATGAAAAAGCTGAGAGTAATATGATGTTTACAGCAATAAGTGAAGCAATGAAAAAAGCTTCATTAACTGAAAATGATATAGATTATCTTTTCGCTGGGGATTTATTAAATCAGATAATTTCTTCAAGTTTTGCAGCAAGAGAATTTAGTATACCATTTTTTGGACTTTACGGTGCATGCTCTACAATGGCAGAATCACTATCTCTAGGTTCTATAATTATGGATGGAGGATTTGCAAATTATGTAGTTGCAGCAACATCATCTCATTTTAGTGCTGCTGAAAGGCAATTTAGATTTCCACTTGATTATGGTACTCAGAGGGCTCAGACAGCTCAATGGACAGTAACAGGTTCTGGTGCAATGATTTTAGCACATACAGGAAATTTCCCTAAGGTAACGTATGTAACAACAGGAAAAGTTGAAGATTTTGGACAAAAAGATGCAAATAATATGGGAGCAGCAATGGCTCCTGCTGCAGTTGCAACAATAGCAGCTCATTTTAACGATACAGGAAGAAAACCTGAAGATTATGATTTAATAGCAACAGGTGATTTAGGTAGTGTTGGTAAAAAGCTTGCAGATAAGCTAATGCTAGAATATGGTTATGATATAAGTAAAGAGCATGTAGATTGCGGTGAAATAATCTTTGATAGTAAAAGTCAGAATACAAATTCAGGAGGAAGCGGATGTGGATGTTCTGCGGTAGTTTTTTCTGGATATATATATAAAAGACTTTTAAGAAAAGAAATAAAAAAAGTTCTTCTTGTATCAACAGGAGCTCTTATGAGCACGACTTCATCACTTCAGGGAGAAACTATTCCAGGAATAGCGCATGCTGTTGCTGTTGAAATGGATGATTAATAAAGATTTTGAAAGGATGGTTGTTTATGAGCTATGTAAGTGCATTTATTGTAGGAGGTCTTATTTGTGTAATAGGTCAACTTTTGATTGATTATACAAAACTTACTCCTGGAAGAATATTAGTAAGTTTTGTTGTACTTGGAGCAATTCTTGGTTCATTTGGATTATATGATAAATTAATTGAAATTGGAGGTGCGGGAGCTACAGTCCCTCTTCCAAGCTTTGGAAATGGTCTTGCAAAAGCTGTAATTGAAGAAGTAGACAAAGAAGGATTTATAGGAGTATTTACAGGAGGAATAAAAGGAGGTGCGGCTGGAATAACGGCTGCAATATTTTTTGGATATATTATGTCTTTAATATTTAATCCTAAAACTAAAAATTAGCAAAAAGCTGTGATAAATTGTTTATTAATTGTTAAATATAATATACAATGATATTATATAGAAAATAATAAATTGGATGGTGGGGTTATCTTGGAAAAATATAGTACTGTTTCTTGGCCTGATATAGTAAGCATATTAAAAAGTGATGCTTCTAAAGGCTTAAATGAAATAGATTGCAATAATTTAAGAGAAAAGTATGGATCAAATAAAGTTGATATCATTAACAAAAATAATGTACTTTTCTATATAATATTAATTTTCAAACAGAAACTTAATTATGTATATGCACTTATTATTGGATTTTTATTATTTTACAGATTCTATTTTTATGCAGAAATTTTAGGAGTTATATTTGTAATAAATATTATTGCACAGATGCTGCATAATATTTTAAGACAGATGAAATTATCTGGACTTAAAAAAATAAATTCTACAAAAGCAATTGTACTTAGAGATGGAGTCGTAAAGATTATAAAGAGTGAGGAACTAGTTGTAGGAGATATAGTAAAATTTCAGCAGGGAACTTTAATTCCTGCTGATATAAGAATAATTAAAGCTAGTAATTTAAAAGTAGATGAACGAAGTATTACTGGAGAACATTTTCTTAAAGAAAAGTTTGAAGGTAAGGTATCTGGATATATTAATTCTATAAAAGAGATGAAAAATATATTATTTAAAGGTACAGTAGTAAAGCAAGGAACTGGGACAGGCATAGTTATTTCTACAGGAAATTTTACTCAACTTGGAAAAATAATAACTATGATTACATATGCAAACGAAAAGAAACATATTTTTGCTAATAAAATATCAAATATATGGTTTAAATACATAGGAATGTTTACTTTAATAGTAATGTGTATTGCATTATTATTAATATGGTCATCAATTCCAATTGATATAATAGCATTTTCATTATTTATAATAGGATGTTTTCCAATCGTAGCATTTTCTGCACTCAATTATTATATGATAATTAGAAAATTTAAAAAAGATAATATAATAATTAATAATTTTTCTGTTTTTGACTTTGTAAAAGATCTTGATATTATGTTTCTTGATAAGATAGGTTCTGTAAGTAAAAACGAAATGGAAGTAAAGCAGATTTATACTAATGATAAGATTGTTTTTGATGGTAAATCAGCATATGTACGTGATACTAATTTTAATAGAATGCTTGAAATATCTCTTATATGTAATAATGCTTCATATGATGAGCAACATGATGGAGGAAAGGGGAATATAACTGAAATAGCATATTTAAAATTTGCTGCAATGAAAAAAGTTTATAAATCGGCAGTAGACAATTCAAATTCAAGAATTTTTGAGATACCGATTGATACGGACAAAAGATTTTATACTGTGCTTACAAATAATAGAAAAGGATATAGAGCAAATTCGAGAGGAAATCTCGATTCTCTTTTAAGTATATGTACTCATGTAATGATAGATGGCGTAGAAAGAGAGCTTACTGATGAAAGAATTAAAAAAATAAAAGATATTGATATGAAATTTTCTTTAGATGGTCTTATTACTCAAGGAATAGCATATAGAAATTTTAAATATAAGCCTTCAAGATCAGAAAATATTGAAAGTAATATGGTCTTTGTTGGAATAATGGCACTTGAGAATCCACTTATAGATACGCTTGAAGATTCAGTAGAATCAATTAAAAATAAGGGTATAATACCTATTTTATTTACAGAGGAGAATAAATTAAGTGCTATTACTAATGGAAAAAGAGCTAATATTATAAAAAATCCTCTTCAGGTTATTTCTGGAATAGAATTAGATTCGTTGAATAAAAAGGAACTTACAGATGTTTTATCTAAAGTAAGAATATTTTGTAAAGTTACACCTGATGTTAAAGCAAAGATAATATCATTATTTATAAAAGATGGGTATAAAGTAGCAAGTACAGGAGACACACTAGGGGATATACCATCTCTTAATATTTCTACTGTTGGTATTTCAAGAGCAGATTCATCTGAAGCTGTTAGAAAATTTTCAGACTTTTTTATTAAAGGACATAACTATTTATCAGCATTTTTTAAAGTTAGGAATTTTTCTATGGCTCTTTTATCAAATATTGAAAGAGCATTTATGATATCTGCTACGATGATTGCTTCAGAGTTATTGACTTTATTTATAGGCTTTTTTATTGGAAAACAAGATATATTTAATTTTATAAATATAATTTTCTTAAATATTTTATTCCTTATTCCTATATCAATTATTATGATAGAACATAAAGGAAAGGAAATTTCGTTTACAGAAATGGTTATACGATCAGTGATATATTCTTCTGGAATTTTAACTATATGCTCTAAAACTGAAAGTGGAGAGTCGGTTTTAATTTCTTCTATTATTTTATCACTAGGAATTTTTATGTTTATTTTATTTAATAGCTTTTATGAATTTGGAAAATTTTCTAAAGAAATATCAGTAATTTTGATTGAACTTGTGTGTATAGGATTATTTTGCTTTATATATTTATACTTTAATTCTATTATGGTGTCTACTTTTGCAATAAGTCAGGCATGTGGATTTATATTTATTTTACTTATTTTTGAAATATTAATTAAAAAGTGGCAAAACTCTTAATGAGGTGAGATTTTTGTTATTTATTAAGTCTAATAAGGATAGATACTATAATCCTATTATATATCTTTTTATTTCGCTTTTATCGGGCTGTATATTTTATAGTTTGATATTAGATGATAGAAGTCTTGCATTAATAAGTGCAGGACTTTTTTTTATATTTATTTTTATAAAAGTTGAATATAAGTTTTTTATTATTATCATTTTAGTCTTCTTAGTAGGCTATTTTGAGACAGCTATGTATTATAGAGTTCCTTCATATATAAATTCACATATAAGGATTAAATCTGTTAAATATGGAAAAAATGTTTGTACTTGTGATGGTAAGAAGTATGTTTTAGATTCAAAAGTTGATGATTTATATGAAGGAAAAAAGTATTCTGTTATAGGTAAAGTTTACAAAGAAAATGATATTTCAAATGGGATATGTGGTAAAATCACTCCTTTTAGTATGAAAGAAGATAGAGATGATTTTTATACTAATCTTCAAAAAATAAAATATAAAGTTTATAAAAAACTTAAAGAAAATATTGGAAAGAGAAAAGCGTCACTAATAGCATCAATTTCATATGGATATTCAAGTGAACTTGATGTGCAGGATAAAGAAGAGTTAAAGTCATTTGGAATAATTCATACAATAAGTGTTTCAGGACTTCATGTTGCGTTTATATTTGAAATTTTTAAAATGATGTTATCTTCTAGAGTGTCAATTATAATTACATTTATATATGTTATGTTTACAGGATGTAGTGTATCTTCAATAAGATCGTTTATAATGCTCTTATCGATATTTTTTTCAGGAATATTAAAAAGGAATAATAATTCCATGTCATCGCTTTCTTTTGCTGGAATTATAATACTTATTATTAATCCAGCATCTGCATCAGAAATTTCGTTTCATCTTTCATTTTTAGCTACAGCAGGTATTATTTTATTTAATAAGAAATTGAATATTTTTTTATATAAATTGCCTAAAAAGCTTTGTCAAATTATTTGTATATCGTTGTCAGCACAAGCTTTTGTCATACCATATGTATTTATTGTTTTTAATAATATTTCTATAAATTTTTTAATAGGGAATTTAATATTTGTCCCTTTTATAAATATTATACTTATTATAGGAAATATTTTAACATTTTTTATATTTGTACCATATGCTTTTGATTATATTTCGTATCTTATTATACACTGTATTAATATATATGATTATTTTTTAGATAAGGTGTCTTATTTTTCATTGCCATATATTTATGGCAATCAGAATCTTGCAACACTTTACATTACATATTGTTTTTCTTTATATTTAATAAAGAAAGGATATAAAAAATTTGTATATCTGCCTTTAATATATTCAGGTTTTTTAGTAGTATCGTTATATAAACCTTTTTTTGTAATAGAGTATCATGATAAAGGGATAGTAAGTATATCATATAAATTTGAAAGAGTTTTAATTTCTCAAAAAAGAAATGCAAACTTAAAAGATATTTCTAAAATTATTCTTTCTGATAATATAATAAGGGAAGCGTATAAAGTAAAAGCAGGTGAATTATTAACTTTAGAGAAATGTGGGAAAAATTATATTTTGGATACTAAGATAAAAAGATATCTTTTAAAATTGGAAGATTTAGATGAGAAAACAACATATTATGATATAATAGATTTTAAGAAAAATAGAAAACTTATTGTGATAGGCGGCAGAATTTTTTAGGCAGAAAAGAGGATTTTAATTAGTGATTAATTATGATGAATTTTTATCAGAAATTGAAAATGGAAAGAAAAAAAATGGATATTTGATGGCAGGACTTGATGAAGAATTAATCAAAGAATGTATAAATAAGATTATAAACAAAAATATAGATCAAAATTTTAGAGAACTTAATGTAATAAAGTTTGATGGAATGAGTGTTACGTTTGATGAAATTTTTAATGCATGTGAGACCATGCCGTTCATGTCAGATAAAAAAGTAGTAATTGTTTATAGATCTGTATTCTTAAATGAAAAACAAGATATTAAAATGATTCAAAAATTAAAAGATTATGTAAAGAATTTACCTTCATTTACAATATTTATTATGTATACATTACTAAAAGATAAAAGAGATAAGATTCCCAAAAATAAAAACATAATGACTTTCGATAAAAGCTTAGAACTTGTTTACTGCGATAAAATAAGAAAGGATAGATTTATAAAAAAGGTTAGTGACATATTTAAAGAAAAACATGCTTTAATTGGAAGAACAGAACTTATGTATTTTATAAATAAATGTGGAACTAATTTTACTATAATAAAAAGTGAATCAGATAAAATTGTATCATACTGTCTTAATAGAGAAATTAAAAAAAATGATATTGATAAGATAGTATCTTCTTCAGAAGAGGATGATATATTTGATCTTGTAGATTTAGTATCTCAAGGTAAAATTGAAATGGCTGAAGATGTTTTGAAAGAAATACTTTTTAAAAGAGATAGCCATATGCTAATTTTATCTGCAATAGAAAGACAGTTTCAGAGACTTTATGAAATAAAAATAGGACTTTTAAATGGAAAAAACGTAGGATATTTTGAAAAAGAGTTTAGACTTTCAAACTTTGTAATATTAAAATTAATTTCGCTTTCAAAAAGATTTTCAAAAAAGAAAATTGAAAAGATTTTAAATCTCACTTTAGAAACTGAGAAGAGAATAAAGAGTACTACTTTAGATAAAGATATGGAACTTGAGTTTTTGCTTCTTAGTACGGTAACAATAAAAGCATAGAAACGAAAACACCCGTCAGAAAAATTCTGACGGGTTTAAAGATTATGCTAAAATGTTTAATTTAGCAGCTAATCTTGATTTCTTTCTGGCAGCCATGTTCTTATGGATAACATTTTTTGTAGCAGCCATATCTAAAGTCTTTACAACTGATGTATATAAAGTTTTAGCTTCTTCAACGTTCTTTGCGTCTACTGCAGTTTCAAACTTTTTAATAACAGTCTTTAATCCAGATTTAATCATTCTGTTATTAGCAGTTTTTGTTCTAGTAACTAGAATTCTTTTCTTTGCTGATTTTATATTTGCCATTCTTAATTCACCCCCTTAATTTTTTATAGGGTTTCGCAGTTTTTGGGGAAATCTGCGTACGAGTTTATATTCAACAAACTTTATTATATCATCGCAGAATACGTAATTCAAGTATTAAAATAAAAGAAAAAGGAAAAATAGAATTAAATAGAGTATTTTGAGGTGAATATTATGGATAAAAATAAAAAAATAGTTAATTCTGAGTATAGTGTAAGAACTGATCTTGCTGTAGAAGCAAGAGAGATTTACAAAGAAAAACATCATGAGAAAGATATAGATGGAATAGAAGTTACAGAAGAAAAAAATGATGATATTAATGTTATAACAGTAAATATAAAAAATGATGATGCTGCTATTAAAATGGGAAAAGATAAAGGTACATATATAACTATAGAAATACCATCTTATACTCATTATGATGGAACATGTATGGAAAATGTAGCAAAAGTTTTGAATATGAGTCTTAAAAAGTTGTTTGATCTTAAAAAAAATCAGACTGCACTTGTTGTTGGACTCGGTAATATAGATATTACTCCTGATGCATTAGGCCCTAAAGTTATTAAGAAAATTATGGTTACAAGACATTTAAAAAATCTTATGGATAAGTCTTCACTTGAAGATGTAAGAGATGTATGTGCAATAGCACCAGGAGTTCTTGGAGTTACTGGAATTGAAACAGCTGAAATTATAAAAGCTGTAGTTAATAAAGTAAAACCTGATATAGTAATATGCATTGATGCATTAGCAGCAAGGAGAACTGAAAGAGTAAATAATACTATACAGATATGTGATACAGGAATATCACCTGGTGCAGGAGTTAAAAATAATAGAACTGAGATTAATAAAAAAAGTCTTGGATGTGACGTGATTGCAATTGGAGTTCCAACAGTTGTTGATGCACTTACTATAACAAATGATACTTTAGATTGTGTTATTGATTATCTTATAAAAAATTCCCCAAATGGAAGTGAATTTTTTAAGATGCTTAATAATATAAATAGAAATGAAAAGATGGCACTTATAAACGATGCAATATCGTCTAATGTTCTAAAAGATATGATAGTAACACCAAAAGAAATAGATCTTATAATAGATTCTCTTTCTGAAATAATATCAGATGGAATAAATTTATCTATTCAACAAGATATGACTTATGATGAAATTAAAAAATTCTTAAAATAAAATCTTTCTATAATAATTATGTTAAATCACTAATATATTAATTATGGAAAGAGGGGGATCTTTATGAAAAGGGGAACATCGAAAGAAAATTTTTTCAAAGAATTTATATTCATAGCAGTTATATTTTTAATCACTATAAAAATGTTTTCGGCTATAAAAAGCGAAATGAAAGAAAATGGTATATATTATACTAATCTTATAAAATTAGAAAATCCTTATTTAATTGATAAAGAAGATGGTAAAAAAATTATTCCTAAAAAAATTTTAATGAAATTTGCAGGAATATCAGATCTTTCATATAGAGATATAACATGCGGTGAAATGAGTATCTTAAATGTTCCACTTTTGAAAAATGGGGAATATGATGAGTTTGAGATAAATGACAGCAGTATTTCAAAATTTGAAAAAAATACATCAGATGAGAAAACTGATAATACCAATATATATGATTCGTCTCTTAAAAAAGAGCTTCAAAAATCTAATGTAGAAGTTCTTGTGTACCATACACATACACATGAAAATTATTCGGAATCTCAAACAGATAGTCAAAATGAAGAAACAAATGTAGTTGGAGTTGGAGATGTTTTATGTGATGAACTTGAAAATAATTATGGAATAGCTACAATTCATGATAAAACTGACCATTGTGTTTCATATAATGGCTGCTATACACGTTCTGGTGAAACTGTTGATAAATATATAAAGAAATATAATACTTTTAAGATGATAATAGACCTTCATAGAGATTCTATTAAAAATAAAAGTGCGTGTACATTTAGTGTTTTTGGGCAAAATGCTGCAAAAGTTATGTTTGTAAATTCTGAAAATAGTTCAAGGTATCAAAAAAATAGAGAATTTACAGAACTTTTAAATAAAAAAGCAGAGGAACTTTTCCCTGGAATTTCTAGAGGAATTCTTACTTATCATCATGGGATTGATGCATTTCATCAGGGAAAAAACGATGGGGCTGCATTATTTGAACTTGGTTCTATTATGAACACACCAGATGAAGCAAAATTAACTGCTAAATGTCTTGCTAGAGTAATTGCTGAAGTATTAAATAAAAAATAGAAATAAATGAATAAAAAGCATCTAATTTGTAAATAATAATAATTATATTTATAGATTAGGTGATATTATGAAAAAGAGATATTTATTTATTAAGATAATCCCCGTATTAGTTGTATTAATGTTTATGTTATGGAACATAGTAAAGATAAATGTAATAAATACTAGAGCACTTTCTCCTCTTGGAAATGCTGAAGAAAATTATGATATGGCAAAAAGTGAATTCGGAGGAGATTTTGAAAACTTTATTATAGACAATTCTTATATAAAAATATATCCTGAAAAAGATGGTCAGGTTTTTATTAAAATAGGAAACAAAGATTTTTTAATAAAGAGTAAACTTAAAGACATAAAAGAGTTTATAGAAAACAAGATTAAATAAAGTTGCGTTGTACGCTTTTATAGTTTTATGATATAATCAATCTGATTATACTAAAACAGGGGGTGAAAGACTGTTAAAAACAGTTTAATATATGAAAAATGACAGACAACAGTTTATTAGAAATTTTTCAATCGTAGCACATATAGATCATGGTAAGTCAACCCTTGCAGATAGACTACTTGAGCTTACAGGTACTCTTACAAAAAGAGAAATGGATGAGCAGGTACTCGATAATATGGAAATTGAAAAAGAAAGAGGAATTACAATTAAGTCTCAAGCGGCAAGACTTATTTATAAGAGAAAAGATGGAAACGAGTATATTTTAAATTTAATAGATACTCCAGGACATGTAGATTTCAATTATGAAGTATCAAGGAGTCTTGCTGCTTGTGAGGGTGCACTTTTAGTAGTTGATGCAACTCAAGGAATTCAAGCTCAAACGCTTGCAAATACGTATCTTGCACTTGATAACGACCTTGAAATTACACCTGTAATAAATAAAATAGATCTTCCATCAGCAAGACCTGATGAAATAAAAAAGGAAATAGAAGATGTAATAGGTATAGATGCTGAGGATGCACCACTTATTTCAGCTAAAACAGGACTTAACGTAGATAAGGTTTTAGAATCAATTGTAGAGAACATACCATCACCAGAAGGAGATGTAAATGCACCTCTTAAGGCACTTATTTTTGATTCATATTATGACAGCTATAAAGGTGTTGTATGTATTGTAAGAATATTTGATGGAGAAGTAAAAGTTGGAACAAAAATTAAACTTATGGCAACTAATACAGTTTATGATGTTACAGAAGTTGGAGTATTTACTCCAAGTGTACTTCCTACAAAAGAACTTTCAGCTGGAGATGTTGGCTATATTGCCGCTTCAATTAAAAATGTAAGAGATGCAAGAGTTGGAGATACTATAACTTATGCAGAAAATCCTACAAAAAAAGCACTTCATGGATATAAGCCAGCAATTCCTATGGTATTTACAGGTATTTATCCTGTTGATGGTGCAAAGTATGATGAACTTAAAGAAGCATTAGAGAAACTTCAAATAAATGATGCGGCATTAAGTTTTGAAAAAGAAACATCAATAGCACTTGGGTTTGGATTTAGATGTGGATTTTTAGGACTTCTTCATATGGAAATAATTCAAGAAAGAATTGAAAGAGAATTTAATCTTGAAATTATTACAACAGCGCCATCTGTAATCTATAAAGTAAAAAAGACAGATGGGACAATGATGCAACTTACAAATCCTACAAATCTTCCTCCTATGGCAGAAGTTTCGTATATGGAAGAGCCAATAGTTAAGGTGTCTATAATAACTCCTAAAGATTATGTTGGACCTGTTATGGAATTATGTCAGGATAGAAGAGGAACATATATAGATTTAGAGTATATAGAAGAAACAAGAGCAGTACTTCATTATGATATTCCGCTTAATGAAGTAATATATGATTTTTTTGATACATTAAAATCAAGAACTAGAGGATATGCATCACTTGATTATGAGTTTAAAGGATATAAACAGACAAAACTTGTAAAACTTGATATTCTTCTTAATGGGGATATAGTAGATGCACTTTCAATGATAGTTCCTGAAGAAAGAGCTTATAATAAAGGAAGAGCAATAGCTGAAAAATTAAAAGAACTTATTCCAAGACAATTATTTGAGATTCCAATACAGGCTACTATAGGTGCAAAGATTATAGCAAGAGAGACAGTTAAGGCTATGAGAAAAGATGTACTTGCAAAATGTTATGGCGGAGATATTTCAAGAAAGAAAAAACTTCTTTCAAAGCAAAAAGAAGGAAAAAAGAGAATGAGACAGGTAGGTTCTGTTGAAATTCCGCAAGAGGCATTCATGTCAGTACTTAAAGTTGATTAAAAAATTATAAGCCTAAATATTTTTGGCTTAATAAATTTAAACTAAAGGGGGCTTCGTGCATAAGTACGATAGTCCCTTTAATTGTGAGGTGCAAATATGAAAGATATATCTATATATATTCATATTCCGTTTTGTGCTCAAAAATGCAGATATTGTGATTTTCCTTCTTATGCAGGCAAAGATAAACTTATAGATGAATATATAAAAAGTCTTAACATGGAAATATTAAAAAAAGCATCAGAGTATAAAATAAAAAGTATTTATATAGGAGGCGGTACTCCAACATATCTTAATGATAAAAACCTTGAAAGACTTCTATATACAATAAATAAATTGAAAATAGAGAATGAATATGAATTTACAGTAGAATGTAACCCTGGAACTCTTACAGTAAATAAGCTTAAAATACTAAAAAAATATAAGGTGAATAGACTAAGCCTTGGGCTTCAGTCAACAGATAATAGAATATTAAAAGAAATAGGAAGAATACATACATATGAAAAATTTCTTGAAAGTTATTTCTTAGCAAGAAATTTAGGATTTTCAAATATAAATATAGATATTATGTTTAATCTTCCAGATCAGAGTTTTTCAGATTTTGATGATACTTTAAATAAGATTACAAGTCTAAATCCTGAGCATATATCATGTTATAGTCTTATAATCGAAGAAAAAACTCCATTTTATAAATTGTATAGTGAGGGTAAACTTAATATTTCGTCAGAGGAAGATGAAATAAATATGTATCATAATGCAAAAAAGATTTTAGAGCAGAGTGGATATAATCAATATGAAATTTCAAATTATGCTAAGGCTAGCAAGGAATGCATACATAATGAAGCATATTGGAAATGTAATGAGTATCTTGGACTTGGCGTATCTGCAAGTTCGTTTATAAATGATACCCGTTTTAAAAATATAGATGATATAGATACATATATAAAGAGAATTCAAAATGATGAAGATGCATCAGATTGTAAATATAAAAATACTATAAATGATGATATGGAAGAATTTATGTTTATGGGACTTCGAATGATAGAAGGAATAAGTGAAGATGAATTTTTTAGAAAATTTAATAAAAAAATAGATGATGTATATAGCAGTGTTTTAATAAAACATATTAGTGAGGGACTTCTTGCAAGAAATAATGGCAGAATATATTTAAGTAAGAAGGGCATTGAAGTATCAAATTATGTTATGAGCGATTTTATTTTATGAATCATATAGAAAATCAAAGAAAATAGAAGAAAAACAGAGATTTAATCACTCTATTTTCAATAAAAGCCTTTAAATGAGAAAAAATAATAATAAGAAGAATTGACAAAAATCGTATTAAAGCATACTATTAAAGCATAGTCATTAGCACTCGATAGTGATGAGTGCTAATAAAAGAGGTGAGATTATGGCTTCTGATGATAGAAAATTAAGAATACTTCAAGCTATTATTAATGATTATATTAATTATGGAGAACCTGTCGGTTCAAGAACAATTGCTAAAAACTATGATTTAGGAATTGGATCTGCCACAATAAGAAATGAAATGGCAGATTTAGAAGAAATGGGCTATCTTGAACAGCCTCATGCATCATCTGGAAGAGTTCCATCAAGCAAAGGATACAGATTTTATGTTGATGAGCTTATGGAAAACTCAACACTGACTGCTGGAGAAAAAGTTAATATAAGAGAATATATGCTTGAAACTGCAATGGGTGAAATAGATCAGATAATAAAACAAACAAGTGTGCTTTTGTCTAATCTTACAAACCTTACTTGTATTATTGAAGCACCATCTGTAAAGAGAAGTCTTTTAAAATCTATACAGCTTGTAAGAGTTGATCAAAGAAATCTTGTAGTAGTAATTTTAACTGATACAGGACTTATAAAAAATCATATAATTCATCTTAAAAATATTCCTCAGATTGAGGTTATAAATAAAATAAATGAAATTATTAATAAAAGACTTCAGAATCTTTCAATAAAAGATATTAATCTTGAAGTAATTAATAATCTTAAGATGGATCTTACAGGTTATGATGAACTTTTTAACGCAATCTTACCTGTATTATATGAAACACTTAATGCATCAGACTCCTCTGAAGTCTTTTTAAATGGTGCAAACAATATATTTAATTACCCAGAGTACAATAATATAGACAAGGCAAAAGAAATGATTTCACTTCTAAATGATAAGGAATCTCTTATGGAGCTTATAAAGCCTCAAGACTATATTACAGTAAGTATTGGTGATGAAAATTATAAAAAACAGGCAAAGGACTGCAGTATTATTTCAGCAGAGTATCAGTATAAAAATAGACCTATAGGAACAATAGGACTTATAGGGCCTAAGAGGATAAATTATTCAAAAGTAATAGCAATAATGTCTCAGGTTATTAAAGAACTGAACAATATACTAAAAAATCCAAAGATATGAAAACTTGAAATGAGGTGTATTTAAATAGTATGAGTAATGAAAATGATAATAAAAACAAAAATGAAGAAGTTAAAATTGAAGATAATGCAGAAAATGTAGAAGAAACTAAAGCAGAATCAAAAGATGAAGCTTCTGAAAATAAAGAGCAAGGAAGTGATGAGCTTTCTATGACTAAGAAATATAAAGAGGAAGCAGAAAAAATAAAGATAGAACTTGATAATACAAAGGATAAACTTTTACGTACAATGGCTGAATATGATAATTTCAGAAAAAGAACAGTAAAAGAAAAAGAAGGCATATATGCAGATGCATATAGTGATGTATTAAAAGAAATACTTCCTGTTATTGATAATCTTGAAAGAGCAGCACAGGCAGAAGGAAGTGTCGATGATTTAAAAAAAGGAATAGAAATGACACTTAAAGGATGCACTGATGCATTTAACAAGCTTGGAGTAGAGGAAATTGATGCTTCAGGAGAATTTGATCCTAATTATCACAATGCAGTAATGCATATAGAAGATGAAAATTTAGGTAAAAATGTTATAGCTGAAGTTCTTCAAAAAGGATATAAGAAGGATGACAAGGTTATAAGATATTCAATGGTTAAAGTTGCAAATTAATATATTAATATAAATAAATTAATTAAATAAGCAAATAGACTTAAATTAAGTTTTAGGAGGAATATATTATGGGAAAAATTATAGGAATTGATTTAGGAACAACAAACTCATGTGTTGCAGTTATGGAAGGCGGAGATCCAGTTGTTATAGCTAATTCAGAGGGAGCAAGAACAACTCCTTCAGTAGTTTCTTTCCAAGCTGACGGAGAAAGATTAGTAGGTCAGGTTGCTAAAAGACAGTCAATAACAAATCCTGATAAGACAGTAATCTCAATTAAAAGACATATGGGAACTGATTATAAAGTAAATATTGATGGAAAGGAATTCTCACCACAGCAGGTTTCAGCAATGGTTCTTCAGAAAATAAAGAAAGATGCAGAAGCTTATCTTGGTGAACCAGTTACAGAAGCTGTAATTACTGTTCCAGCATATTTTAATGATAGCCAGAGACAGGCAACTAAAGATGCAGGTAAGATTGCAGGACTTGATGTTAAGAGAATTATAAATGAACCAACAGCAGCATCACTTGCTTATGGTCTTGATAAGATGGATTCTAACCAGAAGATATTAGTATACGACTTAGGTGGTGGTACTTTTGATGTATCTATTCTTGATTTAGGAGACGGAGTATTCGAAGTACTTGCAACTAATGGAGATACACATCTTGGTGGAGATGATTTTGATGAAAAAATCATGAAGTATATAGCTGATGATTTTAAAGCTAAAAACAATATAGACCTTCTTCAAGATAAGATGGCATCACAGAGATTAAAAGAAGCAGCTGAAAAAGCTAAAATAGAATTATCTGCTTCAACTCAAACAAATATAAATCTTCCATTTATCACAGCTGATCAAACAGGTCCAAAACATATCGATATGAACCTTACAAGAGCTAAGTTCAATGAAATCACTCAGGACCTTGTAGATAGAACAATAGAACCTATGAAGAAAGCATTAGCAGATGCTAAGTTAAGCTTAAGCGATATAAATAAGATAATATTAGTAGGAGGTTCTACAAGAATTCCAGCAGTTGTTGAAGCTGTTAAGAACTTTACAGGAAAAGAACCTTCAAAGGGAGTTAACCCTGATGAATGTGTTGCAGTAGGTGCAGCTATACAAGGTGGAGTTTTAACAGGAGATGTTAAGGATGTAGTTCTTCTTGATGTTACACCTCTTACACTTGGAATTGAAACTGCCGGTGGAATTGCAACTAAGTTAATCGAAAGAAATACTACAATTCCAACTAAGAAGAGTCAGGTTTTCTCAACAGCAGCAGATAATCAGACTTCAGTTGAAATTAATGTAGTACAGGGTGAAAGACAGATGGCAGCTGATAATAAATCTCTTGGAAGATTTACTTTATCAGGTATTGCTCCAGCCCCAAGAGGAATTCCTCAAATCGAAGTTACTTTTGATATAGATGCAAATGGTATTGTTAAGGTATCAGCTCTTGATAAGGGAACTGGAAAAGAAGCTAATATAACAATTACAGCATCAACAAATCTTTCTGATGATGAAGTTGATAAGGCTGTTAAAGAAGCAGAAAAGTATTCTGAAGAAGATAAGAAGAGAAAAGAAAAAATTGAAGTTAAGAATACTGCAGAACAGACAGTATATCAGATAGAAAAAACATTAAAAGAAAATGCAGATAAAGCAACTGCAGACGAAAAAGCAAAGGTTGAAGAAAAAATCGAAGCTTTAAAGAAAGTTAAAGACGGAGACGATATAGAAGCTATAAAGAAGGCAACTGAAGAATTAAATCAGTCATTCTATCCAATAGCTACAAAGATGTATCAACAGACAGCTCAAGCAAATGGTGCAGCAGGACAACAAGGCGCTGCAACAGGAACAGCAGATAATGGTGCTAAAGCTGATGCAGGCAAAGACGATAATGTAGTTGATGCTGATTTTAAAGTAGACGACGATAAATAGACTGAAAATAAATTGATTAAAAAAGGGAAGGCAGTCTCGTCTTCCCTTTTCTAAAGTAAAAAAATTTGTAATATTCATTGTTTTTTGGTAAAGTAAAAAACAGAGAATAAAATTTTAGGCGGTGAAAGTATATGGCAAGTAAAGACTATTATGAAGTGCTTGGCGTTGATAAAAATGCTAGTGATGATGAAATAAAAAGAGCCTTTAGAAAACTCGCTGTAAAATATCATCCAGATAGAAACCAGGGAAACAAAGAGGCTGAAGAAAAATTTAAGGAAGTTAATGAAGCTTATCAAGTTTTATCAGATAAAGATAAGAGAGCCAAATATGATCAATTTGGTTCTGCTGCATTTGATGGAAGTGGCGGATTTAGTGGAGCAGGCGGCTTTGGTGGTTTTGATGGATTTGATATGGGCGGCTTTGGAGATATTTTTGATTCTTTTTTTGGAGGAGGAGGCAGAACTTCTTCAAGAAGAAATGGTCCTGTAAGAGGAAGCGATGTTGAGTGTACAGTAAGACTTACATTTGAAGAGGCAGTATTTGGTGCCGAAAAGGAAATATCTATAAATAGAAGTGAAAACTGTGATCATTGTAATGGAACAGGTGCTGAACCTGGAAGTAGTGTAAAAACTTGTCCAAAATGTCATGGAACAGGTCAAATAAGAGTTCAGAGACAAACTCCTCTTGGAAATTTTGTTTCAACTTCTACATGTGATGAGTGCCATGGACAAGGAAAAGTAATTGAAAAACCATGTAGTAAATGTCATGGTAAAGGTACAGTAAGAAAGAATAGAAAGATTAAGATAAATATACCAGCAGGTGTTGATACTGGAAACATTATTCCATTAAAAGGACAAGGAGAACAAGGACTAAGAGGTGGAAGTGCAGGAGATTTATATGTAAAGATAAATGTATCTCCATCAAGTATATTTACAAGAAAAGGCTGCGATGTCTATATAGATGCGCATATTTCTTTTGCAAAGGCTGTGCTTGGATCTGAAATCACTGTAAAGACAGTTGATGGAAATGTTAAATATACAGTGCCACATGGAACTCAGTCAGGAACATTATTCAGATTAAAAGGCAAAGGAATTCAAAGAGTAAATTCCACTTTAAGAGGAGACCAATACGTAAGAGTCATTGTAGATATACCAAAGACTGTTAATGAGGCTCAGAAAAAAGCTTTATATGATCTTATGGAAGCATTTGGAGAAGGAGAACATCCAAAAGAATCTGAAGGATTTTTTCATAAAAAAAGAAGAAAATAAGTATTTTTTAACTACTATATTTGGAAATATGTTTTCCAAGTCTAGTAGTTTTTTTAATAAATTATCAATTAGATTTGCTAAGATAAGCTTTTTATATGTATAATGAATAAGAAATTAAAAATTGGAGTGGATTTTAGTGAGAATGAGAAGAAAGCCATGGGCAAGACCAGAACTTTTAAGCTGCGACTTTTTTATAGCAGATCCTAAAAAATATAAAGGAAAATGGCATCAGCTTTTTTTAAATGATAAACCGATTTTCTTAGAATTAGGATGTGGAAAAGGAAATTTTGTTTCTGAATCAGCATCGAGAAACTTAGATGTTAATCATATTGCGATAGATATAAAAGATGAAGTTTTAGTGCTTGCAAAAAGAAACATTGAAAAAGTTTATAAAGAAAAGAACATAGATAAAATAGATAATGTTTTTATTATGCCTCAGGAGATATGTCTCATAGATGAGATATTTTCAAAAGAAGATATTGTTGACAGAATTTATATTAATTTTTGTAATCCTTGGCCTAAAAAAAGACATAAAAAAAGACGTCTTACACATACAAATCAGTTACTAAAGTATAGAAACTTTTTAAAAGATGGTGGCAAAATATATTTTAAAACTGATGATGATGATCTTTTTAAAGAATCACTTGACTATTTTAGTGAATGTAAATTTAGCATAGAATACATAACTTATGATCTTCATAAAAGTGGATATGAGGATAATATTGTAACTGAACATGAAAAAATGTTTTCAGAAAAGAATATAAATATTAAATTCTTAATTGCTAAAAAAGAAAAATAAAAGAAAGAAGGCTTTTTATTTTGGAAGGTATTTGGAATGAAATAAGTGTAATTACAGACAAAACGGAGTGTCTTGAAATAATATCATCAATATTTTACGATCTAGGATGTCCAAATGTTGCTATGGAGGATCCTAATGATTTATTATCAAGAGATCAGGGACCTTTAACTTGGGACTTTGCAGATATAAATATATTAGAGCATAAAGGGAAAAAAGCTGTATGCAAAGGATATTTTGAAGACGATGTGGATATAAATGAAATTAAAGAAAAGATTGAGAAAAAGCTTTTAGAAATTGAAAAGTCTGGACTCGATATTGGAAATGCTAAAGTTTGCTTAAAAAAGATGCATGAGCAGGATTGGGCAAATAATTGGAAAAAATATTATAAACCTGTAAAGGTTACAGATAGAATCGTTATTAAACCTGAATGGGAAAAATATGAGAAAAAAGATGGAGAGCATGTTATAGAACTTGATCCTGGAATGGCTTTTGGAACAGGTACACATGAAACAACAAGAATGTGTTTAAAGGCTCTTGATGAATATATAAATGATGATAATAGCGATACTGTAATAGACGTAGGATGCGGATCTGGGATATTAACTATTGCAGCTAAAATGCTTGGAGCAAACAAGGCAATAGGCGTTGATCTTGATCCGATTGCAGTAGACTCTGCAAAAGGGAATGCTAAATTAAATAATCTTACAGGAATAGAAATACTAGAAGGAAATCTTTTAGATGTAGTATCTGAAAAAGCTGATATAATTGTTGCTAATATAATAGCTCAAGTTATCGTCTCATTTGTAGAAGATGTTAAAAAGACATTAAAAAGTGGTGGATATTTTATATGCTCAGGAATTATTCATGAAAAACTTAATATGGTTAAAGAAAAATTAAAAGAATGCAACTTTGACATAATTAAAGTTGATGAAGACGGAGAATGGAACGCTATAGTTTCAAGATTAAAGTAAAAGAAGGGAAATTTTTTAATGCATAAATTTTTTGTTTCTAAACAAAATATAGATGATTATAATGCTGTAATTACAGGCGATGATGTAAAACATATATATAAAGTTTTAAGACTTCAGGAAAATGATACTGTAATAATAAATGATACAGAAGGTACAGAATATGAAGCAGAGATTTCTGAAATAAATAAAAAAGAAGTTATAGTAAAACTTATAAAGAAGCTTGATATAAATAATGAAAGTAAAATAAGAATACACCTTTTTCAGGGAATGCCCAAAGGACAGAAGATGGAGCTTATTATTCAAAAATGTACAGAACTTGGAGTGAATTTTTTCTATCCGCTTATAACTGAAAGAACTGATATAAAGCTAAAGGGTGAGTATAAAAAAATTGATAGACTAAATAGAATTGCACTTGAAGCTTCAAAACAATGTAAAAGAAGTGTTATTCCTAAAGTATTTGATGCAATTGATTTTAAATCGGCGAATGAGTATTTAAAAAATATGGATCTTATAGTAGTTCCGTATGAAAATGAAGAGAAATACGGAATAAAAAAAATTGCAGATAATGTATCTTTAGACATAAAAGATATTGCAGTTATAATAGGACCTGAAGGCGGATTTGAAGAAAGTGAAATAGAATATCTTAAAGAGATTAACTCAAAGATAGT
This sequence comes from Clostridium sp. BJN0001, assembly GCF_022869825.1. Lineage (NCBI taxonomy): Bacteria > Bacillati > Bacillota > Clostridia > Eubacteriales > Clostridiaceae > Clostridium > Clostridium sp. BJN0001. Next base: position 1,729,055 of record NZ_CP094971.1, on the reverse strand, counting down.
TACGCTTGGAAATAGAATTTTAAGAACTGAAACAGCAGCCATAACAACATGTGGAATCATTCAATATGTATTTGGTGATTTAGGCTGATGAATAAATATGGAGGAATTTATGTCGGAAGATAATATATACAAGTTAGAATTAAAAAAAGAAACACCTAAAAATGAATTTTCAAAAAATAAACCTAAAGTTGGATTTAGAACTTTAGGATGCAGGGTAAATATGTATGAAACTGAAGCTATGATTGAAAAATTTGTTAAAGAAGGCTATGAAGTTTCAGATTTTTCTGATATTTGTGATGTATATGTAATAAATACTTGCACAGTTACAAATATGGGAGATAAAAAATCAAGGCAGATAATACATAGAGCAAGAAGAAAAAATAAAGATGCTATAATTGCTGCAGTTGGATGTTACTCACAGGTTGCTCCAGACGAGGTTTCAAAAATTGAAGGAATAGATGTAGTTCTTGGAACCAGAAATAAAGGCGAAATAGTTTATTATGTAAACAAGGCAAAAGATGAAGGAAAGAAACAGATAGCAGTAGGGGAGGTACTTAAAAATAAACATTTTGAAGAACTTAACATTGAAGAATATCAAGATAAATGTCGTGCTTTTTTAAAGATACAAGATGGATGCAATAGATTTTGTACATATTGTCTTATACCTTATGCAAGAGGAAGTGTATGTTCAAAAAATCCTGAAGTAGTAATATCTGAAATAAATAAACTAGCGCAGCATGGTTTCAAAGAAGTAGTTTTATCAGGAATTCATACAGCATCGTATGGGGTGGATCTAGATTCTAATATATCTCTTGTTGATATAATAGAAAAAATAGAGAAGATAGATGGAATAGAGCGAGTAAGAATAGGTTCTATAGAACCTTCATTTTTTACAGACCATGTTATAAAAAGAATTAAAAATATGAAAAAATTATGTCCGCAATTTCATCTTTCACTTCAAAGTGGATGTGATACAGTTTTAAAGAGAATGAATAGAAGATATACATCAGCCGAATATGAAGAAACTGTATATAAGTTAAGAGAAAATATAAAAGATGTATCGATAACAACAGACGTTATTGTAGGTTTCCCTGGAGAAACAGATGAGGAATTTGATACTACATACGAATATCTAAAAAGATTAAAACTCACCAAAACACATATCTTTAAATATAGTAAAAGAAAAGGTACAAAAGCAGCATCTATGAAAGATCAAGTTGATCCTATGATTAAAGATGAGAGAAGTGAGAAGCTAATTAACCTAAATAATATAAACGAACATAATTTTGCAAAAAAATTTGTTCAAAGAGAAATGACTGTTTTAGTTGAACAGGAAATGGAAAAAGAAAAAGGAACTTTTGAAGGATATACTGTAAATTATATTAAGGTTAAAGTGCATAATATAGATAGTGGTATGATTGGAAAAATAATAAATTGTAAAATTGAATCTGCAGAAAATGAATATCTTGTTGGAAAATATGTTTAATTGAGTTATAATATAAGATAAGGAGGTGAAAAATAGATGGAAGAATGTATATTCTGCAAAATAGTTAAAGGAGAAATCCCAAGCAAAAAAGTATATGAAGATGAAAAAGTATATGCTTTTTATGACATTAATCCAGAAGCACCTACCCATGTTTTAGTTATTCCTAAAGAACATATTGAAAGTATAAATGCATTAAATGATGAGAATATAGAAATAGTTACTCATATTTTTAAGGTTATTAAAAAATTGGTATTAGATTTAGGCATAGCAGAGTCTGGATATAGAGTTTTATCAAACTGTGGAGATGACGCAGGCCAGACTGTAAAACATATGCATTTTCATATTCTAGGTGGGAAAAAACTTAGAGTTGCATTAAATTAGATTTAAATAAAATCTTGACAGAGGCTGATTAAATATTGTATAATATAGCCTGTGTTATTAAGCCCATAGCTGAGTTAATTTAAGCTAGCGGAGGGAGGGATATTTATGTCAGAAATTAAAGTTGGAGAAAACGAAACACTAGAAAGTGCGTTAAGAAGATTTAAGAGAAAATGTGCTAGAGCTGGGGTTCTTTCTGAAGTTAGGAAGAGAGAACATTACGAAAAGCCAAGCGTAAAGAAAAAGAAGAAATCAGAAGCTGCTAGAAAGAGAAAGTTCAAATAGAACTTGTATCTTTTGAAAGAAGGTAATATAGATGCCAGCAATAAAAGAAAGATTGCAGGAAGATTGGAAGAATGCATTAAAGTCAAAAGACAAATTCACAGCAAATGTCTTAAGTACTGCAAAAGCAGCAGTTCTTTTAGTTGAAAAGACTGATAATAAAACTGTTACTGATGATGAAGCAATTAAGATATTGGCTAAAGAAGTTAAGCAGAGAAGAGAAGCTATAGTTGAGTTCCAAAAAGGAAACAGACAGGATTTAGTGGATCAGAACAAAAAAGAAATTGAAATCCTGCTTAAGTACCTTCCTCAGCAGTTAAGTGAAGATGAAATTAAAAAGATAATTAAAGAATCAGCTGAAGAAGTGGGTGCAAATAGCATTAAAGACATGGGAAAAGTTATGGCAAAGGTTAGACCTCAAATTGTAGGAAAAGCCGATGGCAAACTTGTTAGTCAGATTGTTAAAGATTATTTAAATAAATAGAACAAAAAAAGAACCCGTAAAATAGTACGGGTTCTTTTTTTGTTCTATTTATATTCTTATAGTGCATAGATTAAAGTAGTCACTATAAGGAGGATAAGTATGGAAAAGATATTTACTAAATTTGATTTCCCTGAAGATGTATCAATGGATATTCCTAAAGTTATTATCTTAGGCAATAATCAAATTACAATTGAAAATCATAAGGGAATTATGAGCTTTGAAAGAAATAATGTAAAGATTAATTCAAAGATAGGTACTGTTTCTATAGACGGTGAAGAATTTGAAATAATATTTATTGGTGAAAACACTATAACAATAAGTGGAAAGTTTAAAGGTATTTCATATGAAAAGTAAAATGAATATAATACGAGTACGAGTAAGTTCTAAAGAGATACTAAAACTGATAAACGTTTTATGGAATAAGAAAATAGTAATGTCAAATATGATAAGAGTGGATCTTGTAACTATAGAATTTGATATACCATTAAAGTTATATAGAAAAACAGTATCAACAGTTAAAAAGCTTGGTGGAAAAATAGAAATTGTATCAAAAAGTGATATAATTAAGGTTGTTGCAATAATAAGAAGTAATATATGGATTATTATAGGAATAGTATTATTTTTTATTACTATGTATCTATTATCTTTATGTATATGGAGAATAGATATAAAGACGCAAAACAATTTAACATCGTATGAAATAAGAAAAGAATTAAAAAACATAGGAATTATAGAAGGTACAAAAAAATCTGATATAAATGTTTATGATATAGAAAAGAAAATTGAAAATATAGATTCTGAAATAATGTGGATAAGGATAAGAGTTGAAGGAGCTTCATTAAAAGTTTATGTATATGAAAAAGTAAATCCTCCTATTGTTAAAAAAGAAAATGCAAATGCTATTGTAGCATCAATGGATGGAGAAATAAAAAGAGTTTATACATCTGCAGGAAATTCAAATGTAAAACCGGGTGACATAGTAAAAAAAGGTGATGTGTTAATCTCAGATTCTGAAGGCAGAGAAGAAATGTTAAAGACAGTAAACCCTAAAGGAACTGTTATAGCTAATACATTTTATCAAAAATTTATGGAGGTTGATACATCAGGAAAGAAACTTGTAAAAACAGGGAAAACAGCAGAAGATATATTTTTAAATATATTTGGAAAAAAAATATATTTAAAAAAAGTTATAAATAAGTTTGATTCGTATGATAAAATAGAAAAAAGAGATCCTTTTATTAATAGAGTAATTTATGTTGAAAAAAAGGAAACTGATACTAATAAGAGTAAAGATATGATTATAGAAGAATCAGTAGAAAAATTAAAAAGTACTCTTAAAAAGAGTATCCCAAGTACGGCACGAATTATAGATATAAAAACTGAAACGGAAGATATTTCAGAAAATAAAACGTATGTAAAAGTAGTATTTACAGTTGAACAGAACATAGCATCATATATACAGTAATCAAAAAGTGATTAGAAGGTGGTATACATGAAGGAAAATAAGGGAAAGAGTTATCGATTTACGGAAAAGAAGATAAAAAAAGTTTTCATAATTGCATTTATATTTTTGATATCATATGTGATTATTATAAGTTCATTATCTACAAAGCAGATAAAGCTAAGCGAAGGAGAAATTGCAAGAACAGATATAAAAGCTCCAAGAGATATTGTAGATGAAAAAGCAACAAAGGAAAAAGAACAACAGGCAATTGATAAAGTAGGCAAACAGTACACTACTGATGAAAAGATAAAGGCTGAAGCTGAAGACAATATAAATAACTTTTTTAAAGAAATTAAAGATTTAAAAGTAGATTCATCAAAGACTGATGAGGAGAAAGCTTCTGAATTAGTAAAGAAATTTGGACTTACTGATTCACAAGCAAAAGGATTAGTATCTGTTTCATCTGAAAAAATGGATATTTTAAATTCATCTATTATTTTAGAAGTAGATAAGATATATCAAAATGGTATTGTTGAAAATAATGATGAAAATTTAAATCTTGCAAAAGAGAGTGTTTCAGATAAGATAAAAGAATTTAAACTTGAAAATGATGTATCAAAAGCATTAATAAGTTTTTGCGGTAGTACAATAAAGCCAAATCTTATTTACGATGAAGAAAAAACTGATGAATTAGTAAAAGAAGCTAAAAAATCAGTTACTAAGGTAACTATAAAGAAAAATCAGACGATTGTAAAGGAAGGAGAACCGGTAACACAGGATCAAATTACCATATTATCTGATCTTGGACTTATAGATGATGGAAATTCTGATGCGTATATGTATATTTATATTATGGCAGCTTTATTCATTTTTATAATTATGCATATTCAATATTCATATATAAGGTCTAATTTTAAAGAAATATTTAAAAATAATAAAAGAATTTTACTTATAGGTGTTATTAATATTATTTCTTTAATTTTTGCAAGAATAATAGGGATGGCTTTTCCAATGCTTATTCCGTTTGCATGCGCACCAATGCTTATTTCACTTTTAATTGATTACAAAGTGTCAGTTGTAATAAGTGTATTAAATTCCTTACTTTTATGTGTAATAACAGGATTTGATATTCAGATTTTTATAGTTGCATTAGTTAACGCAGTAGTAGGTGCAATTTTTTTAAAGAAAATGCAGCAGAGAAGCGATCTTTTATATTCAACATTTTATATTTCTTTAATTAGTGGAATTGTTACGATTACGAGTGGAATGCTTGTATCAAGTGATATAAAGGATGTTTTAATAAAAACACTTATGGCAGTTATCGGCGCAATATTATCTGGAATATTATGCCTTGGGCTTTCACCATTTCTTGAAGGTACTTTTAATGAAATTACAACATTAAAACTTCTAGAACTTGCAAACCCTAATAATGAGCTTTTAAGAAAGCTATTAATTACAGCTCCTGGAACATATCATCACAGTATGCTTGTTGCAAATCTTGCAGAAATGGCTGCAGAGGAAGTAGGAGCAGATTCTGTAGTTGTAAGAATAGGATCATATTTTCATGATATTGGAAAGATTGAAAGACCATACTTTTTTGCAGAAAATCAGATGGGGATAGAAAATCCACATAATAATATTGAACCTGATGTTAGTGCAATGATTATAACATCACATGTAAAAGATGGTATTGAACTTGCAAAAAAATATAAACTTCCTGAGGTTATAATCGATATAATAGCCCAGCATCATGGTACTACATTTGTAAAATATTTTTATTATACAAAGAAAAACAGTATGGAACATCCTGAGGAGATAAATGATAATGACTATAGGTATAAAGGGCCTATTCCATCAAGTAAAGAGGCAGGAATAGTTATGCTATCAGATGGTGTTGAGGCAGCAGTAAGATCAATTAAGAAACCTACTTTAGATAAAATAAGTGAAATGATAGATAATATAATAAAAGATAAATTGGAAACAGGTCAGCTTAATAACTGTGACCTTACACTTAAAGATATACAAAGAATAAAAAATAGCTTTCTTACTGTATTAAATGGGATTTACCATCAAAGAATTGAGTATCCTAAAGATAAAAACAAAAAATAAATTTAAAAGATAAAGTTGGGAGATATTTTATGATATATATAGATAATAGACAAGAAAAAATTGAGGTTAATGAAAATTTAAATGATACTTTAAAAAAAGTAATTGAGTTTGCGTTAAAAGAAGAAGAAGTTACTCAAAAGACTGAAGTTTCTCTTGTATATGTAGATAATGATATTATAAGAAGAATTAATAGAGAAAATAGAAATATTGATAGAGAAACAGATGTATTGTCATTTCCTATGCTTGAGTATGAAAATGGAAATGTTTTTAAAGATCAGTATAAAAATTGTGAATTTTCACCTAAAGATTGTGATGGAGAAAGTCTTGTCCTTGGAGATATAGTTTTATCTCTTGAAAAAGCTAAAACGCAGAGCGTAGAATTTAATCATTCTTTTTTGCGTGAAGCATCTTATCTTGTAGTTCACTCAGTTCTTCATCTTTTAGGATATGATCATATGAAAGATGATGAAAAAGTTATTATGAGAAAAAGAGAAGAAGAAATTTTAAATACACTTAATATAAAGAGAGAATAGTATTGTTTTTTTACATGAGGGGTATAATATGAAAGTTAAAAAAATTTTAGATAGTTTTAATAACGCAATTACTGGGATTATTGATACTGTAAGAACTGAAAGAAATATGAAAATACATCTTGTAGCAGCACTTATGGTTCTTATATTATGTTTTTTACTTGATATAAGTAAATTTGAATTTTTAACACTTGCAATTACTATAACGATGGTAATATCAGCAGAGCTTATTAATACAGCTATTGAAGCCGCTATAGATATGACTACAAACTATTATCATCCACTTGCAAAGGTTGCAAAAAATGCAGCGGCAGGTGGAGTATTTGTAACGGCAGTAAATGCGCTTATTGTAGGTTATGTAATCTTTTTTGATAAGTTAAGTTATATTTCTTATTCTATGATTACAAGAGTGAAAAATTCGCAGCCGTATACAATATTAATAGTTCTTATTATAGTATGTATTGTAACAGTTATAGTAAAAGCTATATATGGAGAAGGAACTCCACTAAAAGGAGGAATGCCAAGCGGTCATAGTGCTATTTCATTTTCAATAGCAACAGCAATATCTCTTATAACTGAGCAGCCTGTATGTATTATGCTAAGCTTTTTAATGGCATTTATAACAGCACAAAGTAGAGTTGATTCTGAAGTACATACAGTTTTTGAAGTTGTTGTTGGAGCTATTTTTGGAATACTTTTAACTCTTTTTATATTTACAATATTCAGATTATAGAAAAATAGTATACAGTTTATTTCAAATAATATATACTATAAATATAAAAAATTATATTTAATGGAGGATTTATGTTTAAATCAGGATTCGTTTCAATTGTTGGAAGACCAAATGTTGGTAAGTCAACATTACTTAATTATATAATGGGAGAAAAATTATCTATTGTCTCAAGTAAACCGCAGACAACAAGAAATAATATACAAACTATACTTACAGATGAAACATCTCAAATTGTTTTTGTAGATACTCCTGGTATTCACAAGCCTAAACATAAGCTTGGAGAATATATGGTAGATGCTGCAAAAGATTCAACAAATGATGTTGATATAATATTATTCGTTACTAATCCGTGTGATGAGATTGGAAAAGGCGACAGTATGATTTTAGAAGAATTAAGGGGCAAAAAATGTCCAATATTTCTTTTATTAAATAAAACTGATGAGAATACAAATGAGAGAGTTGCTAAATCTTTAAAAATGTTTTCTGATAAGTTTGAATTTGCTGAAATAATACCAATGAGTGCAAGAAAAGGCAAAAATGTTGATACTCTTATTTCGCTTATGAAAGAATATCTTAAAGAAGGACCTAAATATTATCCTGAAGATATGATTACAGATGTCCAGGAAAGATTTGTAGTATCAGAAATAATAAGAGAAAAAGCTCTTAGAAATTTACGAGAAGAAGTACCTCATGGAATTGCAGTAGATATAATTCAGATGAAGCAGGATGAAAAAGGTAATTATAATATTGAAGCTGACCTTCTATGTGAAAAAACATCACATAAAGGAATAATTATAGGAAAAAATGGTCAGAAACTTAAAAAAATTACTGAAACAGCTGAATATGAAATGAAAAAATTTCTTAGAAGAAGAGTTAAACTTAAGATATGGGTTAAGGTAAGAAAAGAATGGAGAGACAATAACATTCTTTTAAAAGAACTTGGTTATAAAAAGAAAAGTTAGGAGATGGTTTTAGCTGGCAGTAGTTGAAACAAGAGCTGTAGTAATAAAAACAAGAGATTATAGAGAAAATGATAAATTAGTCTGGTTTTATTCTGAAAAGTATGGAAAAATTACAGCGGTAGTTAAAGGTGCTAAAAAGAGTAGAAGTAGGTTCCTTTCAATAACACTTCCATTATGTTATGGTAATTATATGTTTTATAAAGGCAGAAACTTATATACTCTTCAAGAAGGCAAAATCATAAATTCATTTCAAACTCTTTTAGAAAATTTTAATAAGCTTATATATTCATCTTATCTTTGTGAACTTATAGATATATGTATAAATGATGAGGAAACAAATCAATATATATTTAAAGAACTTATTAGTGCACTATACTTATTAAATACAGATGCAATTGACTATGAACTTTTGATAAGAACTTTTGAAATAAGAATATTAAAAGCTACAGGATATAACCTTTCTTTAGATAATTGTGTAAAATGTGGTAAGAAGATAAATACGACAGATTATATAAGCTTAGAGTTTTTTGGAGGAGTATGCAAAGATTGCACAAGAATAAATGGTATACACGTATCTAGAGCTGCGTATAATGCATTAAAATTTTTAAATAAGTTTAGTATGAATAAATTATATAGATTAAATCTATCTAAAGAAATTAAAACTGAACTTGAAAAAGTAACTACATATCTTATAAAAAACAATTATTCAAGAAAACCAAAAAGTCTTGAAATGCTTAATTATATAAAGGAGTGATTATTTATGGAAAAAATTACACTTGAAAAAGTTGACTTAGTAAGAAATAGAATAAACGTAACTTATGAAGAGGCTAAAAATGCTCTTGAAGTTTGTGATGGAAATGTTGTTGATGCAATTGTTTATCTTGAAAAAAATGAGCCTGAAAAAGTTTCTATAAGTTCAGAATGTGATGGAAGTAAAGAAAAGAAAGAGATGTCAGTAAAAGAACTTAAAGAATATTTAAAAGATCTTATTGAAAAAGGAAATATATCAAGAATAAAAATAAAAAAAGATGAAAAAGTAATAGTTAATATTCCAGTAAATGCAGGAGTTGCAGCAGGAGTAATTGCAGTTATGATTCCTCAGATTCTTGCAGCACTTATAATTGCAGCAGTTACAACAAAGGTTACAATAGAGATTACAAAATGTGATGGAACAACTGAAGTAGTGAATAAATATATAAAAAAAGTAGCTGATGATGTTAAAGATATGGCTTCAGGAATAAAGGAAAATATAAAAGGAAAAGTTGATGAATTTAACGCTAAAAATACAGAAAAGAAAAATGTAAAAGAAAATGTATATACAGGCGATGAGACAATTTATAGTTATACAGTAAACTTTGATGATGATAAAAAAAACGATAACGATGAGAAATAAAATGAAAATGATAAACAGGGAATATCACTAAATTTTTGATTTTTCTGAAAATTTAGTATAGTAAATTATTGATTTTCTGATATAATAGAAGGGAAGAAATAATAATATAAAATATTTCTTGTATGTATAGAAAGAGGGATAAATTTGAAATTATCACCTAGACAAGAAGAAATAATCTGTTTAGTAAAAGAGAATCAGCCTATAACAAGTGAAATCCTTGCAGAAAAGCTTGGAGTTACAAGAGCAGCAATAAGAGCAGATTTAGCAGTACTTACTATGATAGATATGTTAGATGCAAGACCTAAAGTGGGTTATGTTTATGTAGGTAGTACATTCAATGATTTTATCTATAGAGATATTACTAAAATAAAGGTTTCAGAGATAATGTCAAGACCTGTAACAGTTTCAGAAGATACTACAGTATATGATGCGATTGTTTATTTGTTCTTAAATGATGTTGGAACACTGTTTATTGAGAATGATGGGACGTTGACAGGTGCAGTATCAAGAAAAGATTTTCTTAAAATATCAATAGGAGGAACAGATATTCATAGAGTTCCAGTTGGTGTAATAATGACAAGAATGCCAAATATAATTTGTGCAAAAAAAGATGATAGTGCATATGACTTAGCCAAAAAAATAATTGAACATGAAATAGATAGTATACCTGTAGTTGAAAAACTTGAGACAAAAGATAATAAAGAGAAGGTAAAGGTTATAGGTAAAGTGTCCAAAACTAATATTACTAAATTATTTGTAAAGATAGGACAGAAAAAGTGATAATATTTAATATATTCCAAATTTAAATGCATTAAGAAACGTGTTATGTGAATGGAGGAGTATTGAAAATGGCAAACAAGTATGTATACCTTTTTAAGGAAGGTAATGCTAATATGAGAAATTTATTGGGTGGTAAGGGCGCTAATTTGGCAGAAATGACAAACCTTAATATTCCCGTACCATATGGTTTTACTGTTACTACTGAAGCTTGCACAAGATATCATGAGGATGGCAAAAAAATTTCAGACGATATTTTAAATGAAATTTATAAAAATTTAGCAACTTTAGAAGAGCAGGTAGGCAAAAAATTTGGAGATAATGCTAATCCATTATTAGTATCCGTAAGATCAGGAGCAAGAGTTTCTATGCCTGGCATGATGGATACAATCTTAAACTTAGGATTAAATGATGTAGCAGTTGAAGCTTTAGCTAAACTTACTAATAATCTAAGATTTGCTTATGATTCATATAGAAGATTTATTCAGATGTTTTCAGATGTTGTAATGGGCATTGAAAAAAGATTATTTGAAGATGAAATAGATAAGATGAAATCTAAAAGAGGCGTTAAATACGATACTGAGCTTGATGCAAACGATTTAAAAGAACTTGCATCAAAATTTAAAGAGATTTATAAGAAAGAAAAGAAAGAAGATTTCCCTCAAGAACCTAAAGCACAGTTAATTGAAGCTATTAAAGCAGTATTTAGTTCATGGGAAAATCCAAGAGCAATTGTTTATAGAAGATTAAATGATATACCAAGTGAGTGGGGTACTGCAGTAAACGTACAACAAATGGTATTTGGTAATAAAGGAGAGACTTCAGGAACTGGTGTTGTATTCTCAAGAAATCCAGCAACAGGAGAAAAAGGAATTTTTGGTGAATATTTAATGAATGCACAAGGTGAAGACGTTGTTGCAGGAATAAGAACACCACTTCCAATAAGAAAACTTGAAGAACAGAATCAAGAAATTTATAATGAACTTCTTGATATAATTAATAAACTTGAATCTCATTATAAAGATATGCAGGATATGGAAATAACTATTGAAGAAGGAAAATTATATTTCTTGCAAACAAGAAATGGAAAAAGAACAGCTCAGGCTGCACTTAAGATTGCGGTTGATTTAGTTGCAGAAGGTATGTTAACTGAAGAAGAAGCAATACTAAAAGTTGAGCCTAAACAACTTGATACATTATTACATCCAGCATTCTATACTGAAGATTTAAAGAAAGCAAAGCCAATAGCAACAGGACTTCCTGCATCACCAGGGGCTGCATGTGGTAAAATAGCATTCACAGCTGATGAAGCTAAAGAGAGGGCATCTCTTGGAGAGGATGTTGTTCTTGTAAGACTTGAAACTTCACCAGAAGATATCGAAGGAATGATTGCAGCAAAAGGTATTTTGACTGTAAGAGGAGGTATGACATCTCATGCAGCAGTTGTAGCAAGAGGTATGGGAACTTGCTGTGTAGCAGGATGTGGAAGTATAAGAGTAGATGAAAAGAGTAAAACAGTTACAGTTGAGGGAAAGACTTATAGCTGTGAAGATTCAATTTCAATAGATGGAACTACAGGAAATGTATATGGAGAAAAGATAAAGACTGTTACTCCTGAAATCACAGGAAATTTTGCAACATTTATGAAATGGGCTGATGAAATTAGGAAGTTAAAAGTTAGAACTAATGCAGATACTCCAAGAGATGCAAAACAGGCAGTAGAATTTGGAGCTGAAGGTGTAGGACTTTGCAGAACAGAGCATATGTTCTTTGCAGAAGACAGAATAAAAGCTGTAAGAGAAATGATTGTATCAAAAGATGAGGATCATAGAAAGAAAGCATTAGAAAAGATTCTTCCAATGCAAAAGAGTGACTTTAAAGGTATATATGAGGCACTTGAAGGAAAACCTGTAACTATAAGACTTCTTGATCCACCATTACATGAATTTTTACCATCTGAAGATGAAGATATAAAAGCACTTTCAGAGGAAATGAATATAAGTTTTGCAGAACTTAAAGCTACAGTTGCTGAACTTCATGAATTTAATCCTATGATGGGTCATAGAGGCTGTAGACTTGCTGTAACTTATCCTGAAATTGCACAGATGCAGACAAGAGCCATTATGGAAGCAGCTATTGAAATTAAAGAAGAAAAAGGCTATGATATAGTTCCAGAAATAATGATTCCTTTAGTTGGTGAGATTAAAGAATTAAGATATGTTAAGGAAATTATTGTAGAAACAATTGAGAAAGTTAAGAAAGAAAAGAATTCGGATATGAAATATAAGATTGGTACTATGATAGAAATACCAAGAGCAGCAATTACTGCAGATAAGATTGCAGAAGAAGCAGAATTTTTCTCATTTGGTACTAATGATTTAACTCAGATGACATTTGGATTCTCAAGAGATGATGCTGCTAAGTTCCTAGCTTCATATTATGATAAGAAAATTTATGAACAGGATCCATTTGCAAAGCTTGATCAGATAGGTGTTGGAGAACTTATTAAGATTGCATCTAAAAAAGGAAGAAGCGTAAGACCTGATATTCATCTTGGAATATGTGGAGAACATGGTGGAGATCCATCATCAATTGAGTTCTGTCACAATATAGGACTTGATTATGTATCATGTTCACCATTTAGAGTTCCACTTGCAAGACTTGCAGCTGCACAAGCACAGGTTAAAAATAAAAGATAGAATTTTTTATTTAAGATTTTATTAAAATAAGGCAGATGACAATTTTTAATTGTCATCTGCCTTATATTTTATAATATAGATATGTTATATTCATTTTTAATTAATGTTATTATGGAAACAATAAATTCTATAGCTTTTTTAGCTTTGAAAGATTCCTCTAGAATATATGCAGCAGCTCTTGTTTCTTCAATATCACTTTTATTTGCGTAAAAATTTTTAGTTATTCTCCAAAATTTTTGTGGAAAAGCTAAATATGATATAAGATATTTTAGATCATCTGAGTTTAGTATGTTTATATCTGTATATGCAATGATTGTTTCAAATGCAAGAAGAGGATCCCATAACGATTTGTCACGCCTTAAAAGTCTTCTCATAAAATATCCTAGATCTTTTGAACAGTAATCTTTTTTACATTTGTCAAAATCTATAATACACGGATTCAAGTCTTTTGGAAAAAGAATGTTTTTATTTACATAATCCCCATGACATAGTGAAGATGAAAGATTATTAAAATTAATAGTTGATGCTATTTTAACTGAAAGCATTGCTAACGTTTCATTGATTTTGTAAGATTTTTTATATGATTCAGAAAATAGTCCAGCATTTTCTTTTGAAATAGAGAGGGCCTTTTTTAAATCAGAAAAATGCTTTAAAGATGAAATATAAACATTTTCAAAACCATTTCTTTCTGAACTTCCTTTGATTGCAGAAAAGTTTTTAGACATTTTATGAATTTTGGCAAGGGTTTTTGACGATATTATTATATGAGTAAAGTTATCAAACGAACATTTTGAACCACTAAACCATTCAGTTAAGAAAAAGTACATATTGTTATAATTTACAAATCGTCTGTTATTACATTGCTTTATAAAAACAGGAACTCTGAATTTATTTTTATTAAGCCATTCACAAGCTGAATATACATATAGAAGGTCAGGAAGTCCATAATAAACTTTTTTTAAACAGTATACTTTATTCTTTTGTTCATCACTAATTTTATAAATTATTCTCTGCTTATCAGTATTTTTAAATTTTATTACTGATATTTTGCTATTAATTATTCCATAGTCTTTTAAGATATTATTTATTATATCTGAATTAAGAAAAGCATTATCCATATACATTTATCCATAAAATTAATTCATATTAATAATATTATTATAATATTTTAAATATACATAAAAAGTAAAGAAAATGACTATAATTACAAAGGCGCATTTTATAAAGTATGTTTAAAAATATTTTTTTAGGGTATACATTAATAAAGAGAAATGTTAATAATTTGTATAAAAAAGTTTAAGCATAATATTTTTTTACATAAACTTAAAATAAAAAAGGATTTTAAAATAAAAAAGAGAATAAATACATTATGCAGAAAAAAATAAAAAAGAGGAAATAAGAAAAAATGTCGAATAATATATATCTGTTGCTAAAAAAATTGTGAGGGAGGTGACTCCTTGCAAATACCAGAAGAATTAATAGAACAAATCAAAGAACAAAATAATATAGTTGATATTATTTCGGAAGATATACATCTTAAAAAGACAGGGAAAAATTATTTTGGATTATGTCCATTTCATAATGACAAAAGCCCATCTTTAAGCGTTTCGGAAGATAAACAGATTTATAAATGTTTTTCGTGTGGTGAAGCTGGAAATGTTATTACATTTATAATGAAATATAAAAAGATGTCTTTTATTGAGGCTTTAAAATATCTTGCTGACAAGGTAGGAATATCATTTGATTTAGGATATAAAGAAGATAAAGAACTTATAAATAAGAAAAATACAATTCTTAAAATTAATGTTGAATCGGCACGATTTTATTTTAGAAATCTTCAAAAATTTAAAAAAGCAAAAGATTATTTTTTGAATAGGGGCATAAGAGAGGAAACTATAAGACGATTTGGACTCGGATATGCACCAATGAGCTTTAATGCTCTTTTAAATTATTTGAGAAGAAAAGGCTATAAGAATGACATTCTTATAGAGTCGGGAGTTATTTCTAATAATCCAGAAAAGAAAACAATATACGATCGATTTAGAGATAGAGTTATTTTCCCAGTTTTTAATGTAAAAGGTCAGGTTATAGGGTTTGGTGGAAGAGTATTTGATAATTCTAAACCTAAATATTTAAATTCACCAGAAACAATAGTATTTGATAAAGGCGTTAATTTATATGGACTTAATTTTTCAATAAAAAATGGACTTAAAGACGATTATATTATTATTGTTGAAGGGTATATGGATTTAATTTCACTCCATCAGGCAGGCATAACAAATTCAGTAGCCTCTTTAGGAACTGCACTTACAGAAAACCAATCTAAGCTTTTAAAAAGATATGTTTCAAAAGTTATTATTTCATATGATGCTGATGCAGCAGGGCAAAAAGCAACACTTAGAGGTCTTGAAATTTTAAGAAATTCTGGTTTTGATGTAAGAGTCCTAAAAGTACCAGAGGGCAAAGATCCTGATGAGTTTGTAAGAAAAAATGGAAGAGATGCATTCTTAAAACTTGCTAAAAATGCAGTCTCTTTAATTGAGTACAGAATTAATAAGGCATCTTATGATCTTAATCTTAAAAATGACAGAGACCTTATAAAATATGGAGAAAGAATTACGGAAATACTCGCTGACTTAAATCCGGTAGAAAAAGATGTATATGTTAAAAAAATCTCCGAAAAAACATCTATAAAAGAACAGGCACTTTATGATCTTTTATCACAGGTTATGAAAAAAAAATTAAAAAGTAATAATTCGATGAATAAAGAGGAATATTATGGAACAAAATTATATATAGAGCCAGCATACATAAAAGCTGAAAGAGGAATAATAAAATTAATTTTAGACCATAAAATAGATACAGAGTCTGTAATTCGAAAAATATATGGTAATACTTTAATATCAAATATCCATCAAAAGATTTTTGAATTAGCAAAAAAGGCGTTAAAAAGTGAAGAAGATGATGTTTACAAATATATTGAAAATAGATGTACAGATATAGAAACATCTAAAGAGTGGGTAAAGATAAAGGATACTTATTATAAAGAACAGGATTTTGAGAGGCTTTTATCTGATTTTCTAAAGGAAATTAATAATTATAAAATTAAATCAAAGGCAGATTCTTTGATAAAAAAGCAGAAAGAACTGCAAAGAGAAGGGAAAATTGATGATTTGATTGAAATTACAAGAGAACTTGTTGAGCTAAGAAGAAAGTTATAGAGGTTATCTGGTTTATAACGGAAGGAGGATATAAGTAAATGGAACAAAAAACAAAATCTAAAGCAAATAGTAAAATGGATAAAAATAAAAAAATGAATATGATAAGAGAGCTAATTAGTAAAGGTAAGAAGCAAGGATCTTTAACATATAAAGAAATAATGGAAGCACTTGATCATATAGATTTAACTGCTGAGCAGATTGAAAAAATTTATGAAGTACTTGAAGCAGCCGAGGTAGAAATAGTGGGTGAAAATCAGGAACATCAAGAAGAGGAAGAAATTGATCTTTCTGTGCCAGAAGGAGTTGCGATAGATGATCCTGTAAGAATGTATCTTAAAGAAATAGGAAAAGTGCCATTATTATCATCTGAAGAGGAAATAAAATATGCTAAAGAAATAGAAGATGGTAGTGAACGATCAAAGAAAAAACTTGCAGAAGCTAATTTAAGACTTGTTGTAAGTATTGCAAAAAGATATGTTGGAAGAGGAATGCTTTTCTTAGATTTAATTCAAGAAGGTAATTTAGGACTTATAAAAGCAGTAGAAAAGTTTGATTATAGAAAAGGATATAAATTTTCAACTTATGCAACATGGTGGATAAGGCAAGCAATAACAAGAGCCATAGCAGATCAGGCAAGAACTATAAGAATACCTGTTCATATGGTTGAAACAATAAATAAACTTATAAGAGTTCAACGTCAACTTCTTCAAGAGCTTGGAAGAGATCCATTTCCAGAAGAAATATCAAAAATTATGGACCTTCCAGTAGATAAAGTTCGTGAAATACAAAAAATTGCACAAGAGCCAGTATCTTTAGAAACTCCTATAGGAGAGGAAGAAGATTCTCATTTGGGAGATTTTATACCAGATGATGAAGCACCAGCACCAGCTGAAGCTGCTGCATTTACAATGCTTAAAGAACAGCTTATAAATGTTTTAGACACATTAACTCCAAGAGAAGAAAAAGTATTGAGATTAAGATTTGGATTAGATGATGGAAGAGCTAGAACACTTGAAGAAGTAGGAAAAGAATTTAATGTAACAAGAGAAAGAATAAGACAGATAGAAGCAAAAGCATTACGAAAGCTCAGACATCCTTCAAGAAGTAAAAAGTTAAAGGATTATTTAGATTAGTACCATAGTGTACTAATCTTGCTTTATTTAAAGTAAGAAAATTAGTGTTATAAAATTATTTTACAGCAATAGCGATGTTTGATTTTAGGAGGACTTTATGAAAATTATAAAACCAGAAGTTATTCTTGAAGATGAAGTAAATCAAGATAAAATTTTAAAGAAACTTGAGAGAATAGGAAGAGTATGTTATAAAAGTGAAAACAGAATAAATGATGATTCTGCAGAAAAATTTATTAAAGCAATAATAAAAAGAGGACATGAATCAGTTATAGAACATATAAGTATTTCTATGAGAGTTATATGTGATAGAGGTGTTACTCATGAAATAGTAAGACATAGAGTGGCAAGCTATAGCCAGGAAAGTACAAGATATTGTAATTATTCAAGTGATAAATTTGGCGGAGAAATGAAATTTATAAAGCCATGTTTTTTTAATGAAAATGATGAAAATTACAAATTATGGATGCAAAGCATGGAAAATGTAGAAAGTACATACAATAAAATGATTGAAAATGGAGCAACTGCTCAAGAAGCAAGAAGTATTCTTCCAAATTCTATAAAGACTGAAATTGTTATGACAATGAATTTAAGAGAATGGAGACATTTTTTCAGGTTAAGATCTGACAAAGCTGCACATCCTCAAATGAGAGAAGTATCTGATATGATTTTAAAAGTATTTAAAGAGAAACTTCCAATTTTATTTGATGATATAACTTATTCAGAAGAATAAAACAAAATATTCAGAAAATTTAAAAAATATATTGAAATTTAATCTGAAAGATGTATAATATAACTAAGATAAAGGTTTTTATTTATCTTAGTGTACTGACACTTTAATCCGGCGGAAGTGCATACGTAAAGTAATGTGTGTTGCTAAAGATTTTTATCTTTAAAGTAAAGTGCGATTTTAAGGCGCATACTGTTGGCGGACAACGTAAAAATCAGTAGCTAAGTAATAGCAGGTGTTTTTTCACCTGCTATTTTTTGTATAAAAATTTGTATAAAAATAATAATATTGGAAAAACTTCTAATTAGGAAGTGATTTATATGAAAAAAAGAAAAGTTATTTTTGTATCATTGGCTATATTTTTTCTTGCTATTTTTTCAGGAACATTTTATTTTACAGAGAGATTTTTAAGTACTAGAAATAATGAGATTAGTAAGAGCATAGAAAAGACACAAGGACTTAATGATAGAGTTAAAATTTCATTGTTTTCAGGAGAAAAAAAAGAAAAAGAACTTACTGTAAAAGAATTAAGAGAAGAACTTGGACTTTCTGAAGATGATTTATCTGAAGAAAAGGTCAAAGAAACTTTTGAAAATCAGGGATATAGTCTTGACGGCTTATCATCAGATGAAATTATGTTTAAAAAGGATAGTAAAGATAATTTAGAAAAAGGAAAATATTATATTGTATCTAAAGATTCATTTTTTGCAATTTGTAAATGTGATCAGAATGGAGAGCTTGTTTTAGAAAATCAAAATGATGTTTATAAAAATTATAAGACAGTAGATACTTTAGGAGAGAATGACCGATATAGAATAGAAAATTATGAACTTAAGTACGACAGTAAGGAAAAAGCTGAAGAAGGTCTCTCTGAATTCTTGTCATAATATTTTAGATAGTTGAAAGATTGAATATAAAATGTTAAAGTATATAAAGAGAAATTAACATTTTATATTCATTTTTTATTAGAATTTGGAGAATGCAAAGTATGTATGAGTATATAAAAGGCATTTATGCAGGAATAAATGAAGATTATGTAATAATTGAGTGTAATAATATAGGATATAGGATATATACATCAGGGATTACAATATCAAATCTTCCTGATTTAAATAGTCAGATAGTATTATATGTTGAACAGATTGTTCGTGAAGATTTTATAGGTCTTTATGGATTTTTGACAAAAGAAGAACTTAATATGTTTAATCTTTTAAGATCAATAAATGGAGTTGGTGCTAAAGCGGCATTATCTCTCTTATCTATAAATAAAGTAGACAGCTTAAAGTCTGCAATAGTATGTAGTGATTCTAAATATCTGTTAAAAGCAACTGGTATAGGAAAAAAAATAGCTGCAAGAATTGTTCTTGAACTTAAAGATAAAATAGATACAAAAGATGTTTTAAGGTTATCAAAAGATGATACAAGTAAAATAAATGATGATACGAAGATTAAAGAAGCATTAGGAGCATTATTATCTTTGGGATATAGTGAAAAAGAAGCTAAAAATGCTCTTAAAGCTGTTAATACAGATGATATATTAGAGAATATTATAAAAAATGCGTTAAGAGCTTTAGTCGGATAGGGGGGTAAATTTTGGAGAGAATAATAACTCCGGATTGTATAAGTGAAGATAGTTCAGAGTTTAGTTTAAGACCTCAGAGAATTAATGAGTATATAGGTCAAAAAAAAGTTAAAAAAAGACTTAAAATATTCATAGAGGCTGCAAAACAGAGAAAAGAAGCTCTTGATCATGTGCTTTTATATGGTGCCCCAGGACTTGGAAAGACTACAATGGCTAATATAATAGCAAATGAAATGGGTGGAAATCTAAAAGTCACTTCAGGACCTGCTATAGAACGTGCAGGAGATCTTGCTGCTATTTTAACTACGCTTAAAGATTATGATGTGCTTTTCATTGATGAAATTCATAGATTAAATAGAAGCGTTGAAGAAATTTTATATCCTGCAATGGAAGATTATGTTCTTGATCTTGTAATTGGAAAAGGAGCTCAGGCAAAATCTATAAGGCTTGATCTTCCTAAATTTACACTAATAGGTGCAACAACAAGAGTTGGTATGCTTACAGCTCCATTAAGAGATAGATTTGGAGTGCTTTGTTCTATGGAATATTACACAGATGATGAGTTAGAAGAAATAGTAATTAGAAGTTCATCTGTTCTTGATGTTAAAATTACAAAGGAATCGGCACTTGAAATTGCACGAAGATCGCGAGGAACACCAAGAATAGCAAACAGGCTATTAAAAAGAGTACGTGATTATTCAGAGGTAAATGGTAGTGACATAATATCCCTTAAGGAGTCTAAAGCTGCACTTGAACTTTTAGAAATAGATGATGAAGGTCTTGATAAAGTTGATAATAAAATTTTAAGTGCAATAATTGATAATTTTAACGGGGGACCTGTGGGAATAGAAACACTTTCATATTTCATTGGTGAAGAACTTGGAACAATAGAAGATGTATATGAACCATATCTTCTCCAAAAAGGATATATACTTAGAACTCCGAGAGGTAGAGCTGCAACTAAAAAGGCATATGAACATTTAAAAAAGCCTTATGATAAAAAGTGACATTTTAAAATTTACAAATGATTGGAGAAAGATAACATGGATGTAAAAGAATTTGATTATTATTTACCAGAGGAACTTATAGCACAACATCCTTTAAAAGAAAGAGATGCTTCTAGACTTATGGTATTAGACAAAGATACAGGAAATATTGAACATAAAATATTTCATGATATAATAGATTATTTAAATCCTAATGATACTTTAGTTTTAAATAATACAAGAGTAATGCCTGCAAGACTTATAGGACATAAAGAGGTAACTGGAGGGAAAATAGAATTTCTTCTACTAAAAAGGGAAAATGGTGATGATTGGGACTGCCTAGCTAAACCAGGTAAATACGCTAAAGAAGGAAAGAAATTTACATTTGGAGACGGACTTTTAGAAGCTGAAGTTATAAAAGTAAAACCTGATGGAAATAGAACTGTAAGATTTTATTATAAAGGTATATTTGAAGAAGTTTTAGATAAGCTTGGAGAAATGCCTCTTCCACCATATATACATGAAAAGTTAGAAGATAAAGAGATGTATCAGACAGTTTACTCAAAAGAAAAGGGATCTGCTGCAGCACCTACTGCAGGACTTCATTTCACAAAAGAACTTTTGCAGAAAATAAAAGATAAAGGCGTTAATGTTACATATCTTACACTTCATGTAGGACTTGGTACATTTAGACCAGTTAAAGTAGAGAATGTAGAAGATCATCAAATGCATTCTGAATATTATCATTTAAGTCAGGAAACAGCAGATATAGTAAACAAGACAAAAGAAAGAGGAAATAAAGTTGTAGCTGTTGGAACTACTTCTGTAAGAACACTTGAAAGTGTTGCAGATGAAAATGGACATTTAAAAGAGCAAGGTGGATGGACTAGTATATTTATTTATCCTGGATACAAATATAAAGTTGTTGATAGACTTATTACGAATTTCCATCTTCCACAATCTACACTTGTAATGCTTGTTTCAGCACTTGCAGGGAAAGATAAAATAATGAATGCATATAAAGAAGCTGTTAATGAAAAATACAGATTTTTCTCATTTGGAGATGCAATGTTTATAAAATAATTATAAAAAGCATTAATGAGGTGACATAGTTATTGCTTCAATATACAAGTTAAGGAGAGAAACTATGAGTAAGAACTATACTTTGCTAAAGAAAGATAAAAATGCAAGACGAGGAAGACTTGTAACACCACATGGAGTTATTGAAACACCAGTATTTATGAATGTTGGTACACAAGCTGCAATAAAAGGAGCAGTATCATCAGTTGATTTAAAAGAAATAGAATGTCAAGTTGAACTTTCAAATACATATCATCTTCATTTAAGACCATCTGATAAAGTTATATATAAACTTGGTGGACTTCATAAATTTATGAACTGGGATAGACCAATACTAACAGATTCGGGTGGATTTCAAGTCTTTTCATTAGCAAGCATGAGAAAAATAAAAGAAGAGGGAGTATATTTTCGCTCACATATAGATGGAAGAAAGATATTTATGGGACCTGAAGAATCTATGCAGATTCAGAGTAATCTTGCATCAACAATTGCTATGGCATTTGATGAATGTATAGAAAATCCATCACCAAGAGATTACGTTATAAGATCTGTTCAAAGAACAACAAGATGGCTTGAAAGATGTAAAATTGAAATGGATAGGCTTAATTCTCTTGATACGACAATTAACAAAAATCAAATGTTATTTGGTATAAATCAAGGTGGTACTTATGCAGATATAAGAGTAAAGCATGCAAAAGAAATAGCAAAAATGGATCTTGATGGATATGCTATAGGAGGACTTGCGGTAGGCGAAAGTCATGAAGAAATGTATAGAATAATAGAAGAAGTTGTGCCAAATCTTCCTGAAGATAAGCCTATATATCTTATGGGAGTAGGAATCCCTGAAAATATACTAGAAGCTGTAGAAAGAGGAGTAGATTTCTTTGATTGTGTTCTTCCTGCACGTAATGGAAGACATGGAAATGTATATACAAGTAAGGGAAAACTAAATCTTATGAACGCTAAGTTTGAACTTGATTCAAGACCAATAGATGAGAAATGTAACTGCCCAGCATGCAGAAATTATTCACGAGCATATATAAGACATTTATTTAAAGCAAAAGAAATGCTTGCAATGAGATTATGTGTTCTTCATAATTTATATTTTTATAATAATATGATGAAAGAAATTAGAGATGCTATTGATAATGGAACATTCTCTGATTATAAAGCAGAATGCCTTGAAAACTGGCATAGAGGAGAATAGTAAGTTTTCTATGTATTGACAATAAAACAAAAGAAATGTAAACTACTTAACATAAACAAATATTATTTTTTATTTATTATTAAGGAGGAAAAATAATGCAAAATATTTCAGCTATACTTATGAGCTATGTATTACCACTAGCATTAGTATTTGCGGTATTCTATTTTTTAGTAATGCTACCAGATAAAAAGAGAAGAAAAAAATATGATGAAATGCTATCTTCTTTAAAAGTAGATAGTAATGTAGTAACAAGAGGCGGAATTATTGGTAAAATAACATACGTTGATGATAAAACTGTTACACTAGAAACTAGTCCTGCTAAAACAAAAATTAAAGTTCAAAAAAATGGAATTGCACATATATTAGCAAAAGAAGAATAATTTTTTAAACATACCCTCTTGAATTCTAACATATATATAGAATAACAAGGGGGTATATTTAGATGAAAAATAAATTTATAATATCAGTTTCTAAAGGAATTGCAAGTTCTATATTTATATGTGCTATATCTATTTTTTTTCTTTCAGCAGTTATGTCTAAATTTACTATAAAAGTAGGTATATTAAATGCGGTTTATGTCATAATTTCATTACTTAGTTTAACTCTTGGAGCTGTTATTGCGGCTAGAAATAATAACAATAAAGGCTGGATGACAGGGCTTGTAGTTGCTATTGGGTATTATATAATGATTTTTTTGATTTCAGCATTTTTGTATCGTTCTATAGAATTTGGATCCATGGAAATAATAAAATTATTTGGAAGTATTGCAGTCGGAATACTTGCAGGAATGCTTGGAATAAATACAAAATAATTAAGAAGTGTCTGGTTTTCTAATTTAAGTAAAACCAGATAAAAGTTAAAACTAATTGACATAATTAATTATATGAAATATAATTTCTATATAAGTTAATATTAGGCGTTGAATGGGAATAGTAAACTTAAATTAAGTATTTAGAGATGATACGGTTGGTGAAAGTATCATACTTCTTTTTGTTGAAGCTGCCCTGGAGTCTTTCCTTTTGAGTGATGTATTGTACATAATCAAGGGTGGTACCGCGGAATATGTTTTTAATTTCGTCCCTTTTACAGGGGAGGATTTTTTTTTGCAGAATTATTTATTTACGGAGGTAAAATTATGAATTATATGAAAACTAATGATATAAGAGAGGCTTATTTAAAATTTTTTGAATCTAAAGGACATTTGCGTTTAAAAAGCTTTTCGTTAGTTCCTAAAAATGACAAAAGCTTATTACTTATAAATGCAGGAATGGCACCTTTAAAGCCATATTTTACAGGACTTGAGAAACCACCAAGAACAAGAGTTACTACATGTCAGAAATGTGTAAGAACTGGAGATATTGAGAATGTAGGAATTACAAGCAGACATGGTACATTCTTTGAAATGCTTGGAAACTTTTCTTTTGGAGATTACTTTAAGAAAGAAGTTATTCCATGGGCATGGGAATTTATCACACAGGTTTTAAAGCTTCCAAAGGAAAAACTTTATGTAACTATATATTTAGATGATGATGAAGCTTATAAATACTGGACTACTTTTACAGATGTAATACCAGAACATATTTTTAGACTTGGAAAAGAAGATAATTTCTGGGAACATGGTGAAGGTCCATGTGGTCCATGTACAGAAATACATTTTAACAAAACTGGTGTGGATCCTAAAACAGCAGAGGAATTCACTAAATATTCTGATGAAGATAAAATAATAGAATTTTGGAACCTTGTATTTACTCAGTTTGAAGGCGATGGCAAAGGTGGATATGATAAACTTAAGAATCCCAATATAGATACAGGGATGGGACTTGAAAGAGTTGCAACAATAATGCAAGAAAAAGAAAGTATTTTTGAAATAGATACTATTCAGAATATATTAAATGCAGTAGGTAAAAAAGCTAATGTAGTATATGGAAAAGACTATAAAACTGATGTGTCATTAAGAATAATAACAGATCATATAAGATCTATAACATTTATGATTGCTGATGACATAATGCCTTCAAATGAAGGAAGAGGTTATGTTCTTAGAAGACTTTTAAGAAGAGCTGCAAGACATGGAAAAACTCTTGGAATTAAAGATGCATTTTTATGTGATTTATGTGATGTAGTTATAGAAGATTCAAAAGATGCATATACTGAGCTTGGAGAAAAGAAAGATTACATAAAGAAAGTTATAAAAATAGAAGAAGATAAGTTTAGAGAAACATTAGACGCAGGAACTGATATACTTAATGGATTCATTGAAGTGTTAAAAGAAAATAATAAAAAGGTTCTAGAAGGAAAAAATGCATTTAAGTTATATGATACATTTGGATTCCCAGTAGAACTTACTGAAGAAATATTAGCTGATTATGGATTTAGCATAGATATGGATGAATTCAAAAAGGAAATGCAGATCCAAAAAGAAACAGCAAGAGGAGCAAGAAAAAAGCAGAATTATATGGGAGCTGATGTAAAGACATTAGACATAATTGATTCTAGCGTAAAAACAGATTTTGATGGATATGAAAATGATAAACTTAAAGCTTCTGTAAAAGTGCTTATTTCTGATAATGAATTTAAAGATTCTATATCTGAAGGTGAAAATGCAATAATAGTTACAGATAAAACTCCATTTTATGCTGAAATGGGAGGCCAAGTAGGAGATACAGGCTTAATATATAATGAAAGCTTTAAGGCTGAAGTTGTTGACACTAAAAGCAATATTGGTGGAAAAATAGTTCATTTTGTAAAAGTAATTAATGGAAGTGTATCTATAAATGATACTGTTATACTTGAAATAGATGTTCAAAGAAGAAATAATATAAGAAAAAATCATACAGCTACACATCTTTTAGATTGTACACTTACAAAAGTTTTAGGATCTCATGTACATCAGGCAGGATCTTATGTTAATGATGAAAGATTAAGATTTGATTTTTCACATTTTGAAGCTATGACAAAAGAGCAAATAGAAAAAGTCGAAAAAATAGTTAATGAAGAAATTATGTCTGCATCAGAAGTTACTACTGAAGTAATGAAGCTTGAAGATGCTAAAAAGAGTGGCGCATATGGAATATTCGATGATAAGTATGAAGATTTAGTAAGAGTTGTCTCTACAGGAATATATTCAAGAGAATTATGCGGAGGAACTCATATAGATAATACTGGTAAGATAGGATTATTTAAGATAATATCAGAAAGCGGTATTGCAGCAGGAACAAGAAGAATTGAAGCAGTTACAGGAACTGAAGCTATAAAATATATTGAAGAAAAGAACAATGTTTTAAAAGAAGTTTCATCTAAATTCAAATGCTCAGAAAAAGAACTTATTTCAAAAGCAGAACAAGTATTAAAAGAATTAAAAGATAAAGATAAAGAGATTCAGCTTCTTAAAGCAAAATTTGCATCTATGGGAATTGATGATATAATAGAATCAGCTAAAGAGGTTAATGGTATTAAAGTAATATCATATAGTATTAATGATGTTGATTCAGAAACTTTAAGAGAATTATGCGAAAAAGTAAGAGATAAGGTTAGTAAATCAATAGTTTTATTGATGAGTACAATAGATGGAAAAGTTATAATTTGTGCTATGGCTGATAAAGAAGCTGTTAAAGTAGGGGCACATTGTGGAAAGCTTATAAAGCAAATTTCAAAAATACTCGGCGGCGGCGGAGGTGGAAGACCTGATATGGCTCAAGCTGGAGGAAAGAAGCCTGAAAATATTGCTGAAGCTATTGGAGAATCGTATAAAATAGTTGAAACTTTAGTAAAATAGTATACAATTTGATAAAATTAATGTATAATAAGATTAAGAATTAGTATATATATTATTTCTTAGGAGATAATATATATTAAGAAATCCTTAGACAATAGAGTAAGGGGGTGAGCTGCTTACTTTAATAAGTAGCGTATTAAATGAGTAGTAATATTGAGAATACAATGCAGTTTGATATGAGTAAAAACAAAGAGGCTCTTACAAAAACAATATTATCAGAAGTCTATGATTCATTAAGAGAAAAAGGATATAATCCAATTAATCAATTGGTAGGCTATTTGATTTCAGGAGACCCTACTTACATTACAAATTATAACGGAGCAAGAGCTTTAGTAAGAAAACTTGAAAGAGACGAGATACTAGAGGAAGTTATAAAATCTTATTTAGAGATAAAATAAAAGTGCCCGTTTAACGGGCGCTTTTATTTTTATAGATAATTATTTTTATATAGGGAGTGTAGAGTATTTGAGAATCTTGGGACTTGATTTAGGACAGAAAACGATTGGAGTTGCAGTTTGTGATCCGCTAGGTTATACAGCACAAGGAATAACTACGATAAGAAGAAAAAATGCAGAAAAGGATATGCAATCGTTAAAAAAAATCATAGAAGAATATAATGTTGAAAAAATAGTTTTGGGACTTCCTAAAAATATGAACGGAACAATTGGAGAATCTGGTCAAATCGCAATTAGATTTTCTAAAATTTTAGAAGAAGAAACTAATCTTGAAGTAATCATGTGGGATGAAAGGCTTACAACTGTTGCAGCACAAAGAGCAATGCTTGAAGCGGATTTATCTAGAAATAAAAGAAAGAAGATAGTCGATAAAATTGCTTCAACATATATTTTGCAGGGTTATTTAGATAGTATATCAAAATAGAATTCAGAGAGGAATGACAAAATGGATAAAAATACAAAATTTGTATATATACCAGATCAAGATGGAAATGATGTAAAGTTTGAAGTTATAGCTTACTTTGAAATAGAAAAATTAAAAGGAAAGTATATAGTTGCATTTCCTACTAATGAGGATACTTCAGATGCTTATGCGTTTAAATTATATGATGATGAAGACGGAAGTACTATATTTGTAGCACTTGAAGAAGACGATGATGAATTTAAAATGGTTTCTGAAGCTTATGAATTGACAATGGAAGAGCAGTAAAAGTAATTATTTTTACTTAGGAATTGAGGTTTTTAAATTGGGTAATTCTACTATTATAGATATTGATGTCCTTAAAGATAAATTAAGAAAAAAAGGATATAAACTGACACCGCAGAGAAGAGCTATAGTTGATACTATAATTGATAATGAGGGAAAGCATCTTACTATAGAACAGATTTATGATAAAGTT
The DNA here is from genome assembly GCF_022869825.1 of Clostridium sp. BJN0001. Taxonomy (NCBI): domain Bacteria; kingdom Bacillati; phylum Bacillota; class Clostridia; order Eubacteriales; family Clostridiaceae; genus Clostridium; species Clostridium sp. BJN0001. The sequence goes on along the minus strand of NZ_CP094971.1, from coordinate 1,700,713 downwards.
AAGAAAATCTGTCCTGAAATTGGGCTTGCAACAGTTTATAGGACAATTTTGCTTCTTTTGCAATTGAATGTAGTTTCAAGACTTGAACTTAATGATGGATGTACAAGATATGAGCTTGTTCACAAAAATGAAGTCCATAGACATCATCATCTCATTTGTAATGTATGCGGAAAAGTTTTTGAAGTTCAGGATGATTTACTAGAACAACTTGAAAATGATATTAAGGAAAAATACAATTTTAAAATAGTAGATCATGCTGTTCAATTTTATGGAATATGCAGTAATTGCCAAAAGAAAATGAAAGATGAATAAAAGGTAAAAAGACCTTTGTTTATAAATTAACAAAATATGAAGGAGGGAAAATATGAAAAACGAGAGAGCTAAAATAAGAATTATACCTCTTGGCGGAATAAATGAAATCGGTAAAAATATTACTGCTATAGAGTATAAAAATGATATTGTAGTCATCGATTGTGGCTTGAAATTTCCGGATGAAGATATGTATGGAATAGATGTAGTAATACCAGATGTATCATATCTTATTAAAAATGCTGAAAGAGTTAAAGGAATTTTCCTTACACACGGTCATGAAGACCATATAGGAGCACTCCCATATGTTTTAAAACAATTAAATGTTCCTGTTTATGGAACAAAACTTACACTTGGTATTGTAGAAACAAAACTTAAAGAACATGGTTTATTAAGTACTACTAAGCTTGTAAGAGTTAAGCCAAGAGACATAGTTAAATTAGATAATGTTTCAGTAGAATTTATTAAAACGAATCACTCAATAGCTGATTCTGTAGCTATTGCAATTCATACACCACTTGGAGTCGTTTTACACACAGGAGACTTTAAGGTGGACTATACACCTATTGATGGGAAAATTATGGACTTTGGAAGATTTGCAGAATTAGGCAGAAAAGGCGTACTTGTTATGCTTGCTGACTCTACAAACGTAGAAAGACCAGGTTATACACAATCAGAAAAGGTTGTAGGTGAAACATTTATAAGGCTTTTTGGAAAAGCAAAAGGAAGAATTATAGTTGCAACATTTGCTTCTAATGTTCATAGAATACAACAGATTATAGATGCAGCGGCAGAATATGATAAAAAGGTAGCAGTATCAGGAAGAAGCATGGAGAATATTGCTCAAGTAGCAATAGAACTTGGTTATATTAAGGCTGAAAATGATATTTTAGTACCTATAGATCAAATTTCAAAATATCCACCTGAAAAAATAGTTATAATAACTACAGGAAGTCAGGGCGAGCCTATGTCTGCATTAGCGAGAATGGCAGCATCAGAGCATAGAAAAGTAAATATTATACCAGGAGATACCGTTATAATTTCGGCAACACCAATACCAGGAAATGAAAAATTTGTTTCAAAAGTTGTAAATCAGCTTTTCCAAAAGGGTGCAGAAGTTATATATGATAAATTAGAAAAGATTCATGTTTCCGGTCATGCTTGTCAGGAAGAATTGAAACTTATGCATTCATTAGTAAGACCAAGATTCTTTATACCAGTACATGGAGAATATAGACATTTAAAGAAGCATGGAGAACTTGCTATTAATTTAGGACTCCCTGAAAAGAATCTTCTTATACCACAAGATAATGGTAATGTAATAGAAGTTACACGAAATTATATAAAACGAGCAGGAACAGTTACATCTGGTCAAGTATTTGTTGATGGATTAGGTGTTGGAGATGTTGGAAATATAGTTTTAAGAGATAGAAAACATCTTTCGCAGGATGGTATTTTAACTGTTGTTGTTACAATTGAAAAAAGTACAGGAAAAGTTGTTTCAGGTCCTGACATAATTTCAAGAGGATTTGTATATGTTAGAGAATCAGAAAGTCTTATGGAAGAAGCAAAAGATATTGTTAAAAATGTATTAAGAAAATGCGAAGAAAATAAGATTACAGATTGGTCAACATTAAAATCTGGAATGAGAGATGAATTAAGGGAATTCCTTTATGAAAAGACAAAGAGAAAACCTATGATTCTTCCTATAATTATGGAATTTTAATAATAGAAATTTAAAACTTGACTTCTATAAAAAAACATATTATACTAAAAGAAGTTTCGTATAGATTGGATACTTTATTGTATCCAATTTTATTTTGGAAAACTTTATTTATAGGTTTACATTTTCAAATAAATGTTTATACTGCAGTTTTATACTGTTTGGAGGAATAGAAATGGAATTAACAAAAAGAGAAGATATTAGAAATGTTGCTATTATTGCCCACGTTGACCATGGTAAGACTACTTTGGTTGATGCATTACTTAGGCAGAGTCATGTATTTAGAAGCAATGAAAAAGTAGAAGAGAGAGTAATGGATTCCAATGATATAGAAAGAGAAAGAGGAATTACTATTCTTTCAAAAAATACATCTGTTATGCATAACGGAGTAAAAATAAATATTGTTGATACTCCAGGACATGCTGATTTCGGTGGAGAAGTTGAACGAGTACTTAAGATGGTTGATTCAGTTTTACTTGTAGTCGATTCATATGAAGGACCTATGCCACAAACTAAATTCGTTCTTAAGAAATCTCTTGAATTAGGATTAAGACCGATTGTTGTAATAAATAAGATTGATAAAAAAGATGCAAGACCAGATGAAGTTATTGATGAAGTATTTGATTTATTTGTTGAACTTGGTGCAAATGATGAACAACTTGACTTCCCAATAATATATGCATCTGCAAGAGATGGAATCTCTAAATATAATATGGATGATGAATCAAAGGATATGACTCCTTTATTTGAAACTATATTAAAGCATGTTACACCTCCTGAAGGATATATTGATGAACCATTCCAGATGCTAGTTACTACACTTGATACTAATGAGTATGTTGGTAAGATAGCAATAGGAAAGATACAGAGAGGAAAAGTTAAGAGAAATCAGACTGTTGCATTAGTAAGATCAGATGGAACAACTTCTAATTACAAAGTAACAAGTATATTTACATATGAAGGATTAAAAAAGCAAGATGTTGAAGAAGCTTCAATGGGAGAAATAGTTGCATTAAGTGGTATAGTTGATGCTAATATCGGAGAAACAATTGCAGATTCTCAAAAACCAGAAGCACTTCCATTTGTAAATATTGATGAACCAACATTAAGCATGAATTTCATGGTTAATGATTCACCATTTGCAGGTCAGGAAGGTGACTTTGTAACATCAAGACATTTAAGAGATAGATTAAATAAAGAACTTGAAACTAATGTAAGTTTAAGAGTTAAAGAATTAAGCCCAGACTGTTTTGAAGTATCAGGAAGAGGAGAACTTCATTTATCAATTCTTATTGAAGAAATGAGAAGACAAGGATATGAATTCCAGGTTTCAAAAGCAAATGTTATTACAAGAGAAGTAGATGGTCATGTTGAAGAACCAATGGAATATTTAACAATAGATGTTCCAGAAGAATTCATGGGACCAGTTATGGAAAAGCTTGGACCTAGAAAAGCAGAAATGGTTAATATGACATCAGCAGTAAATGGTTATACAAGAATTGAATTCAGAATCCCAGCAAGAGGACTTATAGGATTTAGAAATGAATTCATGACTGATACAAAAGGAAATGGTATAATGAACCATGTGTTTGATGGATATGAGAAATATAAAGGGGATATTCCTGGAAGAACAAGAGGTTCATTAGTTTCATTTGAAAACGGAGTTTCAATAACTTATGGACTTTATAATGCACAAGAAAGAGGAGAACTATTTATAGGCGCTGGAGTTGAAGTATATCAGGGAATGATTGTTGGAGAATGTTCAAGACCTGATGACATTGATATAAATGTATGTAAAGGTAAGAAACTTACAAATACAAGATCATCAGGAGCTGATGATTCATTAAAACTTACACCTCCAACTCAATTTTCACTTGAACAATCTTTAGAGTATGTAAATTCAGATGAACTTGTTGAAGTTACTCCAAAGAGCATAAGAATGAGAAAGAAAATTTTAGATAGTGCTGAAAGAAGAAGAATGGTAAGCAGAAGTAAGAATTAATAAAAGTCTTTAAAAATATGCTGAAATATGTATAATTAAAAGTAAATGGTCTTAGGACTGTTTACTTTTAATTATTATTGGAGGAATTTATGAAGAAAAATAGAATAGCAGTAATTATTTTTTCTTTATTTTTGATATTTATTTCAATTTTTATTGTCCAATATAACAATGCTATAAAAAAGCCATTTATACTCTCTCAAGATACTTTAGTGATAAATGTAGAAAGTGGTGATGGAGTAAATGATGTTCTTAATAAACTTAATGATCAGAAATTAGTCAGAAATGAATTACTTTTGAAAATTAACATGATTTTAAATAGGAGAAAAGTTAATTTAAAAGAAGGAATGTATGAAATAGATAAAAATACTGATTTTAAAAGTTTTTTAAATACATTAGAAAGTGGAGACAATAAAGATATTCTAAAACTTACAATACCTGAAGGGTATACAGTCAATCAAATAGCTGAACTTGTGGAGAAAGAAGGAATATTTACAAAAGATGATTTTATAAGTGCGGTAAAAAATCATTCTATTCCTGAATTTGTGAAACAAGATTCTGAAAAACGCTATAATTTGGAAGGATATTTATATCCTGATACATATATATTTAAAAAATCTATAACTCCTGATCAGTTAATTGATTTGATGCTTAAGAGATTTTCAGATATATTAACTGAAATAGAAAATGAAACTGGCCTTAACATATCATCAGAAGATTATGAGAAGACTATAATAGTGGCTTCTATGATTGAGAAAGAAGCAAAGGTAGATAAGGATAGAGCATTTATTTCTTCTGTAATATATAACAGATTAGAGAAAAATATGAAACTTCAGATAGATGCAACTGTAATATATGGAATTGGATATCATGTAGATACAGTTTTAAATAGTCACTTGAGAAGTACTTCACCATACAATACATATAAATATGATGGTCTTCCAGAAGGTCCTATAGCGAATCCAGGCAAAAAATCTATAATTGCAGCACTTAAACCTGAAAATACAGATTATCTTTACTATATTCTTGATAAGGATGACGCTCATTATTTTACAGCAAGTTATGATGATTTTTTGAATAAGAAAAAAGAATTAGGTTATTAGGAGAAGAAAAATGAGTAATATTACATATGACTATATGGAACAATATATTAAGAGCCTTATAGATGAAAAAGAAGGAAAATTAAAAGAAATTGAAGAAGATGCAAGAGAAAATGGTGTTCCTATTGTAAAAGAGGAAACTGGAAAATTTTTAGAGCTTATTACAAGTATGGTTAAGCCTATGAAAATATTAGAGCTTGGGACAGCTGTAGGTTTCTCTGCTATACTTATGTATGAAGCTGCTAAAACTAAACCTTCTATAATTACAATTGATAGAGATAAAGATATGATAGAGAAGGCTAATGAAAATATAAGAAAATTTAATCTTCAGGATAAAATAAAGATAGAAGAAGGAGACTGCCTCGAAATTCTAAAAAAACTTGATGATAAATTTGATCTTATATTTATGGATGCGGGTAAGGGACATTATAATCATTTTCTACCTGAATGTTTAAGACTTTTATCTGATGATGGGGTAATCGTTGCAGATAATGTATTATTTAGAGGAATGGTTGCATCTGATGAACTTGTCAAAAGAAGAAAGATAACAATAGTAAAAAGGATGAGAACGTATTTACAGATGGTAAATAGTGATAAAAATCTTATTACAAGTGTAATACCTATGGGCGATGGTATTGCTGTCACAAAGAGGAGGTAATTATTATGAAAAAACCAGAAATTTTAGCACCAGCGGGTAATCTTGACAAATTAAAAGTCGCTATAGACTTTGGTGCAGATGCCGTATATCTCGGAGGAAGCAGACTTAATTTAAGAGCATTTGCTGATAATTTTTCAAATGAGGATTTAATAGAAGGTGTAAAATATGCTCATGAGAGAGGCAGAAAAGTATATGTAACTTTAAATGTATTTCCTCATAATAATGATTTAAAAGGAATAGATTCATATATTAAAGAACTTAATGATATGAATGTGGATGCTGTGTTAGTATCTGATCCTGCAATTTTTATGGCTGTAAAAGAAGCTGCTCCTGATCTTGAGATACATATAAGCACTCAAGCTAATAATGTAAATTATAAATCAGCACAATTTTGGTATAAACTTGGAGCAAAAAGAATAGTTCTTGCAAGAGAATTATCACTTACTGAAATTAAAGAGATAAGAGAAAAGCTTGATGATAAGTGTGATCTTGAAGCTTTTGTACATGGATCTATGTGTATAAGTTATTCTGGAAGATGCCTTCTTTCAAATTATATGACAGGAAGAGATGCAAATAGAGGTGCATGTGCTCAAGCATGTAGATATAAATATGCACTTGTTGAAGAAAAACGTCAGGGAGAATATTATCCTATCGTTGAAGATGAAAACGGAGCATATATTATGAACTCAAAAGACTTATGCATGATAGAACATATTGATGATGTTATAAAAGCTGGAGTGTATTCATTAAAAATAGAAGGAAGAATGAAGAGTGCATATTATGTAGCAGCTGTTGTAAAATCATATAGACAGGCTGTAGATGCATATCTTAAAGATCCAGACAATTATAAATTTGATCCAAAATGGATGGAAAATTTAAATAGAGTAAGTCATAGAAAATATACAACAGGATTTTATTATGGAGCTGAGGACAAACAGATATATGAAAGCTCATCATATATAAGATCTGCAGATATCATAGGTATAGTAAGAGATTTTGATGAAAAGAATATGATAGCTACAATAGAGCAAAAAAATAAAGTCTTAAATGGTGATGAAGTAGAAGTTCTAAGACCTGAAGGAGATAATTTTAAAATAAAATTAAATGATATGTGCGAGAAAAATGGAACTCCTATAGATTCAGCACCTAGAGCTCAGATGATTTATAAAGTAACTGTAGATAAAAAACTTAAAATTAAAGATCTTTTAATTAAAGCAAAAAATTAAAAATATGTATAAAACATCTCTTTTTTGGCTAGAATTTAGCTGAAAAGAGGTGTTTTTTATTTTATCTTTTATATATAAAAAAGAAAGATTTTTAGGAATTTTAGCTGCTTTTATTGTTATTTTTATATTTTTAGGTGTAAGACTTTATTTTCTTCAGATGAAGCCTTCTTTAAATGTTTTATCATCTTATCAAAATCACCAAGAAGAAAATATAAGCAGTATGAAATATAAAATATATGATACAAATGGTAAAGATTTAATGAGATATGATAAAAAATATGTTCTCGTAATAGATGTAAGACCATTTACTCTTAATAATTACGAAGAAAATTTAAAAGATCTTATGTCATTTAATTACATAATGAAGTCTGAAGAAGAAGATTTCAACTATATAGATATTATGAAAAATAAAGGGAAAATTTATTATGATATTTCTGAAGATACATTTAATAAAATAAGTAAATTAAAAAATATAAAAGGAATTTACACCTATATATATGATGAAGCTGATATAAAAAAGGCTTGGAGTATAGGTAGTATTTTTTCTGATATTTTAGATGAAAAATGGCCTGATGGATCTCTTTTTGATGGACTTTCAAATTATCTTAAAAATAATCAAAATATAAGAGAGTACTTTTATCTTGATGATAAATCTGAATATAGTATTAAAAATATGGAAACTAGTGAACAGAATAATAATATAGCTTTAACAATTGATATGGATATGGAGGATAAAATTGCAGAAGTTTTATCGGATGATAAATACTCATATTTAAAAAATGCATCAGTTGCAATAATGGAATCAGATACAGGGAAAATAAGAGCTATGATACAAAAAGATGAAAGTGAGCCTGACCTTAATATGTGTATAGATTCAATTGGATATGAACCTGGATCTGTATATAAAATAATAACATTAGCAACTGCAATTGATAGAGGATTAATAAATATTAATGATAAATTTGTTTGCAGAGGAGCTATATGTAGAACATGCCATGGAACACTTACAGTTAGAGAAGCATTTAAAAAATCATGTAATGATATATTTGCTGATATAGGTAAAAAAATTGGGTATGACAATCTTATGAAAACTTCAAAATCTTTAGGACTTTACAATAAAGTTTTAAATGTAAGTGGAGATTCGAAAAATGAATCAGAAGGTCTAGAACCTAAAGAAGAGTATGGATTAAGTAATATATCTATAGGTCAGTGCATGAATGTAACGCCACTTCAGATACTTGGTGCTATTAATACTATAAATAATGAGGGAATATATGTAAAACCGTATCTGGTAGAAAAAATATTAGATAGTAATGATAAATGCATAAAAACATTTGAGACAGATCAAAAGAGGATATTTACAGAGACAACAAGTAAAATAGTTAAAGATTTTATGAAAGATGTTGTTATAAATGGAACAGGAAAAAAAGCTAATGTAAACGGAGTTGATATTGGAGGAAAGACCGGTTCTGCAACATCTTCTGAAGGTTATACTCATGGTTGGTTTGGAGGATATTTTAATATAAATAATAAAAAGTATTCTATGATAGTATTTACACCAAATTTAAATTCTAAAGAAGGAGACAATACAGATTTAGGAGGTGGAGATACGGCTGCACCTATATTTAAAGATATTGTTGAAAAATTAAATAAATAAAATAATAAGGAAACTTTTACAAAAGCAAATCATATTATAATATTAAGCATTACTATGGGGGATAAAAGTGTTTGTATTTAATAATCTGATAGACTTATTTTGTAATTCGTTTTTCTTATCTGGTTATTTAACAAATGGAAATACATTTCCACAGCCTCTAACAGAAGCAGAAGAAAAGATATATTTAAAAAAATTAAGAGATGGTGACACTCTTGCAAAGAGCATATTAATAGAAAAAAATTTACGATTAGTTGCACATATAGTAAAGAAATATTCATTTCCTAATAAAGATATAGATGAACTTATATCTATAGGAACAGTAGGTCTTATAAAGGCAATAGATTCTTTTGATTATAAAAAAGGAACAAGGTTAGCAACTTATGCTTCAAGATGTATTGAAAATGAAATATTAATGCTATTTAGAAATAATAAAAAGCAAAAAGGTGAAGTATATCTTCAAGATCCTATAGGGGTAGATAAAGAAGGAAATGAATTCTGTTTGTTAGACATATTAAGTAGTGAAAAAGATTCGGTACTTGAAAAGGTTGAAAATAATCTTGAAATAAAAGCATTATATAGAAAACTGACAGAATCACTTAATAAGAGAGAAAGCACAATAATAATATTAAGATATGGACTTATAGATGGAAAATGTAAGACTCAAAGAGAAATAGCAGCAAGTCTTGGAATATCAAGATCTTATGTTTCAAGAATAGAAAAAAAAGCATTAAAAAAGTTAAAGAAAGAGCTAACATCAAAATATTAAATTATATTTAAAAAAATTAATTAGTTTATTGACAAAAGTAGGAAAAAAGTGATACATTAATGAAGTGGGAGATTAGTTATAGCAAATGGTATGTTTAGTTGCAGGCTGATATTTGTAAAACGTTTTTATCAAATCTTTAGTCTGCAATGATATTATTATAAAGGGGTAATAATGTGGCTAAAATTGATAGATTTTTGAAAAGTATTGATGTTCAGAAAGTTTCTGATATTCATATTACATCGGATCTACCGCCAATGATAAGGGTTGATGGTTTACTTATAACTGCGTCTGAGGATTCCATTCCTCATAAAGTTGTTGAAGAATATATTAAAGAACTAATAAGTGATAAATATGATAAATTTTTAAAATATGGAGAGCTAGATTTTAAATACTATTTACCAGGTTTTTCAAACTTTAGAGTTAATATCTTTAAAAGCGGAGGAAATTTTTCAATAACATTAAGAGTAATAAGAGAACATATTCCTAAATTAACTGATATAGCACCGCATGCTATTTTATATGACTTTATAAAATATCATGATGGACTTGTTCTTGTTACAGGGCCAACAGGATCAGGAAAAAGCACAACACTTGCAGCAATGATTAATGAGATTAATAATAGTATGAAAAAACATATTATTACGCTTGAAGATCCTATAGAATATATGTATAAATCAAATAAGTCGATGATTAACCAAAGAGAAGTTGGAGAAGATACATTAAATTATGAAACAGGATTGAAAGCTGCGTTAAGAGAAGATCCTGATATTATATGTGTAGGTGAAATGAGAGATAGAGAGACTATAGAAAGCACTTTAAGAGCTGCACAGACAGGTCATTTGGTCTTTTCTACTTTACATAATATGGGTGCATCTGAAAGTATCTATAGAATTGTAAATTCATTTGAGAGTGGGCATCAAAAAGAAATTCAAATTCAGTTAGCATCATTATTAAGAGGTGTTGTATCTCAGATACTCTTTAAAAATGCAAGTGGCATAGGAAGAACTGCTGCTATGGAGATAATGGTTTGCACTTCTGGAATAAAAAATCTTATACGTGAAGGTAATTATGAGCAGATAGATACCTTTATACAGATTGGATCTAAATTTGGAATGCAGACAATGGATATGGATATTAAAAGGCTTGCTAGTAATGGTATCATATCTAGAAATACGTATGAGAAATGGATAAAGAATAATAAAAGTTAATTTAGCGAAAGATAAAGTATTACAAAAAGAGAGGTAGAATTTATATGCAGGAAGAAATAATTGCGGCTATAGATTTTGGAAGCAGAAAAATATCAGCTTCAATTGGCAAAGTATCTGATGAAAATGATGATATGGATATTTTTGCAGTGGAATCATGCACATCTTTAGGAATGAAAAAGGGAATAATAGATGATGAAGCTAAAGTTAGAGAGTCTGTTTTGTCATTACTTTTAGAGCTTGAAAAAAGAACTAATAAAAAAGTTTCAGATGTATCAATAGGAATATCATCAAGAAAAGTTAGAATAACTGAAATAAATTTAAAAACAGAAATCAATGAAAGCATAAAAAAAAGTGATATAAGAAAACTTTATAAAAAAGCACTTTCTTATAAGAAATCTGTTAGTGAAAATGAAAGAGTTATTGATGCCATTATAAATTTTTATATCGTAGATGGAAAAGTTTTCGATAAAAATGTTTTAAACTGGAAAGCAAATAGTTTAGAAATTAATTTTACACTTGCGATTATTGACAAAGATGTAATTGACAAATATTATAACATATTTGAGAATACTAAATTTAATATTAAGTTTATAAAATTAAATATTTTCTCAGCAAAGCAGATATTTTTGAATAAAAAGAATTCTATTGGGGAGATTGTACTTATTGATATTGGTGCTGAAGTATCAGATTTAGCAGTATTTAATAATGGAATTGTGGAATTTGTTTCAAGTGTACCTGCTGGCGGCAGTAATATATCAAAGGATCTTTCTGTAGCAACAAATTTATCTTATACAGAGTGTGATAATTTTAAAAAGATTTATTCTGGAAATTACATAACTTTGTTTAATGATAATTCTGTGAATGAAAATATAAATGTTGGAACTGTTTCTATTTCAAAAGAGATATTTTATAAGGTTACGAATGCTAGAATAGAAGATATATTAAATTATGTAAATAATCAGTTGAAAAAGACTAGCCATTATGATAATATTTGTAGTATAATTCTATTTGGAAATGGTTTAAGTTACTTTGAAAAAGTAGGTGAATTTTCAAAGAGCATTTTAAAAAAAAATGTAAAAGTTATTACTAATAAAGAGCTTGGACTTAGAAGTTCTGAAAATATTACTTCTATGGCAGTTCTTAAGGATACTGAAGAACTTATTAATGTAATTGGAATTTTAAAAAAAGTTTCAATAGATAATGAAGCTTTAAATAATATAAAACCTATTGACGCAGAAACATTAAATCAAGATAATGAAAAAAATGAAGAAGACACTATTTTAACAAAGGTTAAAAATTTCTTTAGAAAGATAATTTAAAGGGGGAGTTATTTTGTTAGACTTTGATAATGAAACTCAGGAAGATTTCATTAAAATAAAGGTAATCGGTTGCGGTGGCGGTGGAAGTAATGCTGTTAACAGAATGATTGTTGAAGGATTAAAGAACGTCGAATTTATCGCAATAAATACTGATAAGCAGGCTTTGATGCTCTCAAATGCAGATCAGAAAATTCAAATTGGAGAAAAACTTACAAAAGGACTTGGAGCAGGAGCTAATCCTGAGATAGGTAAAAAAGCAGCGGAAGAAAGCAAAGAAGAAATAACTTCTGCAATTAAGGGTGCCAATATGGTTTTCATTACTGCAGGAATGGGCGGAGGAACAGGAACAGGTGCTGCACCTGTAGTCGCTGAAATAGCTAAATCAATGGATATTCTTACAGTAGGTGTTGTTACAAAACCATTCCCTTTTGAAGGAAAAAGAAGAATGAGACATGCAGAGATGGGAATAACTAATCTTAAAGAGAAGGTTGATACTCTAGTAATAATTCCAAACGAGAGACTTCTTACAATGGCAGATAAGAAAACAACTTTACTTGATTCTTTCAAGTTAGCAGATGATGTATTAAGACAAGGTGTCCAAGCAATATCAGATTTAATTACAATAACAGGTGTAATAAATGCTGATTTTGCTGATATTAAAGCTGTTATGCTTGATAAAGGTCTTGCACATATGGGAGTTGGATTTGGAAAAGGAGATAACAGAACTCAAGAAGCTGTAAAGCAAGCTATATCATCACCACTTTTAGAGACATCTATAGATGGAGCAACTGATGTTATAATAAACTTTACAGGTGGAGAAGATTTAGGTGCACTTGAAGTGTATGATGCTGCAGATATAGTAAGAGAAGCTGTTGATCCAGATGCTAATATAATAGTCGGTGCTGTAATTGATCAAAATTTAAAAGAAGAAATTAGAATTACAGTTATAGCTACAGGCTTTGGAGCCTGTGATGAAGAAGATGAAGAAGAAGTTTCTTCAGAAAACGGAAAAGATGCTAAAGCTGAACCTAAGAAGGAAGAGAAAAAGGTTCAAGAAAAGAAAGTTCAAAATGAACCTGAAGCATCAGATGATTCAGATGAACTTGATATTCCAGCATTCTTAAGAATAGCAAGAAAGCACTAATTAAATTTATAAAAACAAAATATATAAGAATTTTAAAAATGTTCTGATATTAAATGTTAATATCGGAACATTTTTTTTGTTGGAAAAATTTATTTGATGTCTAAAATATTAGAATAACAAGAATTAATAAAAATAAAAAAACAATAACATACCTTATCTTATGACAAAATTTTGAAGATAAAAATACTATAATATTACTTAAAGGAGGATAGATATTAAGTGATTGTTTATGTTGACGTTCTGTTTTTAGAAAATTTTATTGTTGATTTAGCTGTAATTTATATAACACTTAGACTTTCTGGAATAAACATAAATATGAAAAGAATATTAGCTTCTTCGCTTATTGGGGGATTATATACATGCACACTCTTATTTGAAATCATTAATATTTTCTCACATCCTCCTTTTAGAATTTTAATGACCTGTTTTATTGTATATATTGCATCTGGAATAAAGAGAATTTCTCAGATTATTAAAATGACTATTGTATTTTTTATGGTATCGTTTTTGATAAGTGGTTTTTCATTAGCATTATATTTTACTTTTGTTAGCTATAAAATAGGTGATAAATTAACTATTACAAAATTTAGCATAAAACTTTTGCTTTTAAGTGTTTTAATAATATATATTTTAACAGACAGAATTTATTACTATATAAAAAATAGGATGGTAGTTCAAAATTGTATCTACACTATAAAATTTCAGCTAAATAAAAAATATATTGTTAAAGCTTTTTTAGATACAGGTAATGAACTTACAGAACCAGTAACAAATCTTCCATGTGTTTTAATTGAAGATGATATTCTAAATGAAGAAATGGAAGGAAAAAAATTTTATTATATTTCATACAGTACTATAGATAATAATGGGAAAATAAAAGGGTTTAAAGTAAATAACATGGTACTTACAGATAGTAAAAATAGAAACACTGTAATAGATGTTATTTTATGTCCATGTAGACAAAAATTTAGTAAGTGCAATGACTTTAATGCATTGCTATCAAGAGGTATTTTATAGGGGGATATTATGGAACAATTAAGTATATTAATAAACAGAATTGTAAGTCATATAGATCTGTTTAGAGAAAAGCTTCACTATATTGGAGGAAGCGATGCACTTCCTCCTCCATTATCAAAAAATGAGGAAGAAGAACTTGTAAAAAAAATTAAGGATGACGATACAGTAAGAAGTACCCTTATAGAAAGAAATTTAAGACTTGTAGTTTATATAGCAAGAAAATTTGAAAATACTGGTGTTAATGTTGAAGATTTAATTTCAGTTGGGACAATTGGACTTATAAAAGCAGTCAATACATTTAATCCAGAGAAGAAAATTAAACTTGCAACATATGCATCAAGGTGTATAGAAAATGAAATACTCATGTATTTAAGAAGAAATAGTAAGATAAAAGCAGAAATATCATTTTATGAACCACTTAATATAGATTGGGATGGAAATGAACTTTTACTTTCTGATATATTAGGAACAGATAATGATACAGTATATAGCCTTATTGAAGATGAAGTCGATAAACAGCTATTATTTACAGCACTTAAAAATTTAAATGATCGAGAAAAAGAAATTGTAAGGTTAAGATTTGGTTTAAATGGAACGAGAGAAAAGACTCAGAAAGAGGTTGCAGATATGCTTGGAATATCTCAATCGTATATTTCAAGGTTAGAAAAGAGAATTATTAAAAGACTTAAAAAAGAAATTAATAAGATGATTTAGGTTGTCTTTAGTATAAAAGTATTAACTAACGGAGATAATGTTTAATGCAAGATACATTATAACTTCGAAGGGGTTGATACTTTTGGCAATAAACAAAGTAGAAATTTGTGGTGTTAATACTTCAAAACTTCCAATATTAAAGGAAAAGGAAAAAAAACAACTTCTTCTGCAGATGAGGGAAGGTGATAAGAAAGCAAGGGAGACCTTTATAAAAGGAAATTTACGTCTTGTATTAAGTGTTATTCAGAGATTTAATAATCGTGGGGAGAATGTAGATGATTTATTTCAAGTCGGCTGTATAGGTCTTATGAAGTCTATAGACAATTTTGATCTTTCACAGAATGTAAAATTTTCTACATATGCAGTTCCTATGATAATAGGTGAAATAAGAAGATATCTGCGTGATAATAATTCAATAAGGGTAAGCAGATCTTTAAGAGATATAGCATATAAAGCTCTTTTATCAAGAGAAAAATATTTAAAGGAACATAGCAAGGAACCTACGATTTCTCAAATTGCTAGAGATCTTAATCTTCCAAGAGAGGAAGTCGTTTTTGCACTTGATGCAATACAGGATCCTGTTTCGCTTTTTGAACCTATTTATCATGATGGAGGAGATGCTATATATGTAATGGATCAGATAAGTGATTCAAAAAATACTGATGAAAGCTGGCTCCAAAATATTGCTATAAAAGAAGCAATGAAAAAATTAAATAGAAGGGAAAAGCTTATTTTAAATTTAAGATTTTTTAGTGGAAAAACACAAATGGAGGTAGCAAATGAGATAGGTATATCTCAAGCGCAGGTTTCAAGACTTGAAAAAACAGCACTTAAGCATATGAAAAAACAAGTCTAATATGTAATATAAGAATCATATTAATCATATAGTATAGTCAGAATAAAGTTTAGGAGTGATTTATATGGAGATTAATATGCATTCGTTAAACGCAATAAGAAATATGGAAATCATAGATATTGATACAGGATCAAAATTAGGATTTCCGAGAGACTTTAAATTCGACTGCAGAGAAAATAAAGTAGTATCATTAATTATACAAGAAGAAAATAGTGGATGGTTTTCAAAAGAAGATGAAAAGGAAGTTTTATGGAAAAACATTGTTAAAATTGGTTTAGATGTAATATTAGTGAATAATAATTCTAATGTTTCTACTAAAGAAAATGAATAAGATGTAGAAAAAAAAACATAAAATATGTATAATAAAGCTATAATACTTAGTTTGGTGGGTGAAACAATGAAGTGTCCATTTTGTGCATATGGAGAAAGTAAAGTAATAGATACAAGATCTACAGATGATAATACTACAATTAGGAGAAGAAGAGAATGCTTAAAGTGTTCAAAAAGGTTTACTACATATGAAAAGATAGAAGATTTTCCTATTTTAGTTGTCAAAAAAGATCAAACAAGAGAAAATTTTAATAAGGATAAGATTATAAAAGGCCTTATTATTGCATGTCAAAAAAGGCCTGTATCTAGAAAACAAATTGAATGTATTGCAGATGATATAGAAAAAACCATTTCAAATACTATGGTTACAGAAATTGCATCAAAACAAATAGGAGAAATGGTTATGATAAGATTAAAAGAACTAGATGAAATCTCATATGTAAGATTTGCATCTGTATATAGACAGTTTAAAGATATAAATACTTTTTTAGAGGAAATAAAAAATCTTATACCAAAAAAATAGGGACTATTAGTCCCTATTTTTATCTATAGATGTTATATATAGGTTAAAATTTAGTTAAAAATAAAATTTATATTTGAATAAATGTTAATATTAAATTAGGAGGAATTTTGTGAATATAATAAAAGCAGATTCTATGATAATGAAAAAGGACTATTTAATTGCAGATGATAGTATGTATAAAATAGTTTTTACAAATGCAGAATGTGGTAGAAGTTTTAACAGAGCAACAGATATTGGAGTTAATAATTTAAATTCACTTAAAGAAGAATTTAAAGTTAACGATATTATATATTTAAAACAAATACATAGTGATAAAGTTTTAGAAGTTAATTCTGAAAATAAATATGAAGTTAAAGACTCTGAAGCAGATGCACTTATTACAAATTTAAAAAATACTATTATAGGAGTTTTCACAGCAGATTGTGTTCCTATTATTTTAATTTCTAAAAAAGATGGAGTATGTGCAGCGATCCATAGTGGATGGAGAGGAACATATGAGTCAATTACTTTAAAGACAGTAGAATGTATGAAAAAAAAATATAATGTTAATCCTGAAAATATTAAAGCATATATTGGACCACATATAAGAAAATGCTGTTATGAAGTTTCTAAAGACCTTAGAGAAAAATTTATAGAAAAGAAGAATTATATAAAAAAGGACAAGTTAATATTTAAAAATAACTTATCTATGGAAACCTGTATAGAAAGTGATTTAAATAAAGCTGGTATATTAGAAAGTAATATAAATTCTATAGATTTATGCACATATTGTAGCAGCAAAATTAAACTTTATTCATATAGAAAGAGCGAAGGTTCATATGGAAGAATGTTTGCCTTTGTATATTTAAAGTAAAGGGGAGTAATTATGGCAAAAGAAAAAATTCTAATAGTTGATGATGAAGAAAATATAGTTGAACTTTTAAGATTTAATCTTGAAAATTCAGAATATAATGTATTTTCAGCAGGAGATGGAATAGAAGCATTAAAAATAGCAAATCAAGAGAAACCAGATTTGATTCTGCTTGATCTTATGCTTCCTGGTATAGATGGTTTAGATGTATGCAAGGAAATAAAGAAGAATCCAGATACAATAAATACTGGAATAATAATGATTACAGCGAAGAGTGAAGAACTAGACAAAGTTCTTGGTCTTGAACTTGGAGCTGATGATTATATAACAAAGCCATTTTCAGTAAGAGAACTTTTAGCAAGAGTTAAGGCAGTTCTTAGAAGAAAATCACCGATTCAAAAAAGTGATATAAATGGAATTTTTGAAAATTCATATCTTAAAGTTGATTTTGAAAGACATGAAGTGTTTAAAGATGGAAAGAAGATTGATCTTACTTTAAAAGAGTTTGAGCTACTAGCAATGCTTATAAGAAATAAGGGGAAAATTTTAAAAAGAGAAGTTCTTTTAGATAAAATATGGGGATATGAATATATAGGCGAGACAAGAACAGTAGATGTCCATATTAGATATTTAAGAAAGAAGATTGAAAAGGATGATAAAAATCCTAAATTTATAGAAACTATAAGAGGAGTAGGTTATAGATTTAACGCGTAATGATTATGAAAAATAAAATTTTAATTTTTGTATTTACAATAATATTATTTTGTGCACTAATTGCAGGTTCATTCTTTATTTTATTAACTAATCTTGATGAAATAGAAAATACTAAACAGCAGTTAAAAAATTATAATTATTTAATAGAACAGACTAATTATTTAAAAGATGATGAAGAATTTAATGGACTTTCAAATTTAGATATAAAAATAAATGATGTGAATGTCAGAATTACGCTTATTGATATTAGTGGAGAAGTTCTTTTTGACAATCAAGTAAATACGTTAGAAAATCATTTATCAAGACTTGAAGTTCAAGATGCTATAGAAAATGGAAGTGCATATTCAATAAGGTATAGCAGTACTATGAAAGCTAGTTATATGTATTGTGCAACTAGGATAGATGACAATCTTATAATAAGAACTTCTGTGCCTATAAAAATGATGAAAGTATTTCAAAAAGAAAATGTACAGTATTATATTTTGATTTTAGCTGTGATACTTATATTTGGATTAGTTATTTCATTAAGATTTATTAAGAGAATAGTGCAGCCTATAAAAAATCTTGAAGAGGCAACACTTAAAATGAAAAATGGAAACTATAAGATTCGTGCTGATGTTAAAACTAATGATGAACTTGGGGTACTAGCTGAAAGTTTTAATGATATGGCAGATGAACTTCAGCTTAAGATTAAAGAAGTAGTTGATAAGCAGGAAAAATTAGAATCAATTTTAAAAAGTATGGTTGGAGGTATTATTGCAGTCGATAATGAAAATAATATTATATCGATTAATCCTTCTGCATATAGGCTTTTAGGCATAAAAAAGAATGTTCAGAATAAAAATATCTTATCATGTCTTAGTGATTATGATATAAAAAGTTTTCTTGAAGATGATTCAAAGACTACAGAAGAAATAAAAGTGCTCCATCCAATTGAACGTGATTTAAGAGTAAGCAAATCTGAACTTTTGAGTTTTGATCAGAAAATAGGACTTGTAATAAACTTTCAGGATATAACTGACATGAAGAGAGTTGAACTTATGAGATCACAATTTGTTGCCAACGTATCTCATGAACTTAAAACTCCACTTACATCAATTAAAGGATTTGCGGAGACTTTAAGGATAGTTAACGATGATAAAACAAGAAATAAATTTTTAGATATTATAAATAATGAAGCTGAAAGACTCACAAGACTTATAAATGATATTCTTGTCCTATCTAATATTGAAAGCAATCTAGTTTGTGATGTAGATGAATTTCTTCCAGATACTGTTTTGGACACGGTATTTGATATGGTAAAGGATATGGCTATTAAGAAAAATGTTAAGATTAATTATGAAAGTGATAATAGTGAACTTATACTAGGAGATAAAGATAAGTTTTATCAAATGACATTAAATTTAATTGAAAATGCAATAAAGTATTCTGACCCTCAAAAAGATGAAAAAACTATAGATGTTAAAAGCTATAGTAAAAATAGATTTTATTATTTTATAGTTTCAGATAATGGTATTGGAATACCAGAGGAAGACATATCAAGAATATTTGAAAGATTCTATCGTGTTGATAAATCACGTAAAAAGGGAGGAACAGGAGGCACAGGATTAGGCCTTGCTATTGTTAAACACATTGTAAAGACATTTAATGGTAATCTTGATGTTAAAAGTGAGATTACTAAAGGAAGTACATTTACAGTTATTATACCTGTAAATTAATTGAAAATTATAAAAAAGCCGCATAAGATTGATTAAAAAATTCAATCTTATGCAGCTTTTTTTATTATTATATTATAATTATTTATAATATTTTCAAAGCTTATGGGGAAACATATTTAATGAATAAGTATCATAGTATTTGTTTTTTAGATTAATATTATGCAAAGTAGCAATATGGCTTAACAAGTATTTAACAAAGGCATAATATAACTTAACATTAAGTTAATAGTGATTTAATAAAAAATGAGTATTATAAACTTGTACAGAAAATTAAAGTGAAAAAAATAAAAATTTTAGTAAAAACTTTGGAGGTTTTTTATGAAAAAGAAAATGTTAAAAATTTGTATGAGTACTTTACTTACAATGTCAATGGGCTTTGCAATGGCAGGCTGTGGTTCACTTAATGGAGGATCTAACGATAGTACTTCTACAAAAAGTGAAGAAACAAGTGAAGAGATAGCAGGATCTATTACAGTAAGCGGATCTTCAGCATTACTTCCACTAATGGAACAAGCAATAGAAAAATTTAATGCTAAATATCCTGATGCTTCAATAAGTGCTCAGGCAGGTGGATCTGGTACAGGACTTACTCAGGTAATGGATGGAACAGTAGACATAGGAAACTCAGATATTTTTGCAGAAGAGAAATTAGATAAAGATAAAGCTTCTACATTAGTTGATCATCAAGTTGTTGCTGAAAGCTTTGCAATTGCAGTAAATAAATCAGTTGGAGTAGATAACTTAACAAAAGATCAGATAAAGAAAATATTCCTTGGAGAAATTAAAAACTGGAAGGAAGTTGGAGGAAAAGATCAAGAAATCTTTGTTATCCATAGAAAAGACGGATCAGGAACTAGAGCAACATTTGAAAAGAAATTATTAGATGGAACTAAAGAAAATGATGCTATAGGAATTATGCAAGATTCAAATGGAGCTGTTTTATCAGCTATGAAACAAAATGAAGGTGCAATTAGTTACTTAGGACTTGCATATTTAAATGGTGATGATGCTAAAAATGCTGGAATTGTAGCAACTAAGATTGATGGTGTTAGTGCTGAGAAAAACAGTATTGCAGACGGATCATATAAGTTCTGGTCATGGGGACATATGTATACAAAAGGTGAAGCAAAAGGACTTTCTAAACAGTTTATTGATTACATTTCAAGTAGTGAAGTAAAGGAAATTGTAGACAATTTAGGATTTGTTTCTATAAGTGATATGAAAGTTAAAGAATAAATAAAGGATGATAAATAATGGAAAAAAGAAGCTTAAAGGAAAAGTTTAAAAATGAATATATAGGAAAGTTATTTTCAATAGCTTGTGCCTTTCTAATAATAGGAATTACAATTGCAATCATAGTATTCATTTTTATTAAAGGATTAAATCTATTTATTGCAGATAAATACAGCTTTATAAATTTTATATTTAAAAATAATTGGAATCCAGGAGATGAGACACCTTCCTTTGGAGCTCTCTCTTTCATTATAGGTTCAGTATTTGTTTCAGCAGGTGCAGTAATACTTAGTGCACCTGTTGCAATTTCACTTGCTGTGTTTGTAAATATAATATCAAAGAGATTTGGAAGAGTAATAATGAAACCGGCTCTTGAGATTTTAGTTGGAATTCCATCTGTAGTATATGGATGGGTTGGAATATCAGTTTTAGTTCCTTTTGTGAAAAATCATTTTAGTGGTACTGGGTTTTCACTACTTTCAGGAATACTCGTACTTGCACTTATGATTCTTCCCACAATAGCAACACTTTCTATAGATGCTGTAAAAACAATACCAAAAGATCATATTGAAGCATCATATGGACTTGGAGCTACAAGATGGCAGACAATATATAAAGTTATAGTCCCTGGCTCAAGAAGAGGTATTTTAACAGGAGTAATTTTAGGTATAGCAAGAGCTTTTGGAGAGGCACTTGCAGTACAGATGGTTATAGGAAATACAATAAAAATTCCAAATAGCCTTACATCATCTATGTCAACTCTTACAAGTATTCTTACAATGGATATGTCAAATACAGTTGGAGGAACAGTATGGAATGATGCATTATGGTCTCTTGCAATGATTCTTCTTATTATATCGTTTGGATTTATAGTTATTGTAAGAAGAATTGATAAGGGAGGAAAATAACATGAATGCAAAAAAAATGGATAAATTAATGACATACTTTTTCTATGTTATAAGTGCATTTGTAATTTTCATACTAGTAGCATTTATTGCATACATTTTATATAAAGGTTATCCAATGCTGAAATTTTCATTTATCTTTGGGAAAACTAAGCTTACAGGAGCAGGCGGAGGTATTGGAATACAGCTTTTTAACTCTTTCTATATGTTATTTATATCTCTTTTAATTACTATTCCGATAGGAATCGGTGCAGGAATATATCTTGCAGAATATGCAAAAGAAGGTAAAATACTTAATTTTATATCAATGTCACTTGAAACAATGTCATCTCTTCCTTCTATAGTAATAGGTATGTTTGGACTTCTTATATTTGTTAACTTTATGGATATGGGATATTCAATACTTGCAGGTGCATTATCAGTAAGTATATTAAATATTCCAGCAATGACAAGAGTTTCAGAAAATGCTATAAGAGCAGCTTCACTTAAAGTAAAGGAAGCATCACTTGGGCTTGGAGCCACAAGATGGCAGACATTATGTAAAATAACAATTAAATCAGCAATTGGAGAAATAATTACAGGAATTATTTTAGCATCAGGAAGAATATTTGGAGAAGCAGCAGCTTTTCTATACACAGCAGGACTATCTTCTGCAAATTTTAAATTTGATATGCTAAGTTTTACAGGAAGCAAATCAGCATTTTCGTTATTTAGACCAGCAGAAACTTTAGCAGTTCATATTTGGAAACTAAATTCTGAAGGAATAGTTCCAGATGCAGTTGCTATAGCAAATGGAACTGCAGCAGTATTAATGATTATAGTATTAATTTTTAATTTATCTGCAAGACTCATTGGGAATAGGATAATCAAAGTTTATCAAGGAAAGTAGGATTATTATGGGAATTATAACAACTAATGATTTATCTCTTTATTATGGAGACAATAAAGCCCTTAAAGAAATAAATTTAGATATAAACAAAAATGAAGTTACAGCACTTATAGGTCCATCGGGATGTGGAAAATCTACATTTTTAAGAACATTAAATAGAATGAATGATTTAATTGAATGTGTAAGAATTGAAGGAAAGGTATTATTTGAAGGAAAAGACATTTATAAAGATTATGATGAGATAACACTTAGAAAGCGTATAGGAATGGTGTTTCAAAGACCGAATCCTTTCCCAATGTCTATATATGATAATATAGCTTATGGACCAAGAATACATGGAAATAAAAATAAAGTATCTCTTGACGAGATAGTAGAGAAGAGTTTAAGAAAGGCTGCTCTTTTTGATGAAACAAAAGACAGATTAAAAGATAGTGCAATGAGACTTTCAGGAGGACAGCAACAGAGACTTTGTATTGCGAGAACACTTGCAGTATCACCTGAGGTTATATTAATGGATGAACCTACATCTGCCCTTGATCCTATTTCAACAAGCAAAGTTGAAAATCTTATGGATGAATTAAAGAAAGAATATACTGTAATAATAGTAACTCATAATATGCAGCAGGCTGGAAGAATTGCTGACAAGACAGCATTTTTCTTAAATGGTGAAGTAGTTGAATTTGGTAAAACTGAAGATATTTTTTATAAACCAAGAGATAAAAGGACAGAGGATTATATAACAGGAAGATTTGGTTAAAAGGAGTGTTAATAATATGACAAGAGGTTCAAATGATGCAAGAGTCAAAGTTATTAATGATAAATTAATGACTATGACAAATCTTGTAGAAAAACAGATATATAAGAGTATTGTATCTTTAAAATTATGCGATATTGAAATCGCTAATAAAATAATAAAAGATGATGACAAGGTAGATAATCTTCAAAAGGAACTTGAAGATGCATGTATTAAATATATTGCAGCAGAGCAGCCACTTGCAACAGATTTAAGAAGAGTTTTTACAGCATCTAAAATTGTAACTGATCTTGAAAGAATGGCAGATCATGCAGTTGATATATGTAAGGTCGTAAAAAGAATAAACTGCAAAATAAATGAAAAAGATCAGACATTTACCTTACTATGGGATATGGCAGAAAAAGTAAGAGATATGGTAAAAATGTCTGTAGACGCCTATCTTGATGAAAATAAAGATGAGGCATATAGAATATGTTCATTAGATGATTCTGTAGATAAAGATTATAAGGAGTTATTTTCTGCACTTGTTCAAAAAATAAAAGATAATAATGTATCATTTTCTGATAATGGAACTCAGCTTCTATTTGTAATTAAATATTTAGAGAGAATAGCTGACCATGTAACAAATATATGTGAATGGACTATATTCTTAAATAGTGGAAATTACGTCGATTTAAATGAATAAAATTATTTTTAAAATTTAATATCTGTTTTTTAAAAATTTAATGGATATAAAGCATAAAGCTATATTATCTATTAAATTTTTTTTATTTGCAATAGAATAATAGTTAATATATAATTAGAAATGCTTGAATAAAATAAGGTATGTTATAATAGGAGTGATATATATGAAAAATATTATAACAAAAGTAGATAAAGGCAGTATAGGAGAAGAAGTAGGGATAGAAGTTAATGATATACTTTTATCGATAGATGGTAATAATATAGATGATATTATTGATTATAAATTTTTATCTGCAGATGAAGAAATTACAATAGAAATTGAAAAATGCAATGGCGAAGTTTGGGATATTGATATTGAAAAAGAATATGGAGAAGATTTAGGATTAGAATTTGGCGGCGGAATAATGGATAAAGCAAAAAGCTGTAGTAATAAATGTATGTTTTGTTTTATAGATCAGCTTCCAAAAGGATTAAGGCAAACTCTTTATTTTAAAGATGATGATTCAAGACTTTCATTCCTTCAAGGAAACTTTGTAACACTTACAAATATGAAAGATGAAGATATAGATAGAATTATAAGGTATCATATAAGTCCTATAAATGTTTCTGTCCATACAACTAATAAAGAACTTAGAAAAAAAATGCTAAGTAATAGGTTCGCAGGAAACATAATGGAGAGAATGAAAAAACTTGCTGATGCAGGGATAGTAATGAATGCTCAAATTGTTTCGATTCCGAATATAAATAATGGAGAGGAACTTTTAAAGACTATAAATGATTTATATTCTTTATACCCATATGTTTCAGAAGTTGCTGTTGTTCCAATAGGAGTTACTAAATTCAGAGAAGGACTTGCAAAAGTCGATACATATACTAAGGAACTTGCAGAAAAAGAAATAAATAGTATAAAAAGACTTCAAAACAAATTTATAAGTGATGGAAATGGACCATTTGTTAGGCTTTCTGATGAGTTTTATATTGTTGCAGGTCATAATATTCCAGATGAAGAATTCTATGATGGGTATAATCAGATTGAAGATGGAATAGGAATGGTTAGATGCTTTAAAAGTGAAATAGATTCATCAGCATCTTCTGTAGAAAAGAATTTAAAAGGAAGTTTTTCAATTGCGACTGGAGTACTTGCTTATGATAGTATAAAAGAAGCTGCAAGTAAGATAATGTCTTATAATGAAAATATAAAAATAGATGTTTATAAAATAATTAATTATTTTTTTGGAGAGACAATAACAGTAGCAGGTCTTCTTACTGGAAAAGATATAATAGAACAATTAAAAGGAAAAATAAAATCAAAATATCTTATTATGCCTGAAAATATGTTCAGACGAGGATATGAATTTTCAGATAGTGATGAACTTATAATGCTCGATGATACAAGAATAAAAGACATAGAAGAAGCTTTAGATGTACAAGTGATAGTTGTAAACTTTACGGGTGAAGACTTAGTAAAAAAAATAAATGAACGTATTAAGGAGGACAATTAAAATGGCAAAACCAATAGTTGCGATGGTTGGAAGACCTAACGTAGGAAAATCAACATTATTTAATAAACTTGCAGGAAGGAGAATATCTATAGTTGAGGATACTCCTGGAGTTACAAGAGATAGAGTATACGCTGATGCAGAGTGGCTTAATTACAATTTTACAATTATAGATACAGGTGGTATAGAACCTTATAGAGATGACATAATAGTAAAGCAGATGAGAAGACAGGCAAATATTGCAATTGAAACAGCAGATGTAATTGTATTTATAGTTGATGGTAAAGAAGGTCTTACTTCTTCAGACGAAGAAGTTGCATCAATGCTTAGAAAGAGCAAAAAACCAGTTGTATTAGTTGTAAATAAGATTGATTCTTTAAAAGAAGAAGATAATGCATATGAATTTTATAATTTAGGTATTGGAGATCCTATAACAATTTCAGCTTCTCAGGGACTTGGACTTGGAGATATGCTTGATAAAGTAGTAGAAAACTTTGATCCTGAAGCACTTATTGATGAAGAAGACGAGTATATAAGAATAGCAATGATAGGAAAGCCTAATGTTGGAAAATCGTCTCTTATAAATAAGCTTTTAGGCGAAGAAAGAGTTATAGTATCAGATAAACCAGGTACTACAAGAGATGCAATAGATAGCTATCTTGAAACTGAAGAAGGAAAATTTATATTAATTGATACAGCAGGACTTAGAAGAAAGAGTAAAGTTAAAGAAGAAATTGAAAGATATAGTGTTGTAAGAACTTATGCGGCAATAGAGAGAGCTGATGTATGTATACTTATGATCGATGCAGGTGAAGGAATTTCAGAGCAGGATGAAAAGATTATAGGATATGCACATGATATGAGAAAGGCTATTATTGTTATAGTAAATAAATGGGATCTTATAGAAAAAGATAATAAGACTTTAGATAATTTTAAAAGAGATCTTCAAAGTAAACTTAAGTTCATGGGTTATGCTGAATATTTATTTATATCTGCATTAACAGGACAGAGAGTTCCAAGAGTTTTAAAACTTGCCAAAAAATGCTATGACAATTATACTAAAAGAGTACCTACAGGTGTCTTGAATGATGTTATAAATAGAGCAGTATTAATGAAAGAGCCTCCAATAGTAGGACTTAAGAGAATGAAGATATATTATGCTGTTCAGGCTGCAACAAGACCTCCTAAATTTGTATTCTTTGTAAATGATATAGGAGCTAAACATTTTTCATATGAAAGATATATAGAAAATCAGTTAAGAGAAAGTTTTGACTTTAAAGGTACAGGAATTCAGATAGAATATAGGCAAAGGAAGGAATAATATTGAGAAAGGTTACATTTATCGGTGCTGGAAGTTTTGGAACTGCATTAGCTGTTCTTCTTGCTGAAAAGGGAAATCAGGTTTATATCTATGATAGAAATAAAGAAATAGTAGATGATATAAATAATGAGAAGAGAAACATAAGATATATGAAAAAGCTATGCATTCCAGAAAATGTTACAGCAGTAAATACTATGGATGAAGCAGTGAAAGAAGCTGATTATGTTATTCTTGCTGTACCGTCTCAGGTTATAAGATCTGTTTCAAAACAGGTGAAAAAGTATATAAGAGAAGATGCAGTTATTATCTCTATTGCAAAAGGAATTGAAAAAGGAACAAACAAGAGAATGTCAGTTGTAATAGGCGAGGAACTTGAAAATCCTGTAGTAATTCTTTCAGGACCAAGTCATGCAGAGGAAGTGGCACTTAAACTTCCAACAACAGTAGTTACGACTTCAACTGATATAAAATATGCAAAAGATGTTCAAGATTTATTTATGAATTCATATTTCAGGGTATATACAAACGATGATATAATAGGTGTAGAAATAGGTGGAGCGGTTAAAAATATTATCGCTCTTGCGGCTGGAATAATTGATGGACTTGGATTTGGAGACAATACAAAAGCTGCGCTTATAACAAGAGGAATGAGTGAAATTGCAAGAATAGGAATTGCTCTTGGAGGAAAAGCGAAAACATTTTATGGTCTTACCGGTATGGGTGATCTTATAGTAACATGCACATCAAAGCATTCACGAAATAGGATGGCAGGTTATCTTATAGGAAAAGGTAAAACTGTTGATGAAGCTGTTTCAGAAGTTAAGATGGTTGTTGAAGGAATAGATGCGTGTAAGGCTTTTTATAATCTGAAAGAAAAACTTAAAATATCAATGCCAATAACCGATGGATTGTATAGAGGAATTTTTAATGGCAAAAAAAGTAGCGAAATAATAAACGAACTGATGAACAGAGACAAGAAAAACGAATTTTACTAATTAATTTACTTTAAAGAAAGATTATTTAAAAGAATATTTTTAAATAATCTTTTTTAATAGTATATTATTTTCCATGACCGAATATATATATTACTGGCAAAAAGATATAGGAGGGAACTACATGGATGATTTTAACATATATAAAGATATTGCGGAAAGGACTGATGGAGACATATATGTAGGGGTTGTTGGACCTGTAAGAACAGGAAAATCAACTTTTATTAAAAGGTTCATGGATTTAATGGTAATACCAAAGATAGACAATACTTACAAAAAGGAAAGAGCACAGGATGAACTTCCTCAAAGTGGTTCTGGAAAAAGTATTTATACAACAGAGCCTAAATTTGTTCCAAATGAAGCAGTTACAATTGAAATTGATGATGAAGTTAAATTTAATGTAAGAATGGTAGATTGTGTTGGATATATTGTAAAAGCAGCAACAGGATATTTAGATGGTGAAGAAACTAGAATGGTTAATACACCATGGTATGATTATGAAATACCATTTGAAGATGCAGCAGAAATTGGAACTAGAAAAGTAATAAAAGATCACTCAACTATAGGAATTGTAGTTACAACTGATGGGAGCATAACAGGAATCAATAGAGAAGATTATGTAGAAGCTGAAGAAAGAGTAATTGAGGAACTTAAATCACTTAAGAAGCCATTTATTATAATACTTAATACTGTAAAACCAAATTCAAAAGAATCTGAGACTTTAAAAAAAGAATTAGAAACAAAATATAATGTGACAGTTCAGGTAGCGGATGTCTCAAATATGACAATTGAAGATATTGACAATATATTTAAACAAATTTTAATGGAATTTCCTGTTAAAGAGATAAATATTGATTTTCCTGAATGGGTAGAGAAACTTGATGGAGAGCATTGGCTTAAAAAAGCTTTTATTGAATTTGTAAGAAATATGGCAGATAGTATATCTAAAATAAGGGATATAAAATTCTCATTAAATCTTTCTCCGGATGAAGAATATTTAGGCTATGCGAATATAAATGAAGTAGATCTTGGTTCTGGAAGGTCTAATATTATTCTTAAGCCTAAAGAGGGTGTGTTTTATAAAGTCTTAAGTGAAATCTGTGATCTTGAGATTTCATCAGAAGGTGATCTTTTAGGTATTATAAAAGATTTAACATTTGCAAAATGTGAGTATGATAAGGTAAAAGATGCATTAAATGATGTAAAAGAAACAGGATATGGTCTTGTTGCACCTCAGCTTTCAGAGATGAAATTTGAAGAACCTGAACTTGTAAAACAGGGAGATAAATTTGGGGTAAAACTTAAAGCAAGTGCACCAAGTCTTCATTTTATAAAATGTGATGTAAAAACAGAGATAAGTCCTATAATGGGTTCCGAAAAAGAATCAGAGGAGCTTATAAAAGGACTTTTAGACCAGTTTGAAAATGACCCTCAGAAATTGTGGCAGAGTAATATGTTTGGAAAATCACTAGAAGTTCTTGTAAAAGAAGGACTACAAAATAAATTGTATAAAATGCCTGAAGATGTTCAAATTAAGATACAAAAGACTCTTCAAAAAATAATAAATGAAGGCAATGGAGGCCTTATTTGTATAATCCTTTAATAAAATAAGAACAAATGTGTATATAGCGAATATTATAATATTAGGAGATAATATCCGCTATGTACTATTTTCAAAATATAATAGATGGATTATAATAGAAAAAAGGATGTAAATGAGGGATATGTATGAGAAGAGAATATAAGGCATATAAAAAAGTTGGAAAAATCCAGGAATATATATTACATTTATTAGATATTGATTTTTGTGGCGATGTCTTTACTTCTCCTGGTGCTATAAATCATATAAGAAAAAAGCACGGAAGACAATTTCCTAAAAAGATACGCGAAGATATATTAGGAACTATAACAAAGATAATTGAGTCGCCTGATTATGTTGGTATGTCAAAAAAATATAGAAGAAATGGTTCTATAGAGCTAGTAAAAAAAATGGATATTATATTATTTTTAGGACTTGAAATTGATACTGAAGATAAATATATTTTTGTTGCAACTTTATATCCTATGACAGAGTCTAAAATGATTGGAAGAATAAATAGTGATAGACTCGATCTTATAAGCCGTCATACAGATAGAGAAAAATATTTGGATTTTATTTGAGGTGAGAAAGGCTCCTCATACGCTATTTTTAGTAAACAGGGATGCAGGATACGCCGACCTGCCAAATAAAAAATTGACATTTTTTTAAATTACATATATACTAAATATGTTATTATACTCATATAATCGTGATAATTGGTTCACAAGTTTCTACCAGGTACCGTAAATTCCTGACTATGGGTAAGCTTTATTTTACGTGAGTCAGTTTGAATTTAAAATTCGAATTGGCTTTTTATTTTTTTTAGGAGGAAATAAAATGCAGCAGACAAAAAAGAAAAGTAGTTTTTTTGAAATCTTCAACAATGAAAAAGTAGATTTTAAAAAAGAAATTATTGCAGGTATTACAACATTTTTAACAATGGCTTATATTCTTGCAGTAAATCCTAATATTTTAGGGGAAACAGGAATGGATAAGGGTGCTCTTGTTACAGCAACTTGTTTATCAGCAGGACTTGCTACAATACTTATGGGATTTTATGCAAATTTACCATTTGCGTTAGCTTCAGGAATGGGACTTAATGCATATTTTGCTTATTCTGTAGTACTCGGAAAAAATGTTTCATGGAATGTCGCTTTAACAGCGGTATTTATTGAAGGAATTATTTTTATTGTTTTATCACTTTGTAAAGTAAGAGAAGCTGTAGTAAATGCTATACCTATGAATATGAAATATGCAGTAACAGCAGGAATAGGACTTTTTATTGCATTTATAGGATTTAAAGGTTGTAATCTTGTAGTAGGAAATAAGAGTAATCTTTTAGCTTTAGGAAAGTTTACACTACCTACAGTTATTATTGCTTGTATTGGAATTGTAATTATTGCAGTTTTAGATAAAAAAGGAATAAGAGGTTCTATACTTATTGGTATCGTGGTAAGTACTCTTTTAGCATGGGGATTTGCATTAAAGTATACTGATTATGCTGCAAGCCTTGGAATTTATCTTCCAACAGGTGTTATAAAGTTTGAAAGCTTAGCACCAATTGCAGGAAAAATTGATTTAGGATATGCATTCCATCCAAGTAATATACTTAACTTTATTACTGTAGTATTTACATTTTTATTTGTTGATTTCTTTGATACAGTTGGAACATTAGTAGGTGTTACTTCAAGAGCAGGAATGCTTGATGAAGAAGGAAAAGTTCCAAACGTTGGAAAAGCTCTTTTAGTAGATGCTGTAGGAACTACTGCAGGTGCATGTCTTGGAGTTTCAACAGTAACAACTTATGTTGAGAGTTCTACAGGTGTTGCAGCAGGAGGAAGAACTGGATGGACATCAGTTACAACAGGAGTATTATTCTTAGTTGCAATGTTCTTCTCACCTATATTTATTTCAATTCCAGCATGTGCAACAGCACCAGCACTAATTTATGTAGGATATTTAATGCTTGGAGCTGTTAAGAATATTGATTTTGATGAAATTACAGAAGGTGTTCCAGCATTTATAACAATAGCTTTAATGCCTTTAACAGCAAGTATAGGTGATGGACTTACATTTGGTGTTTTAGCATATGTATTCATTAATCTAATTTACAACATATTTTTTGCAAAAGGAGAAAAGAAGAAATTATCTCCTGTTATGATTTTCTTAGGAATAATATTCATTGTTAAACTTGTTATTCTTATTTAGTATTTTGTAACATATTAAAGATTTTTATAAAAATAACCCCCCTATAGGATAAAAATTCTATAGGGGGTTATTTTTATTCTATTTCTCCTGCGTTTATTACTCCATCTATTTTATGAAGATCTAGTATATATTCAGAATGCTCATGCTTTTTTAAAAATGTAAGAGTCATATTGAGACTTATTGTATTTTGTGAGTTATTCTGTCTATTAATAACTTCAATGTTTGAAATTGTTGTTCCATCACTTTTTACGATATTTAAAAAATTTGTGACGCCTTTTATATCTCTTAATGTAACATAAATATCAAGAGTTTTTGAATGAATTCGTGCAAAAAGATCAAGCTTATGAAGAAGCGTTACGACAAAGTATAAAAATATACAAGAGATTACTGCGCCTTCGTAAAACCCAATTCCAATAGCAAGTCCTATACATGCACATGACCAAAGACATGCTGCTGTTGTAAGACCTTTAACTTCATTTTTTCCTACAACAAGGATTGTACCAGCACCTAAAAAACCAATTCCACTGACTACTTGTGCTCCAATTCTTGAAGGGTCAGACTGCATACCTAAAACATCATACATATATTGACCGGTAATCATTACCATGGTAGCACCTATACATACTAAAATGTGTGTACGAAATCCTGCAGGACGTTTTTTTCTACCTCTTTCAGCACCAATTATTCCACCACATATTGTAGCTAACATAAGTCTTACTATAATAGATAGAGTATTAATGCTTTGAAGATAAGAATGAATATTTTGAATAAATAAATGCATAAAAAATCCACCTTTTGTCTTTAAAATTTATATCAATCCCTATATTATATCAGTAATATTTCAATTATCAAAATAAATGTTAACAATTTGTAAACAAACAATTGACTATTATAAGAAAAAAAATTATTATAAAATAGCAGGAAGTAATCGGGAGGTGAGATAAGATGAAAAGTATGACAAGTTTTGGAAAGTCACAGAGTGATGGTGACGGTAAGTCTAGATTTTATTCTGTAGAGATAAAAAGCGTCAATAATAGATATCTTGATATAAATATTAAAATGCCTAAATTTATGCTTGAACTTGAAGAAAATTTTAGAAATTTAATTAGAAACAGGATAAAAAGAGGTAAGGTTGATGTTTTTATAAATTATAGAGATTATGAAACACTTCAAGGAATTCCTGTAGTTAATAAAAAGCTTGCACATGAATATTATAACTGTATTAAGGATATACAAGATGAGCTTGGCATTTTAAATGATGATATATCACCATTTAAAATTGCAAAATTTCCTGATGTTATAACAATTCAGCAAAATGATATCGATACAAAGAGTGTATTAAAGGAAGTTACTTGTGTAATGAATAAAGCACTTGATGCTATGAATGAAATGAGGCTTAGAGAAGGTACAAAGCTTAAAGAAGATATATTAGCTAAAATTAATTATATAGAAAAATGTGTTTTAGAAATAGAAAAATATTCAGAAAAAGTTTCTGAAAATTATAAAAAGAGGCTAGAAGAAAGGCTTAAAGAACTTCTTTCAAATTCAGAAATTGACGAAGGAAGAATAGCACTTGAAGTTGCTATTTTAGCAGATAAAGCGGCTGTAGACGAAGAAATAACAAGACTTAAGAGTCACATATATCAGATGAGACTTACAATGGATTCTGATGAGCCATCAGGAAGAAAACTTGATTTTATAATACAGGAAATGAATAGAGAAGCTAATACAATCGCTTCTAAATCAGTAGATTTAAATATGACAAATCTTGTTCTTGAAATTAAGAATACTATTGAAAAAATAAGAGAACAAATACAGAATTTGGAATAACCAAGGAGGCGAATCATGTCAATAAAGTTAATTAATATAGGCTTTGGAAATATTGTAGCCGCTAATAGACTTGTCGCAATAGTAAGTCCTGAATCAGCACCAATAAAAAGAATAATACAGGAAGCACGTGACAGGGGAATGCTTATAGATGCAACATATGGCAGAAGAACTAGAGCTGTTTTAATAACAGACTGTGATCATATTATATTATCTGCAGTTCAGCCAGAAACTGTTGCTCATAGATTAACAACTATTCAAGATGATGTAGAAATGGATGAGGATGATGAATAAAAAAAAAGGCCTATTAATAGTAATTTCAGGACCATCTGGAGCAGGAAAAGGAACTATATGTAAAGCACTTCTCGAAAAGAGAAAGGATCTTAATCTTTCTGTTTCAGCAACTACAAGAGAACCACGAGCTGGTGAAAAAGATGGAATAAATTATTATTTTTTAACTAAAGATGAATTTAAACAAAGAATAGATGATGGAGATTTTCTTGAATATGCTACAGTATATAAAAATTTCTATGGAACTCCAAAATCAAATGTTGAAAAAAAACTTGAAGATGGAAAAGATGTTATTCTTGAAATAGATATTCAAGGAGCATTAAAAGTAAAAGAAAATATAGAAGAAGGAATTTTTATTTTTATACTTCCTCCATCAATGGAAGAACTTAAAAATAGAATAATAAAAAGAGGAAGTGAAACAGAAGAATCACTTATGCTAAGATTTAAGTCAGCATATAAAGAGATTAATTTTGTTTCAAAGTATAATTATGCTGTTGTAAATGATGAAATAGATGAAGCAGTATCTAAAATAGAATCAATAATTACTGCAGAAAAATGCAGAGTTGATAGAATAAAACATAGTATATTAGATTCAAAGGAGGGTTTAATTCATGAACAACTCTATGATTAATCCATCTGTTGTGGATTTATTAAATAAAGTACATGACAGATATTCATTAGTAATTTTAACATCAAAAAGGGCAAGACAGATAATAGAAGGAGCTAAAGCAGAAGTTGAGGTGCCATCAAACAAACCACTTACTATAGCTATAAATGAAATTAATCAAGATAAGATTAATTATGAAGTGATTTAAAATGGAAGACACTAAAAAACATGTTGTACTGGGTGTTACAGGAGGAATTGCTGCATATAAAGCTGTAGAAATAGTAAGTATACTAGTTAAAAAGGATATAGACGTAAAAGTTGTAATGACAAATGAAGCAGTTAAATTTGTAGCTCCTCTTACATTTCAGTCATTAAGTAAAAATGTTGTATCAGTTGATACGTTTGAAGAACCTAAAGCATGGGAAATAGAGCATATAAGCCTTGCAACATGGGCAGATGTATATGTTGTAGCTCCTGCAACTGCAAATATAATTGGTAAAGTAGCAAATGGAATAGCAGATGATTTATTATCTACTTCCATTATGGCAACAGATTCAAGTAAAGTTGTTTTTGCACCTGCTATGAATACTAATATGTATTTTAATAATATTGTTCAGGACAATATTAAAAAGTTAGAAAGTTATGGATATAAATTCATAGCACCTGCAAGTGGAAGACTTGCTTGTGGAACAAGCGGAATGGGAAAACTTGAGAGCCCTGAAGTTATTGCAGATTATGTAATGATGAATCTTAATAAAAAAGATCTTAAAGGCAAAAAAGTTTTAGTTACAGCAGGACCTACAATATCTAAAATTGATCCTGTAAGATTTATAACAAATAGATCTTCTGGTAAGATGGGATATAGGATTGCTAAAGAAGCAAGAAACAGAGGAGCTCAGGTTGTTTTAGTATCAGGACCTGTGGCACTTAAGCCTATACAAGGAATAAAGACAGTTTATATTGAAACAAATGAAGAAATGAAAAAAGCAGTATTTGATGAATTTTCTGACTCTGATATAGTAATAAAAGCTGCAGCTGTTGCAGATTATAAACCTGAAAAATACAGCACTCAGAAGATAAAGAAGTCAGATTCAGATTTAAGTATAAAATTTGTACGAGATACAGACATTTTAAAAGAACTTGGGAAAATGAAAGATAAGCAGGTACTTGTGGGATTTGCAGCAGAAAGTCAAAATTTAGTTAAAAATGCAAAAGATAAACTTAAAAGAAAAAATCTTGATTTTATTGTAGCAAATGATATTACTAAAGCGGATACAGGATTTTCTTCAGACGATAACAAAGTAACTATTTTTTCAAATGATAATGAAGAGTTTAATTTAGAAAAGATGGAAAAAGACAAGATAGCTGAAAAATTATTTGATATTATAGCTAAGAAGCGCTTATAATGCGCTTCTTATTATTTATAAAGGAGGAATGTATATGTATGCTCAGGTAATAGTAAATAATGATGCAGCAAGTGTTGATAAACCTTTTACATATATTGTTCCTCAAAATATTGAAGAAAAAATAAAAATAGGGCATAGGGTTAAAATACCTTTTGGAATTAGAAGCAGACTTATTGAGGGTTTCGTATATTCAATTTCAAAAGATGTAAAAGACAGTAGTATTCATTTAAAAAGTATAAAATGTATATGTGATGAAAAACCATGCCTTACTTATGATGATATACAGTTAATAGAATTTTTAAGAAGAAAATATTTATGCAGTTTTATTGATGCAATAAGGATTATGATACCTTATGGAATACTTAAGGGAATTAAAAACAAGAAGAAGAAAGTTATATTAGTTTCTAATGAAAAGAAACTTGAATCTATAAATAAGAATAATGATAAATATAGAGAAATATTTCAATTTATAAAAAATAATGATGGAATTTATAATAAAGCTGAAATTACAAAAAAATTAGAAATTTCTATATATTATTTAAATAAAATGATTGAGAAAGACATCCTTAAAGTAGAAGATAAAATTGTATTCAGATATAATAAAAAAACATATAAAGATGATAATAAAAAAGTTCTTACAGATGAACAAAGATATGCTGTAAATAGAGTAATAAATGGAGAAAAAGATGTATATCTTTTAAAAGGTGTAACAGGTTCTGGCAAAACTGAGGTATATTTAAGTTTAGCATCTTACATGTTAAGTATTGGAAAGGGTGCTATAGTACTTGTACCTGAAATCTCTCTTACACCTCAGATGGTAGAAAGGTTTAAAGGAAGATTTAAACAAAATGTTGCGCTTTTTCACAGTAGGCTTTCTGAGGGAGAAAGATTTGATGAATGGCAGAGAGTTAAAAATGGAGAAGCAAAACTTGTTGTAGGAGCAAGGAGCGCTTTATTTCTTCCAGTTCGGAATATTGGACTTATAGTAATTGATGAGGAGCATGAGAATACATATAAATCTGAACACAATCCTAAATATGATGCGAGGGAAACAGCAAGATTTATATGTAAATTGAAAAATGCAAAGCTTGTTCTTGGTTCTGCAACTCCGAGTATTGAAAGTTTTTATAAAGCTAAAGAAAATGAATTTGAGCTTATTGAATTAAAAAAAAGAGCAAATGGAAGTAGTATGCCTTCTATTGAACTTGTTGATATGAGAGAGGAACTTAAAAATCACAATAATTCATTATTTAGTAAAAGATTATATGATGAAATGAAAAAAACTTTAAATAATAAAAAGCAGATAATACTCTTTTTAAATAGAAGAGGATATTCAACATTTATATCATGTAGAAAATGTGGGTATGTCTTTAAATGTCCAGATTGCGATGTACCTATGACATATCATAGAAATGGATATCTTGTATGTCATTATTGTGGAAGAACTGAAAAAGCAGTTAAAATATGTCCAGAATGTAAAAGCAAATATGTAAAATATTTTGGCGCAGGAACTGAGAGAGTAGAAAATGAAGTTAAAAAATATTTTAATGGTGCACGAGTTTTAAGAATGGATGTAGATACTACAAGATTTAAAAATTCTCATGAAGCTATTTATAATGCATTTAAAAATAAAGAGGCCGATATTTTAATAGGAACACAGATGATTTCTAAAGGACTTGATTTTGATGATGTTACACTTGTAGGAGTCTTAGCTGCTGATATGTCACTTAATATTCCAGATTATAGATCGGCATTTAGAACATATCAAATCATAACTCAAGTTTCAGGAAGGGCAGGAAGACATAATGATAAAGGACTTGTTATAGTTCAAAGCTATGATCCTTCAAATTACAGCTTGCAGTTTGCAAAAAATAATGATTATGAATCTTTATATGAAAAAGAAATAGATTTAAGAAAACTTATGGATAATCCGCCATTTAGTAAAATTATGTGTATAGGAGTATCATCAAAAGATGAAAATCTTTTAAAAGATTTTATGAATACATTATATAAAAGTTTAAAAAGTATAATAGATAAAAATGATTATACTATGCTAAAACCAGTTCCTTGCATAATTACAAAATTAAAAGAAAATTATAGATGGCAGATATTAATTAAGGGAAATTTAAGAGACGAAATTAATAAAAAAATCAAAGATACACTTTATATATTAAGTAAGAGTGTATATAATAAAATAAGGGTTAGTATAGACATTAATCCAAACAATATGACTTAGGAGGAATTTTAAAATGGCATTAAGGCAAATAAGAACATATGGAGATAATATACTTAGAAAAAAGTGTAGAGAAGTAGATAAAATAGATGATAGAATAAAAACTTTAGTTAAAGATATGAGAGAAACAATGTATGATGCAGATGGAGTAGGTCTTGCAGGTCCTCAGGTAGGAATTTTAAAGAGATTATTTGTAATAGATATTGGACAGGGGCCTTTAACATTTATAAATCCTGTAATAGTTGAAACAAGTGGAAGCCAAGTAGATGAAGAAGGATGTTTAAGTCTTCCTGGACGTTCAGCTAAGGTTATGAGACCTAATTATGTAAGAGCAAGAGCATTAAATGAAAATGGTGAAGAATTTGAAATAGAGGCAGAAGAACTTCTAGCAAGAGCAATACTTCACGAATATGATCATTTAAATGGAACATTATTTATAGATAGAGTTAAGAAATAGGTGATAAAATATGAAGATAGTTTTTATGGGAACTGCTGATTTTGCAGTACCTACACTTGCAGCGCTTATAGAGAAACATGATGTTTTGGCAGTAATTACTCAACCAGATAAAAGAAAAGGAAGAGGAAAGAAAATATCATTTTCACCTGTAAAAGAAGAAGCATTAAAGCATTCTTCAATTCCAGTATATCAGCCTGTTAAAATTAGAGAAGATAAAGAACTTATAGAAAATCTAAAAAAAATGAATCCAGATTTTATTGTAGTAGTTGCATATGGACAGATTCTAACAAAAGAGATCTTAGATATACCAAAGTATGTTTCAATAAATCTTCATGGATCTCATCTTCCTATGTATAGGGGGGCAGCTCCTATAAATTGGGCTATTATAAAAGGAGAAAAAGTCACTGGAAATACCACAATGGTTATGGATGAAGGAATTGATACAGGTGATATGCTTCTTAAAGATGAAGTGATAATTGATGAGAATATGACAGCAGGAGAACTTACTGATGTTTTAAAAGAGAAAGGTTCATCACTTCTTATTGATACAATAGAAAAATATTCACAAGGGAATCTCACTCCAGTAAAACAAAATGGTGATACATTTTATGCTAAAATGCTTGATAAAGAGCATGCTGTTATAAACTGGGATGATAGTGCAGAAAATATTCATAATTTTATAAGAGGATTAAATCCATGGCCAATTGCGTATACTTCATATAACGATCAGAAAATGAAAATATATGAAACTGAAGTAACAGATGAAAAATCTTCAGCCGAATCTGGAACTATTTTGGACGTTTCCAAAAAAGGTATAAAAGTTATGTGCAAAGATAGTATACTACTTATAAAAAGAATACAGTTCCCAAATGGGAAACCGCTTGAAGTAAAACAGTATATTAATGGACATAGTATAGAAAAAAATATATTACTAAAATAGAAAATTATTTTTGAATTATATTTTATATGTAATAAAATAATAAAAAATTTCAGTATAGGAAATAAATAAAAATAGGATAATATAATAGTAGAGACATTTTTTAAAGAGAAACAAAATCTTACTGATATTACTTTATAAAAATAAGTATAAGGATGATATAGAAGATAATAATGATTATTAAAGAGGTATTTTATGAATTGTAGAAATTTAGCTGTAAAAATTATTAATAGAGTAGTATATGAGAAGGCATATTCAAATATCATTTTATCAAATGAACTTGATAAATCAGATTTAGAAGATAATGATAAAGCTCTCTTAACTGAAATTGTATATGGAGTTTTAAGAAGAAAGAAGACACTTGATATAATTATATCTAATTTTGTAAAAGACATTGCTATAATGAATAGAGATATTCTTGCAATTCTTGAAATTGCAATATTCCAAATGAGATTTTTAGATAAAATCCCTGAATATGCAGCTGTAAATGAAGCTGTTGAATCTGCAAAAGCTGTTTCTGCTGAAGACTCAAAGCTTGTAAATGCAGTTTTACGTAATTATAGCAAGAATCCTGATGATATAGTAGTAAAGGGAAATAAGATAGACGAAATTGCATATAAATTTTCTTTTGAACCATGGATGATAAGACTTCTTATAAAACAATATGGAGAAGAAAAAGCCAAAAAGATAATGGCTTCTTTAAATGAAGTTCCAACTGTTACAGTAAGAGTTAATTCACTAAAGGCAGAGTTTGAAGATGTGCTTGATAAACTTATTGAATCTTCAGTAGATGCTTCAGAGGGCGCTATTTGTCCTGAGGCTATTCAAATAAAAAATGGAAGATCAGTTAAAGAGAATCCATTATTTAGTGAAGGTCTTATTACAGTACAAGATGAAAGCGCAATGTCAGTAGCACCTCTTTTAGATTTAGATGAGGATAATTTAACTGTTGCAGATTTATGTGCAGCCCCTGGAACTAAAACAACACATATTTCAGAAATATTAAATAATAAAGGAACAGTAATTGCATGTGATAATCATGAAAATAAGCTTAGTCTTATCGAAGATAATGCTAAAAGATTAGGAATAGATAATATTAAAGTATTAGTCAATGATGCTGAAAAATTCAATCCTGAATTTGTTGATAAATTTGATAGAATACTCATTGATGTTCCATGTTCTGGAATAGGAATAATACGAAAGAAACCTGAAATAAAATGGTCAAAGAAACGTAAAGATCTTAGAGAAATTGCTGTTAGACAGAAAAATATACTTGAAAATTCTTGGAAATATTTAAAAGATGGTGGAATAATGATATATTCTACTTGTACATTAAATAAAGAAGAAAATGATGATAATATAGATTGGTTTTTGAAAAGTCATGAAGATTCAAAAAGTGTAAAGATTTTTATTGGAAGAGGAAAAAATTTGGAATATGGAAGGAACGATGCTCTTACTATACTTCCAAGTAGTGATATGGATGGATTCTATATAGCGAAATTACAAAAAATAGCAGGTGAAAAATGATTAATATATTAGATTATTCTTTGGAAGAACTAAAAAATTGGATGTCTAAAAATGGAGAAAAGGCATTTAGAGCAAAACAAGTAATGGGATGGATATATAAAAAAGTTTATAATTTTGATGATATGAATAACATTCCTAAAAATACTAAAGATTTGCTTAAAGAAAATTTTAAAATTGCAATTCCTGAAATTGTTGAAGTATATGAATCTAAAACAGATGGTACTAAAAAATTTCTTTTAGGTTTTGACGATGGAAATCTAATAGAGAGTGTACTTATGAAATATAAATTTGGATATTCAATTTGTATTTCAACTCAGATAGGATGTAGTATGGGATGTAAATTCTGTGCATCAACAATAAATGGAAAAGTAAGAAATCTTACATCTGGTGAAATATTATCAGAAATTATAAAAGTACAGGATTATGCAGGAGAAAGAATTTCAAATGTTGTTCTTATGGGAAGTGGAGAACCACTTGACAATTATGACAATGTTATTAAATTTTTAGAAATTGTATCGAGTGAAGATAGTCTTAATATAGGTCAAAGACATATAACTCTTTCAACATGTGGAATTGTTCCTAAAATGTATGATCTTGCAGATAAAAAGATGAGTATAGGTCTTGCAATATCTCTTCATGCGTTTAGCGATGAAAAAAGGAAAGAGATAATGCCTATAGCAAATAAATATTCTATAAAAGAGATAATAGATGCCTGCAAATATTTTATTGATGAAACTAAAAGAAGAGTTACATTTGAATATGCACTTGTTAAAGATGTAAATGATGGAAAAGAAGATGCAAGATCACTTGCAAGGCTTTTAAAGGGACTTCTATGCAATGTAAATCTTATACCAGTAAATGAAGTGAGAGAAAATAGTTTTAAGAGATCATCTAAAAAGCAAATAGAAGAATTTCTTGAGATATTAACATCTTATGGGATAAATGCTACAGTAAGGCGTGAAATGGGAAGCGATATAAATGCAGCATGTGGGCAACTTAGAAGAAGCTATTTAAAGAAACAAAGAGGTGAATTCTATGACAAGCTTGTTAACTGATATAGGCCTTAAAAGGTCATTAAATGAAGATTCTGCTTCATATTATGAAAATGAAAATTATAAAATTTATGTTGTTGCAGATGGAATGGGCGGACACAATGCTGGAGAAGTTGCGAGTGAAATTGCTTCTAAGAAAATTATTACTTATGTAAAAAGCAATTTCTTAAAATCTGATCCGGAAAATATTTTAAAAGATGCTATAAAATCTGCAAATACAGAAATCTTTGAATATTCTAAGACCGCTATAACACTTAATGGTATGGGCACTACAGTTACAGCATGTCTTATTACAAAAGATTTTATTCATATTGCAAATGTTGGAGATAGTTCATGTTTTGGAATTAAAGATGGAAAAATTAGAAAGATAACAAAAGATCATTCACTTGTTCAAGAACTTGTAGACAGTGGAAGTATTACTGAAGAAGACGCAGTAAATCATCCTAAAAAAAATATTATTACAAGAGCTCTCGGAACTGCTGATAGTGTTGATGTTGATGTATTTCCAGTAAAACAGAATGACTATGATATACTTCTTTTATGTTCAGATGGGCTTACAAATGAGTTAAGTAATTCTGAAATTCTAGATATTATTTATTCTGAGGATGAATATGACAAAATAACACAAAAATTAGTTGAAACTGCTAAAGGAAAAGGTGGAAGAGATAATATAACGGTTCTGTTGTTTAAAGGAGAGATGTAAGATATGGAAGGAATTATTTTAGGTGACAGATATGAGCTTGTTGAAAAAATCGGCGAAGGCGGAATGTCTGTAGTTTATAAGGCAAAGTGTCATAAATTAAATAGATTTGATGCAGTAAAAATATTAAAAAAAGAATTTGCTGATAATAAAGAAATTGTTGAAAAATTTAAAGGAGAAGCAACTGCTATTGCAGCACTCTCTGATAATAATATAGTTAATATTCTTGATGTAGGAACACAGGATGGGCTTAATTATATTGTAATGGAGTATGTAAAAGGTTCAACTTTAAAGGAAGTAATTAAAAAATTAGGCAAGATGAATTATGAAGAAGCGGTTACAGTTTCAATTCAAATAGCAAAAGCACTTGACTGTGCGCATAGAAACAACATTATTCATAGAGATGTAAAACCTCAGAACATTCTTGTATCTGAAGATGGAACTATTAAAGTAACAGATTTTGGAATAGCAAAATCTGCAACTGCATCTACTATTACAAATACAACAAAAATAATAGGCTCAGCACATTATCTTTCTCCAGAACAGGCTAGAGGATCTTTTATAGACTGTAGGACAGATCTATATTCTCTAGGCGTAGTTCTTTATGAAATGGTAACGGGAGTGCTTCCTTTTGAGGCAGATACAGCTGTTACTATTGCACTTAAGCATTTACAGGAAGAACCTGTTCCACCAAAGGATATAAATTCAAAAATACCAGAAAGTCTTAATCAGCTTATTTTAAAAGCGATGCAGAAAGAACCAAGCAAGAGATATCAGACTGCAAAGGAAATGATTGCAGATCTTGAAAGAATAAAAAATAATCCTGATGCTATAATTGATGAACCATTAGATTCAGATAGTGAACATACAATAATAATGCCGGCAGTTAATTCTTCTGATAAAGATAATAAATTATATGGCAACAATAACGAAAATAAATCTGATGAAAATGATTATGAAGATGATTATGATGACGATGAAGATGACGATGATTATGATGATAAAAAATCGCTTAAAAAGAAAAAGCTTGTGAAGATATTTATTGGAGCTGGAATTTTTATTGCATTAATTTTAATTGGTATTTTAGCATTTAATATATTTTCAAAACCTTCCGAAGAAGTCACAGTACCTGATAATTTAGTTGGAATGTCATTTGATGATGCAAAAGCTGAACTTGATAAAATTGGTCTAGTAGCTGTTCAAGTTGATTCAGACGACAGTGATGAAGAAAAGGGAACTGTTATACAAACAAATCCTACAGGCGGTACAAAGGTTAAGAAAAACAGTCAGGTCAGAATTGTTGTAAGTTCAGGGAAAACTATAAAAATGATAGATCTTACAGGTCAGACTGTAAAGGCGGCTAATACGCTTTTAGAGAAAGATAATCTAAAAATATCAACTGAAACAGAAGAATATAGTAATTCTGTAGCGGCTGGAAAGATAATAAGCCAAGATCCTGAAGCAGGAACAGATATTACTTCTGATACAGAGATTACAGTTATAGTAAGTAAGGGACCTGAAGTAAAAGTTACAAGAGTTCCTGATGTTAAAGGTAAAGATCAAGAGTCAGCTGAAAATGAACTTAAAAATATTGGACTAAAACCATCTGTTACAACAGAAAAT
Source organism: Clostridium sp. BJN0001 (assembly GCF_022869825.1). Lineage (NCBI taxonomy): Bacteria > Bacillati > Bacillota > Clostridia > Eubacteriales > Clostridiaceae > Clostridium > Clostridium sp. BJN0001. Next base: position 1,656,158 of record NZ_CP094971.1, on the reverse strand, counting down.
GTTGAAGATGAGTCAAAAAATGGAATAGTATTGAAACAATCAGCTACCAATATTGAAGTAAGAGAAGGAACTTCAATAAATATTGTAGTTGGAAAATATGTTGCACCTAAAGAAGAACCGAAGGAAACATCTAGTGACAATCAAGATAAGGAAGATACTACTAAAAAAGAAGATAGTGATAAAGAAGACACATCAAAGACGACTGCTAAAGGTGTAGATAAACCTAAAGCAAGTGATTCAAGCACAAATAGTAATATTAAAAATAATTAATAGAAATTTAAGAGGGTGGTAAACTCTCTTAAATTTTTAATTATAATTTTATTAATGATATGGAGTGAATTTATGGATGGAAGAATTATAAAAGGAATTGGAGGATTCTATTATATAAAATCAAAAGAAGGTATAATAGAGTGCAAGGCGAGAGGAAAATTTAGACATAATGATATAAAGCCTATCGTTGGAGATGAAGTAGAAATACTTGTTCAAAATGGGAAAGGTACAATTGAAAATATAAAAGAAAGAAAGAATACCTTAATAAGACCAGCTGTGTCAAATGTTTCACAAGCATTTGTCGTTTTAGCATCTAAAAATCCAGCTTTTAGCTTTGAACTATTAAATAAATTTCTAGTCTTATGTGAATATAGTGACATAAAGCCAGTAGTATGTATTAATAAAACTGATCTTATAACAGAAGCTGAAAAGAAAGAAATAAAAGAAAAAATATTTAATATAGGATATGAATGCTTTTTTATAAATGCAAAACAAGGGAAAGGATTAGAAGATATATTAAAAAAATTAAAAGGAAATACAACTGTTTTATGTGGTCCATCAGGTGTTGGAAAGTCTACACTAATAAATACGCTTACTAAATCATCTCATATGGAAACAGGAAGCATAAGTGAAAAGCTAAAGAGAGGTAAAAATACTACAAGGCATAGTGAACTTATAGAAATTGAAGATGGATATATTGTGGATACTCCAGGTTTTTCTACACTTCATATAAAAGATATAATGGACAAAGATGATTTGAAATTTGCATTTCATGAGTTTGATGAATATAATGATAAATGTAAATTTAGAGGATGCAGACATTATAAAGAACCAGGTTGTGCGGTTAAAAAAGCAGTTGATGAAAAGCTTATAAATAAATTTAGATATGATTTTTATATAAGAATATTAGAGGAAATAATAGAGGAGGAAAAAAACAAATGGTAATGATAGCACCATCAATTTTATCAGCAGATTTTTCAAAATTAGGTGATGAAATAAAAAAAATAGATAAAGCGGGGGCTGAATATATACATATAGATGTAATGGACGGAATGTTTGTACCAAATATATCTTTAGGATTCCCTATAATAAAATCAATAAGAAATAAGACAGATAAGGTATTTGATGTACATCTTATGATAGAAAAACCAGATAGATATATAGATGAGTTTGTAAAATGCGGAGCAGATGTAATAACAGTTCATTATGAAGCAGATAGACATATAGATAGAACAATTGAGTACATAAAAGAAAAAGGAATAAAGGCTGCTGTAGCTTTAAATCCAGCAACACCTGTAAGTGTTTTGGAGAATATTATTCAAAAGCTTGATATGGTACTTATAATGTCTGTAAATCCAGGATTTGGAGGACAGAAATTTATAAATTATTCACTTGATAAGATAAAAAAGATAAGAGAGATGAGCAAAAATTCAAATAAAGATCTTCTAATTGAAGTTGATGGAGGAGTAACAAAAGATAATGCAGATATGATAATAAAAGCAGGTGCTAATGTGTTAGTTGCTGGTTCTGCAGTATTTAATGATGGAAATATAGAGGAAAACATAAGATTACTTAGAGGTGAAAATTAGTGACTGGATTAATAGTTTCAGGGGGGAAAAAACCTAGTGAATGTAGACTTAAAAAATATATTCAAAAGATAAAACCAGAATTTATTATAGCGGCAGATAAAGGGATGGAAGCTATGAATGAATATAATATAGTGCCTGATGTTATAGTTGGGGATTTTGATTCTGTTAATCCATCTATTTTAAATATTATGTCAAAAAAAGTTGAAAATATTTTAAAATTTCCTCCAGAGAAGGACTATACTGACACCGAAATAGCAGTTATTGAATGTATGAAACGTGGCATTTCGAAAATTTATCTATTTGGAGCAACTGGAACAAGAGTTGATCATATGCTTGGTAATATAGGACTTATACTTACATATAAAAGAAAAGGTATAAGAATTATAATTGTAGATGACAATAATGAATTATATCTTGCAGATAATAAAAAAATGAGCATTAAAGGTAAATTTGGAGAAAATATAGGGTTTCATGCATTATCTGATGTAGTTAAAAATTTTAAGATAAGAGGAGCAAAATATAATCTTGATGGATATGATATGCATCTTTTAGATCCAAGAGCTATATGTAATGAATTTTTAGATACTCCGATTGAAATAGAATTCGAAAGCGGAGAATTATTAATTTTAAAATCTTTTGATTAAATAGGAACATTTTTAGATTTTCTGAATACTATATAATATAAGTATATTTTTATAAGTTAAGGAGAAGATCTATATGAAAATTATTGCAATAAAGCTGCCAAAATTTTTTTCGAACATTATAAAATTCTTTAGAAGAAAAAAATAAAAAGGTACATAATATCCTTTTAAAATTTTATAAAATAAAAAATGCAATTGGGATAACAATTGCATTTTTTATCTACTTATAATGCTCTTTCAACCTTTCCAGATCTAAGACATCTTGTACATACATGAACAGTTTTTGGTGTTCCGTTAACTAAAGCTTTTACTTTCTTTATGTTAGGAGCCCAAGTTCTCTTTGATTGACGATGTGAATGGCTGAATTGTACTCCTGATACAACGCCCTTATCACAATATTCGCATCTTCTTGCCATTAGAAAACACCTCCCTTTATTCCAAAGATATCATCTTCAATAGGACAAATTGAATTATACCACATAGTGCGTATTGTTTGCAACTATTTATTGAATTTATAAAAGAAAATATTTATAATGTTAAGATATTCCTTGAATAAAAATACGTAGTAATATAAAATATAGAATATGATATATTATGTTAGGAGGAATATTAATGGTAGGATTTTCCAATGAAAATGGTGTTATTAATTATTCAGAAGAAGTATTATCTAATCTTATAGGCCTTTCTACTATGGAATGCTATGGTGTTGTAGGAATGGTATCTAAAAGTGCAACAGAAGGCTTATGGGAACTTATGAGAATAGAAAATTTAAGCAAAGGTGTAAAATTAAAGCTTACAGATGAGGAAAAACTTCAAATAGAATTATTTATAATGGTTGAGTACGGAACTAAGATATCTGTTATTGCTAATAATGTAATTCAGAAAGTTAAATATAGTGTTGAAAATTTTACTGGCGTAAAAGTTTCTTCAATAACTGTAAATGTGCAAGCGGTAAGAGTCTAGGAGGATACTAAAAAATGGAATATAAAGAAATAAATGGCCATGATTTTTATAATATGGTTGTAAATGCAAGTAATAGGCTGGCTGAGCAGAGTGATTTTGTTAATTCACTTAATGTATTTCCTGTTCCAGATGGTGATACTGGAACAAATATGTCTATGACATTTAGTGCAGCAGTAAAGGAAATAGAGAATTTAAATACTGATTCTATTTCTGAAGTATCAAAAAAACTTGCAAAAGGAGCACTTATGGGTGCGAGAGGTAATTCAGGAGTAATATTATCACAGATATTAAGAGGATTATCTAAAGGGTTTGAAGGAGCTTTAAGCGCAGATGCATCTAAAGTTGCATTATCTTTAAAAGAAGGTGCAAAATCAGCATATAAAGCTGTAATGAGACCTACAGAAGGAACAATTCTTTCAGTAATAAGAAAAGCTGCAGATGGTGCAGAAAGCTCAGAAAATGATGATATAGTTCTTATGCTTGATGATGTAATACGTGAAGCAAAGATAATGCTTGATAAAACACCAGAACTTCTTCCTGCTTTAAAGAAAGCAAAAGTTGTAGATTCTGGTGGAATGGGACTTTATATAATACTTGAAGGAATGAGAAATGCTCTTCGTGATGGAATAACTGCTAAAGTGGATAAAAAAACTTCAATTTCACAAGGCAAAGTTTTAATGCCATCTGAAGAAGAAATAAAATTCGGATATTGTACAGAATTTATAATTAAAGGTGATGCAAAAAAAGCTGATTCATTTAAAGAACAAATAAAATCTCTTGGAGACTGCATGATAGTAGTTGGATATGAAGATGTAATAAAAGTTCACATTCATACTAATGATCCTGGAAAAGTTTTGTCTTATGCAGTTGAAATTGGAGAACTTTCAAAGATAAAGATAGATAATATGCGTGAAGAACACAGAGAAATGTTTGATGATATAGGAAAGATGCAGAGCGCTCAGGATAATGTAGCTGTTAGTGATGAAGAAAAGAAATATGCATTTATTACAGTTGCAATGGGGGACGGAATAGCAAATACATTTAAACAGCTTGGTTGTGACTTTGTAATTGAAGGCGGACAGACAATGAATCCTTCAACACAAGATATACTAGAAGCAGCAGAAAAATTAAATGCTGAGCATATTTTTATACTTCCAAATAATAAAAATATTATAATGGCAGCTGACCAGGCAGCAGAAATAAGTAAAAAAAATATACATGTAATAAAGACAAAAACAATCCCACAAGGAATTGCATGCTTTATAAAATTTAATCCTGAAGAAGATATTCAAAAAAATATTGATGAAATGAATGAAGCAATATCAAGTGTAAAAACAGCCTCACTTACATTTGCAGTAAGAGATACTGAGATGGATGGATTTGAAATTAAAGAAGGAAATATTCTTGGGCTTATTGAAGGAAAAATAAGCGAAGTTGGAAACAATAAGACTCAAATTCTTGAAAAGCTAATAGATTCTATGATAGATGAGGACAGTGAACTTATTACCGTATACTATGGAAAAGATGTTTCAGATGATGAGGCACAAAAAATAGAAGAAGAGATACAGGAAAAGTATGACGAATTGGATGTTCAGGTATTAAAAGGAAATCAGCCTTTATATTATTATCTTATATCAATAGAATAGATATTTTTAACTGCTGCATAAAATAGTCTTATTTTAGCAGCAGTTTCTTTTTTAAATTAGCGCAGGTGGTGTTATCGTGGATATTTATAGCAGTATAGGAGAACTTAGAGGAATTGGACCAAAATCTAAAGAAAGATTAAATAAATGTGGCATATTTAATTTATTAGATGTTTTATTGTACATTCCAAGAGACTATATATTCTGTGAAATAGATCAGAAATTTGAAAAAATAGATGAGAATAAAAAAAATATTTTAAAATGCAGATTAAAGCGATTTAAAATGGATATTAGAACAAAGAATGGTAAAAGAATAACAGATATAATATTTACTTATTCAAATCATATTGTAGTTGCAAGATGGTTTAATCAGCCGTATATGAAAAGAAATTTTGCGATTGGAAAAGAATATAATCTTATGGGCGTTTTTCAAAAAAATAATAATTCACTTCTCATTGTATGTCCAGTTATAATTAATAATGATATGGCTTCAAATAATATAATGCCAGTATACCCGCTAAAAGGTGAGATAAATAATAAGTTTATTGAGAAACTTGTTAGAAATGTTTTTGAACATATAAAAATACGTGAAAATATACCAGATGAAATAATTAAAAAATATTCTCTTGTGTCTCTTGAAACTGCAATAAGAAATATTCACTTTCCTCAAAGTAAAGATTTACTTGAAAAAGCAAGAATAAGATTGAAGTTTCAGGAACTTTTTATGTATTCACTTAAACTTATGATATTAAAAAAAGAATATAGAAGCAATCAAAATGGAATAAGTTTTAATTATGCAAAGGAATTGAAAAGCTTTAAACAGAATCTACCATATGAGCTCACAGATGCTCAAACAAAGGTTGTAAGAGAAGTTTTAAGAGATGGTAAGAAAAAGAGTACTATGAATAGACTTGTTCAGGGAGATGTGGGAAGTGGAAAAACTATAGTTGCTCTAATAGCTATATTTAATGTTGTAAAAAATGGGTATAAGTGCGCATTGATGGCACCTACTGCTATTTTAGCTTCTCAGCACTATAGTGAAGCTTTAAAATTATTTAAAAATTTTGGAATTGATGTTGAACTTCTCTGTGGTAGTACACCAAAGAAAGAAAAAGACAGGATAAAAGAAAAACTTAAGAAAGAAAAACCATTTCTTATAGTGGGTACACATGCTCTATTTCAAGATGATGTAGTCATAAATAAACTTGGTCTTGTAATTACTGATGAACAGCATAGATTTGGAGTTTCTCAAAGAAATGAACTTCAAAATAAAGGTGAGAATGCAGATTGCCTTGTAATGACAGCAACTCCTATACCAAGAACTCTTGCAATATTTATGTATTCAGATATGGATGTATCTATTATAGACGAACTTCCTCCTGGAAGGAAAAAAGTGGATACAATATATGTTGATATGAAAAAGAAGTACGAGGCATATGATATTGCTCTTGAGGAACTTTCAAAAGGAAGGCAGGTTTATGCGGTATGTCCACTTATTGAAGAAAATGAGGATGGAAATTTAAATTCTGTAGAGAAAGTTTATGACACTTTAAAAAATAATGAATTTAAGAAGTATAAAATAGGAATTCTTCATGGTAAAATGAAAAATGAGGAGAAGAATTCTATTATAAAACAGTTTAAAGAAAATAAAATACAAGTACTTGTAAGTACTACGGTAATAGAAGTTGGTGTAAATATAGTTAATGCGTCAGTTATGATAATATTTAATGCTGAAAGATTTGGATTATCCACACTTCATCAGTTAAGGGGAAGAGTTGGAAGAGGAAGCGATAAATCATATTGCATTTTAATTGGAGATGCTAAAAGCGATATAACAAAACGAAGAATGAAGATTATGACAGAGTCTTCAGATGGATTTTATATATCTGAACAGGATTTAAAACTACGAGGATCCGGAGAAATATTTGGAAGTAGACAAAGCGGGGATAATGGATTCTTAATTGCAGATATATATAATGATTTTAATATTTTAAGATGTGCAAAAAAAGAAGCATATAGTTTTGCTCAAAACAGCTTAGAAGAAAATAGAAAACTTTTAAGTGAAACAGAGAAAATATTAAAACAAACTAGTAAGTATATTTGTTTTAATTAAATTGAATTAATATGTATTTATATGATAATATATTTAATATAAGTTAAAGGAGATAATATCATGAGAATAATAGCAGGAAAAGCAAGGGGACACAAACTAATACCTCCAAGCTCTATGATTACAAGACCAACTCTTGATAGGGTAAAGGAAGCCATGTTTAGTACGATACAGTTTTATATAGATGGAGCAAATGTCGTTGATGTTTTTGCAGGAACAGGAAGTCTTGGACTTGAATGTGCAAGTAGAGGTGCAAAAAAAGTTTATCTTTTTGATAAAAGTGATGAAACGTATCCTCTTTTAAAAGAAAATGTTAAGAACTTAAAATTTGAAGATTTTTGTGAGCCTATAAAGATTGATGCTTATGAAGGTTTAAAGAAGTTAGCTAAAAATGGACTTACATTTAACATAATGTTTATAGATCCACCATACTGTAAAGAAATGATTCCTGAAGCTATTTCTATAATAAACGATAATAATCTTCTTAAAGAAGGTGGTATAATAGTAACTAAGATAGATACTATAGAAGAAATATATGAAGGATATGGAAAAATACAGCTGATTAAAAGCAGAAAGTATGGAAATACGACTGTATGCTATTATAAAAATAAGGAGAATTAAAAATGAAAACAGCAGTTTATCCAGGAAGCTTTGATCCTATTACAAATGGACATTTTGATATAATAAAAAGAGGAGCTAAAATATTTGATAAAGTAATAGTTGCAGTACTTATTAATATTGATAAAAGACATCTTTTTAATATTGAGGAACGTGTTGAACTTATAAAAAAAGTTGTAAAAGGAATTGATAATGTTGAAGTAGTCTGTTTTGACGGTCTTTTAGTCGAATTTATGAGAAGAAATAATATAAACGTAATACTAAAAGGACTTAGAACAACAGGAGATTTTGATTATGAACTTCAAATGGCACTTGTAAATTCAGAGCTTGAACCTGAAATTGAAACGGTTTGTATGATGGCAAGGGCAGAAAATATACATATAAGTTCTTCATGTGTAAAACAGATAGCAGAATTTGGAGGGAGTATTGATAAATTTGTTCCTAAACAGATAGTGTCTGAAATATTAAAAAAAATAGGTTAGCCAGAGGGGGGTATATGAAATGGAAAATATAGATACTAATGTTATTGAATTATTGGAATATCTCCAAGATATTATTGATAATTCTCCTAAAGTGCCAATGAGTAGCAAAGCTATGATTGATAAAAAAGAAGCTCTTGAAATTATAGATCAAATAATTAATTATCTTCCTGATCAGTTTAAGAAAGCACAGTGGATTGTAAATGAACGTGATAGGATTCTTTCAGATGCGAAGAAAGAATATGATAATGTTAAAAAAGAAACATCTAATATGCTAAGACAAAATGTTGAGAATAGTTTAATAGTAAAAGAAGCTAAAATAAGAGGAGAAAAAATTATAGCTTCTGCACAAAAAGATGCAAAAGCTATAAGAATTGGATCAAGAGATTATTCAGAAGAACTTTTATCAGAGCTCGATCAGCAGATAATAAATGAAAAAGAAAAACTTATTAAGAATCTTCAAACTCAATTTCAGAATATGGCTGAAGAACTTGATAAAACAATGAACTGTGCAGGAGTAGAAATACAAAATAACATAAAAGAATTAAAAGATATGAAAAAGTAATTTATTCATTGCTTTTAATAATACTGTTATTAATGTAATTGCAATAGTTGGAAGAATAATAAATATAATATTAGGGCTAAAAAATATATTATTCAAATTCGAAGCTTTTATAGTAAGAGGGAAAAATATTAATACTGCATATGTTATAAAAAAACTTATAATTCCTTGAAAGAATTTAAGCAGTATATATTTTTTAAAATTAAATTTTATATCACTTACAAAAGCACTTACTTGAGCAATTGCAGAGAGACCTGAAAAAGAGCATAAAAAACTTACTATACTAAGTTTTATATTAAGTGATGTACTTAGCTTTGATATTATGCTACATCCATTTGTAAATTCAATACTGCCTAAAAATATACTATATAAAGTACCTTCAGATATAGATAAAATATATTCGATATAAGTAAATAGTGAAGTTATTAATGTTGAGTTTTTTATAATTGTAATTATAACTGAAAATATTGAAATAAAACCACCTATTATTATAGTTGTTACAAGACTATTAAAAACAGAATCTTTTATAGCTTTTCCAAAATTTATATTTATATTTTGGTCTTTTTTAATACAAAGATCAGATGATATATTCTTTTTTCTAGTTAAAATTCCTATTATAAATGCAGAAATATAACTTGAAAATAGAAGAACATATGATGCTTTTATATTAGAAAACATAGCTACTGAAACAGATCCTATAAGAAATATAGGTCCTGCGTTTGAAGCAATATTTAAAAGACGAGAAAATTCTTTTTTATCTATATACTTTTGTCTATATAAATCTGCTGAGTATTTTGCTCCAAGAGGATACCCACAAAGCATACTTGCTACAATTGCAAAAGAACAATTTTTTGAAAGCCCTAGAGGCTTACATAAAAAAGGTCCTAAAATTTTTGAATATAATTCAATTCCACCATATGCAATAAGAAGATTACATATAAGGACGAATGGAAAAGTAGTTGGCAAAACAGCTTTGTACCACAAAACAAATCCTTCAAGTGCAGCGTTTATAGATATTTTAATATTGTATACAAAAATAACAATAAGTATAGTAATAAGTATACACAAAATTACATTTTTGTTTAATTTTAAAAGCTTTATAAGAAGAACAGATAAAACTATTATGCATAAAAGTAGAAACAGAGAAAAAAGCATAAAAACACCTCCTATCTGTTATATATATGCATATGTTTTATATGTTTATTATACATATTTTAAATTATAATTGGAGATCTAAAATAATCTTCATTTGGACGAATCTGTGGATTTATTAATGAATAACATTTGGTTGAATTAAGATCAAGCTTTAAATAATCATTATCTAAGTGCTTCGGAAACTTAGTTATAAGATTAATATTTGATTTGTTTTTTATATCTTTTAAAAGAATACGTCCGTTTTTATTAAAACCTAAAATTCGTGCATAAGAAGCTTCTTTTTTTGAGAGATCTTTAATTGGATATTTTTCAAATCCAAGGAAGAACTGAGTTAAAATTCGACTTATTCTAGTATAAGTATATCTTTTGCTTTTTATATTTAAAATAAGCTCATTTAAAGATGAAGAGTTTAAAATTTCTTTTTCTATCTTTTTGTCAAGACCTTCTGTAACATCTGGAATATTTTTTAAACTTTCTGAATCAGTTAAAATTTTAAAGCGTATATAGTTATACATATCTTCTGCATATGTAAATTTATAATTTTTATCTATAAGTTTATTTAATATTTCAAAGCTCTCGGGTGTAAGAAATTCGGATGCTTTATTAATATCATTATTCATTATAAGATTACGTATTGAAGTTGCAGATGCAAATTCGGTTTTAGTATTAAAAGAATTGTAAGAAGCACCTTTTCTTTTTGTAGTCATATAATTTATTGAACTATTTAGCTTTTTTATTGATTTTATATATTCAATTGCCAGTATGTTATTTGACTTAGACAAAAGATATTCATCTATATCATAAGATGAATATTTTTTTAGTGCTAAAGTTCTACTTGTATGATAAGGAAGACCTTCCTTAAGGAAGTTTTTTAAATAATGTTTAAATTCATCTGGTTCATTATTAAATACATCTGCCGCTAGAGATAGGTCATTAATATTACCGTTTTCACTTCCAAAATATATATTATCAATTATATTTAGATTGTTTAAAAGCGAAATACCTCCAAATGCAAAGGCTTCAGCAGATGAAACTGCATAAATGCAAGGAAGTTCTATTACAAGGTCAACTCCATTTTTAAGAGCCATTTTAGTTCTTTCCCATTTATCTATAATAGAAGGTATGCCTCTTTGCATAAAATTTCCACTCATTACACATACTATATATTGAGCATGTGTGTCTTTTTTTGCCATTTTAAGATGATACTCATGACCTTTATGAAAAGGATTGTATTCGGTAATTATTCCTGTTATTATAATTATCACTCCCAAATAAAAAAATAAAGTCTAATAAGATATATTATATAATTTATTAAATGTTTTATCATTAAAAATAAAGAAATAAATTAAAATATTAAAAAAAATTAAGAAAAATTATGTATTTACAGTGTATAGCAGAAGAATTCTGAAAATTCTGATTGATATGAATTTAATTTTATACTTTTAAAAGGTTGAAAATACTATATATAAAGGAGTATATTAATTAGGAGAGATATGTTGATTTTAAAGGGGGATGCATTTATATGGATCTTATGAAAAAAATATGGAGCGCTGCTAAAAAAGATAAAAAAAGAATAGTTCTTGCAGAAGGCAGCGAGGAGAGAAATGTTGAGGCTGCAGCTAAAATAAAAAAATTAGGACTTGCAGATCCTATTTTAATTGGAAGGAAAGATGAGATTTTAGATCAAGCACACAGACTTGATATTGATTTGTCAGAAATTGAAATTATTAATCCAGAAGAATCTCCTGAGTTAACTAAATATATAGAAGCTTTCTATGAACTTAGAAAGAAAAAGGGAATTACTATGGAAAAAGCTGAAAGAATAGTAAGAGATCCGTTATATTTTGGTACAATGATGGTAAAATCAGATGATGCTGATGGAATGGTATCTGGAGCAATTCATACAACAGGAGATTTATTAAGACCAGGTCTTCAAATAATAAAAACAGCTAAAAATGCTTCAGTTGTATCAAGCTTCTTCATAATGAAGGTACCGGGATCAAACTATGGCGATGATGGAACTTTAATATTTTCAGATTGCGCAGTAAATCCTAATCCGACAGAAGATCAGTTAGCTGCTATTGCAGTACAGACGGCAGAGACCGCAACTAATTTGTGTAATATGAAGCCAAGGGTCGCAATGTTATCATTTTCAACAATGGGAAGTGCAGATAATGAATTAGTTGATAAAGTTAGAAATGCAACAGAAAAGGCAAGAAAGCTAAGACCTGATTTATTAATTGATGGAGAACTTCAACTTGATGCTGCAATCGTTAAAAAAGTTGCAGATCAGAAAGCACCAAATAGCAAGGTAGCAGGAAAAGCAAACGTTTTAATCTTCCCAGATCTTCAATCTGGTAACATTGGATACAAATTGGTTCAGAGATTTGCAAATGCAGATGCTATAGGACCTATTTGTCAAGGATTTGCAAAACCTGTTAATGATCTTTCAAGAGGTTGTAGCTCTGATGATATAGTAAATGTTGTTGCACTTACAGCAGTGCAGGCGCAAAATATTATTAAATAATGCAGATTTTAATGAAAGAAAGGATAGTTTAAATGAAGGTATTAGTTATAAATTGTGGAAGTTCATCACTTAAGTATCAGCTTATTGATATGCAAACTCAGGATGCACTTGCAAAAGGTTTAGTTGAAAGAATTGGAATTAAAGGTTCAATACTTACACAAAAAGTAAAAGGCAAAGATAAATATGTAGTTGAAACTCCTCTTAAAAATCATCAGGATGCAATTGAACTTGTATTAAAGAGTCTTGTTGATGAAAACAGCGGAGTAATTAAGTCTATGGATGAGATAACAGCTGTAGGACATAGAGTAGTTCATGGCGGAGAAAAATATGCTAAATCAGTTATTATAGATGATTCAGTTATTAAAAATCTTGATGAATTTACAAAGCTTGCACCACTTCATAATCCACCTAATATAATAGGAATTAAGGCTTGTCAAAAGCTTATGAAAAAAACTCCTATGGTTGCAGTTTTTGATACAGCATTTCATCAGACAATGCCACAAAAAGCATTTATGTATGCGCTTCCATATGAATATTATGAAAAAGATCATATAAGAAAATATGGATTCCACGGAACATCACATAAGTATGTAGCACATAAAGTAGCTGAAAGAATGAATAAAGACATAAAGGATTTAAAGATAATAACATGTCATTTAGGAAACGGAGTAAGTGTTACTGCAGTAGAAAAAGGAAAGTCAATCGATACAACAATGGGCTTTACACCTCTTGATGGAATCATAATGGGTTCAAGATCAGGAAGCCTTGATCCTGCAATTGTGACATATCTTCAAAAAGAAAAGCATATGTCAGTAGACGAAGTTGATGATCTTTTAAATAAGAAATCTGGAGTTCTTGGAGTATCTGGAGTTGGAACAGATTTTAGAGATATAAGAAGTGCAGTTAATAATGATAATAACAAAAGAGCAGAACTTACAATGGATATGTATGGATATCAGATAAAGAAGCAGATTGGTGCTTATGCTGCTGCAATGAATGGAGTAGATGCAATAGTATTTACTGCAGGAATCGGAGAACATGCTCCAGAAATAAGAGTAAGAGCATTATCTGATATGGAATATTTAGGATTAGAATTAGATAAGAAGAAGAATGATAACCAAGAAGTTGGAGATGGAATGGAAATTACAAAACCATCATCAAAAGTTAAGGCATTTGTAATCCCAACTAATGAAGAATTAATGATTGCAAAAGAAACATTAGAACTTGTAAAGTAGAAAATTAAAATAATTTACTTGACTTTTGTACATCTAATTTATATAATGAAGTTGTTTGTTTTATGATTTTTTGATTTAAGGAGTAGTTATGGAGATTCGAATTTCAGATTTTGTTTCAAAAGATAGTAGACATAAGGTTGTTGATTATGAATATAACGGTTCTGATTTTGAATTTGAAGGTGATGTTATTAAGTATGATTCACCATGCAAAATAACTGGAGAAGTAACATCAGAATCTGATATAATAGTTCTAAAAGCAAATATAAAAACAAATTTAAAAATGAGATGTTCTAGGTGTTTAGAAGCCTTTATCTATCCAGTAGATATTGATATAGAAGAAAGGTTTACAACAGATGAATCGCTTTTTGATGAAGAAGATGTAACTGTTGTGAGTGATGATGTAATAGACGTCACAGAAATAGCTCAGAAAAGTATTATTTCTAGCTTACCAATCAAGAGATTATGTAAAGACGACTGTAAAGGTATCTGTCAAGTTTGTGGTTGTAATTTAAATTACAATAAGTGTAACTGTCAGAAAGAAGATGTAGATATACGTCTTGAATCTTTAAAGAGTCTGTTTAACAATAAGGAGGTGTAGTATAAATGGGATGTCCAGCAAGAAAACAATGTAGTGGAAGAACTAAGAGAAGAAGAGCTCAGACATTTAAAACAAGTTTACCAGGTATCGTAGAATGCCCACAATGTCATGAAATGAAACTTGCTCATAGAGTATGCAAAAACTGTGGTTATTACGATGGTAAGGAAGTTGTAGCTACTGATAAATAGACATTTGGTCTTAATAAAAGAAAGTCTTTAAGGCTTTCTTTTATTATTTATTAGTAAATTTTTCTTAAATTAAGATGTAGCCCGATTTTTAAGAGGTGATAGTATGAAAATTGCTATAGATGGAATGGGTGGAGATAATGCACCAAAAGCAGTAGCTTATGGCGCAATTGACGCTCTTAATGAATATAAAGACATAGAAATTTATATAACAGGAAATAAAGATGCTATTTTAAAGCAATTATCAAGTTTATCATATGATAAAAATAGATTGAAGATTATTGACTGCAAGGAAGTTATTTCAACACATGATCATCCTGTTATGGCGCTAAAGAAGAAAAAAGATTCAAGCCTTGTAAAAGCAATGGATCTTGTAAAAGATGGAACATGCGATGCAATTATTTCAGCAGGAAGTACTGGCGCATTTTTAGCCGGTTGTACTCTTATAGTTGGAAGAATTAAAGGAGTTTTAAGACCTGCACTTGCTCCTATTATTCCTGGCAGAAATGGCAGCTTTATGATAGTTGACGTTGGTGCAAATGTGGATTGTAAAAAAGAGTATCTTGTCCAGTTTGCAAAAATGGGTATGATTTATTATAAAAACGTGTTTAATATCAATAATCCCTCTATAGGACTTATTAATATAGGTGAAGAAAAAGAAAAGGGAAATGAACTTACAAAAGCAGCATATGAACTTTTGGGAAAAGAGGAAAAATTAAATTTTATTGGTAATATTGAACCTAGAGAAGTACCTACAGGAAATACTAACATTTTAGTAAGTGATGGATTTGTAGGAAATACAGCACTTAAAATGTATGAAGGCGCAGCAACTAATATTTTAGGAATGATTAAAGATGAGATAATGAAATCATCAGTAATTTCTAAATTTGGAGTATTACTTTTAAAACCTGTTTTAAAAAGGATTTTAAAGAAATTTGATTACAAAGAAGTCGGAGGAGCTCCATTTTTAGGAGTAGATGGTATTTGTATAAAAGCTCATGGAAGTTCAGATGCTAAAGCAATAAAAAATGCAATAAAACAATCAATCATTTTTTATAAAACAGATGTAATAAATGAGATAAAAAATACAATTAAATAAAATTTTTTTGAAATATTGTATTAAACGATATTGACGATTTAAAGATAATATAATATTATCTAAATGTAGAACTTGGGAGGTGAAACAGATGTTTGAAAAAATCCAAGAAATTATAGCAGATAAGTTAAGTATCGATGCAGAAAGCGTTAAAATGGATGCTAATTTTATAGAAGACCTTAATGCTGATTCATTAGATATTGTTGAACTTATAATGGCTTTAGAAGATGAACTTGATATGGAAATACCAGATGAAGATGTTGAAAAGTTCAAAACAGTTGGAGATGTAGTTAACTACGTTAAAGCACATCACGAAGAATAAGATAATCCCGCATATTGCGGGATTTAATTTTACTAGTTTATTCTTGAATCTGTTGCTTTTTTATGAGCAGATTGAAGAATAAACTTGAAGGAGTTTGTTATGGATAAATTTACAATTAATGAGATAGAAAGAAATCTAGGGGTTAAGTTTAATAATAATACACTTATAAAAACTGCTTTAACTCATAGTTCTTTTGGAAATCAGTTTCAAGATGCAAAATATAATGAGAGATTAGAATTCCTAGGAGATGCAGTTTTACAGTTATGTATTACAGAATATTTGTTCAATAACTTCAAGGAAAAGAGTGAAGGAGAACTTACTAAATTAAGAAGTCTCATAGTATGTGAGAATTCATTATATGAAATAGCGAAAAAACTTAGTCTTGGTCAATATATAAGAATGAGTAAAGGTGAAGAATTAACTGGAGGAAGAGAAAGAGTATCTATCCAAGCTGATGCAATGGAAGCTGTTATTGCAGCTGTATATCTTGATAAAGGAATGGCATTTGCTTTTGACTTTATTCTTCTTCATTTTAAGGAAATAGTTAAAAAAGCAGTTAATAATGAAATAATTTTAGATTTCAAGACAAAACTTCAGGAGCTCATCCAGAAAAAAGGTGAGGCTTCTATAGAATATACTGTGACAAGATTTGAAGGACCACCTCATAGAAGAAAATTTTATACGCAGGTAAGCATTGATGGAAAGGCTATAAGTGATGGAAGCGGATATAGTAAAAAAGAGTCTGAACAAAATGCAGCTAAATTAGCATTAAAAAAGTTTGAGGAAAAATAAATGAGCAAAAATTATTATATAATTCCTATATTTGTGCCTATGCAAGGATGCCCTCATAAATGTGTTTTTTGTGATCAAAATACAATAACAGGAACAGATGATATTGTTACAGCATCTAAAACTCAAAATGTAATAGATGAGTATTTAAGAACAATTCCGAGTAAAAGTGCTACAGTTGAAGTTTCTTTCTTTGGAGGTACATTTACAGGAATTGAAGAAAAAAAGCAAAGAGAACTTTTAGAAGTTGCAAAATCATATAAAGATAGAAAGCTTATAGATAATATAAGGCTTTCTACAAGACCAGATTATATAAATGATCATATACTTACATATCTAAAAGAATATGGTGTAGATATTATAGAACTTGGAGTTCAGTCACTTGATAATAATATATTATTAAAAGCCGGTAGAGGTCATACAAAAGAACAAGTTGAAGAAGCATCTGCTCTTATAAAAAAATATGGCTTTATATTAGGGCATCAAATTATGCCGGGACTTCCATGTGATACATTTGAAAAAGACATAATGACAGTTAATAAATCAGTTATTATGAAGCCTGATATAGTTAGGATATATCCTGCACTTGTTGTAAAGAATACTCCTATGGAAAAGATGTATTTACAAAAGAAATATTCACCTTATTCATTAGATCAAGCTGTGTTTATAGCTAAAGAGATGTATAAAATATATGTGCAAAATGATATAAATGTAATAAGAATAGGACTTCAACCTACAGAAAATATAAATTCAAATGCTGATGTTGTTGCAGGACCGTTTCATCCAGCGTTTAGAGAACTCGTACTTAGTTCAATTATAAAAGATAAAATTCTTGAAATAGGAGAGAATGAAAATATAATAAAGATTATTATTAATCCTAAAGATATAAGCAAGCTTTATGCTGATAAGAAAAAATATTTTTTAGATGTAAAACAGAAATTTAAAAATATTAATGTAGTTCAAGACAGCAATATTTTAAAAGGTAGTATAAAAGTAATTTTTGAAAATTTAAAAACAGGTATAATAAATTATTAGCGGGGGATATAGTTTCTCTCGCTAATATTATATAATAAGAATTATTGATATTTATTCTACTTTACTATAAAATATGTATATTAAGGAGTGTTATTTTATGAAAAAGAAGACAAGAACTAATATGACAGTAGCATTGGCGATTTTTATGGTTATTATTTTTGTTATAGGATTTCTTCCATCATTAATATTTTAAGTAAGGAGTGAAGGAATTGTTTTTAAAATCCTTGGAAATAAGAGGCTTTAAATCGTTTGCTGATAAAACTGAATTAAAGTTTAAAAAAGGTGTTACAGCAGTTGTAGGACCTAATGGAAGTGGAAAAAGTAATATTTCAGATGCGGTAAGATGGGTGCTTGGAGAGCAGAGCGTAAAGGTTTTAAGAGGGGGGAAGATGGAAGATGTGATCTTCTCTGGAACTCAGTTTAGAAAACCAGTTGGACTTGCTCAAGTATCTTTAACACTTGATAATAGTGATGGAAAATTAGATACTGAATATAATGAAGTTACTGTATCAAGAAGAATATATAGATCAGGCGAATCGGAATACTTGATTAATAATCTAAAATGTAGACTTAAAGATGTTACTGATTTGTTTTTAGATACTGGTATAGGTAAAGAAGGTTATTCTCTTATAGGTCAGGGAAAGATAGAAGCAATTTTAAGTGGAAAAAAAGAGGATAAGAGAGCACTTTTAGAAGAAGCTGCAGGTATAGTAAAATATAAAAATAGAAAAGAAGAAGCAGAAAAAAAGCTTTCAAATACTGACGAAAATATTATTAGAATAAATGATATAATGTCAACATATGAAGAAAGACTTGAGCCATTAAGGATAGAAAAAGAAAAAGCACTAAAATTTAATGAACTTTCAAATGAACTTAAAAATAGGGAAATATCAATTACTGTTCATAAGATTAGTATCATGGAAAATGAAATTAAATCATTTGATGATAAACTTCAAGAAAAGTATTTAGAATCTTCTAAATTAAAAGAAGTATATTTAAATAAAAAACAGTATCTTAAGGAATTAGAAGAGAAAACAAATGAACTTGAAAAAAATAATATAGATAAAAAAGAGAAATATTATAATCTAAGAGATAAGATTACTGAATCAAAAAATAATATTGAAATTTATAATGAAAGAATAAAAAATAGTAATGAGAAAATAATAAAAAATGAAAATGAACAGGAAAATTATAAATTAAAGAAAGAAGAACTTTTAAAGCAGAAAGAAAAATTAAATGAAGCTTTAAATGAAATAAAGAAAAATCAGTTTTTAGTTGATGAAAAAATTAAAAGCGTTAAAGATAAAAAAGACATTAAAGAAAAAGAATATGAAAAATTAAAGCAAAAATTAGATTTATTAAAAAGTAATCAGTTTGACTTTATAAAGAAAAATTCAGATATAAAAAATGGTATACTTTTTATAGAAAATAGCATAAAAGTAAATGAAGAAAAAATTTCTGAATTATCATCATCAATAGAATCTGTAAAAAATAATATTTCTATTAATAGAGGAACTTATAATGAGCTTGCTACTTTAAGTGAAGAAATGGATAAAAATATTAATGAAAATCAGAAATTAATGAATCAAAAGAAAAAAGAAATTTCTGAATCTAAGGCTAACCTTATAAATATCGAAAAAACTTTTAGAAAAATATCAGATGATCTTACAAAATCAAAAACAAATAAAGATATTTTAATTAATTTAGAAAAGCATTATGAGGGATATGCAAGATCAGCAAAAAGTCTTATGGAAGCTGTTGATAGAAAACATATAGTAGATAGAAAAAGTATAAATCTTGTAGGATCTATATTTAAAGCAGATGAAAAATATGAAACTGCTATTGAAATAGCACTTGGCCAGTCTATGTCAAACATTGTTACTGATAATGAAAACACAGCAAAAGTACTTATAGAATATTTAAAAAGAAATCGTCTTGGAAGAGCAACGTTTTTACCAATAAACACAATAAAAAGTTATAAAATTTCTGTTAATGATAATATAAAAATTCAAGATGGCTATATAGGAATTGCAAGTGACATAATATCATTTGATCCTAAATATAGAAATATAATGGATTATATTTTGGGAAAAACTCTTGTTATACGTGATATGGATTCAGCACTCAAAATTGCAAAAATGTGTGGCTATAGATTTAATATGGTTACATTAGATGGAGAGGTAATAAGAAGAGGAGGAGCGTTAACAGGAGGAAGTATAAGAGGACAGAAATTAAATGTTTTAGGACGAAAAAGAGAAATAGAAGAACTTGATAAAAATATTGTAAATTTAAAAGACAAAGTATCTGAAATAAGTGAAGAAATTAAAAATAAGCAGATTGAGATTAAAGATCAGGATGATTGTATTTTAGATATAAGAGATGAAATTCATAAAATAAGCATAAAATTTACAAAAAAACAATCTGAAATGCAGGGAATAAAAAATTACAATGAAAAGCTTAAAGAAAATTTAAATAAATTACTATTTGACATAAAAAAAGTACGTAATAAAAAAGAAGAGTTTGAATCTGAACTTAAAAAGAAAAATGAAATAATTAAAGATCTTGAATCTGAAAATATTACGAACTTAGATGAAGTTAATTTGGTAAATGAGCAAATTGAAAATAAGGAAAAAGATATAAAAGAAAATGAGAATAAAATAACTGATCTTAGAATAGAAAAAGCTAAAACAGATGAGTTATTACAGTCAAAGAATAATGGAATCATAAGAACAGAAAATGATTTAACTGAGCTTTATATAAATTTAGAAAAATCATCAGATGAACTTAACTTTAGTAAAAATGAGATTGAAAATATTAATAAACTCATAAAAGAAAGTGAAATATTCATTGAAAATGCAGATAAAGAAATTGAAAAATATGATGATTTATTTAGAGAAAATGAGATAAAGAAAGCAAAGCTTAAAGAAGAATTCCAAGAGAAAGATGAACAGATGTCAGAAATAAGTTATAAGTCTGATAAACTTTCTGAAATTATAAATAAAAATGAAATAATAAAAGCTAAGAAAGAAACAGAAAAAGAACATATATATAAGAAACTTAATGAAGATCTTAAGCTCACATTTAAGGAAGCATCTGATATAGCAGAAAATATAACAGACGAGAGCAAAATAGAAAGTGAGATTTCTTCATTAAAGATTAAGATAAATAAGTTAGGCACTGTTAATCTTTCTTCTATATCAGAATATGATGAAATAAAAGAAAAATATGAATTTATGAAAAATCAATCAGATGATCTTTTGAAAGCAAAAATGGAACTTATTAAAGTTATTGATGAAATGACATCAACTATGAAAAAAATGTTTAAGGCTAATTTTAAAATATTAAATAGAAACTTTAATGAAACATTTATAGAACTTTTTAAAGGTGGAAGCGCTGAACTTATTTTAGGGCAGGGCGATGAACTTTCATGTGATATAAATATAAATGTTGAGCCGCCAGGCAAAAAACTTCAGAACATAAATTTAATGTCTGGAGGGGAAAAAGTTTTATCGGCTATTGCACTTGTATTTGCAATTTTGAAAATGAAACCAACACCTTTTTGCATATTAGATGAAATTGAGGCCGCACTTGATGATGCAAATGTCTATAAATATGCGGAATTTTTAAAGAAATTTTCAGAAAACACTCAGTTTATAGTTATAACACATAGAAAAGGTACAATGGAAGCAGGAGATATAATTTACGGAGTAACTATGCAGGAAAAAGGAATATCAAAAGTTGTCTCTGTGGATATATCAAAATATTAATTATGGAGGATAAATATGTTTAAGAATTTATTTGATAAATTAAAGAATGGACTAACAAAAACAAGAGATAATTTTACTGATAAAATAAATCAAGCTCTTAATATTGCAATAGCAATAGATGATGATTTATACGATGAGCTTGAAGAGATACTTATAACTTCAGATATTGGAATGGATACCACAGTAGAAATAATTGATAAACTTAAAGAAAGAATAAGAAAAGAAAAAATAAATGATGTAAGTATGGTAAAACCTGAATTAAAGAAAATAATAACAGATATGATGACAATAGATTCAGGCACTTTAAAAACAGATAATAAAAAAGTTATACTTGTAGTTGGAGTAAATGGAGCAGGAAAGACTACTTCAATAGGTAAGCTTTCAAATAAATATAAAGAAGAAGGTAAGAAAGTAATTCTTGCAGCGGCAGATACATTTAGAGCAGCGGCAATAGATCAGCTTGAGGTATGGGCTAAAAGATCTAATACAGATCTAATAAAACATGAGGAAGGATCTGATCCTGCAGCTGTAGTTTATGATGCTGTATCAGCTGCAAAGGCAAGAAATGCAGATTATCTTATTTGCGATACAGCAGGAAGACTTCATAATAAGAAAAATCTTATGAATGAATTATCTAAAATTAGCAGAGTAATTGAAAGAGAATATCCTGATGCAGAAAAGGAAACACTTCTAGTTTTGGATGCAACAACAGGTCAAAATGCTATAAGTCAAGCAAAAGAGTTTATGAAGGTGTGTAAGATAGATGGAATAATTCTTACAAAGCTTGATGGTACTGCAAAAGGAGGAGTTGTTATTTCAATTCATCAAAGTCTTAATATACCAGTAAAATATATTGGTGTAGGTGAAGGAATTGATGATCTTCAAGATTTTGATGCTGAAAGTTTTGCGAAGGCACTATTTTAATAATGTGTTAAGTAAAAATACTTGACAGAGTAAAATATATCTGTTAAAATTCGATATGTGGTAAGGTGATTTAATGGACGAAAGAGTTGAAATTTCTTTGCTCATGGATTATTATGGGAAGCTTTTGACAAAGAAACAAAAAGATACAATGGACTTATATTATAATGAGGATTTATCTTTTTCAGAGATAGCAGAAATTAATAAGACCAGTCGTCAGGCCATTTTCGACCTGATAAAAAGATGTTATAAACAACTTCTTTCTTATGAGGAAAAGTTAAATCTGCTTCATAAGAATTTTAAAAGAAAAGAAAATGTTATGAATTTTTTAGTAGAACTCAAAGAAAAGTATCCTATTATTGAAGATTCAGATTTAAAAATATATAAGGATAGACTGGAGAATTTGTAAGGAGGGAAATTTATAATGGCTTTTGAAGGATTAGGAGAAAAGTTGCAGGAGACTTTTAAAAAACTGCGTGGAAAAGGGAAACTTCAAGAAAAAGATATAAAAGATGCAATGAGAGAAGTAAAGCTTGCACTTTTAGAAGCAGATGTAAATTATAAGGTCGTAAAAAATTTTATTTCAAGCATAAGTGAAAAATGTGTAGGAGATAAAGTATTAGAAAGCCTTACACCAGGTCAACAGGTAATAAAAATAGTAAATGAAGAACTTACAGAGCTTATGGGTGGCAAAGAAAGTAAACTTGAGTTTGATAGTTCAGGACTTACAGTTATTATGCTTGTGGGACTTCAAGGTGCAGGAAAAACAACAATGTGTGGTAAGCTTGCATTAAAGCTTAGAAAAGATAATAAGAAACCACTTTTAGTTGCCTGCGATGTATATAGACCGGCTGCTATAAAACAGCTTCAAGTAGTTGGAAAACAGATTGATATACCAGTATTCTCAATGGGGGATAAGGTAAATCCAGTTGATATAGCAAAAGCGTCAATAAATCACGCAAAAGATAATGGTAATAATATAATAATTATAGATACTGCAGGAAGACTTCATATTGATGAAGAACTTATGCAGGAATTAAAGAACATAAAACAAGAAGTCAAACCTTCAGAAACTCTTCTTGTTGTTGATTCTATGACAGGACAGGATGCTGTAAATGTTGCTCAGAATTTTAATAATGATCTTGATGTCACAGGTATTATTTTAACAAAGCTTGATGGTGACACAAGAGGAGGAGCTGCACTTTCAATAAAATCAATCACACAAAAGCCTATAAAGTTTATTGGTGTAGGCGAGAAAATGAATGATTTTGAAACATTTCATCCAGATAGAATGGCTTCAAGAATTCTTGGAATGGGAGATGTTCTTTCGCTAATTGAAAAGGCTCAGGAGAATATTGATCAAGAAGAGGCAAAGAATTTAAGTAAGAGAATGATATCGTCTGAATTTAACTTTGAGGATTATCTTTTAGCAGTTGAACAGATGAATAAACTTGGACCTTTAAATAAGCTTATGGAAATGCTTCCAGGAGCCAATTCTTTAAAAATTAGTGATAATGATTTTGATAAGGGTCAGAAAGAACTTTCAAAAATAAAAGTTATAGTTCAATCTATGACAATCAAAGAAAGAAGAAATCCGGTTTTAATTTCAAAATCTCCATCAAGAAAGAAAAGAATTGCAGATGGTTCAGGAGTAACACTTCAAGATGTAAATAAAGTCATGAAGATGTATGATGCAATGAAGAAAAACATGAAAATGATGAAAAATTTTCAGAAACAGGCTAAAAAAGGTTTGTTTAATAAACTACCTTTTTAATATAATAATTTAAATTTAAAGGAGCGAATATTAAATGGCAGTAAAAATTAGATTAAGAAGAATGGGTTCTAAAAAGGCACCTTTCTATAGAGTTGTTGTAGCAGATTCAAGAAGCCCAAGAGATGGTAAATTTATCGAAGAAATAGGATATTATAATCCTTTAACTTCACCAGTTGAAGTTAAAGTTAACGAAGAAAAAGTTAACGAATGGTTAAATAATGGAGCACAGCCTACTAATGTTGTAAAGAGACTTTTCACTAACGCCGGTATTACTAAGTAATGTTTGGAGGTGAATTCTATAATGAATATTAATTCATTATAGAAACTTTATGAAAGAATTAGTTTTAGTTATAGCTAAAGCTCTTGTTGACAGCCCAGAAGAAGTTACTGTTAACGAAATAAAAAGCGAGCAGTCTATTGTCCTTGAATTGAAGGTAGCTAAAGATGATATGGGTAAGGTTATCGGAAAACATGGAAGGATAGCAAAAGCTATCAGAAAAGTAGTTATGGCTGCAGCAATTAAACAAAATGAACGAGTAGTTGTAGAAATTGTTTAATATTAAGAGTTAGGTTTTCCTAACTCTTTTTAAATATATGAGAAGAGGTGGGATACTCTTGAATGATACATTTAAAATTGGGAAAATAGTTAATACTCATGGTATAAAAGGCGAAGTAAAAGTATATCCATATACAGATAATCTTGATCAGTTTAAGGAGCAAAAAACTCTTTTAGTATCAGGAAAAAAAATGAATGTGGAATCAGTAAGAATTCATAAAAATATGGTTATTATAAAATTCGAAGAAATTCATACTATGAATGATGCTGAATTATTAAAACAAAAATACGTTGAAATTATGAGAAAAGATGAGAAAACTCTTCCAGAAAATACATATTACATATCAGATATAAAAGAGTGTTATGTGTACGATGAAGATTCTAATAATTTAGGAAAAGTTTTTGATGTTATAAAGACACGTAATAATGATGTATATTGGATTAAAGAGCCAAAAGAACTTCTTATACCAGTTCTTAACGATATAGTTCTTGATGTAGATATAAAAAATAAAAAGATTCTAATTGCTAATGTAAGGAGCTGGCAGGATGAAGATTAGCATTCTTACATTATTTCCTGAAATGTTTTCTCTATTTGATGTTAGCATAATTGGTAGAGCTGTAAAAAATAATATAGTTTCATTTGATTTAATAGATATAAGAGATTATACAGAGGATAAACATAGAAAAGTTGATGACTATCCATATGGCGGAGGTCATGGAATGGTTATGGCAGCACAGCCTATAGTATCAGCTATAAAAAAAGCTAAAGAAAATAATTCTGGAAAAGTTATTTTCTTAGGACCTAAAGGTAAAAAGTTCACACAAAAAAAAGCTATAGAACTTTCAAAAGAAAAAGAACTTATATTTTTATGTGGGCATTATGAAGGAATAGACGAGAGAGCTTTTAAATATATAGATGAAGAAATTTCACTTGGAGATTTTGTTTTAACAGGTGGAGAAATGGCAGCTATTCCTATAATAGATTCTATGCTTAGAATGATACCTGGAGTTTTAAATAAAGAAGAAAGCTTTAAAGAAGAATCATTTTATAATGGCCTTTTGGAATATCCTCAGTATACAAGACCTGAAATTTTTGAAGGAGAAAGTGTACCAGATGTTCTTTTATCAGGGCATCATGAAAATATACGAAAATGGAGAAGAAAAAAGGCAATTCTTATTACTAAAGAAAAAAGAAAAGATATGTATGAGAAAATTAAATTGACAAAAGAAGATTTAAAGATTTTAAAAGATAAAAAAATATAAATTATGTTGAAAAAGTAAAGATAATATGTTATTATTAACTTTGTGCTAGTACGGGCGGTCCTCTGTCATTTTTTATATGTTAAGAACGTCAAATTATCGTTAAGGAGGGAATGCACATGAACGAAATAATAAAAGCTATTGAAGCTGAACAATTAAGAACAGATTTACCTGAATTTAGAGTAGGAGATAATGTTAAAGTCTACGTTAAAATTCAAGAAGGTGGAAAAGAAAGAATCCAGATGTTCGAAGGAACAGTAATTAAGAAACAAAATGGTGGATTAAGAGAAACATTTACTGTAAGAAGAGTTGCTTACGGATGTGGAGTTGAAAGAACATTCCCAATGAATGCACCAATAATCGATAAGATTGAAATCTCTAGAAGAGGAAAAGTTAGAAGATCTAAACTTTACTACTTAAGAGACAGAGTTGGTAAGGCTGCAAAGGTTAAAGAATTATTAACTAGATAGTAGCAAAAAAAGGGGGACTTTTTAAAAGTCCTTTTTTTTATATAGTGTGCCCAGCATGGGCACGTGCTAATCGGTGAAAGTCCGTAATGGGGGCTGATAGTGCCAACCATTAGCTTAAGACAAGGGTGTCCATCGCAAGGTGGAATCTGAAGGAAGTCGGCGGCAAAGCCTTGGTCTGAGGAATACGAACCACATCTGAGGCTCAATTCCGTGGGTGAACTTGCTATACAAAGTAAAGCCCAATAACTATCCGAAACGGAAAGAGTAAATGTGGCAGATAGATGAGGTGAAAGTACGTGTTCTTACCTGGGGAGGTCTGATAGATAAGTGCCTAAAGAAATTAAGTTTCTAGGTACAACCTATATAGTGATATATAGCTGAACTATCAGAAGTCAGCAGAAGTCATAGTAACTCCGCTAATCGCGATAGCGGATGAAGGACTGAACGTTAGGAGGTTTACAACTTTGGATAAATCAAAGAAATTGCAAAGAAAGCAGAAAACTCAATATAGAGACCAATTGATGGAAGTAGAAGTGGAACTTCAAGGTAAATCAAAGGTGCCGAGCAATCCTATGGTTTTACCAAATAGAGAAAGCGTAAACGATGGAGCATTTGATACTAGTAGATTACTTGAAGAAGTTCTAGAAAGAAATAATATGCTTTCAGCACTTAAAAGAGTAATTAGCAATAAAGGTAGCCATGGTGTCGATGGAATGAAGACCGATGAACTTCGTGAGCATATCAAGAAACACTGGGAAACAATTAAAGCTAAACTACTAGAAAATAGATATAACCCATCACCTGTAAGGAGAAAAGAAATATCCAAGCCAGATGGTGGAATTAGATTATTAGGGATACCAACTGTACAAGATAGATTGATTCAACAGGCTATTGCTCAAGTTTTATCTAAAATATATGAACCTTTATTTTCTGAAAATAGTTTCGGATTCCGTCCTCGTAGAGGAGCAAAGGATGCTATAACAAAATCAAAACAATATATAAATCAAGGAAATAGATGGGTTGTAGATATGGATTTAGAGAAATTCTTTGATAAAGTTAATCATGATATTCTTATGAGTAAACTTGAAAAGAAGATACAAGACAAAAGATTGTTAGCATTAATAAGAAAATACCTCAAAAGCGGAATTCTCATTAATGGGGTTTCAGTAACAAGTGAAGAAGGAACACCGCAAGGTGGTCCGTTAAGTCCATTATTAGCTAATATAATGTTAGATGAATTAGATAAAGAACTTGAAAGACGAGGTCACAAATTTTGCAGATATGCAGATGATAATAATGTATATGTCAAAAGTAAAAGAGCAGGACTTAGAGTAATGAAATCTATGACAAATATAATTGAAAATAATTTAAAGCTTAAAGTAAATAAGGATAAAAGTGCAGTAGACTTTGTATCTAAACGAAAATTTTTAGGATTTTCGTTTTACTTTTCGAGAAGCGGAGCAGAAATAAGAATCCATGAGAAATCCCTAAAGAGATTTAAGGAGAAGGTCAAATTCTATACTAATAGAAATAAAGGAATTAGCATGGAATACAGACTATTAAAATTAAATCAAATCACAAGAGGGTGGATTAATTATTATGGAATTGCTAACGCTCGCGGAAAGCTAGTAGAACTAGACAAATGGATTAGAAGAAGACTAAGAGCTTGCATATGGAAACAATGGAAGAAGATTAGCACTAAACAAAGAAATTTAGCTAAACTAGGAATCAATAAATACAAAGCATGGGAATATGCAAATACAAGAAAAGGCTATTGGAGAATCTCCAAAAGCCCTATACTAAACAACTCTCTAAATAATAAATACCTAGAATCTCTAGGATTTATTAGTCTAACACAAACATATCAAATGATACATTAATTTCTGATGAACCGCCGTATACCGAACGGTACGTACGGTGGTGTGAGAGGACGCTAAATAAAATAATTATTTAGCTCCTACTCGATTTTATAAAGTATGAAATGTAGGAGGAATATTTTATGGCAATAAACTGGTTTCCTGGGCATATGAGAAAAACTCAGAGAGAAATAAGAGAAAATTTGAAATTGGTTGACGCAGTAATTGAAATAAGAGATGCTAGAATACCAGAGAGTTCTAAAAATCCTGATATAGATAAAATATTAAAAGATAAAAAACGCCTTATTATTTTGAATAAAAGCGATTTAAGTGATAGAAATATAACTAAAAAATGGATTGAGTATCTTACTAATGATGGAGTAATGGCAATTGAAGCAAATTCATTAAACGGAAGTGGGATAAATTCAATAAAACCAGCACTTATGAAACTTTTAAAAGAAAAATATGAAAGCCTTGAAAGAAAAGGAATAAAAAGTTATACAATAAGAGCTATGGTTGTTGGAATACCTAATGTAGGAAAATCAACATTTATAAATAAGATTGCAAGAAATAGTACAGCAAAGACAGGTAATAAGCCAGGAGTTACTAAAAGCAAGCAATGGATAAGGACTAAAGCTCAGATTGAACTTTTAGATACTCCAGGTGTATTATGGCCAAAACTACAGGATGATAAAACAGCTCTTAATTTAGCATTTACAGGTGCTATAAAAGATGAGGTAATGGATAACGAATATCTTGCACTTAAACTTGTAGAAAAACTTCAAAAAGATTATCCTGAAATACTTAAGGCAAGATATAAATTAGATGAAATATTTGAGAATCCACTTGACACTTTAAATGCTATGGCTAAGAAAAGAGGAGCATTAATAAAAGGTGGAGAAATTGATTATAATAGAATTGCAAATTCACTTCTTGATGAGTTTAGAGGAGGAAAGATAGGAAAGATTTCGTTTGAAGTTCCTAATAAAAAATGAGTTTTGATTTAAATTTAATTAAAAAAATGAAAGCACACGAGATTTCAAATCTTATAAAAGATAAAGACTTAAATGATCTTTTTTTAGAATATGATTTGGATAATTTTATAGAAGAATTAAAAAAAGATAAAAGAAAAAGTGTGAATAATATTGCACTAAAAATTGAAAAGATGATAGAAAAGAAAAAACATGAAGTGCAGCGTGTTAAAACTATGTATAATTTTGATAAAAGTTCTGGAAATTACAATTTTATAGCAGGTGTTGATGAAGTCGGAAGAGGCCCACTTGCAGGCCCTATAGTTGCATGCTCTGTTATATTAGACCTTAATATTTGTGATGATGAACTTATTTTAGGTTTAAATGATTCTAAAAAACTTTCGAAAAAGAAAAGAGAAAAATTATCTGCAATTATAAAAGAAAAAGCAGTTTCTTATTCAATAGCAGAGGTCTCAGCGAAAGACATAGACAAAAAAGGTATAGCATATGCAAATAATAAAGTGTTTCTTGATTCTATAGATGGTCTTAAAAAGATACCTGATATGGTTTTATCAGATGGATATCCAGTAAGAAATATAAAATTATTAAATAAATATGTAATAAAAGGAGATACTAAAAGTGCTTCTATAGCTGCAGCATCAATTGTAGCTAAGGTTTATAGAGATAACCTTATGGAAAAGTATGCACTTGCATATAAATACTATCATTTTGAGCATAATGCTGGATATGGAACTAAAGAGCATATAGAAGCTATAAAGAAATATGGTCTTTCTGATATCCACAGAAAAAGCTTTTTAAAAAAAATATGTGAAGATATCTAAAATTAATATAATCTAAATGCATCTTTTATATGATTTATGGTGTATTTAGATTTTTTGTTATTAAGATAAACTTCAATGATGTCAAATCTTATATTCATATCTGAGATTTGTTTTTTATATAAATAATATTTTGTAAGTTTTATAATAATATTTCTTTTATTATAATTTACAGCTTCTAAAGGTGTTCCATAATTTAAAGAAAAACGTCCTTTCACTTCTATTATGACAATAGTTCTATTGTCTAAACATATAATATCAAGTTCTCCAAGTCTATTTCTAAAATTTCTATCTAATATTTTATATTTATTATTTTTAAGATAATTGCAGCATATATCTTCACAGAATGAACCTATAGCTCTATTTAAATATTTCATTATAAAATCCTCCCTTCTTGATTTTTAACATAAAATAAAAAAATAAACATCGTATGTTTATAAAAAATAAATATGGTAAAAATTAAAATGGGTGATGTATATATGGCAACAAAGATAATAAGTGGGACTCACACTGCTTTAGATGGAGTCCTTGTAGATGTTGAGATAGATATATGTAAAGGTATGCCTCAGTTTCAGATTGTTGGTTTGCCTGATGTATCTATAAAGGAAGCAAAAGAGAGGGTGCGTTCTGCAATAAAAAATTCAGGATATAAATTTCCTCTTGGGAGAATTACGATAAATCTTGCTCCTGCAGATGTAAAAAAGATAGGAACACTTCTTGATCTTCCTATAGCAATCGGGATACTTATGGAATCAAATCAGATAGAAAAGAAAAATCTTGATGATTTTGTAATTTTAGGTGAGCTTTCTTTATTTGGTAAGATAAACAGAGTTAGTGGAGTTGTTCCTATAATAGTAAAATCAATAGAAAAGGATATAAATAAAATAATCTTTCCAATAGATAATATTGATGAAGTGGATTTTATTAATAGAGGAATATATTATCCATTTGAAACTCTTAAAGAAGTTATTTCATTTATAACATATAATGATGTTCTTCCATATGAAAAGAAAGAGAAAACAGAAAAGAAGGATTTTTTAGATGCTTTAAGGTTTGAAAATATAATAGGTCACTATTCTTCAAAAAGAGCTATTGAAATAGCAGTGAGTGGTGGACATAATATTATTTTATATGGAGAACCCGGATGTGGCAAGACAATGCTTGCAAAAGCTATTCCAACTATTATGCCTGAACTTACATATGAAGAAAAATTAGATGTTATAAAGATATATAGCATAATAGGAATGACAAAAGAATCTCAGTTTTCGTATCCACCGTTTAGATCTCCTCATCATACAATAACTAATATGGGGTTAATAGGAGGAGGCAAGGATGTAAAACCTGGAGAGATTACTTTGGCTCATAAAGGTGTACTATTTCTTGATGAATTTCTTGAATTTAAAAAAGAAACTTTAGAAGCGCTTTTAGAACCATTAGAGGAGAAATCTATAAATATTATAAGAAGGAATAGATCGTATAAAATGCCAGCTGATTTTTTACTTGTAGGTGCATTTAATCCGTCAGAACATAAAGATATTGACATGGAGAAAAGTAGTTATACATATGCAAATATAAGCAGAAAGTATTTAAGAAAAATATCAGATGCTCTTCTTGATAGAATTGATATAATGAATCATGTACCTAAGCTTAAATATGAAGAACTAAAAAATATTGATAAAGAAAATATAAGTTCTAAAGATATGAAAGAAAAAGTTAGAAATGCGCGAAGAATGCAGAAAGAAAGATATAAAGGAACAATATATAAACTTAATTCTGATGTAAAAGGAAAAGAAATATTTGATATATGCAGGATAAATAAAAAGTGTAAAGATATCCTTGAATATTATTATAATACATCTGGTGTTTCCATAAGAGGATTTGGAAAAGTTATTAAACTTGCAAGAACTATAGCTGATATAGAAAATGAAAACGATATAAAAGATATGCACATAATAGAAGCAATTCAGTATAGAAAAAATATTAATGGAGATGTTATATAGGGTGAAAGATTATGAATTATGAATTATGGTTTGCAATTTTAGAGATTACTAACAGTAGAAAATTGAAATTGTTAGACGAATATAAAAGTCCTGAAAATGTATATTTAAATTTTGAAGAAATAATAAATAAAAATAATATCTTGAAAAAAAAGTTTGAAAATTTTAATAAAGAAAGTATTATAAGAGATATTTCAGCTCTTGAAAGAAAAATATGTAATGAAAAGATATCATACATAACATGCTGTGATTCTAGATATAGAGAAAGATTGAGCAATATTTCACAAATGCCATACATATTATTTTATAAAGGAAATATTAATACGATTTTTGACAAATGTGTTGGGATTGTAGGCTCTAGAAATTGCTCAAAATATGGAATCGCAGTAACAAAACTCTTGACAAATGAACTTATTACTAATAATATAACGCTTATAAGCGGTGGTGCAAGAGGAATTGATTCAATTGCACATAAACAGGCTTTAAAATGTGATGGAAAAAATATTTGTATATTGGGATGTGGGATAGATATAGCATATCCTAGGGAAAATTTAAAAATGTTTGATAAAATATCAGAAACTGGTCTTTTGGTTTCTGAATTTCTTCCCGGAACAATGCCAAATAAATATAATTTTCCAAGACGCAACAGAATAATTAGTGGATTAAGTAAATGTTTAATTGTAGCTGAAGCAGCAAAAAAGAGTGGAGCGCTTATTACAGCAAGGTATGCAATGGAAAAAGGAAAAGCTGTTTTTATAGTACCTGGCTCATATCTTTATAGTGGTGCGTTAGGTTCAAATAAACTCATACAGGATGGAGCACAGGTCTTAACTGAATTTCAAGATATAAAAGATGAACTTTCGTTAGATTCGGTATCTATAAAAGAAACATTTAATAATATATCGGTTGATAAAATTAATATATTAAATGTTATTAACAATTCTCCAATTCATGTAGATGAAATAGTTAGAAAAGTAAAAATGGATGCAGGAGTACTCTATGCTCTTTTATTTGAAATGCAGATGAAAAATGAGATTATATGCCTTCCTGGTAATTACTATGTCCGCGTAATATAAAATAATAGGGGGTGAATGCTCCATAATTTATGGAGCTCTTCATATGGGTCAAAAACTTGTAATAGTTGAATCGCCAGCTAAAGCTAAAACAATAGGTAAATATTTAGGAAAGAATTATACAGTAGAAGCATCCATGGGTCATGTACGTGATCTTCCTAAGAGTACTTTAGGAGTTGATGTTGAAAAGAATTATCTTCCTAAATATATAACAATACGAGGTAAGGGAGAACTTATTGCTAAACTAAAAAAGGCAGCAAAAAAATCAGACAAAGTTTATCTCGCAACCGACCCTGATAGAGAGGGAGAAGCTATATCATGGCATTTAGCTAATATTTTAAAGATTCCAGATAATGAAAAATGTAGAATAGAATTTAACGAAATAACAAAAAATGCGGTTAAAGGTTCATTAAAAAAGCCAAGAACAATAAACTTAAGTCTTGTAGATGCACAGCAAGCACGTAGAATTTTAGATAGACTGGTTGGTTATCAAATAAGTCCAATATTATGGAAAAATGTAAAATGGGGACTAAGTGCAGGAAGAGTTCAGTCTGCAGCACTAAAATTAATATGCGATAGAGAAAAAGAAATTAATGATTTTGTTCCAAAAGAATATTGGACAATAGATTGTGTATTAAAGAAACATGCAAAGAAGTTTAAAGTAAAACTTTTAAAGTATAAAGATAAAAAAATTGATATAAATACCGAAAATGAAGCAGAAAAAATATTAAAAGATATTAAAAGTAATGATTTTATTGTAAAAACTGTTAAGAAAGGTAAAAAAACAAGAAATCCACTTCCACCTTTTACAACAAGTACTCTTCAGCAGGATGCTAATAGAAAACTTAATTATATGACAAAAAGAACAATGTCTATAGCACAGATTTTATATGAAGGTGTAGAAATAAAAAGCTATGGAACAGTTGGTCTTATAACATATATGAGAACAGACTCTGTAAGAATATCTGAAGAAGCACGAAACAGTGCAAAAGAGTTTATAGAAAAAGAATATGGAAAAGAATATATTCCAGATAAAGAGAGAATATATAAAAGTAAAAAAAATATTCAAGATGCGCATGAAGCAATAAGACCTACTTATATAGAAATTACTCCTCAAATTGCAAAAGCTAATCTTAAACCTGAACAGTATAAACTTTATTCACTTATATGGAATAGATTTATAGCAAGCCAAATGGCATCATGTGATTTAGATACTGTGTCAGCAGAAATCTTAAATGGCGATTATAAATTTAAAGCAAATGGGTGTAATGTAACATTTGATGGATTTATGAAAGCTTATGAATATAAGACAGAAGATGATGAAAATTCAAAGATGCTTCCTCAAATAGAAGAGGGAGAAAAATTAGATTCAGATACTATAGATGCATCTAAACATTTTACTCAACCGCTTCCAAGATATACAGAAGCATCTTTTGTAAAACTTTTAGAAGAAAAAGGAATTGGAAGACCAAGCACATATGTTCCTACAATTTCAACTTTAGTGAGCAGAAGATATGTAGAAAGAGAAAAAAAGACATTAATTCCAACTGAACTTGGAGGAATTGTAAATAATATAGTTAGTCAATATTTTAAACAGATAGTTGATGTTGATTTTACAGCTGATATGGAAGAAAAACTTGATGATGTAGAACATGGAAGTAAAGATTGGACTAAAATAGTTGATGATTTCTATTCTCCACTTAGAGTTGCTATTGATAAAGCAGAAAAAGAAATATCTAAAGTAGTTATTGAAGATAAAGTTAGTGATGTAAAGTGTGAAAAATGTGGAAGGTTTATGGTTATAAAACATGGAAGATATGGAGATTTCTTAGCATGTC
Source organism: Clostridium sp. BJN0001 (assembly GCF_022869825.1). Lineage (NCBI taxonomy): Bacteria > Bacillati > Bacillota > Clostridia > Eubacteriales > Clostridiaceae > Clostridium > Clostridium sp. BJN0001. The sequence goes on along the minus strand of NZ_CP094971.1, from coordinate 1,621,019 downwards.
CAGGATATCCTGAATGTAAAAATGCCAAACCTATTGTAGAGAAATTAGATGTTCCATGCCCTGAATGTGGAAAAAATATTGTAGTTAAACGAAGCAGAAGAGGTAAGAAATTCTTTGGCTGCTCTGGATATCCAGAATGCAAGTTTGTAAGTTGGTATCAGCCTGTAAAAGAAAAATGTCCTAAATGTGGTTCATATATGGTTATGAAATATTCAAAATCAAAAGGACAATATGTTCAATGCTCAAATTCAGAATGTGATTATAAAAAAGAAATGCCTAAAGAAGAAACAGAAAAATAGCATCTTGTCGACTATTAGAAAATATTGTTGAAATGAGCAGTTTGATATGGTAAACTTTATTAAGATGTCATTTTGAAAATTTTGAATTTTTTGAATATAAACATTCAAAAATTTGATATTTATAGAGATTACCAGGGAGGATTGAACATGTCATCATCATTATTGATTAAAACAAGGAAACTCAATAAAATATTGCAAAGATCAGGAACTGAACCGATAGCATTTCAGGATATATGTTCACTTTTAAGTGATGTAATGGAATGTAATGTATATATAATAAGTAAAAAAGGAAAAGTATTGGGATATGCCTTTGGTAACGGATTTCAATGCGAGGCAATGAAAAAGAAAGTAATTCAGGATAAAAAATTTCCATCAGATTATAATGAACTTTTGCTTAAGACAAATGATACAGTGTCAAACTCTCTAAATGAAGGTAGATGTGTGTTTCAGGAAGTAGGAAATTGCAAAAATCTAGACAAATTATCTACTATTGTTCCGATAATGGGAAGTAGAGAAAGAGTAGGAACTCTTATTTTAGCTAGATTTGGAAAGACATTTACTGATGATGACCTTGTACTTGCAGAGTACAGTGCTACAATTGTAGGAATGGAAATACTTCGTTCAATGCAAGATGAACTTGAAGAAGAAGCAAGAAAAAAAGCAGTTGTTCAACTTGCAATTGGAACACTTTCTTATTCAGAATTAGAAGCTGTAGAACATATATTTAGTGAACTTAATGGAAACGAAGGACTTCTTGTAGCTTCAAAAATAGCAGATAAAGTAGGAATTACAAGAAGTGTTATTGTAAATGCACTTCGAAAATTTGAAAGCGCTGGAGTAATAGAGTCAAGATCTCTTGGGATGAAAGGAACATATATACATGTTCTTAATGAAAAGCTAATTGATGAATTAAAAAAAATAAAATAGAAAATACTGAAAAATTATAAATTATTGTTGCTATGATGGAATTCATGTGATATACTATCTACGGTAACAAATTCACACATTATCTAATTTATATAGTGGTGTTTCAAATTGAAACGATATATAAAGCTGAAGATAATGGAGGTAAAAACCAAGGAGGTACTAAAATGTCAGTAATATCAATGAAACAATTATTAGAAGCAGGTGTACATTTCGGACACCAAACAAGAAGATGGAATCCTAAGATGGCTCCATATATTTTCACAGAAAGAAATGGAATATATATAATCGATCTTCAGAAAACTGTTAAAAAGGCTGAAGAAGCTTACAACTTTGTTAAATCAGTTGCAGAAGAAGGAAAAGATGTATTATTTGTAGGAACTAAGAAACAAGCTCAGGAAGCTATTGAAGAAGAAGCTAAAAGATGCAGCATGCATTATGTTAACAATAGATGGTTAGGTGGAATGCTAACTAACTTTGTAACAATTGAAAGCAGAATCAAGAAGATGGCTCAGATTGAAAAGATGGAAGAAGACGGAACTTTTGATGTTCTTCCTAAAAAAGAAGTTATTAAGCTTAAGGCTGAATTAGAAAAACTTCAAGCAAATCTTGGCGGAATTAGAAACTTAGATGCTGAAAACATAGGAGCTATGTTTATAGTAGATCCAAGAAAAGAAAAGAACGCTATATTAGAAGCTAAGAAACTTGGAATCCCAGTAGTTGCTATTGTAGATACTAACTGTGATCCAGAAGAAGTTGATTATGTTATCCCTGGAAATGATGATGCTATAAGAGCTGTAAAATTAATAACTTCAAAAATGGCAGATGCTATTGTAGAAGGAAAACAGGGCGAAGAAGTAGCAGAATAGTTTAAAACTAATATATATGGGTAAGTGAAGTTTCACTTCAGTTACCCTTTTTCTAAATATAATTATTTTATATTTTCAAGGAGGAATTTAAATAATGGTAGCAATAAGTGCACAATTAGTTAAAGAATTAAGAGAAAAAACTGGTTCAAAAATGATGGACTGTAAAAAGGCATTAGTTAAGACTGATGGAGATATAGAAAAAGCTATTGAATTTTTAAGAGAAAAAGGTCTTGCTGATGCAGCTAAGAAATCTGGAAGAGTTGCAGCAGAAGGATTAGTAAAAACATACATAGCAGATGACAAAAAGACAGGAGCTATGGTTGAATTTAACTGTGAAACAGATTTCGTATCTGAGAATGCAGAATTCATTGAATTTGCAGAAAAATTAGCTGAAAAAGTTGTAAATTCAAATGTAGCAACAGTTGATGATTTACTTAAAGAAAAATTTGATAGTGAGAACACAATCGAAACTTCATTAAAAGCTTTAATTGCAAAGCTTGGTGAAAATATGACTATTAGAAGATTCGTAAAATACACAATTGAAAGTGGAGTTGTTAGAAGCTACATTCATGGTGGTGGAAGAATTGGAGTATTACTTGAAGTTGCATGTGCAAAAGAATGCCCAGAAGCTGACGAAGTAGCTAAGGAAGTATGTATGCAGATAGCAGCTGCTAATCCTTTATGTTTAAATGAAAGCGATGTAGATCAAGCAGCTTTAGAAAAAGAAAAAGAAATCTACAAAGTTCAAGCATTAAATGAAGGAAAACCTGAAAAGATAGTTGAAAAGATGGTTCAGGGAAGAATCAAGAAATATTTAAAGGAAATTTGTTTAGAAGATCAGTTATGGGTTAAGGACAGTGACAAAACAATAAAGAAATATGTCCAGGAAAAATCAAAAGAAGCTGGTACAGAGATAAAGATTAACAGATTCGCAAGATATGAACGTGGAGAAGGAATTGAAAAAGTTCAAGAAGATTTTGCTGAAGAAGTTAGAAAACAAATGGGAAAATAATTGAAATCAAAGAGGACACTTTGTGTTCTCTTTTTTTAAAGATATATCTAAATCATTTTGGGAGGTAATTTTAAATGTCAGATTGTAAGTACAAAAGAATTATTTTAAAACTTTCAGGAGAAGCTTTAGCAGGTGTAAATGGATTTGGACTTGATTTCAATGTAGCAAAAAGAATAGCTTTAGAAATAAAGGAACTTGTTAACATGAATGTAGAAGTCGGTGTAGTTGTAGGTGGCGGAAATATTTGGAGAGGCAGAAGCGGAGAAGGAATGGACAGAACAACTGCTGATTATATGGGAATGCTTGCAACATGTATAAATGCATTAGCTCTTCAAGATTCATTAGAGCAGGTTGGAGTTCTTACAAGAGTTCAAACTGCAATAGAGATGAAAGAAGTAGCAGAACCATTTATAAGAAGAAGAGCAATGAGACATTTAGAAAAAGGAAGAGTAGTAATTTTTGCAGCTGGTACTGGAAATCCATATTTTTCAACAGATACTACAGCAGCATTAAGAGCAGCTGAAATAGAAGCAGATGCAATTCTTCTTGCTAAAAAAGTTGATGGAGTTTATGATAAAGATCCACATAAGTATGCAGATGCTAAAAAATATGATACACTATCATATATAGCGGTTTTAGATCAAGGATTACAAGTAATGGATTCTACTGCAACATCTCTTTGCATGGATAATAATATTCCTATTATAGTATTTGGTCTTGATGAACCAGGAAATATTAAAAGGGTAATTAGTGGAGAAAATATTGGAACTTTAGTTACAAAAAAGTAGGAGGAATAGTATGATTAAAGACATTCTAAAAAATGCAGAAACAAAAATGAATAAAACTGTTTCTGTATTGGAATCAGATTTAAAAACAATGAAAGCTGGAAGAGCAAATCCAACAATGCTTGATAGAATTCAAGTTGAATATTATGGAAATATGTGCCCGTTAACTCAGGTAGCAAATGTATCTGCACCAGAACCAAGAGTGCTTGTTGTTGCTCCATGGGAAAAAACTTTATTGAAAGATATAGAAAAAGCTATATTAAAATCTGATTTAGGTTTGAATCCTTCAAATGATGGTTCAATAATTAGATTAATAATTCCAGAATTAACTGAAGAGACACGAAAAACTTTAGTTAAAAATGTAAAAAAAGCTGGAGAAGAAGCAAAAGTTGCTGTTAGATCAGTAAGAAGAGATGCTAATGATAAGATAAAAGCTTTAAAAAAGGAATTAGATTTGTCTGAGGACGAAATGAAAAAAGGCGAAGATGATGTACAGAAAATTACAGATAAAATAGTTAAGAAAATAGAAGAAGTAATTGCTTCTAAAGAAAAAGAAGTTTTATCTGTTTAGAAATTTTTTTAAGTTATATGGTAATACTTATATAAAGTATTACCATATTGTTATTTTATTAATGCATTTATAAAGATAAGAAGGAGAAAATAAAAATGTTTATTAACTCTAAAGAAAAAAGTACAGAGCATGAACTTGATTTTAACAATATACCCAAACATGTTGCCATTATAATGGATGGAAATGGAAGATGGGCAAAGAAAAGAAATCTTCCACGTTCTGCTGGACATAAAGCTGGAGTAAAAACAGTAAAGAAAATTTTAATTGAAGCAAAAAAATTAGGTGTTAAATATCTTACGCTTTATACTTTTTCTACAGAAAATTGGGCTAGACCCAAAGAGGAAGTATCTGCTATAATGAAGCTTCTTCTTTTATATTTAAATTCTGAAATGAAAGAATGTTATAAAAATGGAGTAAGACTTAGAACAATAGGAGATATTACTAAGCTTCCTGAAGCAGCACAAAAAGCAATAAAAAAATTTGAGGATCTCACAAAAGATAATACAGATATAAATTTAGTACTTGCTTTGAATTATGGTGGACGAAATGAAATTGTGAATGCTGTAAATTCAATAGTTCAAGATGCAAAATCAGGAAAACTTAATGAAGAAGTTACTGAGGATATTTTTTCTAAATATCTTTACACTAAAAATATTCCTGATCCTGATATTATAATAAGACCTTCAGGAGAACAGAGATTAAGTAATTTCTTATTATGGGAATGTGCCTATTCAGAATTATGGTATTCGAATATAAATTGGCCTGATTTTAAAGAAGAGGATCTTAGACGTGCAATTTATGATTATCAAAATAGGGACAGACGATTTGGAAAAATTAAGTAAGGGAGTGATTTAAATGAAATCTAATAATAGATATATTGGTGCTTTTATGATTGCTCCATTTATTATATTTGTATTTCTTGGTGGAGTTTTTTTAAAGACATTTGTTTTTATATTATCTTTACTTGGAATGTATGAATTTTATAATGCAATAAAAAAGGCTGATTTTAAGCCAATAAGCATAGCAGGGTATTTACTTCTTATATTATATTATATTATTTCAAATGATTTTGAAAAGATGATGTACATACTTATATTAGCTTTTTTCCTACTTATGATTATACCAATAATAAATCTGAAATTTACATTTGTTGATGTTTCTCTCACAATTTTGGGATTTATGTATGCAGGAATATTATTTAGTTTTGTATATCTTGTTAATGCAAAGCCATACGGAAATTATCTTGTATTTCTTATATTTATAGGGTCATGGCTTTCGGATACAGCGGCGTATTATGCAGGGAAAAATTTTGGAGAGCATAAATTATGCCCAAAAGTTTCACCTAAAAAGACAATAGAAGGTTCTGTCGGAGGTCTTTTAGGAGCTATGATTTTTTGCGGAGCATTTGGAATATTTGTACAATCAAAAGTTAACATAATGCCTTTGTATCATTACGTTATAATAGGATTTTTATGTGGAATATTTGGACAATTTGGAGATCTTGTAGCATCCTCAATTAAGAGATATTCAGGAATAAAGGACTATAGTAACTTAATCCCAGGTCATGGGGGAATTCTTGATAGATTTGACAGTATAATTTATTCTGCAGCGGTAGTATTTTTTTATTTATTATTTATTATAGGTTTATAAAAAATGCAAATCTGTTTAAATACAGATTTGCGTTTTTTTTATTTAAAAGTTTTTATTATCTTTTTTAAAGCATATATTATTATGCAACATGAAAAGAGGAGTAATGTTTATTTTGAAGGAATATAATAAAATCATATATCTTATAGTGACATTTTTAATTATTTCTTTTGCGGCAATTATGATAAAAGAATATTTTAAACCATTTATATTCATGATTATTATAGTTATTATATGTAGTCCAATGTATAATACTTTTTTTAAACTTGGAATTAATAAAAATATTTCGGCTGTTTTATCTATTATAAGTATTAATATAATATCAATACTCATAATTTTATATTTAGGAAATGAAATTTTAAATATAATAAAAAAAATTTACATTTCTAATATTGAATTACTTAATAAATATTTTAAACTTATAGCTGATAAAGTTGCTTTTGACAATTTTGATTATACTAAGAGCCTCTTTACAATGATAGGAGGAGAAAATATAAAAAATGGAGCTTTGTCAACAGGAGAAAAAATTCTAGCGTATTTTATTGCAAATATTGCAGCATTTTTTATATTAATAGATAGAAGCAAAATAATAGATATGTTTGATATAATCATTCCTTTTAATATTTTAAAAAAAATAAAATCACAAAAAGAAAGTGTAAAACAGATGCTTATTGTAGAAATTATTCTTGTTCTTGTTTCTACGATAGAGATATTATGTGGTTTTATTATTTTAAGAGTGCCTGATGCATTTATGATTTCTATTGTTTGTGGTATATTAGATATACTTCCTTATGTAGGGACAATAATTGTATTTATTCCGATAATAATATACAATATTGTAATGAAGAAATTTTTTTTAGCAGGTGGACTTATCTGTCTTTACATTTTAGTTCAAATTGTACGTGAAGTTCTTGAGGCTAAACTTTTAAGTAGTAGCTTATCAATTCATCCTCTTGTTATGCTGATCTCAATATATGTTGGAATAAATATGTTTGGAATGATAGGAATTATAATAGGTCCAATATATAGTATTGCTGCAAAAGAAATAATTTTCAATTGAAGAGAAATGAGGAGATATTTGTGATAAAGAAAATTTCCATTTTAGGAGCTACAGGGTCTATAGGAGAGCAAACTATTGATGTTGTAAGAAAATCCGAAGGAACAATTAAAATAATAGGGATTACTGCAAATACGTCATGTGAGAAAGTTATTGATATAATAAATGAATTTGATATAAAATATGTTGCAATGATGGATTATAAGAGTAGTGTAAAAATTAAAGAGTACTGTCAGAAAAATAAAAAAGAAGTATCTGTATTAGGCGGAATTGAAGGAATTAATAAAATTGCATCACTTGATGAAATTGACATGGTAGTGACATCTGTTGTTGGTATGATAGGACTTGTTCCGACTATTAAAGCTATTGAAAGCAAAAAGGATATTGCACTTGCAAATAAAGAGACTCTTGTCGTTGCAGGAGAAATTGTAATGAGAAAGGCTAAAGAATATGGAGTTAAAATAATTCCTGTTGATTCTGAACATAGTGCAGTATATCAATGTCTTCTTGGAAATGATAAAAGAGAAGTAAAAAAAATAATACTTACTGCATCGGGTGGACCATTTAGAGGAAAAAATAAAAAAGATTTAGAAAATGTAAGCGTGTCTGAAACAGTGCATCATCCAAACTGGAGTATGGGAAGAAAAATTTCAGTTGATTCAGCCACAATGATGAACAAAGGACTTGAGATAATAGAAGCACATTGGCTTTTTAACTGTCCATTTGATGATATAGAAGTTGTAATACATAAGCAAAGCGTTATTCACTCTATGGTTATGTATAATGATGGTGCGGTAATTGCAGAACTTGGAGCACAGGACATGAGGCTTCCTATACAGTATGCTCTTAATTATTGTGATAGAAAAAAGAGAATAGCTGATACAATAGACTTTTATAAATTATTTGATCTTTCTTTTGAAAAGCCTGACTTTGATACATTTAAATGCTTAAAACTAGCTATATATGCTGGGAAATATGGAAAACTTATGCCAGCTATATTAAATGGTGCAAATGAGGAAGCAGTTGATTTGTTTTTAAAGGAAAAAATTTCATTTCTAGATATAGCAGATATAGTTAAGAAAGCTTTGGACGCTTTTAAAACAAAAGCTGATAAAGAGGTAACAATAGAAAATATAGTAAACATTGATAAAGAAGTAAAAGAATATGTAAGAGAAAATTATTAAGGAGGATAGTTAAATGTATATAATTTTGGCAATATTAGCTTTTGGAGTTCTTATACTTATACATGAACTAGGCCATTTTACATTAGCTAAAATAAACGGCGTAAAAGTAGAAAAATTTTCAATAGGAATGGGACCTGATCTTTTTAAAATAAAAGGAAAGGAAACTACGTATGCTATAGGACTTCTTCCAATTGGAGGATATGTAAAGATGACAGGTGAAGATCAGCCATCTGATGAAGAAGGAAGTTTTTCAAGTAAGTCACCTCTTAGAAGAATAAGCATAATACTTGCTGGTGCATTTATGAACTATGTTCTTGCTATAGTGATATTTATGGCAATTACATATAACTTTGGATATAGGAAGACTATTGTTGATAATGTAGTTCCAAATTCTCCAGCACAGGAAGCTGGAATACTTGAAAATGATAAAATAAGTAAGATAAATGACCATAAAGTTTTTTCAAACTCAGATATTTCAACAGGAATAAATCTTTTAAAAGGTCAAGATGTAAATGTTGAAGTAATAAGAGATGGAGAAAAGAAAGAATTTAATATTACACCAGAGAAGACAGATGAAGGATTATATATGGTTGGAATTTATTTTCAGGTGGATCAGAATCCTTCTATAGTTACAAGTTTTACGGAAAGTCTTAATCAGACAAAATCGCTTGTATCTCAGACATTTCAAAGTCTTAAACTTTTAGTTACTGGAAAGTTAAGTTTAAAGACTGATGTCGGAGGCCCTGTTTCAATTGTTAAGATGTCAGCTGAAACTGCAAAATCAGGTATATGGAATTTGATATTCTTTACAGGTTTTATTAGTGTTAACCTTGCAGTAATGAATCTTTTACCTTTCCCTGCCTTAGATGGAGGATGGGCAGTAATTCTTCTTATTGAACTTATATCAGGAAAGAAAGTACCAGATAAAGTAGTAGGAGTTATTAATACTGTAGGATTTGCGCTTCTTATGGCATTTATGCTTATTGTAACGGTTAAAGATATTCTTTTTCCAATTAAGTTTTAGAGATATGAAGAGGTGTTTGAAATGATTGAAAGAAAGATGACAAGAAAAGTTACTGTAAAAAGTGTTAATGTTGGATTAGATTCACCTATATCGGTTCAATCTATGACAAATACAAGAACAAAGGACATAGAAAGCACTTTAAAACAGATAAAAGAATTAAAAGATGCAGGCTGTGATATAGTAAGAGTAGCTGTTTTAGATGAAGAAGATGCAGATGCTTTAAAAGATATAACAGAAAAGTCTGAAATCCCTGTTGTTGCAGACATACATTTTGATTATAGACTTGCACTTAAATCTATTGAAAATGGTGTGGCTGCTCTTAGAATAAATCCAGGTAATATAGGAAATAGAGAAAGAGTTATTAAGGTAGCTGACAAATGCAGAGAAAAAAATATTCCTATAAGAATTGGTGTTAATTCAGGATCTCTTGAAAAAGATCTTCTTGAAAAATATGGAAAAGTTACTTCTGAAGCATTAGTTGAAAGTGCACTTAAACATGTAAAAATACTTGAAGATATTAATTTTTATGATATAGTTATTTCAATAAAATCATCAGATGTAAAAATGATGATTGATGCATATAGGCTTATATCTAAAAAATGTAATTATCCTCTTCATTTAGGAGTTACAGAGTCAGGAACTGAATTTTCAGGAACAATAAAATCGAGTATAGGAATAGGAACTCTTTTAGCCGAAGGAATAGGAGATACAATAAGAGTATCTCTTACATGTGATCCTGTTTTGGAAGTAAAAACAGGAATTGAGATATTAAAATCGTTGGGACTTAGAAAAGGCGGAGTAACTTTTGTATCATGTCCTACATGTGGAAGAACGAGAATAAACCTTATAAAAATTGCAAACGAAGTAGAGAAAAGATTAGAAAATTGTAAAAAAGAAATAAAAGTTGCTGTTATGGGATGCGCTGTTAATGGACCTGGAGAAGCAAAAGAAGCTGATATAGGAATAGCAGGTGGAATCGGAGAAGGAATAATTTTCAAAAAGGGTAAAATAATAAAAAAAGTAAAAGAAAAAGAACTTGTTGATGAACTTATTAAAGAAATAGAGAAACTTTAAATATTATCATGAATTTCTAAATAAAGTATTGTAATATGTATTATGATATGTTAAAATTGAATTAATGCTAATAGCGATGAAGAAGGAGTGGGGATATTTACCCGCTCTTTCTATTTGTAACGCAACTAATTTATATAGTTGCGTTTTTATTACAAAAAAGTTAGATATATTAGATGTTAATAAATATAAAAGGATGGTGAGATTGTGAATAGAAGTGTTTTATTAGATAAAATAGAAAGCTTTGTAAAACCTATAGTCGAAAATTCAGGGTATGAATTATACCATGTTGAATATGTAAAAGAAGATGGTAGAAATTATCTTAGAATTTATATAGATAATTCTGCAAGATCAATATCACTAAATGATTGTGAAAATGTTTCAAGAAAGGTAAGCGACATCCTTGATGAAAAAGATCCTATAGGTGAATCATATTATCTTGAAGTATCTTCTCCAGGACTTAATAGAAGGTTATTTACTGATGAACATATAAAAAAATTTATTGGAAGCCTTGTAAAAGTAATATTAAGAAGTGCAATAAATGGTACTAAAACAATAACTGGAAAACTTGAGGATTTTAGAGACAATATTATCATTGTAGATGCAGATGAAAAAATAGAAATACCTAAAGATAAAATAAAAACAATAAATTTAGATGGGGAGATATAACTTAGGAGGGTTTAAAATGAATGAAGAATTTATAGGTGCACTTAAAGAATTAGTAAAGGAAAAAGGCATAAGCGAGGACGTGCTTTTTACAACTATAGAGGATGCTTTAATTGCAGCTTATAAGAAGAATTATGCAAATGTAAATTCAAATGCACAAAATGTTAAAGTCACAATGAACAGAGACAATGGAGAAATTCATGTTTATTCTCAAAAAACAGTTGTTGATGAAGTATATGATGATGTAACAGAAATCTCAGTTGAAGATGCTAAAGCAATTGATCCTAAAAAAGATGTAGATGATATTATAGATATTGAAGTTACACCTAAGAATTTTGGAAGAATTGCTGCAATGCAGGCTAAACAGACAATTACACAGAAAATAAAAGAAGCAGAACGAAATATAATATATGATGAATATAAAGAAAAAGAATTTGATATAATAACAGGAACAGTTTTAAGAAAAGACAGAGGAATGGTTTTTGTTAATTTAGGAAAACTTGAAGGAGTTATTGTTCCAAATGAACAGATACCAAATGAAGAATATAAATTCAATCAAAAAATTAAGTTATATATTGTAGAAGTTAAAAATGGAACAAAAGGTCCTCAGATTCATGTATCAAGAACTCATCCAGGTCTTGTAAAGAGACTTTTTGAACTTGAAGTGCCAGAAATATTTAATGGTTTAGTTGAAATAAAAAGTATTTCAAGAGAAGCTGGTTCAAGAACAAAGATTGCAGTTTGTTCAAATAATGAAGAAGTAGATCCAATGGGTGCTTGTGTAGGACCTAAAGGAAGCAGAGTTCAAAGAATAGTAGATGAATTAAAGAATGAAAAGATAGACATAATAAAATGGAGTAAAGATCCTAAAGAATTTATATCAAATGCATTAAGTCCTGCAAAAGTACTTGATGTTATTGCAAATGAAGATGAGAAGAGTGCAAAGGTAATTGTAGATGATAATCAGCTTTCACTTGCAATAGGTAAGGAAGGTCAAAACGTAAGACTTGCAGCAAAACTTACAAATTGGAAAATTGATATAAAGAGTAAAACTCAAGAAGAAAAACTTGAAGAAGAGGAAGAAGAATTATTAAATACTGAAGTAACTATAGATGATGATCAGTTAATTGATATAGATGATGATGAAAATATTGAATCAAATGTTGACTCAAATATTGAATCAGAAGAAGATTTGGAAAAATAAAGGGGGAGATTTTGATGAAAACAAAAAAAATCCCATTGAGAATGTGCACTGGATGTATGGAAATGAAACCTAAGAAGGAACTTATCAGAATAGTAAAAAATTCTGATGGTGAAGTATCTGTTGATTTAACAGGCAAAAAATCTGGAAGAGGTGCATATATCTGCAAAGATTCTGATTGCCTTGAAAAAGCATTTAAGACTAGAAGGCTAAGCCGAAATCTTGAAATACAGATAGATGATGATATTTATAATAAATTGAAGGAAGAAATAGAAAATGAGTAGATTCCTAAGATTTTTAAGTATTGCCAAAAAAGCTGGAAAATTAATTGAAGGTTATAATAGACTTACTGAATCAAAAAATAATAAAGAAATATATTTATTAATAATGTCAAATGATTTATCAAAGTCGTCAAAAGATAAATTTATTAAGTATTGTGACGAAAAAAATATTTCATATATTAATGATTTCTCAAAATATGAGCTGGCTACAGCAATTGGATGCAGCGAAATTAAAATTTTAGGAGTATTAGATAAAAATATTTCTGAAAAATTATTAAAGTTGTATGAGGAGGAAAAATATATGAGTAGAAATTAATACGGGGGTGACTGTATGTCAAAAATAAGAGTACACGAATTAGCAAAAGAATTAGATATAACATCAAAAGAATTAATTAGCATTTTAAAGGAAGAATTTAATATAGAAGTTAAAAATCATATGAGCACAATTGAAGAGGAAGATGCTGATCTTATAAAAGAACTTCTAGAAGGTAAAAAGAAAGACGATACAAAAGAAGAGGAAAGTGAAGGCGAGAATAAAAGTATAGTTGATGAATACGAAGATATACTTGCTGATGAACTTAATAATAATAATAAAAAGAAAAAGAAGAAAAAGAATGAGAAATCTGAAGATAGTGAAAAAGATTCTGAAGAAGATGAAAGCAGCATAGAAACAATTGAAATTCCTGAAAGTATAACTGTAAAAGAACTTGCTGAAGAGTTAAACCAGCCAATAAATGATGTTATAAAAACATTAATGTTTTCAGGAGTTATGGCTGCAATAAATCAAGAAATCGATTTTGAAACAGCAGAAAAAGTATGTTTACATTATAATGTAATGATTGAAAAGAAAGAAGTAAATCAGGAACTTGAAGAAGTTGAAACAGAAGACGATGATGAAGAAAATATGGAAAAGAGACCACCTATTGTTACAGTAATGGGACACGTTGACCATGGTAAGACATCTCTTCTTGATTGTATAAGAAAGACAAAAGTAACACAGCATGAAGCAGGTGGAATAACTCAGCATATTGGTGCGTACACAATTAATATAAAAGGAGAAAAGATTACATTCTTAGATACTCCTGGACATGAAGCATTTACAGCAATGAGAGCAAGAGGTGCTCAAATTACAGATGTAGTAATTTTAGTTGTCGCAGCAGATGATGGAATAATGCCTCAGACAAAAGAAGCTATAGACCATTGTAAGGCTGCAAATGTTCCAATGGTAGTTGCAATTAATAAAATTGATAAACCAGGTGCAAACCCAGATAGAGTAAAACAAGAACTTTCAGAACAAGGACTTGTTCCTGAAGAATGGGGCGGAGACGTTATATGTCAAGAAGTTTCAGCTAAACAGAATCTTAATATAGATAAGCTTCTTGAAATGGTTCTTTTAACAGCAGAAATGCTTGAACTTAAAGCTAATAAAGATAGAAGAGCAAGAGGAACAGTAATTGAAGCTAAGCTTGATAAAGGAAGAGGACCAGTTGCCAGCTTATTAGTACAAAATGGTACTTTAAATGTTGGAGATTCAATTATTGTAGGTTCTACATATGGTAGAATAAGAGCAATGTTTGATGATACTGGTAAAAAGATAAAGAGTGCTGGACCTTCTATTCCAGTTGAAATATTAGGGCTTTCAGAAGTGCCAGAAGCAGGAGATAGATTTAACCAAGTTAAAGATGAAAAAACTGCAAGAATAATGGCAAATTCAAGAAAAGATAAACAAAGAGAAGAATCATTTATATCTGGAGGAAATAGAGTATCTCTTGAAGATCTTTATAATCAGATAAAAGAAGGAAAAGTTAAAGAACTTGATATCATAGTTAAAGCTGATGTTCAAGGATCTGTTGAAGCTATAAAACAGTCACTTGAAAAATTATCAACTGATGATGTAAAGGTAAGAGTAATACATGGCGCTGTTGGTGCAATTACAGAGACAGATATAACTTTAGCAGCAGCTTCAAATGCGATAGTTATAGGCTTTAATGTAAGACCAGATAATAATGCAGTTGCACAAGCAGATAGAGACGGAGTAGATATAAAAACATATAGAATAATATATGATGCTATAGAAGATGTTAAATCTGCAATGATAGGAATGCTTGAACCAGAATATAAAGAAGTTGTTATTGGAAATGCAGAAGTTCGTGAAACATATAAGATATCAAGCGTTGGTACTATTGCTGGATGTTATGTTCAGACAGGTAAGCTAAAGAGAAATGCAGATGTAAGAATAATAAGAGAAGGAATAGTGGTATTTGAATCAACTATTTCGTCTTTAAAGAGATTCAAAGATGATGCAAAAGAAGTAAACGCAGGATATGAGTGTGGACTTACAATAGATAAGTTTAACGACATTAAAGATGGAGACACAGTAGAATGCTACATTATGGAGGCTGTAAAGAGAAAAGAATTATAAAGAGGTGAACTTTTATGGCAAATTATAGAAGAGGAAGAATAGACGAAGAGTTTAAAAGAGAGATAGGTGCACTTATTCAAAATGAAATCAAAGATCCAAGACTTACAGCAATGGTTTCAGTAACAAGTGTAAAAGTTACAAAAGATTTAAGATATGCAAAAGTTTATGTAAGTATATTCTGTAAAGATGAAGAAGAAAAGAAAAAGAATTTAGAAGCTTTAAAAAGTGCAAGTGGATATATTAGAAAGTGTGTAGGACAGAAAATAAACCTTAGATATACTCCTGAAATTTTAATAGAGGTAGATGATTCTATTGATTATGGTATGCATATGGATGAACTTATAAATAGAATCAGCAAAAAATAATGGATTTTAAGGAAATAGTTAAAAAAATAAAGAAGGCCAATAGAATTGGCCTATCTTTTCATATATCTCCAGATGGAGATGCTATTGGAAGTACATTAGCACTTTTAAATACACTACGCACTATAAAAAAAGATGCATATATAATATCTACTGAAATTCTTCCAGATAATTTATCTTTTTTATCATATTCTGATGAAATTGATGGAAATACAGTAAAGCCAGATGAAGATACTGACCTTATTATTATTTTAGATTGTGGAAATATGGATAGAATTGCTGCAGACTTATCTTTATATAATAAAGATATAATAAATATCGATCATCATATTTCAAATGAAAATTACGGCATATTAAATTATGTAGATAGTTCTTCAGCTGCAACATGTGAACTTTCATATCTATTATCAGAAGAACTTGGTGTGGATTTTAGTAAAAAAACTGAAGAAAATATTAAAATAGGAACAGCTGTTTATACCGGAATAGTAACAGATACTGGTTCATTTAGACATTCAAACGTTACAGAAAGAACACATAAAATATGTTCAAAATTAATTGGACTTGGAATTGACAATAGTTACATTCATAGTCGAATTTTTGATAATAAACCATTAAATAAGTTAAGATTAACAGGTTATGCATTAAGTAATGTAAAACTTGTTTTAGATTCAAAAGTAGCAATAATAAAAATACCAAATAACATTTTAAAGGAACTTGACCTTGAAAAAGTTAATACATCAGATATAGTATCAACAGGTCTTTCCGTTAAAGGTGTTTTAGCATCAATATTATTAAAAGAAACTGAAGAAGGTATAAAGACAAGTCTTCGATCAAAGGATAAAATTGATGTAAGAAATGTTGCAGAGCAATATGGCGGCGGTGGACATATTAAAGCTGCTGGAGGCATTATGAGAGGAATATCTCTTGATAGTGCAGAAGAAAAAATAATTAAATTATTAAAAAATGAGATAGAAAAATGAATGGAATATTAAATGTATATAAAAATAAAGGAAAATCTTCATTTGATGTTGTATGGAAAGTTAAAAAACTTGCACATGAAAAGAAGGTTGGTCATACAGGAACTCTTGATCCAGAAGCTGAAGGAGTTCTTCCTGTATGCATAGGAAAAGCAACAAAGATTATTGATTATATAATGACATCCGATAAGGAATATAAAGTTAAATGCTTAATCGGTGTAGAGACTGATACATATGATCTTGAGGGAAAGGTAATAAAAAGGGAAAATACTGATAATTTAACAGAAAATGATGTAAAAGAAGCATTAATTTCATTTACTGGAGAATACGATCAGATTCCTCCTATGTATTCTGCATTAAAGCAAAATGGAGTACGCCTTTATGAACTTGCAAGAAAAGGTATAGAAGTAGAAAGAAAACCTAGAAAAGTGAAGATATTAAGTATAAAAGATATAGTTCTTGATCTTCCTTATTTGTCATTTACAGTAGAGTGTAGCAAAGGAACGTATATAAGAAGCCTTTGCCATGATATAGGAGAAAAATTAGGACTTGGCGCTGTTATGACTGATCTTGAAAGAACAAGAACTTCTGTATTTAATAAATGTGATAGCGTAAATATCGATGATCTTACAGAAGAAAATATAGAAAAATATATTATAAAGATAGATGATGCTTTAAAAATGTATCCTGCTGTTATTATTAATGAAGGATTTTCCAAGCTTTTAAAAAATGGAGTACGAGTATATGATAAAAGAATTTCATATATGAAAATAGAAAATGATGTATTGTATAGAGTTTATGATGCAGATAAGAATTTTATTGGACTTGGAAAGAAAAACGATAAAGGATTTAAAATCGAAAAATTATTATTATTATAGTGGGAGTATATAATGATTGTTATTGAAGATGGTTTAAAGAAAGATATGCCAAAAGATAACTATGTAGCTTTGGGAAGTTTTGATGGACTTCATACTGGACATATTTCGTTAATATCTGAAGCTGTAGCTATGGCAAAAAAATATAGTGGTAATAGTATGGTGTTTACATTTAAAAATCATCCAAAGACTCTGCTTATGGATAATTTTAACGAAGAATTATTAATGAGCAATAAAAGAAAAAAAGAAATATTAGAAGATCATAATGTGGATTCAATTGTATTAAAAACATTTGATTATAAATTTATGAAAATTACAGCAGAAGATTTCATTAAAAATCTTGTCTTTAATTATAATGCAAAAGGAATTGTTGCAGGTTTCAATTATAGATTCGGATATATGAATGAAGGCAATATAGAAACTTTAAAAAAGTATCAGGCTAAATATGGATATAAGCTTTTTATATTAGAACCATGCATATATAAAGATGGGGTTATAAGTAGTACAAGAATTAGAAAAGAACTTAAAAAAGGAAACGTACAAGATGCTTTTAAAATGCTTGATAGACCTTATGAACTAGAAGGAAAAGTTGTATGTGGAAGACAAATTGGAAGAACAATTGGATTTCCTACTGCAAATCTATCTACTGATAAAAAATATGTTATACCTTTAAATGGGGTTTATTATTCAAATGTACGTGTTAATAATAAAATATATAGAGGAATAACAAATGTTGGAAATAATCCTACAGTAAACGGGGAAAAAAGGACAGTTGAAACTCATATATTAGATTTTGATGAAAATATATACGGAATAGAAATGAATCTTTATTTTATAGATAAAATAAGAGATGAAAAGAAGTTTTCAGGTATAGATGATTTAAAAAGACAAATTGAAAAAGATAAAAACTTTGCAATTAAGCAAAAGATTGTAATAAATTAATAAAGTCATTTACATTTATTTTAAACTTTGATATAATTGCATAGGAACCTAACCCTAGGTTTTGAGGGCCTCGTCTCTTTACTTAGAATTAGGCGATAAAATATATGGAGGTGCGCTTATAATGGATAAGGCAAAAAAATTAGAAATTATAAAAAAATATGGCAGAAATGAACATGATACTGGTTCTCCAGAAGTTCAAATAGCATTATTAACAGAAAGAATTTTATCTTTAACTGAACATTTAAAAGTTCATAAGAAAGATCATCACTCAAGAAGAGGATTATATATGATGGTTGGTCAAAGAAGAGGACTTTTACAGTACTTAGCTAAACAGGATATCGAAAGATACAGAAACTTAATTCAACAATTAGGACTTAGAAAATAATTATAGAGCGGATTGTGTCCGCTCTATTTTTTGAAAATATAATTAAAACAGACCTTGAGAGGAGGTTACAATTAATGAATAACATTCTAAAGACACAGATTGCCGGAAGAGAAATGAAAGTAGAATACGGCAAAACTGGTATGTTATCAAATGCAGCTACATTTATTAGTTATGGCGATACTGTAATAATGACAAATGTAAATGCATCAAAAGAACCTAGAGAGGGAATTGATTTTTTCCCATTAAGTGTAGAATATGAGGAAAGATTATATGCAGCAGGTAAGATACCTGGTGGATTTATAAAAAGAGAAGGAAGAGCTTCTGAAAGAGCAATTCTTCATGGAAGAGCAGTTGACAGAACAATAAGACCATTATTCCCAAAGGGATATAGAAACGATGTTCAGGTTATATGTACAGTAGTTTCAGTAGAAAAAGATGTACTTCCTGAAATATTAGCTATAAATGCTGCATCATTAACACTTTGTATTTCAAGTGTTCCATATACAATTCCAGCAGCAGCAGTTCAAGTAGGACTTATTGATGGAAAGTTTGTTACAAATCCAGATTCTGAACAAAGAGCACAAAGTAGTTTAAATTTAACAGTATGTGCGACTAGAGATACTGTAATGATGATTGAAGCGGGTGCTGATGAAGTTCCTGAAGAAACAATGATAAATGCAATAGAATATGGTTTTAAAGAGTGTCAGCCAATTATTGATTTTCAGTTTGAAGCTATGAAAGAATTTCAAAAGAAAAAGGATGAACCTTTATTATACAAACCAGATGAAAAGCTTGAAAAAGAAGTTAAAGAACTTATAGCTGATGATGTAAAAAAAGCTATGTATATAATGGATAAGGATAAAAGAAATGCAGCAGTAGATGCACTTACACAGAAAGTTCATGATGAGTTTGATGAAAAGTATCCAGATAATATCGCTGATATTGGTGAAATATTATATACTATGCAGAAAAAAATAGTAAGACATATGCTTCTTGTCGATAAAAGAAGACCAGATGGAAGAGCATTTGATGAGATAAGACCACTTTCAGCTGAAGTTGGAGTATTACCTAGAACACATGGTTCAGGAATATTTACAAGAGGACTTACTCAAGTAATGACAGTTGCTACATTAGGTTCAATAAGTGAAGTTCAGTATCTTGATGGACTTGATGAAATAGAAAAGAAGAGATATATTCATCACTATAATTTCCCAGGATATTCAACAGGTGAAGTAAAGCCTTTAAGAGGACCAGGAAGAAGAGAGATAGGCCATGGTGCTTTAGCAGAAAAAGCATTATTACCTTTAATACCTTCAGAAGAAGAGTTTCCTTATACAATAAGACTTGTTTCAGAAGTCTTAAGTTCTAATGGTTCAACTTCACAGGCATCTGTATGTGGTTCTACACTTGCTCTTTTAGATGCTGGAGTTCCTATTAAAAGACCTGCAGCAGGTATTGCTATGGGACTTATTACATCAGAAGATTTAAGTGAAGAACTTATTTTAACTGATATACAGGGAATAGAAGATTTCTTTGGAGATATGGACTTTAAAGTTGCAGGAACAACAGAAGGAATTACTGCAATACAGGTTGATACAAAACTTAAAGGATTTAGTTTTAATGTCGTAGAACAGGCTATAAGAAAAGCTAGAACAGCTAGACTTACTATTCTTGATGTTATAGATAAATGTATCGAGAAGCCAAGAGAAGACGTATCAACATATGCTCCTAAGACACAGACAATAAAAATTGATAAAGACAAGATAAGAGATGTAATAGGTGCAGGTGGAAAAGTCATCAATAAAATAATCGAGGATACTGGTGTTAAAATCGATATAAATGATGATGGAACTGTATTTGTAAGCTCAACTGATCATGATGGAGTAAATAAAGCAATTGAGATTATTGATGGACTTACAAGAGATGTAAAAGCAGGAGAAGTTTATCTTGGAAAAGTAGTTAAAATAACTAATTTCGGAGCTTTCGTTGAAGTATTACCTAATAAAGAAGGATTAGTTCATATTTCGAAACTCGCAAAAGAGAGAGTTGAGAAAGTTGAAGATGTAGTTTCTGTTGGAGATGAAATTCTTGTAAAAGTTACAGAAATTGATTCACAAGGTAGAATTAATCTTTCAAGAAAAGATGCTTTAATTGAAAAAGAAAATAAAGAAAAATAAAAATGAAAAAGGCAATTTGATTGCCTTTTAATTCTTTTGTAAAGTAAGTAATTTGAGGAGACAGTTAAATGTATTCGATTTATAAATTATCTAATGGTCTTAGAATAGTAACCGAAAAGATGGAATATCTCGAATCTGTAAGCATAGGAGTTATGGTTCAGAATGGCTCAAGAAATGAGACTTTGCAAAATAATGGTATTTCTCATTTCATAGAGCATATGTTCTTTAAAGGAACAGAGAAGAGAGATTCTAAAAAAATCATAACAGATATAGAGAATTTAGGTGGGCAGATAAATGCTTTTACAAGTAAAGAAGCAACATGTTTCTATGTAAAAACACTTTCTGAACATATTAATTCTACAATAGATGTATTATCAGATATTATTATTAATTCAAAATTTTCTGAAGAAGAAATAGAAAAAGAAAAGAAAGTTATTAATGAAGAGATAAAGATGAGTAGTGATCAGCCAGAAGATGTTCTTGATGACACATTTGCAAAAGCAGCATTTGGTTCTACTTCACTTTCTTTCCCGATTCTTGGAACTAAAGAGACAGTAAATTCTTTCAAAAGACAGGATATAATAGAATTTATTAATGAAAAATATACACCTTATAATGCAGTAATATCTGTATGTGGAAATTTTGATGAAAAAGAACTTATTAAAGTTATTACAGAATATTTCGGAAAATGGACTGGTAAAGAGTATATTCCTAAATATGAGAAAGTAGAATTAGAAAATGAATCAATTTCTGCTAAAAAAGATATTGAACAACTTCAGATAAGTTTGGGCTTAAATGGAATAAAATATGGAGATGAAAAGTTATTACCTTCAATGGCATTATTAAATAATATCTTTGGAGGAGGAGCATCATCAATTCTTTTTCAAAAGATAAGAGAAGAAATGGGTTTTTGTTATTCAATAGGTTCTTATCTTCAGCCTTATCAAGGAATTGGAGTTTTCAATATTTATGCATTCGTAAATAAAAAATATTCTAAAGAAGCGTTAAGTTCTATAGTTTCAGAAGTAGATAAATTATCTAAAAAAGGTATTTCTGATGAACTTATGAATATTAATAAAGAAAAAATAAAGGCTAATTATGTTCTTGGACTTGAAAGCACTACTGCAAGAATGTTTAAAAATGCCAAGACATATCTATTCCTTAATAAAGTAAGAACACAAGAAGACGTTATAGATTCAATAAATAAAATAAATCAGACATCTATTAACGATGCGCTTTCATGTTGCTTTAAAAAAGGAGTAATAAATGCTGCATATTTAAGTAATGATGATGATAAAAGGATTTATGATCAAATAGTATTTAAGAAGTGATTATACTTATGTATTAAATCTTCTTTTTATATCATATAATTATGTGATGTAAGAAGGAGGTTTTTTTATGTCTGAAGAAAATAATATAAAATATTTAAGTGAAATTGAGAAGTATGAATTAATAAATATTAATGATGGTGAGAAGTATGATTATCTTATTAATAATGATATCATAATAGATGATGATGGAAATTTTAAGTATCTTATAGTAAATTTAAATATGGGGAAATTTAGATTCTTTTCAAATGGAGATTTTATTGAAATTCCGTGGAAATGTGTTAAAAAAATAGGGGCTAGAACAATTATAATAGATGCTTCTGAGGAGGATCTTAAAAAAGTTAAACTATAATATGGAGGTAAGTAATACAATGAAAATTCTAGTTCAGAAATTTGGTGGGACATCTGTTAAAGATGAAAAAATGAGGAGCTATGTTATAAAAAAAATTGAGAATGCTATACTTAATGGTTTTAGTCCAGTAGTTGTAGTTTCAGCAATGGGTAGATATGGAGCACCATATGCAACTGATACTCTTCTTGGACTTATAGATGAAGATTTTAAGAAAAGAAATAAAATGGCTTCTGACCTTTTAACATGTTGCGGGGAAATAATAAGTACTGTAGTTTTATCAAATGAGTTATATAAAAAGAATATACATGCTGTTCCTCTTACAGGAGGCCAAGCAGGTATAGTTACAGATTCTGATTTTACAGATGCAAAATGTATAGAAACTAATACAGGAAATATAATGAAAATTTTATCTAATGGCGGAGTACCAGTCATTGCAGGATTTCAAGGGAAAACAGCTGATGGATATTTCACAACCCTTGGAAGAGGTGGAAGTGATACAACAGCTTCAATACTTGGTAAAGCATTAAAGGCAGCTGCTGTAGAGATATATACAGATGTTGATGGTATAATGACTGCTGATCCAAGAATAGTAAAAGATGCAGAACTTATTGATGTAATAAGCTATAGTGAAGTTTTTCAGTTAGCTTCTGAAGGCGCAAAAGTAATTGATAAAAAAGCAGTTAAGATTGCTATGGAAGGAAATATTCCAATTTATATAAAAAATACAATGTCTGATGCAAAAGGAACTATAATAAATAATTGCGGTGATATAAAAGCATCAAGAATTATAACAGGGGTTACATGTAAGAAAGATAGGATTCAGATTACTATAAAAGAATCTGATAATAAAGGAAATAAAAAATATTTTGATATTTTATCTTTGCTTGCTGCAAATAATATAAGTCTTGATTTAATTAATATTTTCCCTGACAAACAGATATTTACAATAAAAAATTATGATGAAGATATTTCAATTAAATTATTTAATAAGAACAATATAAAATATACAGAAGTTAAGGATTGTACAGTTGTTGCAGCAGTAGGATCTAAAATGAGTGGAAAACCAGGTGTTATGGCTGCAATTTATGGAGCACTTAAAAACGATAATATAAATGTTCTTCAAACAGCAGATTCTAATATGACAATATGGTGTCTTGTAGAATCTAAAAATGCCGATAATGCAGTAAGATCTATACACAAGGCGTTTAAATAACATCTGAATAAATAAATCTTTCTTGTAAAATACTAAATGCAAGGAGTGATTTAATATGAATTATGAATTATCAAACAAAAATGAAAAAGAAAAAATTGAGGATCAAAAAATAGAAAATATTAAACAGCTTGGAAATACAAATATAGCTTATCCAAATAGAGAAATACAGGTGATACCTATAATAGGACAGATTGAAGGTCATGCTGTTCTTCCACCGCAGACAAAAGCAACTAAATATGAACATATAATACCTCAACTTATTGATATTGAGCAAAATGATGGAGTAAAGGGAGTACTTATAGTTTTAAATACGGTTGGAGGGGATGTAGAAGCAGGCCTTGGAATATCTGAAATGATAAGAAGTCTTTCTAAACCTACTGTTTCTATAGTAATAGGAGGAGGACATTCAATAGGTGTTCCTCTTGCAACATCAGCAGATTATTCTTTTATTACACCATCTGCCACAATGATAGTTCATCCTATACGAATGACAGGGTTTATTATTGGTGTTGAACAGACATTTGAATATTTTAAAAAGATGCAGGAGAGAATAAATGAATTTATTGTAAGAACATCTGAAATAAAATTAGAAACATTAGAAAAGTTTATGTCAGAAAAAGATGATCTTTTGAATGATGTTGGAACTCTTCTTATAGGTGAGCAGGCTGTAAAATGTGGACTTATAAATGAAGTTGGCGGTATTTCAGAAGCAATTAAAAAGCTTAGAGAACTTATTAACAAAAAATAATTAAAATAAAGTATGGCTGTTTTTCTATTTTAGTGTTATCTTATAAAGGAAAATTATTTTCTGTGAAGAAATAATAATTAGGGGTGGTTTTAATTGAGCAGAGCTAGGAAAGCTAAAACAAAAACAGCTGAAAAGAAAAAAAGTAATAAAACTAATCCTGATATATCAGGTATAATATATATGTGTGTAGGTATTATTTTATCAATAGCTGTATACACATCATTTGCAGGAGTATTATCTACTTTATCGCAGAAGCTTTTATTTGCACTGCTTGGAGTGGGTGCTTTTGCATTGCCATTATATTTGATATATTTTGGATGGCAATATATAAAAACTAAAGGAAATATTTTAATCAATAAGAAATTTTATGGAATTACTCTTTTGATTATTGTAATAATGGCTGCATTTGCAACTATAGATATTCAAATTGCTAAAAATTCAAAAGAAGAATTCCAGTTTTTTTCACATTTTTTAATGTTAATAAAAGGAGAAACAGGAAATTTAGCTGGAGGAATTGCATTATATATTATATGTTATCCACTTATAAGACTTATTGGCGTAGTTGGAATGTATATAGTTATATTTACACTTTCACTTATATCTCTTTTGCTTATTTTTGATATTACACTTTATGATCTTTCCATTAAATTTGAAAGTAAAGGAAGATCACTTAAAGAGAAAAATATAAAGAGAAAGAAAAATAAGAAAAATAAAAGTTATATAAATATTAATGATAAAACAGAATCATCTGAAAATAATAAAACTAATGATCAAAAGAAGAAACTTTTAGATGGTGTTGATAAAAAAATTCAGATATTAGATTTTATGAAAGAGAATTCAGATGTTGAACCTTTAATAAGCAAAGAACAAGAAGAAAATCAAAAAGAAGAGAATAAAGAAGAAGAAAAATCAAAAGACGTGATGAACAAGGAAATTGAAGAGAAAATACAGCATGAAAAAAGTGATGAAAAGGAATATAGATTTCCTGATATTAGTCTACTTAACATAAATAAAAATACTAAACTTAATAGCTCGGATAAAAAAGAACTGATTGAAAATGCTGATAAACTTGAAGAAATTTTATCAAATTTTGGAGTCGATGCTAAAGTAACTCAGGTGACCAAAGGACCATCAGTTACAAGATTTGAGCTTCAGCCAAGTCCTGGCGTTAAAGTAAGCAAGATAGTAAATTTATCAGATGATATAGCTCTTGGACTTGCTGCATCAGGTATAAGAATTGAAGCACCAATTCCAGGAAAAGCGGCAGTTGGAATAGAAGTTCCAAATAGGAAACAGACACCTGTATTTTTACGTGAGGTTCTTGAAAATAATGAGTTTATAAACACAAATAAAAAAATAGCATTTGCACTTGGAAAAGATATATCTGGAAAATGTGTTGTAGGAGATTTAAGTAAAATGCCTCATACATTAATTGCAGGAGCTACAGGATCAGGAAAGAGTGTTTGCATAAATTCTCTTATAATAAGTATACTTTATAAATATAGACCTGATGAAGTAAAGCTTCTTATGGTAGATCCTAAAGTTGTTGAACTTAATGTTTATAATGGAGTGCCTCATCTTTTAATACCAGTAGTTACAGATCCTAAAAAAGCAGCTGCAGCATTAAACTGGGCAGTTAATGAAATGACAAAGAGGTATAAATTATTTGCAGATATGGGTGTAAGAAATATGCAGTCTTATAATGAACTTTATGAAAAAGGTCAAATAGAGAAAAAACTGCCTTATATAGTAATAATAGTTGATGAACTTTCAGATCTTATGATGGTTTGTCCAAATGATGTAGAAGATTATATAGGAAGGCTTGCACAAATGGCAAGAGCAGCAGGAATGCATCTTGTAATTGCTACTCAAAGACCTTCAGTTGACGTAATAACAGGTGTTATAAAAGCCAATATACCATCTAGAATATCGTTTGCTGTATCATCACAGGTAGATTCAAGAACAATACTTGATAGTTCTGGAGCAGAAAAACTTTTAGGAAAAGGAGATATGCTATATTATCCTGTTGGTGAAAGCAAGCCTTTAAGAGTACAGGGATGTTTTATATCTGAAGAAGAAGTTGAAAAAGTTGTTTCATATATAAAAGAGGAAGAAAAAGAAAATTCTTATCAGTCTGATATAATTGATGAAATAAATAATAATGCAATGGAAATGTCAAAAGGCAAAGGAAAAGATTCTGATATGAATGAAGAAGATGAATTGTTAGATGAAGCTATAAATACAGTTATAGATTTTAATCAAGCGTCAACATCATTTATACAAAGAAAACTTAGAATAGGTTTTAATAGAGCATCAAATATTATGGATGAACTTGAGAGAAGAGGTATAATTTCAAAAAAAGATGGAAGCAAACCAAGGAATGTACTTATAACAAGAGATCAGTATGAGAACGGAGACTATTAACAAAAAAATAATATTTGCAATATTTGTACGTTATTGCACTTAATTATTTAAATTGATATAATTAAAAGAGAGTTACATTAGGAGGATTTAGACACTTGATAAAGAGTAGTATACCAATAAGAAAAGAAAAATCTTATAATATGAGAAGTAAAGATAAAATAAAAGTCGGTCTTATAAGTCTTGGATGCGATAAAAATAGAATCGATTCTGAAATTATTCTTGCAAGAGTGAATTCATTATTTGATATAACCTCAGATCCAAAAGAGGCAGAAGTAATAATAATAAATACATGTGGTTTTATAGAAAGTGCCAAACAGGAATCTATAGATACAATTTTAGAGATGGCACAGCATAAAAAAAATGGGAAATGTAAACTTCTTGTAGCAACTGGATGCTTGATTCAAAGATATGGAAATGAACTTTTAGAATTAATTCCAGAAATAGATATGATGTTTGGAGTTAATGACTATCAAAAAATAGCTTTAAAAATTAGTGAAAAGTTAAATAAAGATAGTTTAGAAGATAAGCAAGAAATGATTTCGTATTCAGATCAGAATATAAACGAAGGGGACAGGATTCTTACAACTTCAGGGAAAACTGCATATATAAGAATTGCAGAAGGATGTAATAATTTCTGTACTTATTGTATAATTCCTAAAATAAGGGGCAGATTCAGAAGCAGAAAGATGGAAAATATCATAAAAGAAGCTGAGGAGTTAGCACAAAATGGAATTAAGGAATTAATACTTATAGCACAGGATACTGTAATGTATGGAACTGATTTATATAATAAAAAATCTCTTCATATTTTAATAGAAAAGCTTTCTCAGATTGAAGGAATAGAAATAATAAGACTTCTTTACTGTTATCCAGAAGAAATCTATGAAGATTTAATTGATGAGATAGCAAAAAATGATAAAGTAGCTAAATATATTGATATACCTATTCAACATATATCAAATCATGTATTGAAGCTTATGGGAAGAAAAACTACAAAAGAACAGATTATGGATACAATTAAGAAACTTAGAAAAAAAGTTCCAAACATTGTAATAAGAACAACTTTTATAGTTGGATTCCCAAATGAAACAGAAGAAGATTTTAAAGAAATAATTACTTTTTTAAATGAATTTAAATTAGATAAAGTTGGAGTATTTAGATATTCTCAGGAAGAAGATACTGCAGCTGCTAGAATGAGTGGACAAATAGAAGAAAATGTGAAATTTTCTAGAGAAAAAATATTAATGGAAGTTCAGAAAAAGATTTCTAAAGATATAAATGCTTCTAAGATTGGAAAAGTATATAGAGTATTAACAGAAGGCTTTGATGGTGAGTATTATTATGGAAGAAGCTATGAAATGGCACCTGATATTGATGGAAATATTCTATTTAAATCTGAAAAAAATATAGAAAATGGAACTTTTGTTAATATAAAAGTAGTACAAAATTTGGATTATGATTTACTAGGAGTTGTTGTGTTATGAATCTTGCAAATAAGTTGACAATAATTAGAATTATTTTAGTACCTTTTTTTCTGATATTTATAGCAGTTAAAGATATTCCGTATGGAAGTTTTATAGCTACATTTATTTTTGTAGCAGCGTCGATTACAGATAAACTTGATGGGTACATAGCAAGAAGCAGACATCAGATAACTGATTTTGGAAAATTTTTAGATCCTTTAGCAGATAAACTTCTTGTAGCTACAGCATTAATATGTTTAGTAGAATTTCATGCAATTCCATCATATGCAGCTATAATAATAATTGCAAGAGAATTTGCGGTTACAGGTTTAAGATCAATTGCAGCTGCTCAAGGGAGAGTAATGGCATCAAACTGGTGGGGAAAAATAAAAACAGTACTTCAGATGACAATAATAATTACTCTTTTAATTGATGTCAATATAAAAGATTCAATATATCTTACAAATATAATTTATAATATTGGCTTTTTTAGAGTAATATTTAATTATATTGCACCAGCATTAGTAAACATAACTGTATTAGTTACTGTTATTTCTGGAGTAGTATATTTTGTAATGAATAGAGACGTCTTAAAAATTGATAAATAGTGAGATTAAAAAAGATTAATATGGGTATAATTAAAATAATTCCTTTTACTTCTTGTAGAGGAATTATTTTAATATTAATTGACTTGATGAAGTAAAGTAATTATAATATATATAGAACATAAGTTCGTAAATAAAGAGAGGTGCAATAAATGGCAAATATAGATGAGAATAAACTAAAAGCAATTGAAAGTGCAATGGGTCAGATTGAAAAGCAGTTTGGAAAAGGTTCTGTAATGAAGCTTGGAGATCACAATATAATGAAGATAGATGCAATTTCTACAGGAAGTCTTGATCTTGACATAGCATTAGGAATTGGAGGAGTACCAAAGGGAAGAGTAGTTGAAATATATGGACCAGAAAGTTCTGGAAAAACTACAGTAGCTCTTCATATTGCAGCTGAATCACAAAAACATGGTGGAGCTGTCGCATTTATAGATGCAGAACATGCATTAGATTCTAATTATGCAAGGAAACTTGGTGTTGATATAGATAATCTTATCTTATCTCAGCCAGATACAGGAGAGCAGGCTTTAGAGATTGCTGAAGCACTTGTACGTTCAGGAGCAATTGATGTTCTTATAGTTGATTCAGTAGCAGCGCTTGTTCCTAAAGCAGAAATAGAAGGAGAAATGGGAGATTCCCATATAGGACTTCAGGCAAGACTTATGTCTCAAGCTTTAAGAAAATTAACAGGAACACTTAATAAGACAAATTGTGTTGCTATATTTATAAATCAGCTTAGAGAAAAAGTTGGAGTAATGTTTGGTTCTCCTGAAACTACAACAGGTGGAAGAGCATTAAAGTTTTATGCATCTATAAGACTTGATATAAGACGAATTGATTCTATAAAACAAGGTGACAGTATAATAGGTAATAGAACAAGAGTTAAGGTTATGAAAAATAAAGTAGCACCTCCATTTAAACAGGCCGAATTTGATATAATGTATAATGAGGGAATATCAAGAAATGGAAATATTTTAGATGTAGGAGTTAAAGAGGATATAGTTCAGAAAAGTGGAGCATGGTTTTCATATGGAGACATAAGGCTTGGACAAGGAAGGGAAAATTCAAAGACATATTTGAAAGAAAATCCTGAAGTCGCACTTGAAATTGAAAATAAAATAAGATCAAAATATGATCTCCCTTTAGCTGAATTAGCACAAACACCTCAAAAGGATGAAAATGAAAACACAGATGAAAAAATAGAAGAAGGTACTAGCAAAAGCAGTACTCAAAAGAAATCGAATAAAAAAGATGACAAAGAAAAGAAATAACGTTATATCTTGATTTAATAAGTACTCCATAGATATTAAAGGATTAAATTTTTAATATTTATGGAGTATTTTAAACATATATTATAAATAAATTTGACAATAAATTATATATGTGTCTATAATAATTAAGATTATATCACAATATGGGAGTGAGAGATTTGAATATAAAGATAGGACCAAATGAAGCAGGACAAAGACTTGATAAGTTTTTAAGAAAGTATCTTAAAGATGTTCCGTTAAGCGCTATATTTAAAGCATTAAGAAAGAAAGACATAAGAGTAAATGGAAGTAAAAAGAATGAAAAATATTTTCTAGAAGAAGGAGATATTGTAGAAATAAGATACATAAAAACAAACAGTCAGAATATCAAAAAAGATTTTGAACAAGTAGAGGTTAATGGATTAAAAATAATATATGAGGATGAAAATATTATTATTGTAGAAAAATGGCCAGAAATTTTAGTACATTCAGATGGAAATGAGGAGGAACCATCTCTCACAGATTATGTTTTATCATATCTTTACAAAAAAGGATTTTATGATCCTCAAAAAGAAACAACATTTGTTCCATCACCATGTAACAGGTTAGATAGAAATACATCTGGAATTGTTATGTTTGGAAAAACTTATGAAGGACTTAAAGAAATAAATGCAGCAATAAGAGAAGATAAAATAAAGAAATACTATTATACTTTATGTAAAGGAAGAATATCTGATGGAGTATACAATGCTTATATAGTAAAGAATCATGATACAAATATTTCTAAAATATATAAAGAAAGTGTAGAAGATTCTAAAAAAATAACTATGAAAGTTAAAACAATTCAGAGTAATGGAGCTTATTCACTATTAGAAATAAATCTTATTACAGGTAGAAGCCATCAGATAAGGGCACATTTATCATATCTTGGTAATCCAGTTGCAGGTGATTCTAAATATGGAGATAAAGAAATAAATTCAGTCCTTTTAAATAAATATGGACTCAATTATCAGTTCCTTTACGCATATAAGCTTAATTTTAGAGCTATGAGTGGGAAATTAGAGTATCTACAGAATAAAACTATAACAGCAGCTCTTCCACCATTTTTGAAAAAAATAAAGCATGATATATTTAAGTTTTAGATAGGAGAAAGTTATGGAAGAGAGATCAGCGGCTGGAAGAGGTTTTTTGCTATTATCAATAGCAGGAATTTTAAGCAAAATATTATCTGTATTCTATATACCTTTTTTAAGAGGAATAATAGGACTTGATGGATATGGAATATACCAGACCTGTTATGAAGTATTTTTATTTGTATATGCAGTTACAAATTTAGGAACTCAACCAGCAATAGCTAAGATAGTATCTGAATTTGATGCATTAGAAAGACCAGTTGATTCAGAAAATACATTAAGAGTATCTAAAATGCTTTTATCGTTTGCAGGTGGTATTTTGTCGCTACTTCTTATGGCCTTTGCATTTCCTATTGGAAGGATAATAAATAATCCTGATGCATCTTTTGGAATATTACTTCTTGCACCAAGTATATTTGTAACATCTTTGTTATCTTCGTATAGAGGGTATTTTCAAGGTAAAAATAGTATGACACATATTGCAATATCACAGGTTATAGAGCAAATAGTTAATATTGTAGTAAGCCTTTTATGTGCATATTTACTGATGAAAATAAGTGTTGTATACGGAAGTGCTGGAGCAACAGTAGGAACATCTATAGCAGCACTTATTGCTTTTTTATATATGATGATTATATATAGAAGAGATAGATGTATTCATAAAGAAAAAATTCATCAGGTAAAAAAGAGAGCAAGAACTAAAAAGATTATAAAGAAATTATTTAAATATGGATTTCCTATAACATTAAGTGCTGGACTTCAGAATTTTGGAAGTCTTGTCGATATGGTTAACGTAAATGCAAGATTGCTTTTTGCAGGCTTTTCAAGTGAAAAGAGTCATGAGCTTTACGGTATACTTGGTAGTTATAAGACATTGTTATCAGTTCCGCTTATAATAATAACTGCCCTTAGTACGACTGTTTTGCCAGCATTGTCAGCAGCTATGGCAGTTCATGATAAAAAATCTATTAGAAAAAAAGTTAATTTTATATTTAGACTTGTATTTATCATAACTGTACCTGCATCTTTTGGATTAGCAGTTCTTAGCAGGGAAATTTATATCCTTTTATTTACTATTGATGTAGGATATGAACTTATGCTTATAGGATCTATTATTTTGATTCTTATGTCGGTTGTTCAGATACAGAGTGTTATTCTTCAGAGCATAAATAAATTATATTATGTCCTTGGAACATTCTGCTTAGGTATTATAGCCAAAATAACTGCAAACTATTTTCTTGTTGGAATTCCGTCAATAAATGTAAAAGGAGCAGTAGTTGGTAATTTTTTGTGGTATATAATTCCGCTTGTTTTAAATCAAATAGCAATTAGAAAATCACTAAAAGTAAAATCACACTTAATTAAATATTTTGTAAAGCCACTTATTGCATCTATTGTAATGGTATTTGTGATTTGTATTATAAGATATCCTTTATCTATGTTGTATGTTGTATTTAATTGTGGAGTTATAGTAAAAGATATAGGAACTCTCATAATGGTATCATTTGGAGCGTTAGCATATCTATATGTGATCATATTAATAAAAGGGTTAAAAAAGAAAGACATATATGATGTTTCGCCTAGAATTTATAGAATAATGCCTAGATTTTTAAGAAAGAATTTAAAATAGAATTATATATTTAAAGAGCTTATCACGACAAAATAGTGATAAGCTCTTTTTAATTAATTTTCTCCAAAAAAGCTTAAGTATACAAATATAAATCCACTTATTCCTGTAACAAATAACACTTTAAGAAAGATCATTTGAGAAAATAAATTTTTAGCAAAAATATTTATTACGACAAAAGTAAGAATAGAAAGAAGAATATAGATTATTACATTTGTAAAATTTATGTCTATATCAACATGCTTTTTAACTTCGTGAATATTTAAAATAAATCCTACGCTGCATGCGATTATTGTAGTTAAAACTTCTCCATATATGTTTACAAATTTTATCCCTGTAAAAAAATACAATAATATAAGTTCTAAAGAAGCTTCAATAAAAGAATTTCTTAAGATTATTTTTTGTCTATTTAATCCATTTAAAATTCCAAACATAGTTGTTGCAGTAAAAAAAATTGGAGATGACAATGATGCAAATCTTATATAGTTTCCTAAATCAGTCCTTTTATAAAATAAATACCCTAAATCATGCGGTATTATATTACATATTACTGCAGTACATAATCCTAGAAGAAATGCAGATTTAATTACTTTTTTTATTCTTCTTTGAATCTTAATATTGTTCCCCTCATTTAACGACTTTGAAAGATCGGGAATAAGGAGTGTATTAATAGTACTTACTGCAATAAGAGGAATTGTAATTAAATTAAGAGCCATTCCATTATATCGTCCTATAAGGCTTAATGATTCAGAATAAGTAAAACCTGCGTGTATAAGTCTTCTAGGTATTATAAGTGTAGAAATTGTGCCGAGTATGTTTGTCAAAAAACCATTAAGACAAAGAGGAACAGAAATTACAATAACATTAAAAAGAAGCTGTATTCTGCTTTCATGTCTGCATTTTGAAATAGGCATTTTAGATTTTTCATAGCAGTAATAGATATATAAAAATATAAGACTTTGAAATTCACCAAAACATAAAGAACTAGTTGCAGCGGCAACTAAATTATCTAAAGTTTTATTTTTTATAATTAGAAAAAATATACTTACAGTTACTATTCTCATTGATTTCTCAATAATATCAATAACTGCTGGAACTTTTATTTTTAAGGAACCATAAAAATATCCTTTAAATATATTTGAAGAAGCAATAAAAACCATTGCTGGACATATTATTCTTAAAGCTTTAAGAGTTCTAACATCTTTTATTGCATATTTGCTTATATATGGAGCTAAAAAGAAAACTGAAATTCCTATAATGCTAGCCCATAGTATATTGAAAAATAATAGAGTCCTTATCGTCATTTTTATGTTACAGTATTCTTTTTTTTGAATGTAAACAGCTGTAATCTGTGATACCGAAGCTACTACACCTGCTGACATTAGACATATGAATAAATTGTAAATTGGCATAACAAGATTGTATAAGCCCATACCTTCGGCGGACAGTACTTTAGATATATATATTGAAAAAAGAAAACTTAAAAAACCTATTATAATATTTGATATAATAAGTAAAAAAGTACTCTTAAAAAAGTTATCTCTGCTCAAAGAATCCCACTCCTTTATATTACAGTTAAACTTATTCGTAAAACAATTTGAATATGAATAAATTATGTTATTATTAATAGTAATTATTGTAAAATGATAGAATATAAATTATTAAGGAGTAATTTTTAGGAGATGGCATTTTAGTGAAAGGATTTATTAAATGGACTATAATTACTGTAATTGTAGTAATTCTGTCATTCTTAATGATAAAAATTTCATTTAAATATAAAACAGACCTTTTAAGTGATGATATAAGAATAAGAATTGAAATGAAAAACTGTATAAAAGCAGAGTCATTTTGCAGAGATGAAAATAATAATTTTTATATATCTTATGATGATAAAATTAAAGTATATAATAAAGATAGAGGGGAAAAAACTATCTATACAGGAAATACAAATCAAATTTCTGATATAGAATATTATGATAATTGTATTTATTTTATTGATGGAGATGCGCTTTATAAATATGATTTAAATAAAAATGATAAAAAAGAAATATTAACTGGAATACCAGAAGAAGGAAGATATTTAGACAGAAAATTAAAAATAAATGATAATAAAATTTTTCTTACTATAGGAGCAGTTACAAACTCGGGAATTGCAGAGAAAAGTGAAGAGTATGATGATAATAGAATACCATATGATAAAATGCCATTTAAAGCAGCTCTTTCAGGAGAAAATTATGGAGATGTAAAAACTGGAGCGTTCATGCCATATGGGAATTCTTCAATAAAAGGACAAGAAGTTGAACCATATGAAATTGCAAATGCATCAATATACTCTATAAATTTAAATGATAATAAGAAAGAACTATATTCTTATGGAATAAGAAATGTTAAGGGGATTGATTTTAATAGTAGTGGAGAAATTGTATGTGCTGTAGAAGGAATGAATAACGAAGGATATAGACCAGTAAATAATGATAGTGATTATATCTATATAGTAAAAAAAGGTATTTGGTATGGATGGCCAGATTTTTCTGGAGGAAATCCAATAGACTCTGATAGATTTAGGGAAAAAGAAGGGAAAAATATAAAAAAGGTTATTTTAAATCAGCCTCAAAATATAGTTCCATCACCATATTATGAGTATTACAATCTTTCATCAATATCATCTCTTGCAGTTGATAGAGAAGGTTTTATAGGATCAAAAGATTCATGTATATTCTGTGATACACAAGAAAAAATGATAAAATGTTTAAATAATGATTTAAGCATTTTAAATTTAGTAAGACTTAATAATAAAAGTGATATAAAAAAAATAATATCTGATGATTCAGCTATATATGTATTAGATAGTGGTAATGGATATATATTTAAAATTGAAGGAAATTATATGAAAAATTATTTAAAAATTCCGTCACTTATAATAGTCGGAACACTTTTTATAGTTGTACTTATTATTATGCTTATAAATAATAAGAATAAAAAAATAGAAAATAATTTAAAAAAGTATATGTAAAATAAAAGATGCTACTTAAATGGTTTTATTTATGCAGCATCTTTTATTTATAATTCTTTTAAGTTACATAATATGGTAATATGTTATAAGAGGGGGTAACTGTATGAGAAAAACATTAGTAATAAAAATGGACGATTTAAAAATAGATGGGGATGTTTTAGATGTAGGCAAAAAGAATTCTGGTATAATATATGAATTGTGTAAAGATTCAACTAAAGAAATTTCATTAGACTATGTTGATGAAAAAAATAAGGGAAATTTGAAAAAATCAGAATTTGATATTTGTACATTGTTTTTTCAGCTTAGTAAAATAGGGACCTATAGTGAGAGATTAAAAATATTAAAAGAACTTAAATATTATATAAAACAAAATGGAACACTATATATATGGGATATAAATAAGTCAAGAGGAAAAATATTTAATAATAAAATAAAAATTGTCATACCAAATAAAAAAATAAAGGATTTTGACTTAAAAAATCTAAATATATTAATAGATTCTTCTTTAGAAGAAACACAAAAGATAGTTCAAAAATATTTTGTTATTGATGAAGTTAAAATGTGGGAAGACATTTTCTTTATTAAATGCATTAATAAATAGATTTTTGTCAGGAGAGAAAAAATGAAAATATTACTTACAGCATTAAATTCACAGTACATTCACAGTAATCTAGCAGTTAGATCTTTAAAAAAGTTTACAGAGGATATAGATTATACGTGCGTGATAAAAGAATTTACAATAAACGATAGAGAAGAACATATACTAGAAAAGATTATTGAGAATAAACCAGATGTAGTAGCATTTTCTGTTTACATTTGGAATGTTGAGATTATAAAAAGACTTTCAGAACTTATAAAAAAAGTTGATGAAAATATAGAAATACTTTATGGAGGACCTGAAGTATCATTTGATTCAAGAAAATTTTTAAAAGAAAGCTGTGGCGATTATGTAATTCAGGGTGAAGGGGAAAAGACGTTTAGAGATTTTATTAAATACAAAAAATCAGAATTAAACATTAATGAAGTTAGAAATCTTTATTACAAAGTAAATGATGAAGTATTTGAAAATGAAAAAAGGCCTCTTATGTCTATGGACGATTTGAAATTCCCGTATGAAGAAGATGAGGATTTAAATAATAAAATAATTTATTATGAAGCCTCAAGAGGATGTCCATTTAATTGCAAATACTGCCTTTCATCTACAAGCCATGGAGTTAGATTTTTAAGTCTTGATAGAGTTTACACAGAACTTGACTATTTCATAAATAAAAAAGTAAGACTTGTTAAATTTGTAGATAGAACATTTAATTGCAATAAAAAGTTTGCTATGGCAATATGGAAGTATCTTATAGAAAAAGATACTAATACACAATTTCACTTTGAAATTTCTGGAGATATTTTAACAGATGATGAAATAGAACTTCTAAAAAAAGCTCCAAAAGGAAGATTTAGATTTGAAATAGGCGTTCAAACTACTAATAATAAAGTATTAAATAATATAAATAGATATGTAAATTTTGAAGATATAAAAGAAAAAGTTATTGAATTAAGAAAGCTTACAAATATAATACAGCATTTAGATTTAATAGCTGGACTTCCAGAAGAAAACTATGAATCTTTTAAGAAATCATTTAATGATCTATATATAATAAAGCCAGATGAAATACAGCTTGGCTTTTTAAAACTTTTAAAAGGATCATCAATGAGAGAAGAAGCTTATAAATATAACATGGTATTTTCTCCATATCCACCGTATGAAATACTAAAGACAGATGCTATTTCGTATGAGGAACTGATAAAATTAAAAAAAGTCGAAAAAATGGTAGATAAATATTATAATTCTGAAAAATTTAGATTAATACTTAAATATTTTGAAGATAAGTTTGATACGCCGTTTGATTTTTATTATTTACTTTCACTTTATTTTGATAAGAAAGGATATTTCAATAAAAATATAGGAAATGCAGAATATTATAGAGTATTTTTAGGTTTTAATGAAACTGTATTAGAAGAAAGCAATAAATATTTAAAAGAAATACTTAGATTTAATTACTTAATATTTAATAAAAAACGAGGACTACCAGATTTTTTAAGAAGTGATATGGGAAAAGAAGAAGATAAGAGTATAAAGGAAGAACTAAAAGAAAAGTATTCATTTAAAGAATATTATTTAGAAAAGTTCAAAATTAACATAGAAAAATATATAGAAGATTCAGAGATAGTAGAAGAGGATACGTATTATTTATTTAATGATAAAACTGAATATATTAAATGCATTTAAATAATAATCAAATATTAAAAGAAATAGCAAAATATACTTATTTATTGTATAATAAAAGACGATAAGCCCTATAATTTGTTAAAAATAATTGTATAAAAGAAGAAAAGAAACGAATAAAGGATGTAATTCAATACAAAATAAACATTAATTATTGTTATGTAAATATAAGTTCACTAAATGTTAACAAATTTCGTTAAACCTAAGAAATAGGGAAACTTAGGCACATTTTAAACTCAAATGTATATGAAAATAGGCATATATAATTGAAATTATAGAATGTTGGTGTATAATAAATAATAACAACGTAATTAATACTATATAAAGTATTAATATATATTATTACATGTATTTAATGAAAAAAGGTGGTGATATTTTGGCACTAGAAGCTATAGAAGAAATCAAAAAAGCCGAAGCTGATGCAGAACAGTCAGTTAAAGATG
Organism: Clostridium sp. BJN0001; assembly: GCF_022869825.1. Taxonomy (NCBI): domain Bacteria; kingdom Bacillati; phylum Bacillota; class Clostridia; order Eubacteriales; family Clostridiaceae; genus Clostridium; species Clostridium sp. BJN0001. Next base: position 1,582,405 of record NZ_CP094971.1, on the reverse strand, counting down.
CAACTAATGAAGCTAAAGAAATTGTTAAAAAAGCTAAAGAAGATGCAAAAGTTAATTATGATTCTGCTTTAAATGAGGCGAAAGATGAGGCCACAAAGATTATAAACGAAGCTATAAAAGATGGTGAATCTTTAGCTAAGCCTATAATTGAGGGTGGTAAAAAGGATTCTTCAGATATAGAAAATATATCTGAGAATAAGAAAAAAGATGCTGTAAAATTAGTGGTTGAGAGGATAGTGAAATTACATGGCAATAGTTAAAATGAAAAAATTCACGCTCCTTGCTTTTGAATCTCAAAAGGAACAACTTCTTGAAAAAATTCAATCATTTTCTGATGCAGAGTTTATTAATCTTCAAGATGAATCAATGCTTGAGAATAATGAGGAATTAAAAGAATTAAGAAAAGATGAACCAGATGAAGATTTAGCTAAGTGTGAAGACGAGTTATCTAAAGTAAAATTTGCCTTGCAGTTTTTAGAAAATTATGTACCTAAAAAATCATTAATACAGAGCCTTCGTCAAGAGATTCCTTCTTATACAATAGATGAACTTAAAGACAAAGTCTTATCATCTAATTGGGAACAGGTTTGTCAAAAGATGAAGGAAAAAGAAGAAAAGCTTTCTAAAATTGAAAATGAAAAAACAAGACTTCAGACAGCTGTCATAAGTTTAAAACCTTATGAAAAGTTTGATGCACCGTTTGAAAGCTTAAATGGATTTAAGCATACTGTTGCATTTTTAGGAAGCATGGCAAATCAGTATTCAGATACTTTAGAAGAAATTTTTAAACAAAATGATGATTCTTATCTTGAAATTATTTCAAAAGATAATCAGGATACATACTTTTTTGCATTATGTAACAAGTATGACAGCGATAGTATCGAAGAGTCATTAAGAGGATGTGGTTTTACTCCTTTTAAAACAAATGAAGAGGAAAGACCACTAAAACTCATTCAGGACTATAATGAAAAAGTATCATTATTAGATTCTGATAAATTTCTATTAAAAGAAGAACTTGCAGGTTATGAAGAAGAATTAAAAGTATTAGAACTTGCTTATGAGTATTTTAATAATCTTGCAAAAAGAAAATTTGTAAGTAACAAATTTTTAAAAACTAAAAAAACTGTTATGATTCAAGGATGGATTCCTGATGAAAACAGTAAAAAATTTGAAGGTATAATTTCTACAATTGCAGGAGAAGATTATTATTTAAATTTAGAAGATGTTAAAGATGAAGAAATTGATGATGTCCCAATAAAATTAAAAAATAATTCTTTAAATACAGCATTCGAAAGCGTTACAGAAATGTATAGCCTTCCTAAATATAATGACATTGATCCTACACCAGTTGTAACACCATTTTATCTTGCATTTTTTGGTATGATGGTTGCAGATATGGGATATGGAATAGTTATGTTTGTTGCACTAACTTTAGCAATGAAATTCTTTAATTTTAATGATGGAACAAAAAAGATGTTAAAGTTCTTTAGATATTTAAGTATTCCATGCTTTATATTTGGTTTGATTTATGGATCATTTTTTGGAGATATTATAAAATTTCCAAATCTTATAGATACTAATACTGATGTAATGACAATACTTGTTTTGTCAGTAGTATTTGGTCTTATACAGATATTCTTTGGACTTGGAATGAAAGCATATATATTAATAAAAGTACATCATCAATATTTATATGCATTTTATGATGTTGGTTCATGGGTTTTAGCTTTAGTTGGACTTATGGGATACGGTGCAAGTTTTGTGCTCAATGTATCACCAGCTATAAAGAATATCTCAATTGCTATGGCTATTTTTGGATCAATAGTAATTATTCTTACACAAGGCCGTGAGATGAAATCAAAACCAGCACAGCTTGCACAAGGACTTTATAGCCTTTATGGTATTACAAGTTATGTAAGTGATCTTGTATCATATACAAGACTTATGGCTATAGGACTTTCAGGAGCATCAATCGCTGGTGCTATGAATATGATCATGAAGATGATTCCAGGTGTTGGATTCATTATTTTAGGACCACTTATATTTGTTATAGGACATACAATTAACTTGCTATTATCATTATTAAGTGGATATGTTCATACATTAAGATTAACATATGTAGAATATTTTTCTAAGTTTTATGATGGTGGGGGAAGACCTTTTGAACCGTTTAAAACTGAAAATAAATATATTAATTTAAAAAGAGATTAGGAGGACAATTTATTATGGATATGAGTTGGATTAAGTTTTTTTTCGAAAACAATGGAGGTTTTATTTTTGGTGCTTTAGGAGTAGCCTTAGCAGTTGGAATGTCAGGAGTAGGTTCTGCTAAAGGTGTTGGAATTGTTGGTCAGTCAGCAGCTGGACTTCTTTCTGAACAACCAGAAAAATTTGGTAAAGCCTTAATTCTTGAATTATTACCAGGTACACAGGGTCTTTATGGATTCGTTATTGGATTAGTTGTATTATTAAAACTTTCTACAGATACAACACTTTCACAGGGTCTTTATTTATTCTTTGCATGCCTTCCAATTGCAATAGCAGGATTATGGTCAGCAATTGCACAGGGTAAAGCAGCAGCAGCTGGTATTCAAATTTTAGCTAAGAAACCAGAACATAATACAAAAGGTATGGTTCTTGCAGCAATGGTTGAAACATACGCATTATTAGGATTCGTAGTTTCATTCTTAATGGTAACTAAATTATTCTAGGATTAGGATGTGTGAGTAATGTCTAATATAAAAAATTTGACTTCAAAAATTATAAATGATTCAGAAGAAAAGAAAGCAAATATTTTAAAAGATGCAAACGAACAAAAAAGTAAAATCCTATCTAAGAAAAATGATGAAGCACTAAAAGCTAAAGAAGCTGTTATTGAAAAATCAAAAGTAGAAGCAGCATCAAGAAAAGAAAGAATAATTTCATCAGCTGAGCTTAAAGCAAGAAATAATAAGCTTGAAGCAAAACAACATGTAATTGATGAAGTATTTTTAAAAAGTGTTGAAGAATTATCAAATCTTTCAGATGAAGATTTTAAATCGTTTGTTAAAGAGACAATAAAAAATACCGCAATTGACGGTGACGAAAAAATCATCTTAAATAATGAAGGTAAAAAAATAATAACTAAAGATGTTTTAAATGAATTAAATACTGAGCTTGGACAAAAAGGAAATCTTACTATAAGTGATGAAACTTCTGATTTTAAAGGTGGATTCATTTTAGAAAAGAATGGTATTGAAATAAACAATACATTTGAAGCTTTAGTAGATTCATTAAGAGATGAATTGGAGTTTGAAGTAGCAAAAGTTCTATTTAATTAAGGAGGATAATCGATGGATAAGATGCAATTTGGTCAAATAATCCCAAGAATTAGGGTATATGAGACAAAACTCCTTGATAAAGCCAAAATTGACAGAATGATTGATTCCAGTTCTGCTGATGAAGCTATGAAAGTGCTTCAGGAAACAGAATATGCAAATGTTATGAGCAGTGCTAAAAGAGCTGAAGATTATGAAGTAGTGCTTAGTGAAGCACTTAAAGCACTTTATAATACAATGTATGATATATGTCCTGAAAAGATGCTTGTAGATTTAATGAGTATAAAATATACTTATCAGAATATAAAAGTAATTTTAAAGGGAAAATTTTTAAATAAAGATTTATCATATCTTTTAGTTCCAATTGGTAATGCTAACGTATCAGATATTAAAAGAGCAATTTTAAATGATGATATGCAGGATTTACCTGAAACTATAAAAGAAGCTGTTTTAGAGACAATTCAAGATTTCGAAAATAATAAAGATCCACAAAGAGTCGATATTATTTTAGATAATTATATGTTTAAAGAATTAACAGATTTAAAAAATAAAATAGATGATATATTTGTAGATAAGTATGTATCTGCATCAATAGATTCAACTAATATAAGAACATTATTAAGAGTTAAAAAACAGAATAAACAAAGAGAATTTTTTAATTCAGTAATTATTGATGGTGGATATATTGATAAAGACAGACTTCTTACATTATTTAATGATGTACCTGAAAATATCTCTACAAAACTTTCATCGTCAGATTATTCGGAGTTTGTTAAAGAAGGAATTGAAGCATATATAAAGACAGGATCAGCAGGACTTTTGGAAAAACTTATAGACAATTTTATCATGAATATGATGAAAGAAGCTAAGATTATTCCATTTGGAGTTGAACCTATAATAGCGTACATATATGCTAAAGAAACAGAAATTAAAATTGTCAGAATCATAATGGTTGGGAAACTTAATAATATTACAGGCGAAGTTATAAGAGAAAGGCTGCGTGATATCTATGTATAAGAAAATTGGAGTAGTTGGCGATAAAGATTCAGTTTTAGCATTTAAAGCATTAGGAATAGATGTATTTCCAGTTATAGGTGCTGAAGAAGCGAGAAAAACTGTTGATAAAATGGCCATGAACGATTATGCAGTAATATTTGTAACAGAGCAAGTAGCACAAACTATAGGGGAGACTATTGAAAGATATAATAGAGAAGTACTCCCAGCTGTAATATTAATTCCAAGTAATCAAGGAACATTAAATATAGGAATGCAAAGAATAAGTGACAACGTTGAAAAAGCTGTTGGCGTTAATATTTTATAGAAAGGCAGGTTAGAAAAGTTGAAGACCGGAAATATTATTAAAGTTTCAGGACCTTTAGTTGTTGCTGAAGGTATGGATGAAGCTAATATATATGATGTATGTAAAGTTGGAAAGAAAGGCCTTATCGGTGAAATCATCGAAATGAGAGGAGATAAAGCTTCTATTCAGGTTTACGAAGAAACTTCAGGCCTTGGACCTGGAGATCCAGTATTAACTACTGGAGAACCACTTAGTGTTGAACTTGGACCTGGATTAATCGAATCAATGTTTGATGGTATCCAGAGACCACTAGATAAATTTATGCAGGCTGCAAAATCACCATTCTTAACAAAAGGTGTTGCAGTAGAATCTCTTGATAAAGAGAAAAAATGGGCATTTAAACCTACTGTAAAAGTAGGAGATGAGGTATCAGAGGGAGATGTACTTGGTACTGTTCAAGAAACTAGTATAGTTGAAGAAAAAATTATGGTACCATATGGTGTTTCTGGTAAAGTTACAGATATAAAAGAAGGAGACTTCACTATTGTAGAAACTATCTGTACTGTTGAAACAGAAAAGGGATCTAAGGATCTTCAAATGATGCAGAAATGGCCAGTAAGAAAGGGCAGACCTTATAAAAATAAGTTAAAGCCAATAGAACCAATGACTACAGGTCAAAGAGTTATAGATACATTTTTCCCAGTTGCAAAAGGTGGAGCAGCTGCAGTACCAGGACCATTCGGAGCTGGTAAAACAGTTGTACAGCATCAGATAGCTAAATGGGGAGATGCTGAAATAGTTGTTTACGTTGGATGTGGAGAACGTGGAAACGAAATGACAGATGTTTTAAATGAATTTCCAGAATTAAAAGATCCAAAGACTGGCGAAAGCATAATGAAGAGAACAGTTCTTATAGCTAATACTTCAAATATGCCAGTTGCAGCCAGAGAAGCATCTATATATACAGGAATTACAATTGCAGAATATTTCAGAGACATGGGATATTCAGTTGCCATAATGGCAGACTCAACATCAAGATGGGCAGAAGCATTAAGAGAAATGTCTGGAAGACTTGAAGAAATGCCAGGAGACGAAGGTTATCCAGCATACTTAGGATCAAGACTTGCAGATTATTATGAAAGAGCAGGTAAGGTTGTTTGCTTAGGTAAAGATGCAAGAGAAGGAGCAGTTACAGCAATTGGAGCCGTATCACCTCCAGGAGGAGATATTTCAGAACCAGTCAGCCAGGCTACACTTAGAATAGTTAAAGTTTTCTGGGGACTTGATGCACAACTTGCATATAAGAGACATTTCCCATCAATTAACTGGCTTACTTCATATTCATTATATCAGGAAACTGTTGATGATTATTTAAATGATGAAGTAGCACCAGATTGGTCTAAACTTAGAGCAAGAGCAATGACTATTCTTCAAGAAGAATCAGAACTTCAAGAAATAGTAAGTCTTGTTGGTATTGATGCATTATCAGATAAAGATAGATTAAAGCTTGATGTTGCTAAATCTTTAAGAGAAGATTATCTTCAGCAAAACGCTTTCCATGAAGTTGATACTTATGCTTCACTTAGTAAGCAGTATAAGATGCTTAAACTAATACTTTCAGTTATGGATGAAGGAAACAGAGCATTAGATGCTGGAGTTTACTTAAACAAGATTGAAGGATTAGATGATATCGTGGATAGAATTGCAAGAAGTAAGTATATCCATGAAGATGATATAGCAAAAATTGATCAGATCGGCGTAGACTTAAAAGCTGCTATCGATAAATTAATCAGCGAAGGAGGGGTTCAGGATGCCTAAGGAATATAAAACAGTTACCGAAGTTGTTGGACCTTTAATGATTGTTGAAGGTGTTAGCGGTGTTAAGTACGACGAACTTGTTGATATTGAAATGCAAAATGGTGAAAAAAGAAGAGGTAAAGTACTTGAAATTAATGGATCTAAAGCAATGGTTCAGATATTCGAAGGATCATCTGGTATTAATTTAAAAGGTACTAAAGCTAAATTCTTAGGAAGACCACTTGAACTTGGTGTATCAGAAGATATGCTTGGTAGAGTCTTTGATGGAATGGGCAATCCAATTGATAATGGACCAAAGATTATTCCAGAAGAGAGAAGAGATATAAACGGTGAAGCTATAAATCCAGCTGCCAGAGATTTCCCATCAGAATTTATTCAGACAGGTATTTCTGCAATTGATCAGCTAAACACATTAGTTAGAGGACAAAAGCTACCTATATTCTCAGGATCAGGACTTCCACATGCACAACTTGCTGCACAGATAGCAAGACAGGCAAAAGTTCTAAACTCAAAAGAAAAATTCGCAGTTGTATTCGCAGCTATAGGAATTACATTCGAAGAATCTCAGTTCTTCGTTGAAGAATTTAAGAGAACAGGCGCAATAGATAGATCAGTTCTTTTCATGAACTTAGCATCTGATCCAGCCGTTGAAAGAATAGCTACTCCAAGAATGGCTCTTACAGCAGCTGAATATTTAGCATATGAAAAGAATATGCACGTACTTGTAATCTTAACAGATATAACAAACTATGCAGAAGCATTAAGAGAAGTTTCAGCAGCTAGAAAAGAAGTTCCAGGAAGAAGAGGATATCCAGGATACCTTTATACTGACCTTTCTACATTATATGAGAGAGCAGGAAGAATTAAAGGAAGAGGCGGTTCAATAACTCAGATTCCAATACTTACAATGCCAGAAGATGATAAAACTCATCCAATTCCAGATTTAACTGGATATATAACAGAAGGACAGATTATTTTATCAAGAGATTTATACAAAAAAGGTATAATGCCTCCAATAGATGTACTTCCTTCATTATCAAGACTTAAAGATAAAGGTATTGGTAAAGGAAAGACAAGAGAAGATCATGCAGATACTATGAACCAATTATTCTCAGCATATGCACAAGGTAAACAAGCAAAAGAATTATCAGCAATACTTGGAGAATCAGCATTATCTGATGTTGATAAGAAGTATGCTAAATTTGCAGAAGCATTTGAAGATCAGTATGTAAATCAAGGATTTACAACTAATAGATCAATAGAAGAAACTCTTAACTTAGGATGGAAACTTCTTAAAATGCTTCCAAAAACAGAACTTAAGAGAATCAGAGATGAATACCTTGAAAAGTATATGCCTAAGGGAGAGGAAGAATAGTCTATGGCAAAGCTAAATGTTAATCCTACAAGAATGGAGCTTACAAAGCTAAAAAAGAGACTTCAAACAGCAAGCAAAGGTCATAAGCTTTTAAAAGATAAACAAGATGAGCTTATGAGACAGTTTATTAATTTGATAAAATATAATAACAAAATCAGAAAAGAAGTTGAAGATGAACTTTCAGGCTCATTAAAAGACTTTGTTATGGCAAGGGCTGTTATGAGTTCTGAATTCCTTGAAGAAGCTATTGTTTATCCAAAAGAAAAAATAACAGTTGATGTAGGAAATAAAAATATCATGAGTGTAAATGTTCCTGTCATGAACTTTAAGAGACAGCTTGAAGGAGATGAAGGAAGCATCTATCCTTATGGATTTGCAAATACATCATCTGAACTTGATGATGCTATAGCTAAGCTTTATGGAATTCTTCCAAAACTTCTTGAACTAGCAGAAGTTGAAAAATCAGGTCAATTAATGGCTGATGAAATTGAAAAGACAAGAAGAAGAGTTAATGCACTAGAATACATGACTATTCCAAGACTTCAAGAAACAATTAGAGATATAAAAATGAAGCTTGAAGAAAATGAGAGAGGTGCAACAACTAGACTTATGAAAGTTAAGTCTATGATTCAAGAAAGAGCATAGAATAGAAGCTGCCGTTTTGCGGCAGCTTTTTTAATTATTTAATTATTATTGATATAAATTGTGAATAATAGTATAATAAAAAAGATTTATTTTAAGATAATAATAACTAAGGAGCTAGAAACGAATGAACTATATTGTAGGTGCAGTTATTGCATTTATCATTTCAGCAGTAGTAATGCCGCTGCTTATAAAGATTTTTAAAAAGGTAGGCTTCACAGATAAACCAAATAAAAGAAAAAAACATAAAAATCCAAAGCCTTTATGTGGAGGAATTGCATTATACATAGGATTTTTCATTCCCTACTTTATTATTGTTGATGAAAATATAAAAATGAGATTTACTATATTTATTTCTTCAACTTTGATACTTCTTATAGGACTTATTGATGATTATTATAAGACAAGAGGAAAAGAATTTAAAATTTTTCCGAGACTTGTAGTTCAACTCTTTGCAGCAATCATAATTTTTAAATCAGGAATTGCTTTTGTAGGTTTTACAAACCCGTTTAATGGAGAATATATTTCTCTTAATATAATGCTTCAATTTTTTCTTACTATAACATGGATTTTTGGAGTTACTACGGTAATTAATTGGTCCGATGGAATGGATGGACTTGCAGGGGGACTATCTCTTGTTTCAGCAATTACATTTTTTATTGCAGCACTTATTTTAAATCAGGCTGACAATTCGGCTATAGTTTCTATGATACTTAGTGGATCTATATTAGGATTTCTTTTATATAATAAATATCCTGCAAAGGTATTTATGGGGGATTCTGGTGCTAATTTTTTAGGATTTTTATTAAGTATTACTGCACTTGATGGTGCATTTAAACAGGCTACAGTTATGAGCCTTTTTATTCCATTATTTGCACTTGCAGTACCTATTTTTGATAATATATTTGTAATTCTTAAGCGTTTTTCTGAAGGTAAACCTGTATATAAAGCAGATAGAAGTCAGATTCACTTTAGACTTCAGGAAAAAGGTTTTACTATAAATCAGATTGTATTTTATATTATGTCAATAAGTATATTATTTAGTCTTATTTCAATTCTTCTTTTATATATAAAAGCATAATATGTAATGGTGGATTTATATTTTAATCTATGATACTATATAATAAAATATTGAAACTTATCAAGAGAGGCGGAGGGACTGGCCCTGTGAAACCCAGCAACCGATATTTAATAAAGTATAAGGTGCTAAATCCTGCAGTGTTACTGGTAGATAGGTATTTTAAAGAAGTTTAAAGGAAAATACCTTTAAACTTTTTTTGTATAAAATTTTTGAGAATTATTTATATTGATATAAGAAAGTTTTAAACACAAAAGGGGCAGATGATTATGGAAAATGACATAAGACTAACTGAAATAGATAAAAAAGAAGTTTTAAGATATCTTGGATATAAAAATCAGAGTATGACTAGTTATATAGAAAAACTTATAGATGAATGTATAAAGGAAACATTGAATTTAGTAAAACCGAGGTATGTTATTCAATATGGAAACTTAGAATTTTTAGATAATAACATACGTGTTAAAGATACTAATCTAATATTAGAAGGAAATGATATAAAAAAACTTCTTAAAAATTCAAAAAAAGCAGCTTTTATGGCAGTAACTATTGGTTATGAAATAGAAAATAAAATTAAGCTTTATGAAAAAACTGAACTTACACGTGCTCTTATATTAGATTCATGCGCAACTACAGCTGTTGAAAAAATATGTGACATATTAGAAGAAAGGATAAAAAATGAAGCTCTAAAAGAAAATTTGGATATAACATTTAGATATAGTCCTGGGTATGGAGATCTTACTCTTGATGTTCAGGGGATGTTTCTTGCCGTTTTAAATGCACAAAAGAGAATAGGACTTACAGTATCTGAAAAAAATATTCTTATACCTAGAAAATCAGTTACAGCGATAATAGGCTTTACTAATAAAAAACAATTAATAAGTGATAATAAATGCAAAAATTGCAAAAACTATAAAACATGCACTTTTAGAAAAGAGGGGGAAAATAAATGCAGCTTATAGATTACATAAAAAATAATATACTAATTTTTGATGGAGCAATGGGAACAATGCTTCAGAAAAGAGGATTAAAACTTGGAGATAATCCCGAAAGATTAAATTTAGAACATCCAGAAATTATAAAAAGCATTCATAGAGAATACATAGAAAGTGGAGCACAGGTAATTACAACTAATACATTTGGGGCAAATGAATTAAAATTAAAACTCGGTAATTTAAATGTTGAAGAGATAATAAAAAGTGCTGTAGAAATTGCAAAGGATGCAGCTAAAAATAAAGATGTTTATGTTGCACTTGATATAGGACCTATAGGAGAGCTTATAGAGCCTATGGGAACTTTAAGTTTTGATAGGGCATATGATATTTTTAAAAGACAGATAATAGCTGGAAAAAATGCTGGAGCTGATGTGATTTTATTTGAAACAATGACAGATCTTTATGAACTTAAAGCAGCAGTTTTAGCAGCAAAAGAAAATAGCAATCTTCCAGTTTTTGCAACAATGACATTTGAAGAAAATATGCGTACATTTACAGGATGTACACCTGAAGCTATGGTTCTTGTTCTTGAAGGACTTCAAGTAGATGCACTTGGAATTAATTGCTCATTAGGACCAAATGAAATGAAACCTGTTATAAAAACAATACTTGATAATTCGAGCATACCTGTTATGGTTCAGCCTAACGCAGGACTTCCTAAGATAGATGAAGATAATGAAGCAGTATATGATATAGATGAAGAAGAATTCTCTGATGCAATTTCTGAATTTGTATCTTACGGAGTAAAAATAGTTGGAGGATGCTGTGGAACTAACCCTCAGTATATAAGAAAAATTAAAGAAAAAGTTAAAGGAAAAGAAATTCTACCTTTAAAAGATAATAAGTATTTTGCAGTATGTACACCTTCAAATGTAGTCAAGATAGATGGAGTAAGAATAGTTGGAGAAAGAATAAATCCAACTGGAAAAAAGATGTTTCAAAAAGCTCTTATAAATGAAGATATGGATTATATTTTAAAAAAGGCAATAGACCAGTATGATGCTGGTGCTCATATATTAGATGTAAATGTAGGACTTCCTGAAATAGATGAGCCATATCTTATGAGAAAAGTTGTAAAAGAAATTCAGGGTATACTTAATATACCACTTCAAATAGATTCATCTGATAGAGCTGCAATTGAGACAGGTCTTAGATATTATAATGGAAAGCCTATATTAAATTCAGTAAATGGGGAAGATGAGGTTTTAGATAGTATACTTCCTATAGTAAAAAAATATGGAGCATCTGTAATAGGTCTTACATTAGACCAAAGAGGAATACCTAAAAAAGCTGAAGAAAGATTTGAAATAGCTAAAAAAATAGTAAAAAAAGCTGAGGAATATGGAATAAATAGAAAAGATGTATTTATTGATTGCTTAGTTTTAACAGTATCAGCACAGCAGAAAGAAGTTAAGGAAACTTTAAAAGCAGTTAGAATGGTAAAAGAAAAATTAAAAGTTAAGACACTTCTTGGAGTATCGAATATTTCTTTTGGTCTTCCAAATAGAAAAATTATTAATGAAAATTTTCTTGCATTAGCTCTTGCAAATGGTCTTGATCTTCCAATTATGAATCCTAATGAAAAAGGAATGATGAAGGTTATAGATGCATATAATGTACTTTACAATTATGATATTGGAGCATCAACATATATTGAAAAATATAAAGAAACTGAATTATCAGATGCTATAGAAGAGAAAAGTGGAGATAAGGATTTAAAATATATAGTAATAAGAGGTCTTAAAGAGGAAGCAACAAACGTTACAAAAGAACTTTTAAAAACAAAAAGTGAACTTGATATAGTAAATGAATATCTTATTCCTGCACTCGATGTTGTTGGAGAGAAATATGAAAAAGGAATACTATTTCTTCCACAGCTTATTCTTGCAGCCGAGACTGTAAAAAATGCATTTGTAGTATTAAAAACAAGTATGTCAAAAAAATCAGTAAATAATATATCAAAGGGCAAGATAGTAATAGCAACAGTTAAAGGTGATATTCACGATATAGGAAAAAATATAGTAAAAGTAATTTTAGAAAACTATGGATATGAAATGATAGATCTTGGTAAAGATGTACCTATAGAAAAAGTAGTATCAGAAGCAATTAAAAATAATGTAAAGCTTGTAGGATTAAGTGCTCTTATGACAACAACAATAAAGAGCATGGAAAGTACTATAAAAGCTTTAAGAGAAAGCGGTTATGATGGAAAAATATTTGTAGGAGGAGCAGTCCTTACAAGGGATTATGCTAAAAAGATAGGTGCAGACTTTTATGCAAAGGATGCGAAGGAATCCGTAGAAATTGCAAAAAAAGTTTTAGACTAAAATAGCTTTACAGAAGGACTACCTTATAGTATACTACTGTATATACAGTAAATATTTTAGGGGGTACTTTAATGAATAATAAAATTAAACAGATGACTTATGCGGGGCTTCTTACTGCATTTGCAATAATAATTCCGATACAGTTTGGATTTTTAAGAGTTGTTATAGGAACATATACAGCAACATTATGTGCACATGTACCTATGATTCTTTCAATGCTTATTTCTCCTTTTGTAGCAGTTGTTGTAGGCATTGGATCAACAATAGGCTTTTTAATTGCAGGATGTCCTTTACCTGTAGTCTGTAGAGCTGCAACACATATTATTGTTGGTCTTATAGGAGCAGAGATCATATTAAGAAGAAAAAATTTCTTAGAAGCTGTTACTATAACAGCACCGATTCATGGAATACTTGAAATGTTAGTTTCAATTCCATTTATAGGAGTTACTGCATATCCACTACTTATAATAACATTAGTTGGATGTGTAATTCATCACTCAGTTGATAGCATTATATCATATTTCTTTATAAAATCTTTATCAAAGATAAAGAAGACAGATATATATAATGTATTTGGGGATTTTTCAGTTAATGTATCTAAATAAGTATAAAGAACTTAGAAAACGGAATTTTGTATTCCGTTTTCTTTTTTTAATTAAAAAGGTTGATAAATGCATTAATGAAATGTAAAATTGAATAAGATTAACAATAAAAGAGGACAAAAAATGAAAAAGAAAATATTAGAAGAAGAGAAGGTAGTTTTAAAAAATAAAACTGACCTTATATGTGATGAGTTAAAATCTAAAGAAGAATATAGAAATGGAATTTTAGATAAAATAAAAAAATTATCAAAACAGGCAAAAGGAAGTTATAATGCAGAAAAAGAAACACTTGAAAAGACAATAAAACTTACAAATAATGATATTGTAAGTTTTGAAGAAGCTAAAAAAAAGCCTTATTTTGCTAGAATAGATTTTGATGAAAAACTTGGAGGTGAAGAGACTCTTTACATAGGTAAAAAAGGAATAATAAATAATGACAAAGTAGAAGAGGTTGTTGTAGATTGGAGAGCACCTGTTGCAGATTTATATTATAGTGGTACTTATGGAAGAGCAGAATATAAATCTCCATCTGGAGTAATTGAAGGAATATTAAATTTAAAAAGAAAATTTATAATTCATGATGGTGTAATTGAGAATATATTTGATGAAGGAGATAATCTTCTAATTAATAATGAAGAAGGAAATGAACTTGTTGATGAGTTCCTTAAGCTAAATCTTGAAGAGAGCAGAGGAAAAAAATTAAAAGAAGTAGTTGCAACTATTCAAAAAGAGCAGAACGAAATTATAAGATGGCCAAGAAATTTCCCTATAATAGTTCAAGGATCTGCTGGATCTGGTAAAACTACTGTAGCACTTCATAGACTTGCTTACCTAATTTATAAATATAAAGAAGATATTCATGAAAATGATATTTTAGTACTTGCTCCAAATAAATTATTTCTAAATTATATTTCTGATATACTTCCAAGTCTTGGTGCAGATGAAGTAAAACAATTTACTTTTTATGATTTTGTAAAACATAAAGCAAAAATAAGGGGAAGTATATATACTAAAGACGATAAGCTAAAATATATAATGCACGAAAAAGATGAAAAAAAGAAAAATTTATGTATTGAATCTGCGAGATTTAGAGGTTCTATACGCTTTAAAGAAATGATTGATGATTATATGAATAATGTTGATCAGAGTGCAAAAGATATTGAAGATATTAAAGTTATGGACTATGTTCTTTTTAGAAAGAGAGAGATTATAAAACTTTATTCTGAGGATTTTAAATCATATCCTATAAATAAAAGGAAAAATGAGATAAGAAAATATTTTAATCTTAAATTAAAAGATAAAATTAATTCTCTTTTAATGAAAGTAGAACTTTTATATATTCCTAAAATAAAAAAAGTTAAAGAAGAATTTGAAAATCCTGAAGAAAAAAGAAAAAATATAATAAAAGTATATGATGAAAGAGATGCAATAAAAAATAAAATTTTAAAAGATAGTAAAAAGATATTTGAGGATTATTTTAAAAAATGGAAAGGTATAGGAATTAAGGATCTTTATTATAATATGTTTTCTGAAGAGGAATCATATATAGAGCTTTCAAAAAATTATTTAAGTAAAGATCTTGCTATCTATATTAGAAACGAATATTTAAGCAATAGAGAGAATAATATTATTGATGAAGATGATTTGGTTCCATTTTTCTATCTTAGAATTCTTTTAGACGGAGTAACTGAAAAAGAAAAATATAAACATATTGTAGTGGATGAAGCACAGGATTATAGTGAGTTTCAAGTTTATCTTATAAGTAGATTTTCATATGGAAATTCTATAACACTTGTTGGAGATTTAGCCCAAGGGATATATTATTATAAAGGAATAAATACATGGGATAATCTTATTAAAGATATATTTAATGGTGATGCAACATATGTAGAACTTACTAAGAGCTATCGTTCAACTGTTGAGATTATTGAATTTGCTGATAAAGTTTTAAATATGCAGAATTTAAATTTAAAGAGTGCTAAACCTGTTCTTCGTCATGGAATTAAGCCTAAAATAATAGATGCTAAAGAGAACCCAACTGAATCGATAGATGAAATTATTGATTTTGTTCATAAAAATGGAAAAAATAGTATAGGAATAATTACTAAGGATTTAGACGAGGGAGAAAAATTATATAAAATTTTAAAGAAAAAAAGTAAGAATAAATTTAAAATAATAGGCGGTAAAGAAAAATTATCTGAATGTGATAATGTAATAATACCATCGTATCTAACAAAAGGACTTGAATTTGACTGTACTGTTATATATGATCCTTCATCAGAAAATTATAATGATAATATTCTTGATAAAAAACTTTTATATGTTGTTCTTACAAGGGCACTTCATTATGAATTTGTATTAAAAATCAAAGATATAACGAGTCTTATATAGACAAATGATAAAAATATCATATAATATGGGTAGAAGATATAAATAAGAGGTGAACTATATGGAAAATAATCAAATTATTAAATATTTAGAAGATAATTATGTGGAGAACATTATTGAAGAAAAAAAAGATGTTAATTATGTTATATTAAGTTTTGAATACGCATTTGATAAAGAATCGTATGAAGCTGCAAGAAGCTACGCTAATGAAGAAAGCGATTATGAACAAGAAAGTGAAGAATGGTATAATGAATATTATTATCCATATTTAAAAGATTTAGCTACAGATGATGTGAGTGCAATAATAGAAGATATGCAAGATGAACTTAATGTATTTGCCATATATAATACAGAAAGTTCTAGTCGCGCAGGATTTGTGCAATTTAAGTTTTTAGTAGCAGTATCTGATGAAATTGATGTTGATGAGCTAGAAGATATTTTAAACGATTACGATTAACAAAAATCCCATTATCTTTAAGGTTGATTTTCTTAGAAGATGTGCTATAATAAGAATATAAATTCCTGAGATGTACGAATGGCTTAACATATTCAACCTACATTTGTAAAAAGGGATTTACAACATTACTATGGATGTCGAACTTCATTTTAATTTTTTACAGAAGATGACAGAAGTGGTATGAGTTTAACCCACCTGTGAGGAGCAGGTATTGAATATTTAAGTGACGGCATGTTGGGAATATTAGTAAAAAATTATTAGCACCTCGTGAGAGGTGCTTTTTTATACTAAAATTTTTATTCTTTATAACGTCTAGTTTAAGAATATTTTCATATTTAAGTATATAGAGTAAAATATCATTGATTATATGATACAAAATAGGTAAAATTAATATATGAAAGGATGATATGTAAATGAACGTTGATGAAATGAAAATTGAAGAAGTTATAGAAAATATAAATTTATTATATAAAAAAAGTAAAGAAACAGGATTAGTAGAAGAAGAAAAGAGGTTTCAAGCTAAGCTTAGAAGACGATACATAGATAATGTAAAAAGGAACTTCAAAATGCAGCTTGATGGTATAAAACCAAATAAAAATTAAAGGGTGATATAAGTAGTGGGAGTTTCAATAAAGAAGTTTATAAAGGACCTAAATTTAGAGATATTAGTTGAAGGAAAAGAAGATGTAGAAATATCAGTTAATGATATTAATAGACCCGGACTTCAGCTTGCAGGATTTTATAATTATTTTGCGCCTGAAAGAATTCAGGTTATCGGAAAAGCTGAATGGAGCTTTTTAGATGATATGCAGATTGAACTTAGAAAAAAGAGAGTCAAAAAGTTTTTTTGTTTTGAAGTAAAGTGTATAGTAATTACAAGAAATCTTGAACCACATAGTGAACTCATAAAAGAAGCTAAAAAACATAATATATGGTTTCTTAGAACTAATCTTGTTACAACTAAGTTTGTTACTAGAGCAAATGTGTATCTTGCTGAAAAACTTGCTCCTGAGACAAGATTACATGGAGTTCTTGTAGACGTTTCAGGAATAGGAATACTTATAACAGGAGAAAGCGGCATAGGCAAAAGTGAAACAGCACTTGAGCTTATAAAAAGAGGCCATAGGCTTGTAACAGATGATGCTGTTGATATAAAAGAAATAGATGAAAAGCTAATTGGATCTTCACCTAAAATAACTATGGGCATGCTTGAAGTAAGAGGAATAGGTATAATTGATGTTACATCTTTATATGGAACAAGTTGTGTTTTGCAGAAAAAGGAAATAAATCTTGCAATGCATTTTGAACATTGGAAAGATGATAACGATTATGATAGACTTGGCGTAAAAAATGAGTGTATGGATATACTAGGTATAAAGGTAAGAAAACTTACTGTACCAGTAAGGCCAGGAAGGAATATTGCAGTAATTATTGAGGCAGCTGCAGTAAATTACAGATATCTTCAGCTTGCTAATAAGACACCTGTTGATGTTATAGAAAATAGAATGAATGAAGTTAATAATATAAATTAACATATAAAAAGGAGATTTAGCTAATGGATAAGGAAGAGCAGAATAAAATTGCATGGAATAAATACAGTAAATCAGAAATAAAAGATGTTTTTGCATTCTGTAATGATTATAAAGATTTTATGTCAAAATGTAAGACTGAAAGAGAA
Organism: Clostridium sp. BJN0001; assembly: GCF_022869825.1. Lineage (NCBI taxonomy): Bacteria > Bacillati > Bacillota > Clostridia > Eubacteriales > Clostridiaceae > Clostridium > Clostridium sp. BJN0001. The sequence goes on along the minus strand of NZ_CP094971.1, from coordinate 1,564,428 downwards.
TGTGTCATAGAAACAGTAAGACTTGCAGAAGAAAATGGATATAAAGATTTAAATATAATTATAAAAGAAGGTAAAACATTAAAACCAGGAGATAGAGTATATACTGTTAATAAGAAAAAAGCAGTTGCACTTTTTATAATAGGAAATCAAAGCATTGAAAAGGGATTAAAGATACTTGGAGCACATATAGATTCTCCAAGACTTGATTTAAAACAGAATCCGCTATATGAAGATACTGATATGGCTCTTTTTGATACACATTATTATGGAGGAATAAAGAAATATCAATGGGTTACTCTTCCACTAGCACTTCATGGTGTTGTAGTAAAGAAAGATAATACTGTTATTAATATAAATATAGGAGAAGATGAAGATGATCCTGTATTTGGTGTTTCTGATTTACTCGTTCATTTATCTTCTGAGCAGTTAACTAAAAAAGGAAATAAAGTTATTGAAGGAGAAGATCTTAACGTTTTAGTTGGTAGTATTCCTCTTAAAGGAAGTAAAAAAGATGCTGTAAAGAAGAATATATTAAAATTATTAAAAGATAAGTATGATTTTGAAGAGGATGATTTTAAATCTGCTGAAATTGAAGTAGTTCCAGCTGGAAAAGCTAGAGATTACGGTCTTGATAGAAGTATGGTAATGGCATATGGACATGATGATAGAATATGTGCATATTCATCATTAAGAGCTATGCTAGATATTAAAAAAACAGATAAAACATGTTGTCTTCTTCTCGTAGATAAAGAGGAAGTAGGAAGTATAGGAGCAACAGGAATGCATTCAAGATTTTTTGAAAATACAGCTGCTGAGATAATAAATCTTATTGGCGATTATTCAGAAATAAAATTAAGAAGATGTCTTACAAATTCTAAAATGCTTTCATCAGATGTTACAGCAGCATATGATCCTAATTATTCATCAGTTATGGAAAAAAATAATTCAGCATTCTTTGGTTATGGAATGGTATTTAATAAGTATACTGGTGCGAGAGGAAAGTCTGGATGTAATGATGCAAATGCAGAGTATATGGCAGAACTTAGAGATATAATGGATAAGCATAAAGTATCATTTCAGACATCAGAACTTGGAAAGGTAGATGCAGGTGGAGGTGGAACTATTGCATATATACTTGCACAATATAATATGCAGGTAGTAGACTGTGGCGTTGCACTTCTTAATATGCATGCTCCGTTTGAAATAGCAAGTAAAGCTGATATTTATGAAACTATGAAAGGATATAAAGCATTTTTACTTGAAGCATAAAATAAAAATAAGAAGCTGAACATTAAAATTAATGCTCAGCTTTTTTGTTAAGTTTATTTAATATCTAAGGCACTTAAAAATTTATTTAAATCATCTCTAGAAAGTTCAACACATCCAAGATCTCCATGCTTTTTATCTTTAGTGGGATTACCATGAAAATCAGAGCCACAGGAAATAAGTAAATTATTTTTCTTTGCATAGTCAATAAAATAACTATTTTCTTCGTTTGTATTTTGAGAATATATAGCTTCTATACCATCAAAATGTAGCTTTAAAACTTCTTGTAGATATTCCTTATGTATAAGTTTTGGATGAGCGAGAAAAACAACTGCACCATTATCTTTTAAAAAGTTTATTCCATCCTTAGTATTTATTTTTTTTGTTCTTACATAAGCTTTGCAATTTTCACCAATAAAATTATTAAATATATATTCATGTGTATATGGGTATCCTGCATTAATAATTTCTCTTGCAATATTGGGACGTGCAACTGTATCTTTTGAATTTTTAAGAAGTTTTTCTACGCTTATGATAATATTAAATTCATCTTTAAGTTTTTGAACTATTTTTTTTGCACGAATAACTCTATAATTTTGAAGCTCGGTTAATTTAGAATTTAAGTCCTTATTTTTATATGAATCTTTTTTAAAAAAGCCGAGTATATGAACACTTTTATCTTTATATGATGTAGAAAGCTCTATTCCTGGGATAAGCTTCACGTTAGCATTCTTTGAAAGATTAATTGCATCATCAAGGCCTTCTGTAGTGTCATGGTCAGTTATAGCTATATATTTTTGATTACGCTCATCTGACAGCAAAATTATTTCAGAGGGAGATAAAAGTCCATCTGAATAAATCGTATGAATGTGAAAATCGCATTTTTCCATAAAATCATCTCCTGATTTTAGTATACATTATTTATTATGATATTTTAAGCGGCATATTTAATAAATTAGTGCATAAATCGTAAAGATTGTATCTTACTGGAATATTCTTCATTGAAATAATATCTTCTGAGTAACGTCCATCTTCAGGATTTAGAAGAATAGTTTCTTTATCTATTACTTTAATAAGATATTTAGAACCATCACTAAATTTTACATGAATCCTATAAGCTTCTTTATTAAATGTTTTTGTAGAGTCTTCTGTTATATCTTGGATATTAATATAAGAAATAAAGTTCTTAAACATATCTTTATATTCATCTGTTAAGTTTACATTTTTATAAAAATTTGTATCGATTATAGATACATCAAAACTAGTATTTGAAATTTTACTACTTAGGTTAGTATAGTAATAATTGGGACTAGGTTTTGTGTTTATAGTATATATATTAGGAATAGCACATGATGAAAAAAGTATAAAAATAAAGAAAGAACATATAAATATTATTAATTTTTTCAAATTTAACTCTCCTTAAGAATATTGTCTATAATAATTTATTTCAGTTACTTTTATTTAGAACGTATTTATGAATAAAATCGTATATTAAACTGTATTATTAAATATAGTAATATTTGGAGAAAATTTATGTATATTATATCTACAGTAGGACCTTCTATTAATAATGAACAAACTTTTAACAGTATTATAAATAAAAAGAGAACAGAAATTTTGCGTATAAATTTTTCTCATATAGTTTATAAAGATACTGACAACTTAATTAAATTATTAAAAGATTCACAAAGTGATATTAAACTTTTGTATGATTTACCTGGATTTAAGGTTCGTGTTTCAAAATGTATCGAATATTCATTTAAAGTATATGAGGGGGAAATGGTTGAATTCTGTTCAGAAAACGAATATAAAAATATGAAAAATAGAAAAACGTTTATTAAAATTATACCGCTTAATATATCTGAAGAATTATTAAAAACAATAAAAAAAGGCTATATATATATAAAAGATAAAACAATGAAATTTATTATTAAAAAGAATAATGGAGGTGTCATTACTGCACTTACTGATACAGGAGGTATAATAAGGGCAGGAAAAGGATGTAATATTAAAAATCTTAATATAATTGACAGAACGTTAGATTCAAAGAATATTGAAGCTCTTAATTATTCAATAAGAAACAGAGCAGATATAATTTGTCAGTCGTTTGTTGAAAGCAAAGAAGATATAAATTTAATAAGAAACTTTATAAATGACAATAAGCAAGACGAGAAATATAGTCCTAAAATATGGGCTAAAATAGAAAGCAGAAAAGGAATTGAAAATTTAGATGAAATAGTAAATGTTTCAGATGGAGTAATGATAGCAAGAGGGGATCTTGCTGCTGAAATAACATTTGAAGAAATTCCTTTCTTAGAAGAAAAAATAATAAAAAAGACAAGAATGCAAAATAAAGATATAGTAATAGCAACACATGTTTTAGATAGTATGAAATACAAAAAAGAAGCATCTATTCCTGAAATTGAAAGTATATATAGATTTATAAAGCTTGGAGTATCAGGATTTCTTCTTGCATCTGAAACTTCTGTTGGAAAATTTCCATTAAAGACTATAGAGTATCTTAGATACTTAATAAATATATATAAATAAGGTAGCTTTACGCTACCTTATTTATATTTTTTTATGAATTTTTTTATAATATATAGAAATTATAAGTGTAAGTGCATAATCATATAATAAAAATACTATTTGAATAAAGAATAAAATAAAATATAGATTTTCTTTTAATAAATTTATTCCTGTTATTTTAAGTATTAAAAAAAATACAAATGACGATAATACATTTAATGAAAGTAGCTTTAAAATAATTTCTATAAACCTATTTGAAAATTTTTCTATAAAATATTTTAATAAACCATATGGTCCAAACAAGAATGTATAATAAATAGTTGTTTGTATAGGCATAATAAATGAAGAAAGCAGGCTGGACGCAACAAATATAATAAATGCGCTTTTAACTGAAAGCCTTATAACACATATTGGAATTATACAAGACGCAATTGTTATAAAAGCAAGCCTGCTTATAGGCATAATTGAATGTAAATATAATAGCATTATTGTAAGAGCAACACAGATGCCGCCTTCAGCTATAGATTTTGTTTTCATTTTAATCACCTCTTTACATACAAGGGACTAAGTCGCCTCCCATACATTCACATATAGAATCAAGACACCATAAATTTATGCAACAGTCACATGCATCTTGTCTGTTTGTATTCACAGTACGATAAGGGTTTTGATATGCATTACTTCGTCTGTTTAAACTATTTAGAGTTTGCCTATATTCATAATTGTTTGGATCCATTCCTACTGCTGTATTTAAATGGTCAAATGCAGAGTCGTACCATCCTTTATTTGCCATTATTACACCATATAAAAAATGCCATTCTGCTGATTTATAAGAAATAGAGTTAAGTTCATTTAAAGCAGCATCAAGATTTCTCATTTGAATATAATTTCTTACAGATGCAAAAGATGCAGTTTCGTTATTTCCGTAAGAAGAGCCTGAATATGAAGAATTTGAATATGATGAAGACGTATTGTTATTATTATAACTTTGTCCTTTGTTTTTAGTAAGCATATCATAAGCTTCATTAATTTCTCTCATTTTTTGCTCAGCCAAATCCTTAAGAGGATTATCGACGTATTTATCAGGATGATATTGTTTTATTAATTTTCTATAAGCTTTTTTTATTTCATCCTGAGTTGAATTTTCTTTTACCCCTAGTATTTCATAAGGATTCATTAGAATCACTCCTTTTATGTTCATTAGTTTTATGGTTAGTTATTTTTTTATATTTATCCATTAAACCAAGCTCAATTATATTATAAAGTATATCCTTATTCTTATACAATTTTAAATTTATTAAATTTTCATTAATTGTATATCCACAATTATAAATTATAAAATCAATTTTATCTTTAATTTGCTTTATAAAAGTCTTATAAGGAATATTATCCTTATTATATAGAAATTGAATTGGATTAAATTTTGAGCGTTTTATATCATCTTCTAGATCATCAAGAGCATCTACTATATATATAAACTTTCCAAGACAATATCCAAGATTATATAAGGTATTTCTTAGTTCTTTAGAATCGTCTTTTAATTTATAGGGATAATATTTAAGTATTATTCCAACAATTTTACTAAAAGGATCAGAAATTTCATCTAAAGAATTAAAATTCTTATTTTTTTCAAGTTTTTGAAGCGATAATAGATTACTTTTTATTTCAGAATTTATAATATCAATCTCTTTAGAAAATTTTCTCTCGTAAGGCGATAATATCATTGATTTGATTTTACTTAATATATCTTTATCATCTATATAATCATCAGTTAGTTTGTAATAAAACAAAGCAACATTCATAGATGCAGCATATAATAATGCTTTATTATTATTAATAACAACTTTTTTTGAAAAAGGGTGAAGAATACATACATGTTTCTTTACTGAAACATCATCAGAACTTAACGCATCTAAAAGTATTCCTAAAAAAGTCATGTCATAATTTAATGCTAACCTTGGAATATTACCAAAGTTTTCTTTTAGATGAATACAGAGCCCACAATAATAACATTTAAAACGTTCATAATCTTTAACTTTAAGCTCTGGTATAAGTGGAGTAACATATCCAAACAAAAGAATCACTCCTTAACAATTTTCTCTTCATTATTATACAGTTTATGCGATAAATAAACAATACAACATTTTTTTGAAAAAAGGCTTTACAAATAAGAACTATTATTATATAATAATGACTGTAGACAAGAAATGATTACTGATTAGACATTAAACTAATTAGCGATTAAATATTAATTTTATAATTATAATATTTTAGGAGGAGAAAGATTATGAAAAAATTTGTTTGTACAGTTTGTGGTTATATATATGAAGGAGAAAAGGCTCCAGAAAAATGTCCAGTATGTGGAGCAGGAGCTGATAAATTTACAGAACAGAAAGAAGACGAACTTTTCTGGGCTGCTGAACATGTTGTAGGAGTTGCTAAAGGAGTTAAAGAAGATATATATAAAGATCTTCAAGCTAACTTTGATGGAGAATGTCATGAAGTTGGAATGTACTTAGCAATGTCAAGAGTTGCATTTAGAGAAGGATATCCTGAAGTTGGTTTATACTATGAAAAAGCAGCACATGAAGAAGCAGAACATGCATCTAAGTTTGCTGAATTATTAGGAGAAGTCATCACTGATTCAACTAAGAAGAACTTAGAGATGAGAGTTATTGCTGAAAATGGTGCAACAGCAGGTAAGTTCGATTTAGCAAAGAGAGCTAAAGCAGCTGATTTAGATGCTATCCATGATACAGTTCATGAAATGGCTAAAGATGAAGCTAGACACGGAAAAGCATTCAAGGGATTACTTGACAGATACTTTAAATAAGATTTTAACCAATTCGCCTAAACAATTAAATGGTGAATATTAAAATAAGCTGTTGTGTACAATACTGTGTACGCAACAGCTTATTTTATAGTACATAACTTATTGTAAACAGTATTTTATACAGAGTTAAATAGCTATATCTTCTGAAACAACTGGATTATATGTATTTAAGGATTTGTTTGACTTTCTTTCTTAAAATATATACAAGTTCTAGTGGTTTACTTAGTAAATGTCATATTGTTACTTCTATTTATGTATTATATAATTAAGTTAGTGTACAATAGTAATAAATGCGAAGTAAAAATTGTTTATATAATTAGGAGGTATTAAGAATGGATTCTAAAGATATTGCCCCTTGGGAGTTGCTACAGAAGAAAATGACATGGAAACAATTAAAACACATACATAATAAAAAAGTCTTGGATTTTGGAAGTGGAAATGGAATGACAGCCAACCATTTTGCAATAGACAATGAGGTTATAGCAATTGAGCCAGATGAAAATACGATTCAAGATAGATTTAGAGAAAATAACTATATACAAATAAAAGGAGACATAAAGGAACTTGAAAATTTTGAAAATGAATCGTTTGATGTGATATTGTGTCACAATGTTTTTGAATATGCAAATGAAAGAGAAGAAATCATAAAGGAATTTTCAAGGATATTAAAGAAGAACGGTTATCTTTCTGTTTTAAAACATAATAGGGTTGGAAGAGTTATGCAGATGGTAGTATTACTGAATAATTTTGAACATGCCAATGAATTATTGGAAGGTAAAAATGGACATGCACAAAAGTTTGGCATGATTAATTACTATGAGGATAAAGAACTATTAGAATGGTCAGATAAATTTGAATTAGAAAGAATCTTAGGTATGAGAACATTTTGGGATTTACAGCAAAATCAGGAGATTCAAAAAGATGAGGCATGGCAGGAACAGATGTTAGAAATGGAATTGAAGGTAAGTGAATTAGAAGAGTATAAAGCCATTGCTTTCTTTCATCATGTTATTTTACGAAAAAAATAACGAAGGTTATGAGTATAATACTTATTGCACATTCTTCTAATTTAACGAACTAAAGGCAACCAATTTAGGGTGCCTTTAGTTTTAGTATTTTATGTCCGTTAGAAATTAATACAATATTATCATCCATATCAGTTCTATATATTTTGGTTATATTTTTTAATTTATCAAGAGTTTTTTTATGTGGATGACCAAAATTGTTATTGTATCCACATGAAATAATAGATATTTTAGGTGAAACTCTTTGTAAAAACTCATTAGAGGTTGAAGTTTCAGAACCATGGTGACCAATCTTAATAACATCTGCATGTATATCATTAAAATTACTTAATATTTCATCTTCTGCTTCTTTTTCTGCATCACCCATAAAAAGAAATGTATTATTTAAAAATTTTATTTTTAATACACAGGAGTAATTATTTATATTATCATATTTTCTATTTGTAGGGGAGAGTACTTTAACTTCAGTATTTTTACCTAAATCTATCGGACATTTTTCGTTTATATTTAAAACATTAATTTTTAGATTTTTCTTTTTAAGAGAATAAATCATTCTTTCAAAATATTTAGCATCAGATGTAACTTTAGGAGCACAAAAATAGTCTATAGGATAAGAATTTATAATTGAAGACATATTTCCTATATGATCTTCATGTGGATGAGTTGCAACTACAAAATCTAATTTCTTGATATTTTGAGAATCAAGATAATTTAAAATCATATCTTTCGATTCCGAGGGTCCTGAATCTATTAATAAATTTTTGTTATTTACCTGTATTAAAATTGCATCACCTTGACCTACGTTTATAAAATGTATTTTCATATATGGGAAATTAGTATTAAATTTATTACATGAAAATATATTAATAGTAAGTATGATTCCTAAAAAAATAAGTATAAATTTCTTTAATTTCAAAACAAATCACCTCCATATATAATAATTGACATAAAAATATTTATTAACCATGTAAATTGTTACAAAAAATGCGAAAATGCAAAAAGACAATGTTGAATATTGCAAAAATTATGGTATAATGAAATTAATGTGTGAAAATACATTGAATTATGCAATTTTAATTAATAGAAAAATTCATATAGGGGGCAAATTATGAAAAAAGAATTTTCAATTAGTAACGATAAAGTTATGTTAAATTTTACTGCAAAGTATTGTGATACTTTCGAATCGTTACTTGAAAGTGAAGGATTTAGAAGAGTATTAGAAATTTATCTAAGAAAATCTAAAAAAAAGAATACAACATTATTTAAATTTATAAAGAACGCATTTGATACAGAGAGTCTTATAGATATAAGAATTAAACTTATTAAAGTAATAAAGTGTCTTACAGTTATGGGTGCAGATGAACTTGTAAAACATAATGAAGATTATTCAAAGTTATTACAGGATAAAGATTCGTTTATTTCTTTTATTGAGGGATTCTATTTATTTTGGAGAAAACTTGAAAGATATACTTTAATTCATAGATATAAAGAACAGCAAGGAATTGCAGCAGTAAGTTTTACAGATGCCAACAGTAATTTTTCAAAACTTATATTAAGATTATATAGAAAAGTTGAAAAGAATGTTGTTGGATATGAGCCAAAGGTTTATAGACAGATTCCTGCAGGTGGAAATGCATGTATAATGATTAATCAGATAGGATGGGCAATACCAGAAGGATATGAATCACTTGAAAGTATTCCTTTTATAGATCACATACTTCTTGAAACACCATTTATTACTTATCCAAAGAGAAATACAAGAAAAGGAATTTTTACAGAAGTTGACTATAATCCACTTCAGTATGCAGATATAAATAAGGAACATTGGTTCTGTTATCCTGCTAAAATAGGCGGAAAACTTATTTTTATCTATTTCCATAGAGATTTTATGGAACATGGCGTGACTTTATGTAATCTTTTTGAGATGGCAAGAAGCCAGGAGACAAGAGGAAGAAAACCAGATATGATTTTTGTATTCGGTGCAAAAGATGATGGTGAAGAATTAAAGACTGTATTTTATGATGATAAAAAGAATGATGTAATGCTCGGATATATTAATCATTCAGAAGAAATAGATTATTTTGGATATGTAAAAAAGATGGTATTAACTCTTTATAATTTATTAATGATTAAGCAAGGATACCTTCCAATACATGGTTCAATGGTAAATGTAGTATTAAAGACTGGTGCTGAAGCAAATGTTGTCATTATGGGTGACAGTGGAGCAGGTAAATCTGAAAGTCTTGAAGCATTTAGAAGTCTTAGTGAAGAGTATATTTCAGATATGACAATTATATTTGATGATATGGGTACATTTAAACTTGAAGATGGAGTAATTAATGCATATGGAACTGAAATTGGAGCATTTGTAAGACTTGATGATTTAGATCAAGGCTATGCATTTAAAGAAATGGATAGAAGTATTTTTATGAATCCTGATAAGGTAAATGCAAGACTTGTTGTTCCAGCAGCTTCATATAAAGAAATAAATAAGCCTCATAAAGTGGACTTTTTATTCTATGCAAATAACTATGAATCTGTAGAAAAAGATGGAAAATACTTAAATTATTTTGATAAAGTTGAAGAAGCTATGCCTGTATTTGTAGAGGGAGCACGAATGGCTAAAGGAACTACTTCAGAAAAAGGATTAAGTAAAACATTCTTTGCAAATCCATTTGGCCCTGTACAGAAGCAGAAAGAAACTGGAGCTACTATTAAAAAGTATTTCGATACAATGTATAATTCAGGTCAAGTTAAAGTAGGACAGATAAGGACATGCCTTGGCGTTAAAGGACAAGAAAAAGATGGACCTAGAAATGCGGCACTTGAATTATTTGAAGAGATAAAGAAATTTAGAAAAGATAAATAACAAAAAAAGAAAAGTAAGATAATCTTACTTTTCTTTTTTTATATAGTCTTTTATTGAATTTAGTATATATCCAAATTTTTTGGAAGATACATTTGGAAAAGCTTTTATAAGACGTATATGATTTAAATTGAATTTCATTTTTGATAAAGATTGCACTGTTTTTAAAGCTTTTTCCTTTGCATTTAAAATAACATTTCCTCTTGTAAAAATTTCTGATTCACGAACACTTACAAGCTGCAACTGAAGTTTAGTTAATAAAGATTTAAATTTTATTAAAGAAAGAACAGTAAAAATTGAATCTGTAAAAAAGTAAATTGAGAATACGTATGAAACAAATAGTTTTATGTTTAATGAGATATTATTTGAAATTAATATATTCAAAGGGTGCAGAACTTTTATAATAAAAACACATGATATAGCCCATAATATAGAATATAATAGACATACTCTTCCATTTATATTAAAAGGATCATCAGTATAGTCCCACCATTTTGATTTGAATAATTTTTCTAATATATATCCAGTTATATATTCAAGTATACTAGTTAAGAAAAATGCAGATATAAAAAGAATAAATAAATTATTCTTATATTCATCAAGAAGCGTTATAACAAGTATAATTCCACATCCATATATTGGACAAAATGGTCCGTATAAAAATCCACGATTTACAAATTTATGTTCTATTTTAAAATAATATAAAACCTCTGTACACCATCCTAAAAATGAATAAATCATAAAATAGAATATTATATTATAGCAAATTAAATTATTAAGCATTGTATCCTCCTTTTGTAAGTACTTATAATTATTATAATATAAAATATATAAAATTAAATTAATATATTCTTAAATTTTATTAATAAATAATAAAGGGAACAGATTCCTGTTCCCTTTAAAATTAATTATAGTTAAATAATAAAATTATCTTATTAATTTCTAGTCAATTCCGTTTAATCTAATAAATACAAGAAAAAATATTATCAATTAAATTTTCAAATAAACATTCTGAATATAAAATAGTTTATGAAAAAATAAAGATAATATACATTACATAATATATGAAAAAATTTAAATTGATATATCTCTGTCTATAGGTTGAGAAAGAGATAAAAATGTATCAGTTCTTTGAATACCATCAATTTTATTTAACTTTTCAAGAAGAATATTCTGTAAATCTTTTATATTTGAACATACGATTTTAGCAAACATAGTATAATCTCCAGTTGTAAGATGTAATTCTACAACTTCTTCTATACTATTAATTCCTTCAAGAACAGAGTTAAGATGAGCTATTTTATCGACATATATACCTACAAAGCAGCATACATCATAGCCTAATTTTGGAAGATCAAGATTTATTCTTGAACCTTTGATTATACCTAAATCCTCCATCTTTTTCATTCTTACATGAACTGTTCCTCCGCTTACATGACATATCCTAGCTATTTCAAGATATGGAATTCTACATTCATTAATAAGAAGTTTAAGAATTTGAATGTCTAAATCATCTAAATGAGAATTAATGTTTATAGGCATATAAAAAAAACCTCTTTTCATTAAAATATAATTCTATTTTATCAAAATTTGCGAATAAATTAAAGGTTTTTTAAAAAATAAAATAAAAAAATATTTATAAGTATGAATATTACTTGAATTAATCTTAATTTTAATTTAAAATTTAATATGATAGATATGGATATAATAGGAGGATGGTTAAATGAATATTGTATTTGGAATTTTAAGTTTCTTATTTATGTTAGTTATAATATTTGCATTATATTATGTTTGCAGAAAATTTATATTTACAAAAGTCAGAATTAATAAGTATATACCACTTGCAATTGCAATAGTTCTATTTGTAATACAACTGTTTTCAGGTAAAATTGGCATAATTAATAATTATGTAAATATAGCGCTTTCAGTAGTTTCGGTATTATTTTTCTTATGGTTTATGGATATTATGCAAACCGGCGGACCTAAACAGAAAGAAAAGAAAATAGTAATTAAATCTAAGCCAAAGCCTAACAGAGTAAAAAACAAAAAAAATAATAAATAGATAAAAAAAGATGTTTATGTTTAAACATCTTTTTTTATCTAAAAATTGGTGAACTATAAGCTGTTTTATTATTTTCTTGAACAATTTTTATTATATACCAGTGCTCAATCATACGTGGTTTATGTGAATATAGATATTTCACTTTATTAAGATTTAAATTTTCAACTCGTTTTATTATTATTCCATTTTGTGAAATTATAAATATGCTATTTATTTTTATATTTTTATCTTCTGCATAAATGGAAAAAAATAATTTTTCATCTGTTTTAGGTATAGTGCCTCCCATAAAATGATTATTTATAGTAAAGTAAAATTTTAAACTTAAAGATTCTGTTGAATAGGTTCTATGAAGTTTAAATGAATTTAATATAGAATCTTTTGCAAAATCTTGCGATAAAACACATGTAGTACTATGAAGATTAGAACTATTTAATATATTTTTATATCCTCCGCTTACAGCACTTAATTCCCATCCCATATCAAGCATATGATAATAGTTTTTTTCACATATTGAACAATTCTTTTTATTTGAACCTGACACTTCTATACATTGTACTATTTTATTCAAATACTTATTATAGTTAAAATTTGTTATATTGTTTTCATTATTGGAAATTATAATAAGTGATTTATTGTTATATGAACACCATAATAAAAATAGCTCAATGTTCGCTGCTATACCTGTAAAGAAAGTATTAGAATTTATTATACTTATGTTTCCTAAAAATGAAGTTGATGTTTGAAAACCTATAAGAGGAATAAAATGATTATGTTTTCTTCTATATGATAAAGCAGTATATTTCATTTTTTCAAATTTTGTCATAATCTTATTTTGCATAGATACTCTTTTTAATAAAAGATTATTATTATCACTTAAAAATATGAAATTGAGTCCATTATTTCTAGCATAATAAAAAATTTGTTCAGTTGAAATGTTGTAATGTTCAGATGTACTTGTACATCTTGGTATTCCATAAAAAAATTTTAAATCATTTATTGTCAGAACATTATCGTTATTAATTTTATTCTTATTCAAAATAAACCTCTAAAAAAATAATTATAGTATATTTTATTACTATTACACTTAAAATAATGACAATAACTTTCTGTAATGTTACAATAAAAATATAATTAATAATAGGAGTGAATAAATTGGTTGATATAGGAAATTATTGCAAATTAAAAGTTATAAAAAAAGTTGATTTCGGATATTATCTTGAAGCAGATGATGAGGAGATACTTCTTCCAAATAATTCTGTAGTTGGAGAAGAACCTGAAATTGATGATTATGTTACAGTTTTCATATATAGAGATTCGAGTGACAGAATAATATCTACTATGAAAAAACCATATTTTTCAGTAGGAGAGATTGCAATGCTTAATATAGTAAGTATTACAGATATTGGAGCGTTTGCTGATTTTGGGCTTGAAAGGGATTTGTTTATTCCAATGAAAGAACAAAAGTATACTTTGGTTGAAAATAAAAAGTATCCTATTGCTATGTACGTTGATAAGACAGAAAGACTTGCAGGAACTACTAGAATAGAAGATTATATAGAAATTGCTGAAGAAGGATCATATAAAGTAACAGATGAAGTTACAGCTACTATATATGATACAACAAGTTCAGGAAGCCTTGATGTTTTAATAGATGGAAAATACAAGGGACTCATTTTAGCAAATGAACATTATACATATATATATCCTGGAGATGAAATAAAGGTTAGAGTAAAAAGAATATATGAAGATGGAACAATAGGAGTAACTCCAAGAAAAACAAGACTTGAATCTCGTGATGTATTAGAAAAACAAATAATAGAGTATTTAAAAAGAAACGGTGGAGCTATGCCATTTTGTGACAAAAGTTCTTCACAAGACATAAGAAAAGAGTTTAATACAAGTAAAAATTATTTTAAAATAGCACTTGGTGGACTTATGAAAAAGAAATTAATAGAGCAGAATAAAGAAGGAACAAGACTACTTTAGTAGTCTTGTTTTTTTATTGAGTATTTTTAGATAAACGAGTTCTAAAAATTAAATTCTTTAATTTTTTCCAGTTAAATGGAATGAGAGGATAAAAGTATGGCTCCCCAATAACTGTTTTTGTAGATGCCATTATAGTTATCATTGCGATAATTCCGCCTATAAATCCCCACCAATTAAATAAACCAGATAATAAAAGAATCATCATTCTCATAAATTTAAGTGCAAACCCCATTTCTATACTTGGCTGTGAAAATCCTGCGATTGCAACAACAGCCATATAAAGTATTGATTGATTTGTAAACCATCCTGTTGAGACAGTATATTCACCTATAATAAGACCTCCAACTATTGAAAGAGAACTTCCTAGTGTGCTTGGCGTGTTAAGAGATGCAAGTTTTAGTGCATCAATTGAAAGTTCAAGTATCATAAATTGTAAAAACATAGGTATTTGGTAAACATCTTTTGGCTTTAAAAAATCAAAATATTCCGGCAGAAGTATATGACCATCTATATATAGCACATATAAAGGAGTAAGTATAATTGTAAATAATAATGTAAGATTTCTCATGAGCTTAAGATAATTTCCTGTAAAAAGTGGGAAAAAATAATCATTAATATCTTGAGTAAAATCAAAAATTCCAGTTGGAAGTATTATCGCAATAGGGGAATTATCTATTAAAATTACAATCTTGCCTTCAACAATATGTGCCGCTGCAGTATCAGGTCTTTCTGTATATCGTACCTTTGGAAATGGATTAAAAAAATTTTTTTTCTGCATTGTATCAACTAAACTTTGAGCACCTACTGTAAGGGCACGAACGTCAACTTTATTTAGAGAATTCATTATTAAGTCATATGCTTTTTTATTATATGTATCCTTAAGATATGTAATGCAAACATCAGTTTTTGATACAGTACCTACAGTATGAACTTCAAAAATTAAGTTTGGGTCTCTAATTTGTCTTCTAATTAATGCAGAATTTAAGACTAATTTTTCAACAAAGGCATCTTTACTTCCCCTAAGAGTTTTCTCCTTTGCAGGTTCTGCAGAATCTCGACCTGGATATGTACGAAGATCTAAAATTATAAAATAATCAAAAGAATCTACATATAAGATTGTTTGCCCGCATAAAAGGGAGAATACAATTTTGTCTATATCCTTTTCTTTTACAACTGAAACGTGTGGAATTTCATTAGTCATAAATTCTTCAATTGTATTAAATGAATCCATAGTCTGATTATTTATAGAAAGTAGTCTTCTTAAAATTTCTTCCATTATATCATCTTTTATAAATCCATTTATAAAATATGTAACCGCTTTTTTTCCACCAAAAACAAATGTTCTCTCGACAATATCATAGCTTTTTTTTACTGGAAGAATATTATGTATAAGATCTAAGTTTTTATCAATAGAATTTGAAATGTCCAAATTTAAATCCCTCTTTTCAAAATATTATATATTTAGTATGTCAAGTGAAAGAATTTATATTCAAAATTAGTATTTTTTTTATATATTTGCACATGATAAAAGCTATAGCCATATTTTAATATTAAAGTAATTTTATGAGGTAAAAAAATGTGTGGAATAGCAGGAATTGTTAATTTTAACAAAAATATTCTTGATAAAAAATATATCTTAGACGATATGATAAAGACTTTAAAAAAGAGAGGACCAGATTCTAAAGGAACTTATATCACAAAAAATGTACTTTTAGGTCATAGAAGACTTATAGTAGTTGATCCTGAAGGCGGAATACAGCCAATGACAAAAAGTATAAAAGAAGAGAAGTACACAATAATTTATAATGGAGAACTTTATAATACAGATGAGTTAAGAGAAGATTTAAAAAAGAAGGGGTACACATTTAATTCTTATTCAGATACTGAAGTGCTTTTAACATCATATATAGAATATAAAAAAGAATGTCTTAATAAACTTATTGGAATTTTTGCATTCGCAATATATGATGAATCAAACGAAGAGGTTTTTATAGCAAGAGATCAAATGGGTGTAAAACCATTATTTTATACAGTTTATAACGGTACTCTTTTATTTGGTTCTGAAATAAAAACATTATTTGCTGATGAAAATATAAAAAGGGAAATAGATTTAAATGGTCTTACTGAAATATTTGCATTAGGTCCTGCAACTATACCAGGAAGTGGTGTGTTTAGAAATATAAAAGAAGTTGCACCTGCAAATTATATAATATATAAAAGAGATGGAAGTATTGAAAAAAAAGAATATTGGTCAGTAAAAGCAGAAAAATTTCAAGATACTGAAGAAGAAGCAATTGTGCATACAAGAGAGCTTGTTACTGATGCCGTAAAAAGGCAGCTTGTTTCCGATGTGCCTTTATGTACTCTTTTATCAGGAGGATTAGATTCATCTATAATTTCTAAGATTGCATCAGATGAATTAAAAAAAAGAGGTAAAAAATTAACTACTTATTCAATTGATTATATAGATAATGATAAGTATTTTAAGTCTTCTATTTTTCAGCCAACAAGTGATGAATATTGGGCAGAAAAAATGGCAGAATATATAGGAAGCAGCCATAGAAAAGTAGTTCTTAATCACAAAGATTTATATTATTCAATTTTTGATTCTGTAAAAGCAAGAGATCTTCCAGGAATGGCTGATATTGATTCATCAATGCTTTTATTTTTTAAAGAAATAAGAAAAAAATATGTAGTAGGGCTTACAGGTGAGTGTGCAGATGAAATTTTTGGAGGATATCCATGGTATACAAGAGACGAAATGTTTTATATTGATACATTTCCATGGTCAAGATTTGTAAATGATAGAAAAGCTATTGTAAATGACAAATTAAAAAAGATGCCAATTGAAGAAATGATAAAATATCAGTATAATAAGTCACTTAAAAAAGTTCCGCATTTAGATAATGAGACAAAAAAAGATTATAGGCTTAAAGAAATATCTTATTTAAATATGAAGTGGTTTATGGTAAATCTTCTTATAAGAAAAGATAGGATGAGTATGTATAATAGTCTTGAAGGAAGAGTTCCATTTGCAGATATAAGGCTTGTTCAATATGCGTTTAATATGCCATATGATATAAAATTATATAAAGGAAGGGAAAAAGGACTTTTAAGAAAAGCATTTGAAAATATTTTACCAGACGATATAGTATATAGAAAAAAGAGTCCATATCCAAAAACACATAATCCTATATATACAGATATGGTTTGCAGAGGGCTTCAGGATATACTTGACAAAAAATCATCACCAATTCATGAAATAATTGATGAAAAAGCTGTACAAAATATAATAGATACGAAGGGATCATCATATAAATCTCCATGGTATGGTCAGCTTATGACAGGACCACAGCTTCTTGCATATCTTATTCAGCTAAACTATTGGCTTTTGGATTATAATATAGATATATTTTTATAAAATAAAAGGCTCTGCATCTTGCAAGAGTCTTTTACTTTATAACTATTCATATTTAAATTTAATTGAAATTTCTTTAATTTCACCTTTTGAATTTTTTCTTATGTTGAATTGTTTTATATCACTGCAATCATTGTCAATTTGATAAGATAATTCATTTACTGTTGCTTTAGCTTTCTTAACAATATCTCTATCCATTATTACTGAAAATCTTGACTTCCTGCAGATCGATTCATTTCTTCTATCGTCTATTACAACATAATATTCAGGTGCATCTTCAATAACTATATATTCCTTTCCAATTGTTAATGAATCACAAAGATTATTATCTATACATTTTACTAACATAGTTTACCTCCATATTCCTAATATACTTAATTTTATTATAAATTCATAATAAATTCAATATGTATATCAAAAAAGTGGAGAGAATATTATTATTTTGCTATAATATATGTGTTAGAAAGGGTTTGATGAAATGGAGATAGGAAGAATACATAGAGGTACAATTACTAAAGAAGATAGAACAACTATACATGGAAAGCATAATTTTTCTGATAGTTTTAATAAGGAAAGACAAAAGAAATCAGACGAACAGCTAAAAAAAATGGTTGAGGATATTAAAAAGCGTGGAAACAAACTTGTATTAACTAAAACGTATGTTGATGTTGTTATGTATAAAAAAATGATAAAACAATATCTTGAATCAGTCCTTCAGTATATGTATGAAACTAAAAAAGATATAAGCTTTTGGCAGACTCAATATTTTATAACTGTAGATACAATCGATGGAAAACTTGAAGAACTTACAAAAAATGTAATGACAGAGCAAAAAGAAAATATTGATATTGCATCAACAATTGATGATATTCAAGGAATGATAGTAGACATATATAGATAATTTTATTTATATAATAATAATATTTTGAAAGGAGTTTTTTTATTGAAAAAAAGAACAAGTATAATTTTATGTACAATAATAACTTTAATTTCAGTACTTATTGCTGGATGTGGAGGAGGAAATGATGTAAAGTCTGATTCTGCAAATAAAGTTTCAGAGCAAAAGACAGTAAAGATTATAGTTCCAGATGGTCTCCCAGCTTTATCTTTAGCAAAAATGATAAAAGAGAAACCTCAGATTGTAGAAAATTATTCTGAGGATTATTCAATTGAAAAAAGTGCTCAAAATGTTGCAACAAGTGTAATGAAATGTGATGCAGATATTGCTATAGTTCCATCTAACTTAGCTGCAACTGCTTATAATAAAACTGAAGGAAAATATGTAATAGCAGCGACAACAGGATGGGGATCATTTTATATAGGATCTACAAATAAAGATGCTTCACTTGACTCTTTAAAAGGAAATAAAGTATATAACATAGGAAAAGGTCTTACACCAGATATTATTACAAGGGTAATTTTAAATGAGAAAGGAATAGATGCTGATTCCATAGATTTCAATTATGTAGATGGTGTAAATGAGATGGTTCCAGTTATAGTAAGTGGAAAAACAGATTATGCAGTTATTCCAGAACCAGCACTTACAATTGTAAAGACAAAGAAACCAGACTTTAATACATTTATAAATTTAAATGAAGAATGGAAAAAATTATTTAATTCTGAATATGGATATCCACAGGCTACAGTAATAATAAATTCAGATTTCTTAAAAGAAAATAAAGAATATGTTGAAAAATTTTTACAAGAAGTAAAAAAATCGTGTGAATATCTAAATTCAAATTCAGAAGATGTAGCATCTTATTCAGAAGAAATTGGAATTTCAGCTAAAAAAGAAATAATTCCACAAGCTATAAAAAACGGAAATGTAAAATATGTATCAATAGGAGATACTAAAAATGAATATAAAAATTATTTTGAAAAATTAAATGATTTTGATAAGAGCAGTGTAGGAGGAAAATTACCTGATGATAAAATTTTCATGGAAAAGTAAAATATATACTTTGCTATCATGTTTATTTTTTATTATCGTATGGGATATAATAGCTAAAAAAATAAATAATAATATATTTCTTCCAAATATAAAAGAAATATGTAGCGCAATATATGAAATTTCTTGCAGAGATAAATTCCTATTTAATATTGTCGTTAGTTTTGAAAGATCTATAATAAGTTTTTTAGTTGCTCTTATATTATCAGTTATATTGGGGATGCTTTCTTATATGCATCCCTTTTTTGAATATTTTATAAAGCCATTAAATTCGTTTGTTAAGACAATTCCAACAATGGTACTTGTAGTACTTGCTCTTGTATGGTGTAATAAAGATTATGCACCTTATATTGTAGGAATAGGAATTACATTTCCAATACTTTATGAAGGAATAAGAGATAATTTAAAAAATGCAGATAAAAAGATATTAGAAATGGCTAAAATATATGAAATATCAACATTTGATAAAATAATTAGAATATATATTCCACTAATAAAAATTTATCTTATGAGTGTTTTTGTATCAACACTTTCACTTACTTTTAAAGTGGTTATTGCAGGAGAGGTTCATGGTCAGCCTAAATATGGAATTGGATCTCAAATTCAAATTGAAAAAATTAATTTCAATACACCTGCTATTTTTGCATGGATTGTTTTAATTGTGATAATATCACTGTTTATGGAATTACTTAAGTATATACTTATAAAAAGGATGTATAGGTGCAATGATGGAAATTCAAATTAGAAATTTAAATAAGTCTTATAATAGGCAACATATATTTGAAAATTTTAATATAAATTTTACTGATGAAAAAGTGAATTGCATAATAGGAAAATCAGGATGTGGGAAAAGTACTCTTTTAAATATTATATCGGGTCTTATTCCATATGATGGAGATATTAAAGGAATAGATTCTAGAGATATAAGTTATATATTTCAAGAAGATAGGCTTATTGAGTGGCTTACAATAAATGAAAACTTACGTATATGTTCAAAAAAATATTATAATAAAAATATAATACAAAAAAGAATTGATGAGATTTTAAAGCTTGTTTCTATTTATGATACGAAAGACAAGTATCCATCAGAATTAAGTGGTGGTATGAAGCAGAGAGTAAATATAGCAAGAGCATTAGTAAAACCATCAAAAGTAATTTTAATGGATGAACCATTTAAGTCACTTGATTATAAAATAAAGTATAAAATAATAGAAGAGTATTTAAAAATACTTCAAAATAAAAAAAGAATTATAATAATGGTTACTCATGATGTTGATGAAGCTATTGCCTTTAATGGAAATATTATTATATTTGGTGATAGACCAGTAAAAGTAAAAAAAATTTTTACTCAAAATTTAAAAGAGCATAAAAAAGAAATTATTAAACTTATTTAAAAATTTATAATATATTTAGCACTAGCTAGAGTAATAAGAAATCCTGATAAGAAAAAGTTTATTATTCCAAGAATTTTATTACCATCATTAAAAAATGAAATACCTAAAAATAAAATAGAAATACCTAATCCTGAAAATACAACAGGGAAAACAGAGTTTGGATTATTCCCATTTATTATGCTTAACAAACCATGAAATGATAAATAAATTGCAAATATGCAGTTAGCTATATTAAGTATTTTTTTAACCATAAATACTCCTCCTTGGATACAATTATGTATATTAGTATTATATACAATTAAAATTAATATATACATAATATGTAAAATTAAAAATGGTTTTAATAAAAGTATATGGCAATAATATATAGTATAAAGAATGATAGGAGAGATCAAAATGGAAAACAGATTAGATGCAATTATCATAGGCTCAGGTCCTGCAGGAATTTCGGCTGCACTTAATTTAAAAATAAGAAGAAAGAACTTTATGATATTTGGAAATGATAAATTATCATTGAAACTTGATAAGGCAGAACAAATAAATAATTATTTGGGATTCCCAGGTATAAAAGGTTCTGATTTAAGAGATAAATTCAAAAAACATATTGAAGATATGGAAATTAAAATTACAAAAGAAAAAATAATAAGTATTTATTCTATGGGTGATTATTTTGTAGTAAATTCAGATAAGAATAATATGTACGAATCTGAGACAATAATTTTGGCTGTTGGAGTAGAGTATATAAAACCTATTGAGGGCGAAGAAGAATATTTAGGAAAAGGAGTTGGCTATTGTACAACATGTGATGGACCGTTATATAGAGATAAAACAGTCTCTATAATAGCATATAATAGTGACGGTGAAAAAGATGCTTCATATATAAATGAAATAGCTAAAAAAGTTTATTATATTCCTATGTATAGAGGAGAACTCAATCTTGATGACAATATAAATGTAATTCGTGATAAACCTATAAAAATTGAAGGAAAAGAAAAAGTTGAAAAAATTATTTTAAAGGAAAATAATATAGAAACTGATGGTGTATTTTTAGTTAAAGATGCTATATCACCAAAAGATCTTGTACCGGGTTTAAAAATGGATGGAAATCATATAGAAGTTAATAGAAAAATGGAAACAAGTATAATTGGATGTTTTGCAGCAGGAGATTGCACTGGGTTTCCATATCAATATATAAAGGCTGCTGGAGAAGGAAATATTGCATCTTTAAGTGCAGTTAAATATCTTGACAATAAAAAATAGAGCTTAAGCTCTATTTTTTATTTACTAGATATTCTATTTTATCAATAATATTTTTTAAATCCTCACTTACGTTTATATTCATTGCATCATTAAGTTTTTTATGAAGCGCAATTTTAGGATTTTTATCAGAATCAGATTTTTTCTTAGAATTTTCTTCTTTGTTTTGTAGAATACTATTTCTTAAATTTATGTCATAGTTTTTAGGAAGATTATCTAATGTATGATCATTATTTGAGAAATTATTAAAAGTAAATTCATTTTCATTTTTATCTGTATTTTTCTTCTTTTCTTTTGAAAAAGATTTTCTTTTTTCTTCCTTTTTTATTTTCTTTATTGACTGTATTGCTTTTATGCTATTTATACTATATGGTCTAATAGGAGCAAGAATTCTGTTATCAAATGACATATTAGATTCCCCCTTTTTATCTATATTATTATTATATTCGTATAAAAATTAAACATTCTTAATACTTTATTATAAGAAAAAATAGAACGAGAAAACTCGTTCTATTTTTTAGAAATATATTATAAATAACATGTCCATTATTTAACTTCGTAAATCCATCCTTCTGGAGCTTCAACATCACCAAGCTGAATTCCGTAAAGAATATCGTAAAGCTTTTTGATTGTTGGTTGAACTTCTGTTTCACTACCAAATACAAATCTCTTATCATGATATTGGATTGCACCAATTGGAGTGATTACTGCAGCAGTTCCGCATGCACCAGCTTCTTTAAATTCGTCTAATTTATCAACAAAAACTTCTCTTTCATATGTTGGCATATGAAGATAATGTTCAGCGATATATAATAAAGAATATTTAGTTACACTTGGAAGTATTGAAGGTGACTTTGGTGTAACAAATTCGTTATTCTTAGTTATTCCTATAAAGTTTGCAGCCCCAACTTCATCAATTTTAGTGTGAGTGGCAGGATCAAGATAAATACAATCTGCATATCCAGCTTTTGAAGCTTTGGCATGAGCCATTAATGATGCAGCATAGTTACCACCAACTTTTTGTCTTCCTGTTCCAAGAGGAGCAGCTCTGTCATAATCATTCTGTACGATAAAGTTACATGGCTTTAAACCACCTGAGAAATAAGGTCCAACTGGCATACAGAATACTGTAAATATATATTCTGAAGCAGGTTTAACACCTATATTGTCTCCAACACCTAAAAGAATAGGTCTTATATATAAAGTAGCCCCAGTTCCATAAGGTGGAACGTAATCAATGTTTGCTTTAACAACTTGCATTATAGCATCTATAAATTTTTCTTCAGGAACTCTTGGCATTAATAGTCTATCACAACTATCATTCATACGAGCTGAATTTCTATTTGGTCTAAAAAGCTGAACCTTTCCTGATTTAGTTCTGTAAGCTTTTAAACCTTCAAAACAACTTTGACCATAATGTAATACGGGGGCAGCCTCGCTAATCTTTAGCATATTGTCCTCAGTTAATTTTCCATTATCCCACTTTCCGTCTTTGAAGTAAGATACATAACGATAGTCAGTTTTAATATAATCAAAACCTAACTTTTTCCAATCGATGTCTAATTTTTTCCCCATTTTTATTCCTCCAAATTCTTAATATAGCTTATTGCTATATGATATAGTTTATATTTAATATAATAGCACTATTTTTCAATATATTCTACATATTATCAAAAAAAATGAAAAAAATTTGCCATAATATTAATAGAATGCATATTTATTAATCAAATTATTTATTGATATTCTTTACAGAAGTACTTTATTGTATTTTTAGATCTCTTTTTTGAATTAACTATATACTATACTTGCAAAAATTAATAGTTAAATAATTTAAATTTCCTCCAGTTCTCTTAACCATATTTCAGAGGAAGCATCACTTGGCATACGCCAATCACCTCTTGGAGATAAAGAAACAGAACCAACTTTTATGCCATCAGGCATACAAGAACGTTTGAATTGCTGAGTAAAGAAACGCTTATAAAAAACCTTCATATCTTTTAATATTTTTTCTTTATTAATTTTCTTTTCAGTGTTTGCGTTATTTTTAGCATTTAATATTTTAGAGTTTATATATAAATCATATATCTTTTTAGGCCCAAATCCATATCTGAGCATATAATATAAGATGAAATCATGTACATCATAAGAACCAATAGAATCTTCTGTTTTTTGAGCAATTGTGCCATCTGGATTAGGTGGTAGTAATTCTGGACTAATAGGAGTATCACAAATATCAAGTAAAGTTGATTTGATTTCTTTATTTTGATTTTTTGCATAAGAGTTAACAATACTTCTAACTAATGTTTTTGGGATTGAAGAATTAACACCATACATGCTCATTTGGTCTCCATTGTAAGTACACCACCCAAGAGCTAGTTCTGATAAATCACCAGTTCCAATAACTATACCATTATGTTTATTAGCCATATCCATTAGAATTTGAGTTCTTTCTCTTGCTTGAACATTTTCATAAGTAATATTATGTATGTTAATATCATGTCCAATATTGTTATAGTGTTCAATGCAAGCTTCTTTAATTGGAATTTCACAAGAAGTAACACTTAATATTTTCATTAATTTTTTTGAATTATCAAGTGTTCTATTTGTTGTTCCAAAACCAGGCATTGTTATAGCAATAATACCATTTGTATCATATTTATTTATTTTAAATGCTTCCACGGTAACTATTAATGCTAATGTAGAGTCTAATCCACCAGATATACCAATAATAGCTTTTTTGCAATTAATTTTCTTTAATCTTTGGGCTAAACCCATAGATTGTAAATTTAGAATTTCTTTTGAACGCTTATCAATATCGTGTGGTACAAAAGGTAAGAGAGGTAATTCTCTATTAGATTTAAATATATTTGATTTAGGGTTAAATGTTCTTAAATAAATATGTTTATATTCTTGTCTATCTTGAACACCCATATATGAGCTACTAATTGCTCTATCATTCATACATTTTTCAATGTCAATTTCTCCATAAGTAATATCTTTGCTATTCATAAATTTACTTTCAGAAATAATGTAACCATTTTCTGCAATAATGCTATGTGCTGAAAAAACAGTATCAGTTGTAGATTCATCATTTGTTGCTGAGGCATATATATAGCCACACATACATTTTGCTGAATGCATTTTTACTAAATTTTCACGATAATCTGTTTTCCCTATAGTTTCGTTGCTAGCAGAAAGATTTACTATTATATTTGCTCCATGCAAAGAGTGATATGAAGATGGGGGAATAGGAACCCATAAATCCTCACAAATTTCAGCACTGACAATTGCTCCTGTTTGTTCATCTTCGATAAGAAGGTTTGATGTGAATGGAATTTTATCATTGTACAATACAATTTCATCATCCAGTCTATATGTAGATGGCTTAAAATATCTTGCTTCATAATAAATCCCGTAATTAGGAATAAATGTTTTTGGAATGACTCCTAAAATCTTTCCTTTATGTATTGCAACAGCACAGTTAAATAATTGATTATCTTTTCTAATGGGCATACCAACAAAGATAATAGGGTTAAATTCATTGTTAGACTCTTTAATAAATCTTTTTAATTCTTTTTTTGCACTATCTAATAAAGCTGATTGATTAAAAAGATCGCCACAAGTATAACCTGTTACACATAACTCTGGATAAACTACTATCCTTGTATGTCGTTCTCCTGTCCTATTTTTTTCATTAATCTCATTTATAAGTTCTAGCATTTTATCTATATTATATCTTGGATTACCTATCTGAATTGAAGTAGGCGTTATTGTTGCTACTTCAACTATTCCGTTATTTAATAAGTTACTCATTTATTCATCTCTCCTATTTTTTATTTATCTATTATAACTAATATATATTATAAGTTATAGTATAGCCTATTTTTGAAGTCATATTAATACTTAAGTCAATATAAACTTAAAATATTATTAAAAATTTAAAAGTTCTACTTTAATATAGTAATATGTATGATAAAATAATAAAGTAATCAATGTTTATGTTTTTGAAAGGGGGAGAAAGTAATGGAAAGTGTTCTTTTTTGGATTTGTTCAGCAATTGTATTTTGTCTTATTGATTTATTAACAAGTAATTTCTTTTTTGTACTTTTCTCATTGGGTGCTTTTGTTTCGGCTATTCTTGCAGCAGCGAATATAAATTTTTTTGTTCAAATAATAGTATTTACTATTATAGGAATTATTTCGCTTGCAATAGGTTATCCTTTTCTAAAACAAAAATTTACATCTAAAATAAAGAAAACTCCAAGAATGGAAGAAACATACATTGGAGAAGTTATAGTTGCTAAGAATGATATTCATCAAAGCAGTGAAATAAAAATAAACGGAAACTATTGGAAAATAATTAATAATGGAGATATAATAAGAAAAGGAGAAAAATTTAAGATTGTATCAATAAAGGGTATTAAATTAGAAATAAGAAAGGTTGATGAAAAATGATCATTATTATTTTTGCGGTATTATTAATCGCTATATTTGGTATATTAATTTCTTCAATTAAAATTGTAAATACAGGTTATCTTTATGTAGTTGAAAGATTTGGCCAGTTTGATAAAGTTTTGGAACCAGGATGGCATTTTATTTTGCCTTTTATAGATTTTGTAAGAAGAAAGGTTTCAACTAAGCAGCAGATATTAGACGTACCACCCCAATCAGTAATAACAAAAGATAATGTTAAAATTTCTGTAGACAATGTAATATTTTTTAAATTGTTAAATGCACAAGATGCTGTATATAATATTGAAGATTATAGTTCAGGTATAGTTTATTCAGCAATAACAAATATGAGAAATATTTTAGGAAATATGACACTTGATGAAATTCTTTCAGGAAGAGATACAATAAATCAAAATCTTTTAAGCATAATTGATGAAGTTACAGATGCATATGGTATAAAAATATTATCAGTAGAAATAAAGAATATTGTTCCACCTGCAGAGATACAACAGGCAATGGAAAAACAGATGAAAGCAGAAAGAGATAAGAGAGCTATGATTCTTCAAGCAGAAGGAGCAAAGCAGTCTCAGATTGAAAAAGCAGAAGGAGAAAAGAGAGCAAGAATATTAGGAGCTGAAGCAGAAAAAGAAGCTAACATAAGAAAGGCAGAAGGACTTAAAGAGTCACAGCTTCTTGAAGCAGAAGGAAAAGCAAAAGCTATAGAAGCTATAGCAAAGGCTCAGTCTGATGCAATAATGAAAGTCAATAGGGCAATAATAGATTCAGGAACTGATGAAAGAGTAATTGCGCTAAAGCAGGTTGAGGCACTTAAAGAGATGGCAAATAATCCAGCAAATAAGCTCATACTTCCAAATGAAACATTATCTTCACTTGGTAGCATTGCAGCTATTGCAGATATTTTAAAAGGAAAAAATAAATAATATTTAGAGAGATAACATAGTCTGCACTTCTTTATTATATATAATGAAGGAGTGCAGGCTATGTTTTTTTATAAGAAAGATTTAGAAAAATATATAATTAGTTTATGTTTAAATAGAAATTTAAAATACATAATATATTTAAATACGGATATTTTTAAAATATGGAGTTACTATAATATTGTAGATATATTAAGCTGAATATATTGAAGAAGATAATAAATCATTAAATTTAAAATAAACTTGAATTTATCGCTTTAATATGTTAAAGTAGTTATATAGTAAATTTAGTGATAGATATATTGAAAGGATGAGAGAGATGAATTATAAAAAGAATATGAAGAAAATATGTAGCTTTTTAGTAGTGATGTTACTAGGTGTATGTCTTACTGGTTGTAAATCAAATTCATCATCAGCTACTGAGAGTGCACTTGATAAAGATGAACTTATAATAGGAATAGATGATACGTTTGTACCAATGGGCTTTAAAGATGATAGTGGAAATCTTACTGGCTTTGATGTTGAACTTGCAAAAGAAGTTGGAGAAAAGATGGGAAAAACTATAAAATTTCAGTCAATTAATTGGTCAATGAAAGAAACTGAACTTAATAATGGAAATATAGATTTAATATGGAATGGATATTCTATATCAGACGAAAGAAAAGAAAAAGTTGATTTTTCTTCACCATATTTAAATAATAGGCAGGTTATAATAACTCTTTCGGATTCGTCAATTAAATCTAAACAAGATTTAAAAGGTAAAAAAGTTGGAGCACAGAATCAATCAACTGCTGTAGATGCAATTGAGTCAGATAGCGAAGAAATTGAAAAGGAATTTGATTCTGGAAAAGTTATAACATTTGAAACTAATAATGATGCATTTATGGACCTTGAAGCTGGAAGACTTGATGCAGTAGTTGCTGATGAAATCCTTGCAAAGTATTATATAAATGAAAGAGGAAATGATAAGTATAATGTTTTAAGTGATGATTTTGGTAAAGAGCAGTATGCAGTTGGAATGAGAAAAAATGATGATAAATTTAAAGATGCTTTTAATAAAGCATTAAAAGAAGTTATTGAAGATAATGATGCAAAAGAGATATCTGAAAAATGGTTCGGAGACAATATAATAATTTCGGAATAGGTTATACATTTTAGGAGGAAATAAATTGGGTTATTTAATTAAAATAATGCCGCAAATTTTAAGCGGACTTACAGTTACACTTGAACTTTTCGCAATTACACTTTTGTTATCATTGCCTCTTGGAGTGATTGTAGCAGTATTAAGAACATCAAAAAGTATAATATTAAAAAAACTTAGTGAATTATATGTACTTATAATGAGAGGAACACCTTTATTACTTCAAATAATTGTAATATTTTATGGTCTTCCGATTCTAAATATTAAATTTGATAGATTCCCAGCTGCAATACTTGCATTTGTATTAAATTATGCAGCATATTTTGGAGAAATATTTAGAGCAGGACTTCAGTCTGTTGATTCAGGACAGACTGAAGCCTCTAAAGTTCTTGGATTTAATAAAAAACAAACATTTTTTAAAATTATACTTCCACAAGCTATTAAAAAAGTCGTACCACCTGTTGCAAATGAAATAACAACATTAGTAAAAGACACATCACTTGTATATGTTGTGGGTTTAGATGAAATGCTAAAGATAGGAAAAATTGCTGCAAATAGAGATGTATCTCTTGTGCCATATATAATGGTAGGTGTAGTTTATCTTTTGGTAATAGCTATTTTAAGCAAAATGCTCAGTAAAGTGGAACAAAAATTTGACTACTATAATTAAGGAGAATAAGCATATGTTAAACGTAAGCAATTTGACTAAAAAATTTGGTGATACTGAAGTTTTAAGAGGTATAAATTTTAAAATTTCTGAAGGAGAAATTTTAGTTATTGTTGGACATTCTGGAGGTGGAAAAACAACACTTTTAAGATGTATAAATGAACTCGAACATTGTGATAGCGGAAATATCGAAGTGAATGGAAAAAAATTTTGTGAGAATGGATCGTATAAAAATACACTTGAAATAAGAAAAGATATAGGACTTGTATTTCAAGGATTTAATCTTTTTCCTCATATGAATATTTTAGAAAATCTTATTTCAGCTCCAATCACAGTATTTAATATTAAAAAAGATGAGGCTATAAAAAAAGCAAGAAAAATATTAGGATTTTTAGGCTTATCTGAAAAAGAAAGAAATTACCCATTTGAACTTTCTGGAGGACAAAAACAGAGAGTGGCTATAGGACGAGCTCTTATGACCGAACCTAAAATAATGTGTTTTGATGAACCAACTTCAGCACTTGATCCAGGTCTTACTCTGGAGGTAGCAAATTTAATTAAAAAATTAAAAGATGAAACAAAAATGGCAATGCTTATAATAACTCATGATATGGATTTTGCAAGGAATGTAGCAGACAAAATAATGTCAATGGATCAGGGTGTTTTAAAAGAAGGAATAATATTTGATGAAATTGATAATTAATGTTGAAATCTTATGATATATGTGTTATTATAAATACGTAAGATAAATTAAGATTTAATCAGTACTATTATTTCCTCTGTTTCAGAGATTATGTTCTAGTATACCGGTTATAATCTGAGAAAGGGAGGATTTTTATAATGGAAGATAAGACATTAGTTTGTAAAGATTGTGGAAAAGAATTCGTTTTCACTGTTGGAGAACAGGAATTTTACAAAGAAAAAGGATTCGAAAACGATCCTGTTAGATGTCCTGAGTGCAGAAAAAAGAGAAAAGCTCAGAGAAATAACAGAAACTTTGAAAGATAGATAATATCTTGAACTGCTATGAAGCGTTGCTTTGTAGCAGTTTTTTTATTCAAATGATTTAAGGTGGTTTTATGGATATTCTAAAAAATAAGTTAAATTTAGTAGAAAAATATTTAAAAGCATTTTTTAAGTGGATTCTTGTTGCAGGTCTTACCGGCTTAGTTGGTGGGGCTATCGGAAGTGTTTTTAATATAAGCGTTATAAAAGCAACAAGGTTTAGAAACTTAAATGGTATTATGTTATATTTTCTTCCTTTTGCTGGACTTTTATCAGCGTTTTGTTATAAAGTTTTGAAACAAGATAATAGCACAGGAACAAATGAAGTTATAGATTCTGTAAGAACGGATGGAAATGTTTCATTTGCCATGGCTCCTGCAATATTTATAGGAACGGTCCTTACTCATATGTTTGGAGGATCTGCTGGAAGAGAAGGAGCAGCACTTCAGCTTGGTGGAAGTATCGGTTCAACTATTGGAAAAATTATTAAACTTGATGAAAAAGACAAGCATCTTATAACTCTGTGTGGAATGAGCGGCGTATTCTCTGCACTATTTGGAACACCTCTTACTGCAACGTTCTTTTCCATGGAAGTAATAAGTGTTGGGATAATTTATTACTCTAGTTTTTTTCCGTGTATAGTTTCTTCAGTTATTGCGTATATTATATCTAGAATGTTTAATTTAAATCCTGTTATGTATGAACTTAAGATATTTCCGGATTTAACTATTCTAAATGTCTCTAAACTTGCCATTGTATCTGTATTATGTGCAGCTGTGAGCATAGTATTTTGTACACTGCTTCATAATGGATCTAGGATATTTTCAAAATATGTAGAAAATGATTATTTGAAAATATTTATTGGCGGTGTACTTGTAGTTCTTATAACATTTATAAGTGGTACAAGAGATTATAATGGAGCTGGAATGGATATAATACAGAATGCAATGAATGGGAATGCAAGACCGGAGGCATTTATTTTAAAAATAATTTTAACTGTAATTACTATTTCTGCGGGTTATAAAGGAGGAGAAATAGTACCGGCATTTTTCATAGGTTCAACGCTCGGGTGCACGGTTTCTTCATTTATTGGATTTGATCCTGCATTCGGTGCTGCGGTTGGACTTGTTTCACTTTTTTGTGGAGTTACAAATTCACTTACAGCATCGCTTATTTTAAGCATTGAACTTTTTGGTTCAAATGGAATTATAATGTTTTCAATAGCTATCGCAATAAGCTATGTTCTTTCTGGATATTGTAGCTTATATAGTAGTCAAAAAATAGTTTATTCGAAATTAAAAGGAGTGTTTATAAACAAGAATGCTTCGTAAAATCAATCCGAATAATAGCATTTTTAAAAAACGCTATTATTCGGATTATTTCATATAAATTAAAAAAATTCTCTATTTTAGTTGACATAAAGTTCGTAAAATGATAATCTTTATGTATGGACACGAAAATTAAAAATAAAAGCGAAAAAAACATTCGCCGTTACAATGTCGTAATTAAGACTAATCTTAAAATGTTTTGGAGGAATTAAGATGTCAGATATTAGAACCATATTTGTAGAAAAGAAAAATGGGTTTAATGTAGAAGCTCAAAGCTTACTTAGAGATTTCAGAGAAAATTTAGGAATTAAAAATCTTAAAAATGTAAGACTTATAAATAAGTACATAATCGGAGATTTAAAAGAAGATTATTACAAAAAATCATTACATACTATATTTTCTGAAGCAACAGTTGACACATTAACTGAAGGAGAGATTAAGATTCCTGATGATGAAATTGCTTTTGCAGTAGAATATTTACCAGGTCAGTATGACCAGAGAGCAGATTCAGCATCTGAATGTTTGGCTTTACTTGCAGAAGAAGATAAAATAACAATAAAATCTGCTAAAATAATCACTTTAAAAGGTAGCATATCAAAAGAAGATTTAGAAAAAATTAAAAATTATTATATAAATCCTGTCGATTCAAGAGAAGTAGATATAAACAGCAAAGAATTATCTACAGTTTCAAACAAACCTAAAGATGTTCAAATCTTAGATGGCTTTTCAAAAAAATCAGTTAAAGAATTAGAAGAATTTCATAAAGAAAATGGTCTTGCAATGAGCATAGACGACTTAGTTATGATTCAAGACTATTTTAAGAATGAAGAAAAAAGAGAACCTAGTATTACAGAGATAAAAGTAATAGATACATACTGGTCTGATCATTGTAGACATACAACATTCTCAACAATACTTGAAAATGTTGAAATTGAAGATCACAAATACTTAAAGCCTTTAAAGAAAAGTTATGATGAGTATTTAGAAGTTAGAAAAAATCTTTATACAAAGAAGAAAAAGAACAAAACTTTAATGGATATTGCTCTTGTAGCTATGAAAGAATTAAAGAGAACAGGAAAACTTAATGATCTTGATATTTCAGAAGAAATAAATGCATGTTCAATAAACGTTACAATTGATACAGATAAAGGAAAAGAAGATTATCTTGTAATGTTTAAGAATGAGACACATAACCATCCTACAGAGATTGAACCCTTTGGAGGAGCTGCAACATGTCTTGGAGGAGCTATAAGAGATCCTCTTTCAGGAAGAACTTATGTTTATCAGGCAATGAGAGTTACAGGAGCTGCAGATCCTACAGTATCTATAGAGAAAACATTAAAAGGTAAGCTCCCTCAGAGAAAAATAACACTTGGAGCTGCACATGGATATAGTTCGTATGGTAATCAGATCGGACTTGCAACTGGTGGAGTTTATGAATTATATCATCCAAACTATGCAGCAAAGAGAATGGAAGTTGGAGCTGTAATTGCTGCAGCACCTAAAGAAAATGTAGTACGTGAAGAACCAGCTCTTGGTGATGTAATAATTCTTCTTGGTGGAAGAACAGGAAGAGATGGAGTAGGTGGTGCTACAGGATCATCAAAAGAACATACAGTTTCTTCACTTAGTGAATGTGGTGCTGAAGTTCAAAAAGGTAATGCACCAACAGAGAGAAAACTTCAAAGATTATTTAGAAATGCAAGAATTGCAAAAATGATAAAAAGATGTAATGACTTTGGTGCTGGTGGAGTTTCAGTTGCAATCGGAGAACTTTGCAGAGGCCTTGATATAAATCTTGATAAGGTTACTAAAAAGTATGAAGGATTAGATGGAACAGAACTTGCAGTATCAGAATCTCAGGAAAGAATGGCTGTTGTAGTTTCAAAAGAAAACGCAGACGAGTTTATAGAAACTGCAAACAAAGAAAACTTAGAAGCTAACTTAGTTGCGAATGTAACTGATACAGATAGATTAAGACTTTTCTGGAGAGGCAAAAACATAGTTGATTTAAAGAGAACTTTCCTTGATACAAACGGAGCTACACAGAAAACAAAAGTTATAGTTAATGCACCTTCTGAATATCCATATGAAGTTAAGAAAGAAGATACTAAAAAAGCATGGATAGATAATTTAAGAAGATTAAATGTAGCATCAGAACAAGGATTATCTGAAAGATTCGATTCAACAATTGGCGGCGGAACAGTACTTATGCCATTTGGAGGAAAATATTCTAAAACTCCTGCAGAAGGAATGTCTGCTAAAATACCAGTTTTAAATGGATTAAGTAAAGATGCAACATTAATGACTTACGGATTTAACCCATATCTAGGAGCTTGGAGCCCTTATCATATGGCTTATTATTCAGTAATAGAAAGTGTTACGAAGCTTGTTTCTATGGGTGGTAATTTCAGAAAGTCACATTTAACATTCCAAGAATACTTTGAACATCTTGGCAATGATCCAAAAAGATGGGGTAAACCATTTGCAGCACTTCTTGGTGCATTTGAAGCACAAATGAGACTTGAAATTGCAGCAATTGGAGGAAAAGATTCAATGTCTGGAACTTTTGATGATTTAGATGTTCCACCAAGCCTTGTAAGTTTTGCAGTTGGTGTTGAAAAAGCAGCAAAAGTAATTTCACCAGAGTTTAAGAAGGCAGGTTCAAAACTTGTATTATTAACTACTGAGAAAAAAGATGATATGACAATTGATATAGATAAGTTTATAAATAACATGGATGGACTTTATAAATTAATACAAGATGAAAAAGTTATTTCTGCATCAGCAGTTAAATTTGGAGGAGTTTGTGAGAATGTATCTAAGATGAGTCTTGGAAATAGAGTAGGAGCAGATCTTAAGAATTTAACATCTGATGAATTATTCGGATTTAACTACGGAGATGTCTTAGTAGAAGTAAAAGAAGATGTAGATATAAAAGAAGCGTTTAATG
Organism: Clostridium sp. BJN0001; assembly: GCF_022869825.1. Lineage (NCBI taxonomy): Bacteria > Bacillati > Bacillota > Clostridia > Eubacteriales > Clostridiaceae > Clostridium > Clostridium sp. BJN0001. The sequence continues at coordinate 1,529,360 of NZ_CP094971.1, read as the reverse complement.
GCTTATTATATAAAGAAGTTGGAAACACTAAAAAAGAAAAAGCTATAGAAGTAAATGGAATTTCATTATCAATTGATGAAATAGAAAAAGCTTATGAAGAAAAGCTATCAAAAGTGTTCCCAATAAAAACTGAAGAAACAGGAAAAACAGTTGAAACTCCTTTATATGAAAGAAAAGAAAATATTTCACCTTGTATAAAGACAGCAAAGCCAAGAGTAGTAATACCAGTATTCCCTGGAACAAACTGTGAATATGACTGTGAAAGAGCATTCAAAAAAGAAGGAGCAGAAACTTCTCTAGTAGTATTTAATAATCTTACTAAAGAAGGACTTGTTGAATCAATTGAAAGATTAAGCAGTGAGATTAAAAAATCACAGATAATAATGCTACCAGGAGGATTCTCAGCAGGAGATGAACCTGATGGATCTGGAAAGTTCATTGCAAATGTATTTAGAAATGAAAAAGTTAAAGAACAAGTAATGGAACTTTTAAAGAACAGAGATGGACTTATGCTTGGTATTTGTAACGGCTTCCAAGCACTTATAAAACTAGGATTAGTTCCTTATGGCGAAATTGTAGATATAAAAGAAGATATGGCAACATTAACTTATAACAATATTGATAGACATATGTCATCAATAATAAGAACAAAGATTGTATCTAATAAATCACCATGGTTTAATGAAGTTAAAGCCGGTGATATCCACAGTGTTGCAATTTCACATGGTGAAGGAAGATTTGTTGCACCAGAAAGTTTAATTAAAAAGTTATTTGAAAATGGTCAGGTAGCAACACAATATGTTGATTTTGATGGAAAAGCTTCATTAGATATGCCATATAATCCTAATGGATCAATGGATGCTATTGAAGGAATAACAAGTCCTGATGGAAGAATACTTGGTAAGATGGGACATTCTGAAAGAATCGGGGAAGACCTTTATAGAAATATGGAAGGTAACTTTGATCAGAAGATATTCAAATCAGGAGTTAATTATTTTAAATAAGTAAAAAAACTTAGCATCATATAATATGGTGCTAAGAAATATTATAGATATATTTTAGGAGGTCACAAATTGGAAGTATCAATAATTTTTGGAAGTAAATCTGATACTGAAGTTATGAAAGGTGCAGCAGATGCATTAAGAGAATTTAAAATAGAATTTAAAGCATATGTTTTATCAGCACATAGAGTACCAGAAAAACTTGAGGAAACAATTAGAAACGTTGAAAAAGAAGGATGTAAAGTAATAATTGCAGGAGCAGGACTTGCTGCACATCTTCCAGGAGTTATAGCATCACAAACAGTATTACCTGTAATAGGTATACCAGTTAAAGCAGCCGTTGAAGGACTTGATGCATTATTTTCAATTGTACAGATGCCAAAAGCAATCCCAGTTGCTACAGTTGGAATAAATAATAGTTTTAATGCAGGTATGTTAGCAGTACAGATGCTTTCTGTAAATAATGAAGATTTAAAAAATAAATTAATAGAATATAGAAAAAACATGAAAGAAAAATTTATAAAAGATAACGCTGAAGGAGTGGAATTATAATGGAAAAGAAAGAAATGTTATATGAAGGAAAAGCTAAGAAGGTTTATGCTACAGATAATAAAGATGAAGTAGTAATTTATTATAAAGATGATGCAACAGCATTTAATGGTGCTAAAAAAGGTCAGATAGAAGATAAAGGAGTTATGAATAACGAAATTACTTCTATATTATTTGAAAAATTAGAAGAACAGGGAATAAAAACTCATTTTATTAAAAAACTAAATGATAGAGAACAACTTTGCAAAAAAGTTCAGATAGTACCTCTTGAAGTTATTGTAAGAAATGTAGCAGCAGGAAGTATGGCTAAGAGATTAGGACTTGAAGAAGGAACTAAACTTAAAACAACTGTATTTGAATTTTCATATAAAAATGATGAATTAAACGATCCTCTTATAAATAGCTATCATGCAGTAGCAATAGGAGCTGCAACTTTTGAAGAAATTGATCAAATTTTAAAGATGACAAAGAAAATTAATGATATACTTAAAGAAGCATTCTTAAAAGATAACATTAATTTAGTAGATTTCAAGATTGAATTTGGAAGATGCAGTGATGGAAGCATTGTTCTTGCTGATGAAATATCACCAGATACATGCAGATTCTGGGATGCAACTACTGGAGAAAAGTTAGACAAAGATAGATTCAGAAGAGATCTTGGAAATGTTAAGGATGCTTATATAGAAATATTAAAGAGAATTTCAAAATAATTTAAGTGAAAGGGCTGTATTAATGAATAATCCGAATTTTGAATTAATTATGGATCCTAGTCAGGATAAGTTTAAAGATGAATGTGGAGTTTTTGGCGTTTATGTAAATAGTCCTGTTGATGTTGCATCTATGACATACTATGGTCTTTATGCACTTCAGCACAGAGGACAGGAAAGCGCAGGAATAGCAGTAGCAGATGGAGAAAAGATAGAAGTTCATAAGGGATTAGGTCTTATAACTGAAGCATTTACAGAGGAAAATGTAAAAGAATTAAAAGGACACATTGCTGTAGGACATGTAAGATATTCAACAGCTGGAGGCAAAGGAATTGAAAATGCTCAGCCTATATTAACTACTTCAAAAGTTGGAACAATAGCTATGGCCCATAACGGTAATCTTGTAAATGCCGATGTCATAAGAGAACTTTTAGAAGATGCAGGGCACATTTTTCATACTTCAAGTGATTCTGAAGTAATAGCTTGTATTATAGCAAGAAATGCAAAAAAAGGCCTTGCAAGAGCTGTTGTAGACGCAATGGAAGCTATACGAGGTTCGTTTGCACTTACAATAATGTCAAAAGATAAACTTATAGGAGCAAGAGATCCTCATGGAATAAGACCTTTATGTCTTGGAAAAATTAAAGAAGGATATGTTTTAGCTTCAGAAAGCTGTGCTCTTGATGCTATAGGAGCTGAGTTTGTACGTGATATTGAACCAGGCGAAATAGTTGTAATAGATGAAAATGGTGTAGAATCATATAGATATTCTGAAAATACTAAGTGTCAAACATGTGCTTTTGAATATATATATTTTGCAAGACCTGATTCTAAAATCGATGGACTTAATGTACATACAACAAGAGTAAACGCAGGAAAGCAGCTTTATAAAGAGCATCCAATTGATGCAGATTTAGTTGTTGCTGTTCCAGACAGTGGAATCCCTGCTGCAATTGGCTATTCTCAGGCTTCAGGAATTCCTTATGATATTGGATTTATCAAAAATAGATATGTAGGAAGAACATTTATTTCTCCATCGCAGGAACTTAGAGAAAGAGCAGTAGCTGTAAAATTAAATCCTTTAAAGGTAAATGTAGAAGGTAAAAAAATTGTATTAATAGATGACTCAATTGTTAGAGGAACAACATCTAAACATCTTATAGAATCTTTAAGAAGAGCAGGAGTTAAAGAAATTAATTTTCTTATTGCTTCACCAGGAGTTAAATTCCCATGTTACTTTGGAATAGATACTCCATATAGAAGTGAACTTATTGCAGCTAATCATTCAGTTGAAGAGATTAGAGATATAATAGGCGCAGATTATGTAGGATATTTAAGTGAACAGGGTGTAATAAAAAGTTGTGGAAACAGAGATGAATTCTGCATGGGATGTTTTAATGGAATGTATCCCGTAGCAGCACCAGTAGAAAATTCTGAAAGGTAGGAAAAAAGATGATAACTTATAAAGAAGCCGGAGTTAATATAGAGGAAGGATATAAATCAGTTAAACTTATAAAGGAATATGCCAAGAGAACAATGAGTGAATATGTTTTAAATGGTCTTGGAAGTTTTGCAGGAATGATTGAAATCCCAGAAGGCTATAAAAAACCAGTATTAATTTCAGGAACTGACGGAGTTGGAACAAAGCTTGAAATTGCATTTAAAAATAGAAAATATGATACAGTTGGTATTGACTGTGTTGCTATGTGCGTAAATGATATACTATGTCATGGAGCAAAGCCACTATTTTTCCTTGATTATATTGCATGTGGAAAGCTTGAAGCCAAAGTGTCATCTGACCTTGTAAAAGGAGTTTCAGACGGATGCGTAGATTCAGATTGTGCATTAATTGGTGGAGAAACTGCAGAAATGCCTGGATTTTATGGCGAAGGTGAATATGATATTGCAGGATTTGCAGTAGGAGTATGTGATAAAGATAAGATAATAGACGGAAGTAAAATAGAAGAAGGAAATGCACTTATAGGAATAGCTTCATCAGGAATCCATTCAAATGGATATTCATTAGTAAGAAAGCTTTTTACAGATTTAGATGAAGATTTTGAAGGAAGACCTGTTTGGAAAACACTTTTAGAACCAACTAAAATATATGTAAAACCTGTACTTAAACTTCTTGAAAAATTTGATATAAAAGGAATGGCTCACGTAACAGGAGGAGGATTTATTGAAAATGTTCCAAGAATGTTTAATGGAAGAAATTTAACTGCTGTAATAAAGAAAGATTCGTACGAAATGCCTCATATATTTGACAAAATTGTTGAAAAAGGTGTAGATAAAGAACATATGTATAATACATTCAATATGGGTATTGGATTTGTTCTTGCAGTAGATAATAAAGATGCAGAAAGTATAATAAATGAATTAAATGAAATGGGAGAAAAAGCTTACAAAATTGGAAGCGTAATCTCTGGGGGTGAAGGTGTTTGTTTAAAATAGCAGTACTTGTTTCAGGTGGCGGAACAGACCTTCAGTCAATAATAGATGCAGCTGAAAGTAAATATCTCAATGTAAAACTTGAGATGGTAATAGGAAGTAAGGATGGGATTTTTGCTCTTGAAAGAGCAAAATCCCATAATATAAAAACATATGTTGTTTCAAAAAAAGAATATGGAGAAAAATCTTCAGATAAAATATTAGAGCTTGTAGATGGAAAAGTAGATTTGATTGTTCTTGCAGGCTTTTTATCAATTTTAGATGGTAAAATATTAGAAAAGTTTTCTGATAAAATAATCAATATACACCCATCTCTTATTCCATCTTTTTGTGGCCCTAAGATGTATGGACTTCATGTGCATGAGGCTGTAATTAAAAGTGGTGTAAGATATTCAGGATGTACAGTTCATTTTGTAAATTCAAAAGTAGATGGAGGATCAATAATACTCCAAAAGGCTGTTCCAGTTTATTTTGAAGATGATCCTGAAACACTTCAGAAAAGAATTTTAATTGAAGAACATAAGATTTTGCCTAAAGCAATAAAACTTATAAGTGAAGGTAAAACTCAAATAATAAATGGGCGAGTTAAACTTAATGAAAATTAGGAGGAATTTTGATGAAAAAAAGAGCTTTAATAAGTGTTTTTGATAAGGATGGAATTTTAGATTTTGCTAAATTTTTAATTTCTAAAGATGTTGAAATAGTTTCAACAGGTGGTACATATAAGTATTTAAAAGATAATGGAATAGATGTAATTGAAATTCAAGAGGTAACTAATTTCCCTGAAATGTTAGATGGAAGAGTAAAAACACTTCACCCATTAGTACATGCAGGAATTTTAGCTATTAGAGATAAAAAAGAACATATGGATACTTTAAAAGAAAACAATATTCATCCAATTGATTATGTTGTTGTAAATTTATATCCATTCTTTGAAAAAGTTAAAGAAGATTTATCATTTGAAGAAAAGGTTGAATTCATAGATATTGGTGGACCAACAATGTTAAGAGCTGCTGCTAAGAATTTCCAAGATGTAACTGTAATTTCAAATAAAGAAGATTACAAAAAAGTAATGGATGAAATTGAAGCTGATGGAGTAGTTTCTTATGATACAAAGAAACATTTAGCAGGTAAAGTGTTTAATTTAATGAGTGCTTATGATGCAGCAATCGCTAAATTTATGCTTGATGGAGTTGAAGAATTTCCTGAATACTTATCTGTTTCTTATAAAAAGATGCATGGTTTAAGATATGGAGAAAATTCTCATCAAAAAGCTTGTGTATATTCATCAACAATGCTTGATGGTGCAATGAATACATTTGAAACATTAAATGGAAAAGAATTATCATACAATAATTTTAAAGATGTTGATATCGCTTGGAAATGTGCTAACGAATTTACTGAACCTGCATGCTGTGCACTAAAACATAACACACCATGTGGAGTAGCTGTTGGAGAAGATGTTTATGAAGCTTATATGAAAGCTTATGAAGTTGATCCAACATCTATTTTTGGAGGTATAGTTGGATTTAATAGAAAAGTAAATAAGAGAACAGCTGAAGAAATGGCTAAAATATTCCTTGAAGTTATAGCTGCACCTGATTATGATGATGATGCATTAGAAGTATTAAAAAAGAAAAAGAATTTAAGAGTGCTTAAATTCCATAATACTCCAAAAGCAAAAATGGCTATGCTTTCAGTTGATGGAGCTATGCTTATTCAAGAAGAAGATAAAAAATTAATAGATGAAGTTAAATATGTAACTGAAAAGCAGCCTACAGATAGTGAAATGAAAGACTTAATGTTTGCAATGAAAGTTGTAAAATATGTTAAATCAAATGCAATTGTTGTAGCAAAAGATGGAGTTGCAACTGGAATTGGTGGAGGACAGGTTAATAGAATCTGGCCAACAGAAGATGCTCTTAGAAGAGGAAAAGGAGCAACTGTTCTTGCATCTGACGCATTCTTCCCATTTGGAGATGTAGCAGAAAATGCAGCAAAAGCAGGAATAAAGGCTATAATTCAGCCAGGTGGATCTATAAGAGATCAGGAATCAATTGACGTTTGTAATAAATATGGAATATCAATGATATTTACAGGACTTAGACATTTTAAACATTAAAATAGGTTTTGGAGGTCTTAAAAAATGAAGATACTTTTAATAGGATCAGGTGGAAGAGAACATGCACTTGCATGGAAAATGGCTCAGAATAAAAATGTAGAAAAAATATATGTAGCTCCTGGAAATGGAGGAACTGCAATTGAAGATAAGTGCGAAAATGTAAATTTAACTAAAATAGAAGACTTACTTAAATTTGCAAAAGACAATAAAATAGATTTAACAGTTGTAGGACCAGAGGATCCTTTAACTTGCGGAATTGTTGATACATTTAAAAATGAAGGACTTAGAATATTTGGACCATCTAAAAAAGCTGCTATGCTTGAAGGAAGCAAGAGCTTTTCAAAAGAATTTATGAAAAAATATGGGGTAAAAACTGCAGCTTATGAGAAATTTACTGATGCAGATAAAGCTTTAAAATATTTAGAGACATGTCCATATCCAGCAGTTATAAAAGCTGATGGACTTGCAGCAGGTAAAGGCGTTTCAATATGTGCTACTAAAGAAGAAGCACAAAAAGAAGTTAAAGCATATATGATTGATGATATATTTAATGGTGCAGGTAAAAAGATTATAATTGAGGAATTCTTAGAAGGAGTAGAAGCATCAATTTTATCTATTACTGATGGAAATGTTATAGTGCCTTTTATATCAGCTAAAGATCATAAACAGATATACGATGGTGGAAAAGGACCTAATACAGGTGGTATGGGAGCAGTTGCACCAAATCCTTTTGTTACTTCTGATATATTAAAAGATTTTAAAGAAAATATTATGAGTAAAACTCTTGAAGGAATTAAAGAAGAGGGATTTGATTATCATGGAATAATTTTCTTTGGACTTATGATGACTAAAAAAGGAGTATATCTTCTTGAATATAATGTAAGAATGGGAGATCCTGAAACTCAGTCAGTATTATATTTGATGGATAGTGATCTTGTAGATTTAATAGAAGCATCTATTGATGAAAAACTATCTGAAGAAAATGTTACTTGGAAAAAAGGTGTATGCATAAATGTAGTGCTCGCATCAAAAGGTTATCCTTTAAAATATAATAAAGGATATGAAATAAAAATAGATAAAGAAATAAAGAGCAAAGTTTTCTTTGCAGGAGCTAAAAAAGAAGATTCTGTTTTAAAAACTAATGGGGGAAGAGTTCTTTCAGTTATAGGAATGGGTAAAGATGAATCTGAAGCAAGAGATGACGCATATAGCAATTTAAAATATGTTAAGTTTGATGGTGCTTATTATAGAAAAGATATAGGTACTTTTAAATAAATTACAATATTTTTCGACAAAAATAGGTTGTTGCACTAATAATTTAGTGCAGCAACCTATTTTGTGTTATATTGTTATAAATAATAGTAATATATCAAAAAATATGCAATAATATATAAAAGGATTCTGTTAATTTAATAGAATTTTATATGAAAAAGAGGGGGAAAATTATGAAAGAATTAAGTAAAAGACTTGATGGTTTTACTGAATCAGTCATAAGAAAAATGACAAGAATATCAAATAAGTATGGAGCAATAAATTTATCTCAAGGTTTTCCAGATTTTGATCCACCAAAGGAAATTACAAACAGGCTTAAAGAAGTTGCAGATAAGGGACCACATCAGTATTCTGTTACATGGGGAGCTAAAAATTTTAGAGAAGCATTAGCTTGCAAACAGAACAAGTTTATGAATATAGATATAAATCCGGATGAAAATATAGTTGTTACATGTGGAAGCACTGAAGCTATGATGACTGCAATGATGAGTGTATGTAATAGCGATGATAAAGTTATTGTGTTTTCACCATTTTATGAAAATTATGCAGCTGATGCAATTTTATCAGGATGTACACCTATTTATGTAGAACTTAAGCCACCATATTTTAACTTTGATAAAGATGAATTAAGAGATGCTTTTAGAGAGAATCCTAAAGCACTTATATTATGTAATCCTTCTAATCCAACAGGAAAAGTGTTTTCAAAAGAAGAACTTTTATACATAGCAGATTTGGCAAAAGAATTTGATACGTATGTAATAACAGACGAAGTTTATGAGCATATAGTTTATCCTCCATATAAGCATATTTATATGGCATCTCTTCCTGGAATGAAAGAGAGAACAATTTCATGTAGCTCATTATCAAAAACATATTCAATAACAGGATGGAGACTAGGGTATGTAATTGCAGATAAAAATATAATTAAAAGATGCAAACAGGTTCACGATTTTCTAACTGTAGGGGCAGCTGCACCACTTCAGGAAGCAGCAGTTACAGGACTTAACTTTAAAGATGATTATTATGAAAATCTTACTAAATTGTATACAGAGAAAAGAGAGCTATTTACAAAAGGGCTTGATAAAATTGGATTAAAATATTTTAATCCTCAAGGAGCGTATTATGTAATGGTTGATATATCTGAGTTTGGATTTGATGATGATAATGAGTTTGCTACATGGCTTATTAAAAATATTGGAGTCGCTGGAGTGCCTGGCTCAAGCTTTTTTAAAGAAAATATAAATAAATATATAAGATTTCATTTTGCAAAAAAAGATGATACTTTAAAAGAAGCTTTAAAGAGATTATCAGAATTGAAAAAATATAAGAAAAATAAATAATTGTTTAAGTTAAATTAAAAATGTTACAAAAGAATTTTTGTTCTTTTGTAACATTTTTTTTAATTTCTATAAACTGTATCAGAAAGTGTAGGAGCATGTTCTGCTTCTATTTTAGCTCCATTCATTAAGAATGTAACGCCATCTATCCACTCACCTTTATATTTAGTCTGAATAAATGTTTCAATTAAAGTATCAGATGTTATCTGACCGCCTGTAGAGCCTTGAAGCATTTGATACCATGCATTTTTCTTATTAGATGGATCTTTAAGATTAATGGTTGCAATAGTTTTGTCTCCTACTTTATCTATAGATTTAACTTCGATTGGAAGAGAATCAAAATTATTTTTTGATATTCCATCAGCTAAATATTTAAGCTTGTCAGATAAACTTGCATTTTCATTAATTTCAATTGCTTTAGATTGCTGAAGTTCCATTGAGTTAGCATCTTCTGTGTAAATATACAGAGAAACTTTTTTTTCAGCAACTTTAGTATCGTCTTTTTCTTCAGATTTCGATTTATTATCTGCTGCTGGAGAACTTTCTTCAGTACTTTCAGAAATATCATTTGATTCTGATGATGTATCAGTTGCTAAATTTTTGTTTGAAGTACATGAAATTAAAAAAAGACTACTTATGATAAGTGTAGATACTAAAAATAATTTCTTTTTCATAGGAATACCTCCTCTTTTATCATATAATTTAATTATTACATCATAAAGATTATATCATAGTTAAAATAATTAAAAAAGAATTATATATTATGTTAATATAATTTGATAAATTATTGACAATTTATTTTGAATATAGTATATTTTGATTATCAAAGTATTTTAACAAAATTTAACACATTTATTCAAAGAGGTAAAAAAATGGATAAAACACAGAAAGAGATAAATGAGTTACTTGTACTGCTGTTTAATGATATTCTGCAGATGGAAGAAAATACTCTGAAAAAAGGAGTACTTAAGGATCTATCGATAACAGAGATACATACAATTGAAGCAATTGGAATGTATAGTAAAAAAACAATGACAGAAGTTGCACAAATATTAAACATTACTGTAAGTACATTAACAACAGGTGTTGGGAAACTAATAAAAAAAGGATATGTAGAAAGAAAAAGAATTGAAGAAGATAGAAGAGTCGTACTTATTACACTTACACATAAAGGAAGACTTGCATATAGACTTCATTCAAGATTTCATAGAGAGATGGTAAATACATCAGTTGAGGGATTAAGCGAAAAAGAACAGAAAATATTATTTTCTTCATTAAAGAAAATAAATGAATTTATTAATTCGAAATTAGAAAAATAAAGGAGATTGCAATGAAAAATATAGGAATTAAGGGGCTTGGTTCATACGTTCCAGATTTTATAGTATCAAATGAAGATTTATCAAAAATCGTAGATACTGATAATGAATGGATAGTTGAGAGAACTGGAATAAATACAAGAAGAATATCAAAAAATGAAGATACTTCAGATATAGCATATAAAGCTTCCTTAAAAGCATTAAAAGATGCTAATTTAAGAGGAGAAGATCTTGATTTGATAATTGTAGCGACTATAAGTCCTGATAAATTTGTTCCATCTGTTGCATGTATTCTTCAGGATAAATTAAATGCACAAGATGCAGCGTGCTTTGATATAAGTGTTGCATGTTCTGGATTTGTTTATGGAATTGAAATAGCTAAAAGTATGATGATGGTTAATGGATATAAAAATGCTTTAGTAATTGGAGCAGAAGTTCTATCAAAACTTATTGATTGGAAAGACAGATCAACATGTGTTCTTTTTGGAGACGGTGCTGGTGCATGTATTCTTCAAGAAGGATGTGATAGAGGAGTCGTAAAAAGATCATATCTTCGCGCATTAGGAAGTAAAAGCAGTGCACTTGAAGTTGGAGCAAGAGATTTAGATTCACCGTTTGCAGAATCTATTATTAAAAAGGATCCATTTATTAGAATGAATGGAAGAGAAGTATTTAAATTTGCTGTAAATGCAATGAGAGAAGCAATTCTAAAAGCACTCGAATATAACGATGAAAAACTTGAAAATATAAAATTTATAATTCCACATCAAGCAAATAAAAGAATTATAACTTATACTGCAAAAAAATTAAATTTAGATATAGATAAGTTTTTTATAAATATTGACAGAGTAGCAAATACATCGGCAGCATCTGAACCTATTGCATTATGTGAATGTTATGAAAAAAATCTTATTAAAAAAGGAGATAAGATTATTTTAGTAGCATTTGGAGGAGGACTTACTTATGCTTCAACGCTTATTGAATGGTAAGTGTAAATGTAAACTTATTTTTAATTATTCTTATATAAATTGATAAAATATACTAATAATAGTAGAATATAAAAAAGAAATCATGGAGGGGTTAATAAGATGATAAAAAATAGAGTCTGTGAATTACTTAACATAAAATATCCAATATTTCAAGGTGGTATGGCAAGAATTGCAGATGCATCACTTGCATCTGCTGTAAGTAATGCAGGAGGTCTTGGAATAATTACAGGAGCTGCACCTACTGAATGGGTACGAGAAGAAATAAGAAAAGCTAAAAAAATGACTGATAAGCCATTTGGAGTAAACATAATGCTTATGGCTGAAAATGTTTTAGAGATAGCTAATCTTGTTTGTGAAGAAGGAGTAAAAGTTGTTACAACAGGCGCAGGCAGCCCGGGAAAATACATGGATAAATGGAAAGAGCATGGAATAAAAGTAATTCCAGTTGTAGCATCTGTAGGACTTGCAAAACGAATGGAAAGATTAGGAGCAGATGCAGTAGTTGCAGAAGGAACTGAATCTGGAGGACATATAGGAAGTCTTACAACTATGGCTTTACTTCCTCAAGTGAAAGATGCTGTTAAGATACCTGTAATTGCAGCAGGTGGAATTGGCGATGGAAGAGGAATGGCAGCAACTTTTATGCTTGGCGCTGAAGGAGTTCAGCTCGGAACTAGATTCTTAGTAGCAAAAGAATGTAATGTACATCAGAATTATAAAGATAAAGTTTTAAAAGCAAAAGATATAGATACAGAAGTAACTGGAAGATCTACTGGCCATCCAGTAAGAGTATTAAAAAATAAACTTGCAAGATTATATATGAAACTTGAAAAAGAAGGAGCAAGTATAGAGGACGTAGAAAGAATAGGAATTGGTTGTCTTAAAAAAGCAGTTGTTGATGGAGATGTAGAAAATGGCTCTCTTATGTCAGGTCAGATTGCAGGTCTTGTAAAGAAAGAAGAGACATGTAAAGAAATAATAGAAGAACTTATTGAAGATTCAAATAAATTATTTAAAATGTATGGGGGATATTATGAAAAGTAGTAAAACAGCTTTTTTATTTGCAGGTCAGGGAGAGCAAAAAGTAGGAATGGCTAAAGATCTTTATGAAAACATAAAAGAATGTAAAGATATATTAGACTCTGCAGAAGATATATTAAATATGCCGCTTAAAAAATTAATGTTTGAAGGACCTATTAGCGATCTTACACTTACAGAAAATGCTCAGCCTGCAATTTTAGTTGCTTCACTTATGTGTCTTAAAGCACTTGAAGTAAATGGTATAAGCGCAGATTATGCAGCAGGATTAAGTCTTGGAGAATATGCAGCACTTATTTATGGAGGAGCATTAACTTTTGAAGAAGGACTTAAAGTAGTTAAAGAGAGAGGCAGAATTATGGGAAGTGCACTTCCTAAAGGTCTTGGAAAGATGGCTGCTATTTTAAGACTTAGTGATGGAAAAGTAAATGAATTACTTGAAAAAGCATCAAAGTTTGGAGTTTGTGAAGGAGCAAATTATAACTGCCCTAATCAGGTAGTAATATCAGGAGATAATAAAGCTATAGATGAAGCAGTTAAACTTGCTACAGAAATGGGAGGAAAAGGTATTCCTCTTAAAGTAAGTGGACCTTTCCATTCATCACTTTTAATTCCTGCAAGCGAAGAATTTTTTGAAACTTTAAAAGATATAGATATAAAGCCTTTTAATAAAATTATATACTCAAATACAAAAGGTTCTAAGTATGAAAATAATGATGATGTAAAAGATATATTAAAACGTCATATAAGAAGTTCAGTATATTTTGAAAAATGTTTAAGAGATATGATAGATAGAGGTGTTGATACTTTTGTCGAAGTAGGACCTGGAAGGACACTTAGAGGTTTTGTAAGAAAACTTGACAGAACAAAGAAACTATTAAATACTGAAGATATGGATTCATTAAATAATGTAGTTGTTAATGCTAAAGGTTAAAGGGGGAAATGTTTTTATGTTAGAAGGAAAATGTGCTATTGTGACAGGTGCATCAAGAGGAATTGGAAAAGCTATAGCAATAAAGCTTGCATCACTTGGCGCTTCTATAGTAATAAATTATAGAAGTAGTGAAAGTGAAGCTGAAAATGTAGCGAAAGAAGTTAAAAAATTTGGCGTAGAAGCTATGCTTGTAAAAGCTGATATTTCTAATATTGAAGAAGCTGAAAAACTTGTAAAAGAAGCTAAAGAAAAATTTGGAAAAATCGACATTATGGTAAACAACGCTGGAATTACAAAAGATGGTCTTATAATGAGAATGAAAGAGGAAGATTTTGATAATGTAATTAGAGTTAATTTAAAAGGAGTATTTAACTGTCTTAAAAGTATAACTCCTGTTATGATGAGACAAAAACATGGTAAAATAATAAATCTTTCATCTGTTGTTGGAATATCAGGAAATGCAGGACAGGTAAATTATGCAGCATCTAAAGCTGGTGTAATTGGTATGACAAAATCTCTTGCAAAAGAAATTGGATCAAGAGGAATAAATGTAAATGCAGTAGCACCAGGATTTATAGAGACTGATATGACAGATAAATTAGGAGAAAAATTAAAACAAGAAGCAGTAAATAATATTCCGCTTAAAAGACTTGGAAAACCTGAAGACGTTGCAGAAGTTGTTTCATTTTTAGCATCTGATGAAGCTTCATATGTTACAGGTCAGGTTATTCATGTTGATGGCGGAATGGTTATGTAATAAAGGAGAAAAATGTTTATGGAAAGAAGAGTTGTTATTACAGGAATGGGAGCAATTACACCAATAGGAAATGATGTAGAGGCTTTTTGGGATAATGCTAAATTAGGTAAATCAGGCATAGATTTTATTACACTTATGGATAAAGATCTCTGTGATGTTAAAATTGCAGGAGAAGTAAAAGGCTTTGATTCTGAAGGTTATTTTGGAAGAAAAGAAGTTAAAAGATTAGATAGATTTGCACAGTTTGCTTTATATGTATCAGATGAAGCAATTAAAGATTCAAAAATTGATCTTGAAAAGGAAGACTTATATAGATTTGGCGTAATGTTTGGTTCTGGAATTGGTGGAATACATTCAATAGAAAAAGAATGTGCAAAAATTGCTGTTGGAAAATCTAAGAGAGTATCTCCATTTTTCGTACCAATGTCAATTATTAATTTAGGAGCAGGAAACATAGCAATAAGACATGGACTTAAAGGACCTTGTTCTTCAGTAGTAACAGCATGTGCTACAGGAAATGATAATATAGGTCAGTCATATAGAATGATTAAACATGGATATGCAGATATAATGCTTGCAGGAGGAGCTGAAGCTCCAGTATGCCATATGGGAGTTGGTGGATTCTCTGGTCTTAAAGCATTATGTACAAATAATGATCCAAAAAGAGCTTCTATACCTTTTGATAAGGAAAGAAGTGGATTTGTAATAGGTGAAGGAGCAGGTGCTCTTATACTTGAATCACTTGAACATGCTCAAAAAAGAGGAGCTAATATCTTAGCTGAAATTGTAGGTTATTCTGCAACATGTGATGCACACCATATTACAGCTCCAGATCCTGAAGGATTAGGTGCAGCTAAAGCTATGGAAGATGCTATAAAAGAAGCTTCAATAGACCCTTCTGAAGTTTCTTATATAAATGCGCATGGAACTTCAACACACTTAAATGATTTATGCGAAACAAAAGCGATAAAAGAGACTTTTAAAGATTCTGCATATAAAATTCCTATATCTTCAACTAAATCTATGACAGGTCATCTTTTAGGTGGAGCTGGTGCTATTGAAGCTATTATAGCAGTTAAAGCTACTATGGATGATTTTGTACCTCCAACAATAGGTTATGAAGTTAAAGATGAAGAACTTGATCTTGACTATGTACCTAATGAAGGAAGAAAAGCTACAGTTAATTATGCATTAAGTAACTCAATAGGATTTGGAGGACATAATGCAGCAATTCTTTTAAAGAAATGGAAATAGTTATGTCTTAGGGAGGCAAAAAAATGGATTTTGAAAAAGTTAAAGAACTTATTAATATTATAGATTCGTCTAAGCTTGCATTTTTAGAATTAAAAAATGGCGAAGATTATATAAAAATAGATAAATCTCTTACAAGAGGTACTGAAAATAATAAAGTTTCATCTGATAGAAAATGTGAAGAGACTTCAGAAAAATTAAGTAAGAGTATAGAAAAATCTTCTGATAATACAGATGAAGAAGATGTTAAACCTGAAGAAAAAAAATCTTCTGAAGAAAATTCGTACACAAAGATTAAATCTCCAATGGTTGGAACATTTTATTCAAAAGCATCACCAGAAAGTGATTCATTTGTAAAAGAGGGAGATAAAGTTTCAAAAGGAAAAGTAATTTGTATTATAGAGGCTATGAAACTTATGAATGAAATAGAATCTGAATACGATGGAATAATAAAAAAATGCCTTATTAAAGATGGCGATATGGTTGAATATGGACAGCCAATTTTTGAAGTAGAGGAGGATAAATAATGCTTGATATTGAACAGATAAGAGAAATTTTACCTCATAGATATCCACTTTTATTAGTAGATAGAGTAACTGAAATAGTAGAAGGAAAGTCAGTAAAAGGATATAAAAATCTTACAGCTAATGAAGAATTTTTTCAGGGACATTTCCCACAAAAACCTGTAATGCCAGGAGTTCTTATGATAGAAGCTTTAGCACAGACTGGAGCTGTTGCAATTCTTAGAATGGACGAATTTAAAGGGAAATTACCAATACTTGCAGGAACAAATAAAGTGAGATTTAAAAGACAAGTAATTCCTGGAGATAGACTCGATTTAGAATGCGAAATTGTAAGACTTAAAGGACACATTGGAATAGGAAAAGGAAAAGCAAGTGTTGATGGGAATCTTGCATGTGAAGCGGAAATACTATTTGCTATAGAGTAGGTGATTAAATGTTTAAAAAAGTTTTAATAGCGAACAGAGGAGAAATAGCAGTAAGAATAATAAGAGCATGTAGAGAAATGGGCATTTCAACTGTTGCTGTTTATTCTGATATAGATAAAGAAGCACTTCATACTCAGCTTGCAGATGAAGCTGTATGTATAGGACCAGCAGCACCTAAAGACAGCTATTTAAATATAGCAGCTATATTAAGTGCATGTGTTTTAACTGGTGCGGATGCTATACACCCAGGATTCGGATTTTTATCTGAAAACTCAAAATTTGCTAAGATGTGTAAAGAGTGCAATATAAAATTTATAGGCCCTGATTATCAGGCAATGGATCTTATGGGAAACAAAGCTAAGGCAAGAGAAGTAATGAAAAAGGCTGGAGTTCCTGTAGTTCCTGGATATGAAGGAAAGATAGAAAATGAATTGCAGGCACTAAGCATTGCTAAAGAAATAGGATATCCTATTATGATAAAAGCTTCTGCAGGTGGTGGTGGAAAAGGAATCAGAGTCGTTAATAATGATGAAGAATTCCTTTTAGGATATAAAACTGCAAAAAGAGAAGCTAAAGTATGTTTTGATGATGATACATTATATCTTGAAAAATTTGTAGACCATCCAAAGCATATTGAATTTCAAATTCTTGCTGATGAACATGGGAATGTAGTACATTTATTCGAAAGAGAATGTTCTATGCAAAGAAAGAATCAGAAAGTTTTAGAAGAAGCACCATCTAATGTATTAACACCAGAACTTAGAGAAAAAATGGGAAATATAGCTGTTAGAGCTGCAAAGGCTGTTAACTATAAAAATGCCGGAACAATAGAATTTTTATTTGATAGAGATAATAATTTTTATTTTATGGAAATGAATACAAGAATACAGGTTGAACATCCTATAACAGAAATGATTACTGGTGTTGACCTTGTAAAAGAACAGCTTAAAATTGCATCTGGAGAGAAATTATCATTTTCTCAAAAAGATTTAAAAATACTAGGTCATGCTATTGAGTGTAGAATTAATGCAGAAGATCCAAAACATGATTTTAGACCATGCCCTGGTGTAATTAAAGAGTTCTGCCTTCCTGGAGGAATGGGAATAAGAGTTGATTCTGCTGCATTTAGTGGATATAAGATTCCATACTGTTATGATTCAATGATGGCAAAAATAATTGCATATGGAAAAAGCAGAAAAGAAGCAATTGTAAAAATGGATAGAGCACTTTCTGAATTTGCAATAGGTGGAGTAAAAACAAATATAGATTTTGAACTTGAGATATTATCTTCAGACGAATTTATAAGAGGAGATTATAATACATCTACGCTTAAAGAAAAGATGGTGAAGACTGATGCTTAAAGATTTATTTACAAAAAAACATTATGCTACAGTAAAACAGCAGCCTCAGAGAAGAAGCATTTCAGATGAAGAAAAACCTAATATTCCAAATGGAATGTGGGTTAGATGTGATAAATGTCATGAACTTATATATTATGAAGATTTAGAGAAAAATAAAAAAGTATGTCCAAAGTGTGGTCATCATTTTAGACTTAAAGCTAAAGAAAGAATAAGAATATTTTTTGATACAGATTCATTTAAAGAGATGTGGTCTGACTTAAAGACTAATAATCCTTTAGATTTTAAGGGATATGAAGAAAAGATAAAAAAGAGTAGCTTAAGAACAGAAAGTAACGAAGGAGCAGTTACTGGAGTTGGAAAAGTAAATGGAATAGAAGTTGCATGTGCTATAATGGATAGTTTCTTCATGATGGGAAGTATGGGAACTGTTGTTGGCGAAAAAATAACTAGATTAACTGAATATGCAACAGAAAAACGACTTCCACTTATAATTTTTACAACATCAGGTGGTGCTAGAATGCAGGAAGGAATGTTCTCTCTTATGCAGATGGCAAAGGTGAGTGCTGCTCTTTCAAAACATGATGAAGCTGGACTTTTATATATTACAGTTTTAACTGATCCTACAACTGGAGGAGTTACTGCAAGTTTTGCTATGCTTGGAGATATTATTATAAGTGAACCTAATGCTCTTGTAGGATTTGCAGGAAGAAGAGTAATTGAAAATACAATTAATGAGAAACTTCCTGATACTTTTCAAAAGGCAGAATTTTTACTTGAGAAAGGTTTTGTAGATGCAATTGTAAAGAGATCTGAGCTTAGAAAATGTATATATAAAATATTAAAGATACATGAGGTGAATTCTGATGAATAAAGATTTTATTTTATCGTCTTCTGCTTGGGATAAAGTTCAGATAGCGAGGTATAAAGATAGACCTACTGGAAAATATTATATAGATAATATTTTTACTGATTTTATTGAACTTCATGGTGATAGAAATTTTGGAGATGATAAATCTATTATTGGTGGAATAGGATTCTTTTTAGGCAGACCTGTTACTGTAATTTCAATAACTAAAGGATCAAATACTAATGAAAATATTGAAAGAAATTTTGGTATGCCAAACCCTGAAGGTTATAGAAAAGCTTTAAGGCTTATGAAACAGGCTGAAAAATTTAAAAGACCTATAATATGTTTAATTGATACTCCTGGAGCTTTTTGTGGAGTTGAAGCTGAAGAAAGAGGTCAGGGAGAAGCTATTGCAAGAAACTTATTTACTTTAGCAAGACTTAAAACTCCTATAATTTCTGTAATTACTGGAGAAGGTGGAAGTGGAGGAGCACTTGCACTTGCAGTATCAGATAGACTTTTAATGATGGAAAATTCAGTATTCTCAATTTTATCTCCTGAAGGATTTGCTTCTATCTTATGGAAAGATGCATCAAAAGCTAAAGAAGCTGCTTCTGTAATGAAGGTAACTGCTAAAGATCTTTATGATTATGATATTATAGATAAAGTAGTTAAAGAACCTAGAGGAGGAGCACATAAGAATCCTGAAAAACAGTGTGAATATTTAAAAGAAGCATTAAGTGAGTCTTTAAACGAAATAATAAATAAAGAAAAAAATTCACTAGTTGCTGAAAGATATAATAAGTATCGAAAGATTGGTAATCTTATATAATAAAAATGGCTTAATACTAAATCGAATTTAGTATTAAGCCATTTTTAACATTAATAAGATTTTAAAATGCAATATTTTATTCTTTAATGTATAATAGAAGATAAAGTTTAGCCTATTTAAATGCTAATTATTTTGTGTTTAATTAGGCTAGTAAATTTTAAGGAGTGTGTTTATGAGGCCGTTAGCAGATTTGATGAGACCTTCCTTACTTGAAGATTTTGCAGGACAAAAAAGCATTATAGGTGAAGGAAAGCCTCTTTATAATCTTATAAAGAATAAAAATATATGTAATTGCATATTTTATGGACCTCCTGGAACGGGGAAAACAACACTTGCTAATATAATGGCAAAATATGTTGACAAGAAATTTTATAAAATAAATGCAACAATAGCAAATTTAAGTGATATAAAAGAAATAACAAACGATTCATTAAATTTATTAAATTATAATGGTATTGTTTTATATATTGATGAAATACAGGATTTTAATAAAAAGCAGCAACAGTCGCTTCTTGAATTTATAGAGGATGGACGAATTACGTTAATTGCAAGCACTACTGAAAATCCTTTTTTTGTTTTACATAAAGCTATTATAAGTAGATGTAATATATTTAAATTTGAACCTTTAGAGACTGAAGATATTATAGATGGACTTCAAAAAGCAGTAAAAAAGCTTATAGATAAAGGAATAAAAGTTGAATGTGATGATGATGCTTTTAAATATATAGCAGATATCTCTCAAGGCGATTATAGAAAAGCATATAATATTTTAGAACTTTCAGTAAACTCTCAAGTTAAAGAAATAATTAAAATAGATAAAAAATATGTTGAAAGTTTAGGTCAGTCAAGTATGAGAGCAGATAATAGTGGCGATGAATTTTATAATCTTTTAAGTGCTCTTCAAAAAAGCATACGGGGAAGTGATCCTGATGCATCTATTCACTATCTTGCAAAGCTTGTTAGGAGTGGAAATTTAAATGCAATCGTTAGAAGAATTGGAGTAATAGCTGCAGAAGATATAGGGCTTTCATGTCCAAATGCATTATCTGTAATAAATTCTGGAATTGAACTCTGCTTAAAAATAGGTTTCCCTGAATGTAGAATAGTTTTATCTGAAATGGTTATATATCTTGCAACACTTCCTAAATCAAATAGTGCATATCTTGCAATAGAAAGTGCACTTTCTGATCTAGATAATACTAAATGTAGTGATATGCCAGTATATTTAAAGGATTCACATTATTCTGGTGCTGAAAAATTAGGAGTTACAGGATATAAATATCCTCATGACTATAATTACGATTATGTAAAACAGGAATATATGCCAAAAGAACTTAAAAACAAAAAATATTATATTGAAAAACAGAATAAATATGAGCAAAGTCTTAAAAAATACTGGGAGAAAATTAAGTCTTAAAAAGATTTAATTTTCTTTAAAATATAATTAAAAAAGATACTTTGACAAATTCATAGTATTTTGATATGATATATATGAAAAGAAGATAAATGTAGGGGTGATTTGAAATGAAACTTTCAACTAAAGGAAGATATGGAGTAAGAGCCATGGTAGATTTAGCATCTAATTATGGAACAACCCCAGTTTCTATAAAAACGATATCCGAGAGAGAAAATCTTTCAGAATATTATCTAGAACAACTTTTTAGTCCTTTAAGGAGAGCGAATCTAATAAGAAGTATAAGAGGAGCACAAGGTGGATATATATTATGTAGAAAGCCAAATGAAATTACTGTTGGAGATATTATAACAGTACTTGAAGGACCAATTGAAATAGCAGATTGTATAGATGGTCTATCATGTGATAATGTTGATACATGTGCGACTAAAAAAGTATGGGAGAAAGTGAAAAAGAGCATTGATGATGTTCTAAATTCTATTACTCTTAAAGATATTATTGATGATTATAAAAAAGCATCAGAGAAAAATTCTAAAATAAAAATTGCAGACGGGAGTGATAAATAATATGAAAACTGTTTATATGGATTATTCAGCAACAACTTATGTAAAGCCTGAAGTTCTACAAGAGATGCTTCCATATTTTACTGAAAAATTTGGAAATCCATCATCTTTTTATGGAATTTCTAGAGAGACTAAAAGAGCTATAGATATAGCAAGAGAAAGAGTAGCTAAGGCTATTAATTGTCTTCCTGAGGAAGTATATTTTACAGGTGGAGGATCTGAGTCGGATAACTGGGCTCTAAAAGGTATAGCATCAGCTCATAGAAATGAAGGAAATCATATAATAACAACTAAGATCGAGCATCATGCAATTCTTCATACTTGTCAGTATCTTGAGAAGCTTGGATTTGATATTACATATTTAGATGTTGATGAAGAAGGATTTATAAATATTGATGAATTAAAAAATGCGATTACAGATAAGACAATACTTGTATCTGTAATGTTTGCAAATAATGAAATTGGAACTATAGAGCCAATAAAAGAAATTGGCGAAATATGTAGAGAAAAGAATGTGATTTTTCATACAGATGCGGTTCAAGCAGTAGGAAATATTCCAGTAGATGTAAAAGAAATGAATATAGATATGCTTTCTCTTGCTGGTCATAAAATTTATGGACCAAAGGGAATAGGTGTCCTTTATATAAAAAAAGGTATAAAGATTGACAATCTAATTCATGGAGGCGGACAAGAAAGAGGCAGAAGAGCTGGAACAGAAAATATAGCTTCTATAGTTGGAATTGGAAAAGCTATTGAGATTGTTACAGAGAATCTTAAACCTCATATGGAAAAGATGACAAAACTTAGAGATAAATTAATTGATAATTTATTAAAGATACCATATTCAAGATTAAATGGTCCAAGGGGCGATAAACGTCTTCCTGGAAATACAAATATATGTTTTAGATTTATTGAAGGTGAATCAATACTTCTTTCTTTAGATTTTAAAGGAATATGTGCATCAAGTGGAAGTGCATGTACATCAGGTTCATTAGATCCATCTCATGTTCTTCTTGCAATAGGACTTCCTCATGAAATTGCACATGGTTCATTAAGACTTACACTTGGATATGGTTCTACTGAAGAAGATGTAGATTATCTTTTAAAAGAACTTCCTCCAATTATAGAGAGATTAAGAAATATGTCACCTTTATGGGATGAATTTAAGAAAGGAGAAAAATAATATGATATATAGTGATAAGGTATTAGAACATTTTAAAAACCCAAGAAATGTAGGAGAAATAGAAAATGCAGATGGAGTAGGAGAGGTTGGAAATCCTAAGTGCGGTGATATAATGAAGATATATCTAAAAGTTGAAGACAACATAATTAAAGATGTAAAGTTTAAAACTTTTGGATGTGGAAGTGCAATTGCATCATCTTCTATGGCTACAGAATTAATAAAAGGCAAGACAATAGATGAAGCATGGGAACTTACAAATAAAGCGGTTGCTGAAGCACTTGATGGACTTCCTCCTATAAAAATGCATTGCTCAGTTTTAGCTGAAGATGCTATTCATAAAGCTATTAATGATTACAGAAAAAAACATAATCTTGAAGAAAAGCCAATGAATTCACATAGCGATGATGTTCATGAACAAGTACAGGAAAATTAGTAGAGGTGTTATATGAAAAAGAAAGTATTGGTTGGTATGAGTGGTGGAGTAGATAGTTCTGTCGCTGCATATCTTTTAAAAGAGCAGGGATACGATGTTATAGGTGCAACAATGCAGATATGGCAGGAAGACAATGACTATGAAGAAAAAGAAGGTGGATGTTGTTCTTTTTCTGCAGTAAATGATGCAAGAATGGTTTGCGATAAGCTTGGTATACCTTTTTATGTTTTAAATTTTAGAGATTATTTTAAAGACAAAGTAATAGATAATTTTGTTCAAGAATATATAGACGGAAGAACTCCAAATCCATGTATTCAGTGTAATAAATATTTGAAATTCAATGAGCTTTTAAGAAGAGCAAGGGGAATAGGCGCAGACTATGTGGCAACAGGTCATTATGCAAAAGTTACTCAAAAAGATGGCAGATTTCTTCTTTTAAGGTCTGATGATGACCATAAGGATCAGACATATGCATTATATAATCTTACTCAGGATCAATTAAGTGCGACACTTATGCCATGTGGAGAATATGAGAAACCTGAAATAAGAGAGATTGCAAAAAAGATTGGTCTTGCAGTTCATAATAAGAAAGACAGTGAAGAGATATGCTTCATTTCAGACAATGATCATGGAAAATATATAAAGTCATGTAAACCAGATAGAGTAAGACCTGGTAACTTTGTAGATAAAGATGGCCATATATTAGGTCGTCACAAAGGAATTGTATATTATACTATAGGTCAAAGAAAAGGTCTTGGATTATCACTTGGAAGACCTGTATTTGTTACTGGTATAAATGCTAGAACAAATGAAGTTGTTATCGGTGCTGAAGATGATATATTTAAAGATGAACTGATTGCTACAGATTTAAACTTTATACCGTTTGATAATCTTGAAAAAGAAATGAACGTAAAAGCTAAAATAAGATATTCAGCAAAGCAAGCTGATGCTGTTATAAAACCTTATAAAAATGGAAGTGTACATGTTAAGTTCCTTCAAAAACAACGTGCTATAACTTTAGGACAGTCGGTTGTATTTTATGATGGAAATATAGTAGTAGGCGGCGGAATAATATCTAAGATTCTTTAATAAATACTTTTTTACTCCTAAAACTTAGGTGATAGTAATTCATCAAGTTTTAGGAGCTTTTTTTGTATTAAAACATATAATTTTGGAGAAATTATTAAAGATAAAAAATGGTGGAGGACTAAATTATGTATAGAGTAAAAGATTTTTATTTAAAAAAAGTAATTGATCTTAATGGAAGAAAATTAGGAACTATTGTTGATGTTGTCATAGATTTTTACAAAGGTATACTTTTAGGATTTAAAGTTAGTAATAGATTTATCTTATCAAAAAGAAATTTTGTACCTATTGATAAAGTGATAGATATATCAGACTGTGTTATTGCTTTGGAGGCACAAAAGAATGAAGGAATTGAATTTAAATCTATAAAAAATATGGAAGTAAAAAATTCTAATGGAACTACAAAAGGAGCAATTGAGGATATTATTATAAACAAAGGAGATTTTTCAATTAAAGCGCTTATTGTTTCTTCAGGCTTTTTTGATAAGCTTATAAATGGAAAGAAGATATTACTTATAAATGACTGTATATTAGGAGAAAATTTTGTCATATATACAAATACTGATACAGTTTCATTTAAATCTATTCCTCATAGCATGGAGTGTATTTATGAAAAAACAAGATGTTAAAAGATTAATATTTATAGGTATTTTAATAAGTATAATTTTATTTATAATAATTTATATGTTTTCAGAATCAGTAAAGAGTATTATAAATCTATTAATTTATTCTTTTATTTTTGCATATATATTAAAACCATTTGCTAGTTTTTTTGAAAATAAGTTTAATATGAGTCATAGAAAAGCTTCATTTTTTGTAATAATACTTATAATAAATATAATTATAATAAGTGTATTTATTATAATACCAGTAGTAATCAGTGAAATGTCAGCTGCAGGAGATATGCAAATAAAAGCTCAGGGGTATATAGAGGATTTTACTAGTCGATTCAAATTAAAAAGTACTCCTGTAATAAGTGATTTATATAATATGATATCTGAAAAAGAAGAATATATAGCTGAAAATCTTCCAAGGAAGACAGCACTTTTTATTGTTGAATTTTCACAAAATATAATATCATATTTTGTAAGTCCTATAATAATATACTATATTCTGGCAGATGGAAAGCAGATAATAGATAAAATGATTTTTTTGATTCCACCTAAAATACGACAAATTTCAAAAGACATACTTTTTGATATAGATAAAGTTATGACAAGATATATATCAAGTCAACTTATCTTATCTTTTGTTGTATTTATGCTAACACTTATTTTGCTATGGATTTTAAATATAAAATTTGTAATAGTTTTAGCTATTCTTAATGGAATAGTTAATATAATACCTTATTTTGGAGCTTTTATTGGGGCTGTACCTGCTGTTTTAATTGCATTTAGTATATCTCCTTCAAAAGCAGTATATACTTTGCTTGGAATGTTTTTGATTCAGCAAGTTGAAGGAAATCTATTAGCTCCAATGGTAACATCAGATAGTACACAGATACATCCTGCTATTATAATAATTTCTCTTCTTCTAGGAGATACTTTTGGAGGCTTTTTAGGGATGATTATAATTATACCTGTTATCGTATGTATAAAAGTAATTTATGATGACATAAATTATTATCTGTTTTAAAAAGCAAATATAAAAAACTTTAATATGATTTTATTGTATGCTATAATGAAAAATGTGCTTATTTATATGAAATTATGACATCGATTAAATCTATAATGATGTTTATTAAAGCATCTTCAAAATATATTTTATATTTTGATAAGGAACTTGTGGAGGAGGATTAAAATGAAAAAGAAGAGCAAAAGTTTATCAGCAGTGCTGCTCGTTTTACTTATTTCTATTATAGTAGCTCTAGCTTTTGCATGTTTCAGAGGATTTTATTTATTTGGATATGAATTTAAATCTTTTGAAAAAGTACTTACAAAAGGATTAGATCTTCAGGGTGGAGTTTCTGTTGTTATGGAGATTCAGGATGATGATGTGACACAGGAAGAACTTGAAAGTACAAAACAGCATCTAGAACTTAGAGTTAATAAATTAGGTGTTGCAGAAACTGTTGTTACAACAGAAGGAAATAAAAGAATAAGAGTAGAGGTGCCTGGTCAAAGTGATTCTAAAGAAATAGTAGATAGCTTAAGTCAAGCAGGTAATCTAGTATTCAAAGGTCCAGATGGAGAAGAAATTTTAACAGGTAAGGATATAAAAAAAGCGACAGCTCAGTTAAATCAGGAATCAGGACAGTATGAAGTTGCTCTGCAGCTTAATGAAGATGGACAGCAAAAATTCTCTGATGCTACAGCTAAAAATATTGGTAAAGCAATTTCAATTTGCATGGATGATGATGTTATAATGTCACCTACAGTACAGTCTCAGATTACTAATGGAGAAGCTAGAATTGAAACACATGATACACTTGAAGCTAATAAAAAATTAGCAGGAATTATAAATTCTGGTGCACTTCCAACAACAGTAAAAGCAGTAGAAGTAAAAAATGTAGGAGCGCAGCTTGGAGAAAAAGCATTTCCTAATGCAGTTAAAGCAGGAATTATTGGTATCTGCATTGTATTTTTATTTATGATACTTTTATATAAAGTACAGGGATTTTTTGCAGATATTGCATTAACATTATATATTACACTTGCACTTTTATTATTTGTGGAAGTTGGTATAACATTAACACTTCCAGGAATAGCAGCATTCCTTTTAACAATTGGTATGGCTGTTGATGCAAATATTTTAATTTTTGAAAGAACAAAAGAAGAACTTAAAAAAGGAGTTTCAATAAAATCATCTATAAAGAAAGGACATGATAATGCATTATCTTCTATAGTAGATTCTAATGTAACAACTATATTATGTGCACTTATCTTATACTTTATAGGTTCAGGTTCAGTAAAAGGATTCTCTATAACACTTATGATTGGTATTTTAGTAAGTTTGTTTACTGCTCTTATAATTACAAAAACTCTAATTAATTTAGCAGTAAATTCTGGATTATTAAATAAGACATCATATTTTGGAGTAAAGGAGAAAAAGGGGGACGAGAAAGATGTATAAAATAATTGAGAAGAGTAAAATCTGGTTTTGTCTTTCCTTAACAATTATAATTATTGGTATCGGCTTTTTATCAGTAAAAGGATTAAATTTTGGTATTGATTTCAAAGGCGGTACAGAAGTCTCAATTCAACTTAATGAAGATATAGATAAAGCAGATGTAGATTCTATTGTAAAAGATATTGATTCAGAAGCAGTTACAACAATATCTGATAAATATGAATATGATATTAAAGCAACTGATTTTGACAGTGATAAAGTTAATTCTGTTATGGTGGCTTTAGAAGATAAATATTCTTTAGATAAGACAGCGCTTATTTCGCAGAATGAAATTGGTGCATCTATAGGTAAAGAACTTACACAAAATTCACTTCTTGCACTTTTAGCTGCATTTATAGTAATGCTTATATATATAGCTATAAGATTTGAATTTAGATTTGGAATTGCTGCAATTGTTGCAACATTTCATGATATTTTAATCACAGTAAGTTTTTATGCTATATTTAATATACCAGTAAATACAGCGTTTATAGCAGCTATATTAACAATAATAGGATATTCAATGAATGATACAATAGTTATTTTCGATAGAATAAGAGAAAATAATAAGATAATGAGAAGATCAGATATTAATGAAATCGCCAATACAAGTCTTACAGAAACTATGGCAAGATCAATTAATACATCAGTATCAACATTAGTTACTATTATTGCAATTAATGTGTTAGTTCCAACAGTAAGAGAATTTACACTTCCTCTTATGATCGGTATAATAACTGGAGCTTATTCATCAATATTTATTGCTTCCCCTGTATGGGTGATTTTAAAAACTAAAATCAAAGGCAAGAAAAATAGAAAAAATAAGCTTAAAAAGGCCTAAATAAAAAGCCTCCTTTTAGTAGTAAATGGAGGTTTTTATATTTTTATTTGTAATATTATTAATAATCGTATATAATAATAGAGTTGTTTTCTATTTTATGGAGGAAAAAGGCGATGCGTAAATTCTGGGAGAGTATTTATAGCCCAAATTATATATCAGGCTATAATCCGTTTATTCTTAAAGGAATGAATCGTGCAATAGAAAAATTGTCATTAGCAATTAATAATAGAAAGAAAATTGTTGTTTATGGTACATATAATGTAGACGGAATCTGTGCTGTTTCATCAATTATACTTGTTCTTAGATATTTAAATGCTGATGTAGAGTATCTTATATATGAAAAGTCAGACAAATGTGAAGGAATAAATAAGAACGATATAAAAGATAATGTTGATTTTCTAGGTGCAGATTTACTTATTACTTTAGGAGTTGGATTAAAATCGAATGAAGAAGTTGAATTATGTAGATTACTTAATATTGATTTGATAGTCCTTGAAAATAAGAAGGATGTCGAGTCTGATGGCTATATCTATATAAACCCGAATCAGAAAGGTTGTCAGTACAGATATAAAAATTTATCTGTAAGTGGGCTTACTTTTAAGCTTATGCAGGCAATTGCGATTTATTATAATATGAAGAGTATAAATAAATATTTAGATCTTATTCTTATAGGTGTTGAATGGGCTGATGTATCTTTAAAAGGTGAAAATGGTCTATTTGTTAAAGAAGGAAATAAATTTTTAATAAATACTAATAATAATGGATTATTATCTATTATTGAGTTTAATAATATAAAAGATTTTAATAAGCAGGGGGTAGAGAGAATTATTCAGTTTATTATACCTCCTAATGGAGCAGTAGGAATTATGGACAATGCTAGAATTGTTCTTGAACTTCTTACTACAAACAGCAAATATAGAGCAGATCAGATTGTTAAGTATTTGTATAATTTAAAAAAAGATAAATTACTTGACAATTCAAAAATTAGTTTTGTTGATGGAGGTATCTTAGATGGATTTAAAAAATAAAATAAGGGTAATAAATGGTTTTCCAAAAGAAGAAATTAGTTTTAAAGATATTACTACACTTATAGCAGATAAAGATGGTTTAAAAGAGTCAGTTGATAGATTAGCTAAACATTTAGAAGACAAGAATGTTGATTTGATTTTATCTCCTGAAGCGAGAGGATTTTTATTTGGTATGCCTGTAGCATATGCACTAGGTGCTGGATTTATCCCAGTTAGAAAACCAGGAAAACTTCCTGCAGAAACTATTGATCAGGAATATGATCTTGAATATGGAACTGATAAACTTGAAATTCATAAAGATGCTATAAAAAAAGGTCAGAGAGTTGCAATTGTAGATGATTTACTTGCAACAGGAGGAACTGCTGAGGCAGTTGCAAAACTTGCAAAAAAATGTGGAGTAGAAGTAGTTTCTATTGATTTTGTTGTTGAGCTTACAGATCTTAAAGCAAAAGAAAAATTACTTAAAGATTATGATGTATTCTCTTTAGTAAAGTATAATATTTAAATTTGTTGAAAAAATATATAAAATAATATATAATAAATTTAATTAAGGCTGGTTTTTAACCAGCCTTTGAATTTAATTCAAAACTATTTGACAAAAAAAGGGGAACACCTTATGATTGAAAAATTACTTGAAAAAATTGATAAAAATTGCCATAATGTCAATATCGATATGATAAAAAAAGCCTATGATTTCGCAGAGAAATCTCATAACGGACAGAAAAGAGAGTCCGGAGAGCCATATATAATTCATCCGATTGCGGTTGCTGAGATACTTGCAGATCTCGGGATGGATACAAATACAATTATTGCAGGTCTTCTTCATGATGTAATTGAGGATACAAATGCTACATATGAACTTGTAGCAGAAAATTTTAGCAAGGAAGTAGCTGATCTTGTTGAAGGTGTTACAAAACTTACAAAGTTAGGTGAAATGCAGTATAAAACAAAAGAAGAACAGCAAGCTGATAATGTAAGAAAAATGCTTCTTGCAATGGCTAAAGATATACGTGTGATAATAATTAAGCTATCTGATAGACTTCATAATATGCGTACGCTTAAATTCACACCAAAAGAAAAACAAATGAGAAAAGCGAAAGAAACACTTAATATTTATGCTCCTTTAGCACATAGATTAGGTATGTCTAAAATCAAATGGGAACTTGAAGACCTTTGCTTTAGATATTTGAAAGAAGAAGAATATTATAAACTTGTTGATGAAATTGCTGAAAAAAGAGTTGAACGTGAAAATTATATAAATGAAATCGTAAAAGATCTTCACGA
Source organism: Clostridium sp. BJN0001 (assembly GCF_022869825.1). Taxonomy (NCBI): domain Bacteria; kingdom Bacillati; phylum Bacillota; class Clostridia; order Eubacteriales; family Clostridiaceae; genus Clostridium; species Clostridium sp. BJN0001. Next base: position 1,498,707 of record NZ_CP094971.1, on the reverse strand, counting down.
AAGATTACAAAATTCTGGAATTACATCTGATATAGAAGGAAGACCTAAACATTTCTATAGTATTTATAGAAAAATGGTCAATAAAAATAAGAGTATAGAACAGATATTTGATCTTACAGCAATAAGAGTTTTGGTAAATTCAGTAAAAGACTGCTATGCAGTACTTGGAATAGTACATACAATATATAGACCTATACCAGGAAGATTTAAAGATTATATAGCTATGCCTAAGCCAAACATGTATCAATCGCTTCATACTACAGTAATTGGACCACAAGGAAAAACATTTGAAATCCAGATAAGAACATTTGAAATGCATAAGACAGCAGAATATGGTATTGCTGCGCATTGGAAATACAAAGAAGGTAATGCTTCCGGAGATTCAAAAGATAAAGGATTTGAAAAGAAACTTGCATGGCTTCGTGATATGCTAGAGTGGCAGAAGGAAACATCTGATGCAGAAGAATTTATGGAAGGATTTAAAATAGATTTATTTTCAGATGAAGTCTTTGTATTTACTCCAAAAGGTGTTGTTATTAATTTATGTGCAGGAGCAACCCCTATTGATTTTGCATATAGAATTCATACAGATGTTGGCAATAGGTGTATAGGTGCGAAAGCTAATAGTAAAATAGTTCCTCTTGATTATAAATTAAAAACAGGTGAAATAGTAGAAATTCTTACATCTTCAAATTCAAAAGGCCCTAAAATGGATTGGCTTAATATTGCAAAAAGTAATCAGGCTAAAAGTAAAATAAAACAGTGGTTTAAAAAAGCTAAAAAAGAAGAAAATATTGCAAAAGGAAAAGAACAGCTTGATAAAGAACTTAAAAAACAGAATGTTTCATTAGCTGAAATCTCAAAAGGTGATACTTATGAGAGACTTATAAAAAGATATAATGTACATAATATTGATGATCTTTATGATATAATTGGTGTTGGAGATATAAGTGTATCTTCATTTATTTCAAAACTTAAAGAAGAAAATGGAATAGAAAAGCCTATACATGAAAAAGAGGATCAAGAGGCTATAACTAAAGCTATTGATGAACATATAGTTAAAACTGAAAACAAAAAATCTGATAATTCATATGGAATTTTTGTTAAGGGTGAAAGCAATCTTATGGTTAGATTTGCTAAATGCTGTAATCCGGTGCCGGGAGATGCAATTCTTGGATATATAACAAAAGGAAGAGGCGTATCAGTTCATAGAAAAGATTGTGAGAATTTAAAAAATCTTATAGATACTGATAAGGAAAGAGTAATTGATGTAAGTTGGGGAACTTCTAAGGGAAATGAGTATTTTGCAGAAATACAGGTTAAAGCAGAGGATAGAAATGGGCTTATTTCGGATTTAATGAGCGTAATCTCTGATAAAAAGCTTCAGCTTAATGCAATTAATGCCAATTTAAATAAACAAGTATATGCTTTTATAAATATAAAATTGAAGATTCCTTCAGTTGATATACTAAAAGATGTTATGAAAAAAATGAAAAAGATAAAAGGTGTAATTGATGTTTATAGGCTTAACAATTAGATAAAAAGGTGATAAAAATGAGAGCGGTAATTCAAAGAGTAAAATCATCATCTGTTAAAGTCTCTGGAAAAATTGTAGGCTCAGTTGATAGAGGATTTAATGTGCTTATAGGAATCACAGATGATGATACAATAGATGATCTTAAATATATAAAAGATAAAATAATTAATCTAAGAATTTTTCATGATGAAAAAGGAAAGATGAATAATTCTATTTTAGATACGAATGGGGAAATTTTATGTATTTCTCAGTTTACATTGTATGGAGACTGTAGAAAAGGTCGCAGACCGAATTTTATGGCAGCTATGAATGGTGATGAAGCGATAAATTTATATAATAAATTTATTTCTTTATTAAAAGAATCAGGTCTTAAGATTGAAGCAGGTATTTTTGGAGCGGATATGGAAGTAAATATCGTAAATGATGGCCCTGTAACAATACTTTTAGACAGCAAAAAAACATTTTAGGAGTGAAGTAGATGATAATAGTAAATTCAATACTGGCAGGACTTTATGAAGAAAACTGCTATCTGTTATTAGATGAAGACAAAAATGAAATTTGCATAATAGATCCAGGTGGAAATAGTAAAAAGATAATAAGAGCGATTAAAAGCATAGGCGGCGTTCCAAAGCTTATCCTTTTAACACATGGTCATGCTGATCATGTAGATGCCGTAGAAGAACTTTCATCACTTTACAATATTCCATTTTATCTTAGTAAAAAAGATGAAGAATATATGATGAAAAATACAGAAATATTTGGAAAATTAAGAAAAGCAGATAAATATTTAAAAGAAAATGATGAAATTAATTTTGCAGGTAAAAAGATAAAAGTAATAGAAACTCCTGGGCATACAAAAGGTTCGGTATCGTTTTTGATAGATAATATGTTATTTACTGGAGATACTCTTTTCCAAGGTTCTGTAGGAAGAACAGATTTTGAAGGCGGTAGCTATGAGGAGATTGTTAAAAGCATAAAAAATAAGCTCTTTAAACTTTCAGATGATATTGATGTTTATCCAGGGCATGGACCAAAAACAAATCTTGGATATGAGAAAGCGATGAATCCGTATATTGATTAAAAAGGACAGAATTATGAAAATAAATATTTATTTAAATGACACAAATTATAATTATCAGGTATTTCAGCTTTTTAATGTTTATTTCCCAATGACTGAAATAAAATTTACGTCATATGATGAATCTTCATATAGACTTATCATAGATGGAAATAATATTACATTTAATAGTATGAAATTAAACAAAAAATCTGAACTAGATGCCTATGATGTTAAAGACTCTATAAGAAGGTTTCTTTTTAGATGTCTAAAAGAAATTACAGGCGATGAGCATCCATGGGGAATACTTATAGGTATAAGACCATCTAAGATAGCACTTAATTATCTAAAAGAAGAAAAATCAGAAGAAGAGATAATAGATATTTTTAAGAATAAATATCTTGCATCTAAAGAAAAAGCAGAACTTTGTATTAAAGTTGCAAAAAATGAAGAAAAGTTTGTTAACAGAGATCAAAATACTGTTTCTGTATATATAGGCATGCCTTTTTGTCCAACTAGATGTTTGTACTGCTCTTTTGTATCAAATTCTCTTAAAACAAATGGCAAGATGGTCGTACCATATCTTGAAGCCCTTAGAAAAGAAATAAGAGCTTTAGGAAGTTACATAAAAGAAAAAAATTTAAAAATAGAGTGTGTCTATTTTGGAGGAGGTACTCCAACAGCTGTGAGTGATGGAGAGTTTATGATGGTTATGGATGAAATCTATAATGCGTTTATAAAAGATTCGAATGAAACTGAGTTTACAGTTGAATGTGGAAGACCTGATACAATTACAGAAAATAAGCTTAAGACAATGAAAGAATGCATGGTTAAGAGAATCAGTATAAATCCTCAAACTATGAATGATAAGACTCTTCACTTAATTGGAAGAACTCATTCAAAAAGTGATATTATTGAAAAATTTAATCTTGCAAGAAAGCTTGGATTTGATGATATCAATATGGATATAATTATAGGACTTCCTAATGAAACTCAATCTGAAATGACTGTAACTAAAAATGAACTTTTAAAACTTAAACCTGATAGTATTACAGTACATGGACTTTCTTTAAAAAGAGGCTCGAGAATGCATGAAGAGTTTGTACTTAATAAGGGAATAAAGATGACAGAACATAAAGAAATACTTAAAATGTATCAGATTTCGAGAAATTTAGTATCTGAGCTTAAGCTTTCTCCTTACTATATGTATAGACAGAAAAACATGGTGGGAAATCTTGAAAATGTCGGTTATTGTAAAGATGGAAAAGAATGTCACTATAATATTCAGATGATTGAGGAAAGAGAGACAACAATTGCTCTAGGAGCAGGAGCGGTTTCTAAAATTGTTAATTTTTCTGGAAATAAGATAGATAGATATCCTAATTTAAAAAATGTAACTGAATATGTAAATAGAGTTGATTCACTTATTGATGGTAAAATTAGTTTATTAGATACTATATATAAATAAAGATTAAATCATTGTTTATTTATATTGCAAAGAGTATTATAATACTTATGGGCAATTAACGATAAACAAATTTAGAATTGTTATTGTAAAATTGTATATAAAAAGACATTTTAGTTTAAAATTGTATGTAATAATAATAACAAAAAATATTTTAAAATAATATTTAGCTAAAAAGCATCTTAAAGTAAAGATGTATAAAAAAAGAGAGAAATGTTAAATATTAAAGGAGGAATAATAAAAATGGGTGAAGCCTTAAATGGATTAAAACGTACTATGATGTGCGCAGAACCATCTAAAAACGAAATTGATAAAACAGTTACGTTAATGGGATGGGTTCAGAAAAATAGAAAACTTGGAGGTCTTGAATTTATTGATCTAAGAGACAGAACTGGAATTATGCAGGTCGTTTTTGGAGAAAAAATAAATAAAGAAGCTTTTGAAAAAGCTAAGACAGTTAAACCTGAATACTGTATTGCAGTTACAGGAAAGGTTGTAAAAAGACAAGATATAAATGAAGAGATGAAGACAGGATATGTAGAGCTTCAGTGCGAAAGTATAAAAATACTTTCAGAATCTTTAACTCCGCCTATTTATATAAAAGAAAATCTTGATGCAGCTGAAAATATAAGACTTAAGTATAGATACCTTGATCTTAGAAGACCTGATATGCAAAAGATTTTTATGATAAGAAGTAAGACAACTAAAGCTATTCGTGAATACTTATATAATAAGGAATTTTTAGATGTTGAAACACCAATTTTAACAAAGAGTACTCCTGAAGGTGCAAGAGATTATCTTGTTCCATCAAGAAATTTCCCTGGAAAGTTTTATGCACTTCCACAGTCACCACAGCTTTTAAAACAGCTTCTTATGATATCTGGATTTGATAAATATTTTCAGATAGCTAAGTGCTTTAGAGACGAGGATTTAAGAGCAAACAGACAGCCTGAATTTACACAAGTCGATATGGAAATGAGCTTCGTTGAAGAAGACGATGTAATGGAAATGGCTGAAGGTCTTATTGCATACATATTTAAAGAAATTGCTAACGTAGATGTTAAACTTCCTATAAAGAGAATGACATTTAAAGAAGCAATGGAAAAATACGGATCAGATAAGCCAGATGTAAGATTTAAAATGCTTATAACTGATATTTCAGATGATGTTAAAGACATGGACTTTAATGTATTTAAATCAGCAATTGAAAATGGTGGATCAGTAAGAGCATTATGTTTAAAAGGTGGAGCTTTTCTTGGAAGAAAGCCTCTTGATAAACTTGGAGAATTCGTTAAGACATATAAAGCTAAAGGTCTTGCATGGATTCAGCTTAAAGAAAATGGAATTAAATCTTCAATTGCAAAATTCTTAACTGATGAAGTTACAGAAAAGATTGTTAAGACAATGGATGCTGAAACAGGAGATGCAATTTTAATAGTTGCAGATAAGAATCCTGTAGTATTCCAGAGCCTTGGTGCTTTAAGAATTGAACTTTCAAAACAATTTGATCTTGTTAAAGATAAAAATGAATATAACTTTACATGGGTAACTGAATTCCCATTATTCGAATGGAGCGATGAAGAAGGCAGATACATGGCATGCCATCATCCATTTACAGCACCTATGGATGAAGATCTTGAATTTGTTGAATCAGATCAAGGAAAAGTACGTTCAAAAGCATACGATTTAGTATTAAATGGTGAAGAACTTGGTGGAGGATCTATAAGAATACATGATACAGCTATTCAGGAAAGAATGCTTAAAGCACTTGGATTTAGTAAAGAAGCTGCATGGAACAATTTTGGATTCTTGCTTCAAGCATTAAAATATGGAGCACCACCACACGGTGGTCTTGCATTTGGACTTGATAGAATGATTATGTTCTTAGCAAGAACAGAAAATATTAAGGATGTTATTGCATTCCCTAAGAATCAAAATGCTTTCTGTTATTTAACTGAAGCACCAAATGTTGTAGATAAGAAACAGCTTGATGAATTAAAGTTATCAAGTACTAAAATCGAAGAAGATTCTGATAAATAGAAATAAGTACGAAAAGAATAAGATTGATGCAAAATTGCATTAATCTTATTCTTTTTTTATCTGAATTATCATTTATTCAGCTAGATTTTCAATAGATTGCTAAAAATAACTAGAAAAAAGGCTTAAATAGCATTATAATAAAAATAACATATTCATTTTACAATTTTTAAGGGGGCAGGTATATGAAGAAGATTAAAATTGCACTTTTAGGTCTAGGTACTGTAGGCCGAGGTGTTTGGATGATATTAAATTCAAATAAAGAAGAAATAAGAAAAAGAGCAGGATATGAAGTAGAAGTATCTAAAATACTTGTAAGGAATAAAAATAAAAAAAGAGGGGTAGATGTTCCTGACAATTTAATTACGACTGATTATAATGATATATTAAATGATGATTCTATAAAGATAGTTATTGAAGTTATGGGTGGGATGAATCCTGCTAAAGAATATATATTAAAAGCCATGAAAAATAAGAAACATGTTGTAACAGCAAATAAGATGCTTCTTGCAACTGATGGTGATGAACTATTTAAGATGTCTAACAATATGGGAGTTATGCTAAAGTATGAGGCTAGTGTAGCAGGTGGAATTCCTATAATTAAAGGTATAGATGAAAGTCTTACTGCAAATAAAATAGAAAAGCTTTATGGTATAGTAAATGGAACAACAAACTATATTTTAAGTAAAATGGAACTTGAAGGTTCTTCATTTGAAAATGCATTAAAAGAAGCTCAAGATAAAGGCTATGCAGAAGCAGATCCTACATCAGATGTTGAAGGATATGATGCACAGTATAAGCTTGCTATTTTAGCATCTCTTGCATTTGGAACAAAGATTGATCTTGAAAAAGTATATAGAGAAGGTATTACAAAGATTGAATCTGTTGATATGCAGTATGCAAAAGAATTTAAGATGGGTATTAAGCTTCTTGCTATTGCTAAAGAAACAGATGGTAAAATAGAGCTTAGAGTTCATCCTACAATGGTACCGAAAAAGCATCCTTTATCAAACATTTATGATTCATTCAACGCTGTTTTTATTAATGGTAATGCAGTTGGAGATGTTATGTTTTATGGAAGAGGAGCAGGGGATCTTCCAACAGGAAGTGCTGTTGTTTCTGATATAGTCTCTATAATAAGAAGTGGTATTCAAAATGAAGTTTCAGAAGTTAATAATAATCTTTGGGATAGAGAAATTCTTCCTATGAAGGATGTAAAGAGTAAGTTTTATCTTAGAGTTTCTGTAAAAGATGAACCAGGAGTATTGTCTGATATTACTTCAGTGCTTGGAAAGAATAATGTAAGTATAAGATCAGTCATTCAAAAAGGTGAAGAAAATGAAGACGGAAACGTTACTATAGTAATAGTTACACATATGACAACAGAAGGCGAATTTAAAAAAGCTATGAAACAAATTGGAGATCTTAAAAATGTAGTTGAGATTGAGAATATGATAAGAATAGAAGATTTTAAATAATATTTATTAGTAATATAAAAGAAGGGCTTTAATAGCCCTTCTTTTATATTGAAATAATTAATTTAAGCCTAATAGCTCGGTCGTTTCAGTGGTTGAAATATTTTTCATAACAGAAACTTCATCAACGAGAAATCTTCGTGCCGTTTTTAAAAGTTGTTTTTCAGAAGAATTTAAATTCTTATTCTTTTTTATTAGCATCAAATCATGCACTACTTCAGCACTATTTTCAAGAGTACCAGTTTTTATTTTATTAAAATTCAATTGGTATCTTTCCTTAAATGATAAATCGTTATATTCAGATGAACTATCATCATCACTTAAAACATTTATAACATTTGTTAATTCTGAATTATCACTAATTTTTCTTAGATTAGAAGTCTCTATTCTATCTGTTGGAATCATTATTTCCATGTCGTTAGATAGAATTTTGATTTTTAAGTATTCTTTCTCCTCATCTGATATTGTTTTATTTTCTATTTTTTCGATAATACCTATCCCCTGCATAGGGTAAACTACTTTGTCACCGATAGAAAACAATTATATCACCTCCTTTATTATATATTTATATTATACCACAAAACTCAAAAAATATAAAACTTTATAATAGCATATATAGATATAACAGTCAATAAGTATAGGACAAATAGTTAAAGAAAATTTTAAACGACGGTAATAAACATTTTTTACAATAATTTTCTAACAAATGATGAAGTATTTTACTATTTCAAAATTAATATTATGAATTTTTAATAGAATATAAGAAATATACTCTAAATTTATTCATTGAAGATAAGAAATACATAATGTAAAATAAAGTAAATTAAATTAATTAAGGGATGAGGTTATGAAAAAGGGAAGAGGATTATATTGTAAAAAGTATTTGGAAGAAGCAAAGATAAATAATAAGAATAAAAAATTAATAATGGATAGAATGAATTCATATAGTGTGATTATAAAAAATGGGATAGAAAGATATGAAGAAGCAAGAAAAAAATTTATTGCTATGGTTATTCTTAGTTTCCTTTTGTACAAAATATATTATTTAGCGATTCCACTAATTTTAACTGCTATAATTTTCCTTCTTATATCATTCAGTAATATACGTTTTTATAGAATGAACTGTATTATTGATAAAATATCATATGACATATCTTTTAAAGGAATATTTGACAGAAATAAAATTGATGATATGCTTTATGAGTTTAAAAATCAGTATCCATGTAAATCTATTGAGTATAAAGAACTTTTAAAAACAATAAGCATGATAGAAAAATTTATTACTAAAATAGAAGAACTCCTAAAAAATAATACTAAAGGTAAAATTAATATAAATAAAATTCGTAATGATGATAAAAGAATATTGTGCTGTGTTAACAATGGTAAAATTATGTATTTTGATAAAGCAGTAGAATTTTTTGATGGTAGTAAAAAACAGGTCGTAAAACTTAAAGATTCAAAAAATGAAAACAATCTCACGATTTATCTTTATAGAAAAAAAGCTTAAGAAAGATAGATAAAATCTTATAATTAATTAATATTTGATATAATTCTTTTAAATAATGTAGTAAAATATAGTAAGATATTATATAGAAGAGGAGTATTGAATATGAAAATTGAATGGAATAAGAAATATACTACAATTTCCATATATGCTTTTCTAGTATCATGTGCAGTAATTATTTTCTTTAAATGTATATCAGAATTTGAAAAATTACTGGATAAAATAAGCGCTGCACTAAGTATACTAGAGCCATTTATTATAGGATTTGCAATTGCATATATTTTGAATTTTGTATTAAAATTTTTTGAAAATAATATATTTAGTATAGGTTTTATAAAAAAACTAAATTTAAATAGTAAAATTAAAAGGTGTTTTTCATTATTTTTAACATATATAGTAACAGCACTTTTGATTTTTACATTTACAAAATTTATGCTTCCTCAGCTTGTTTCTAGTATAATTGGACTAGTTAATGATATTCCGTTGTACATAAATGAATCAGTTAAGTTTACAGACAAGCTTTTGATGAATTTAAACATTCAGAATGAATATCTTAGAATATTGAATGGAAATTTTAATGAATTTATAAATTACATAATAAAACTAGGAACAAATTTCATACCTATAATTGGAAGCGTTTTAGGAATGATTGCATCAAGCATATGGAATATTATTTTAGGGACAATAATATCAATGTATCTTTTAATTGATAAAGAGCGATTCTGTGCTCTTTCAAAAAAAATAGTCTGTGCATTATTTAGCAAGAGAATATCTGATAAATTGCTTTATATTGTAAATATGACTAATGATACATTTGGAAATTTTATTGTTGGAAAAATATTAGATTCATTTATAATAGGAGTGCTTACATTTATTGTTCTTACTGTAACTAAGATGCCGTATAATCTTTTAATAGCAGTAATAATAGGAATAACTAATATTATTCCATTTTTTGGACCAATAATAGGAGCTGTTCCTGCAATTATAATAATTTTATTTGTATCACCAATAAAGGCTTTATGGTTTATTTTGATAATACTTATAATTCAGCAACTTGATGGTAATGTAATAGGACCTAAGATATTAGGAAATTCAATAGGTATTTCTGCATTTTGGATATTATTTGCAATACTTGTTACAGGTAAGTTCCTTGGAATTATAGGAATGATAATAGGGGTTCCTTTATTTGCTGTAATATATGTATTAATTAAAAATGAGATAGAGGATCGTTTAAGAAAAAAAGGATTAAAAATAAGAACAGAAGATTATATAAAAAATAGAAATGAGGCGCATAGTGATGATGAAAATTAAGGGTGTAATATTCGACATGGATGGAGTTTTAGTTGATACAGAAATACCATCATTTAATGCTTTTAAAACTGTAATGAAAGATTATGGATATTCAATGGATATGAAATTTTATCTAACCTTAATAGGAAGAAATGTAAAAGCATGTAAAAAACTTTTTATGGATTTTTATGGAGATGATATTCCATTTGATGAAATTTATAAAAAAAAGAGAAAAATATCTATAGATACAGTTGATAATACTCCTAATATAGCTAAAAAAGGTCTAGATGATATAATGAGATATCTTAAAGATAATGGGTATAAAATAGCTGTTGCAACATCAACATCAAGGGGAAGAGCATCTGAACTTTTAGATAGAATAGGAGTTTTAAATATATCAGATTATTTAATATGTGGAGATCAGGTAGTAAATTCAAAACCAAATCCTGAAATATTTTTAAAAGCTGCAGCAGGATTAAAATTAGATGTAGATAACTGTCTTGTTATAGAAGATTCTGATGCAGGAGTTATAGCAGCAAGTAGAGCATCAATAAAATCAATCCAGGTTCCTGATTTAAAGAAATTAGAAAAAACAAATGAAAACCTTCCAATAGCAGTGCTTAATGATCTTAGCGAGGTTAAAGAGTATCTTATAAAAAATAATTAAAAAATTATCATACTTATATGGTAATTAAAAACCTTTTATGATATAATAGTTACTATAAAAGAAATAGGGGGATTAATCTATGAATAAAGAAAATAATATATTTAAGTTTATAACAGTTCTGATACCAGTGTATATTATAATCGCACTACTTTTGCTCATTTTTAACAGACTTATATTTGATTTTAGTTTAAATGCATTTCTTATTTCAATAATTTTTGTGTTATGTTCATTAGGATTTGGAATACTAAAAAAGGATAAAAGATATATAATGGCATCTGCTATAGTGTTTTTAGTATATGCGGTTACCGCATTATTTTTTAGTCCTATTATAAATTATAAATCTCATAGAAATTTAATAGGAAATATAGAAGAAGTAGATTTTTCGAGTGAAATTAAATATATAGATTTAAATCAGCTTCCTACTATTGATAAAGATTTAGCATTTAAGCTTGCAGACAAAAAACTTGGAGAAATATCTAGTCTTGGAAGTCAGGTAACAGTTGGTGAGTTAACTCTTCAGTCAATAAATGGCGAACTTTATTATGTTGCACCTCTTGAGCATTCATCATTTTTAAAATGGTTTTCTAATAGAGTTGGTACTCAAGGATACATAAAGGTTAGTGCTACTAACCAAAATGATGTGCAGCTTGTAACAAATCTTAATGGAGAAGATCTGCATATTAAGTATCTTGATTCATCATATATCTTTAGTAGCCTTAAAAGAGCAGCATATTTAAGAGATATGAAAGCAGGACACACTGATTTTACTTTTGAATTAGATGATACAGGAAAACCTTATTACGTTATTACAAGATACGATAATGCAGTAGGCATTGAAGAAAGTAAAGCTATAGGTGTACTTGTTATGGATGCTCAAACTGGTGAGTCAAATACTTACGGCATAGAAGATGCACCAGAGTGGATAGATAGAATACAGCCAATGGAGTATACAAATAGATATCTTAATAAGTGGGGAAAGCTTGTTCATGGTATTTTAAACTTTACTGATAAAGATAAGCTTGAAACAACTGATGGAATGACAATGATATATAATAATAATAATAAATGTTATTATTATACTGGAATAACTTCAGTAGGTAGTGATGAATCATTAGTTGGTTTTACTCTTACAGATACAAGAACTGGAAAGACTATGATGTATAAAACATCAGGAGCAACTGAAAATGCAGGAATGAAATCTGCAGAAGGAAAAGTTCAGCAGTATGAATATACAGCAACATTCCCATATTTAATTAATATACAGAATGAACCTACTTATTTTATGACACTTAAAGATTCTAATGGTCTTGTAAAACAATATGCCATGGTTAATGTGAAAAATTATAATACTATTGGTGTAGGAGATAGTGTTCAGTCAGCACTTAATAAATACTTAGAATCTCTTACTGATACTAATATTTCTTTAAAAGGTGGAAATAATGACCAAGAAATTAGTGGAGAGGTTGAAAGAATTGGGCTCGTATTAAAAGATGGAAATAGTATTTATGATATAAAGCTTAAAGGTGATGATAACATTTATTCAGTATCTACAGAAATAGCACGAGAAGCAGCACTTACAAAGATAGGAGATACTGTAGATATAAAATATATTAAAGTTGGAGACAACAAATATATAATTGTTAATTCATTTTCAAATGTTTCTTCAAATAATGAAGAAGAGCAAAAATAAAATTAAAGTAAATGTTCATAATATTAATCTAATAATTTAATATAAAAAGGTCTTCACATTTTGTGAGGATCTTTTTTTAGTATATTTTCATATTAATTGTCTATAATAGAATGAATTAGTGTCACGTATAGTAAAAAAAAGTATGCTGCTGGTTCTTTTAATAGAAATCTTTTGTTATATTATATAATTGATGACAAATGATATGGAGGTATTTTAATGAATACATTAATTAAGGCTGATGATACATGGACATTATTATCGATAATGTTAATTTCTGTTGCAGTTTCAATATATCTTGAACAGAAATATAAGTGGGCATCTAAAATATCAGGAGCAATTATAGTTTTAATATTTGCGCTTGTATTTACAAACTTAAATATAATTCCGACAAGCTGTCCTTTATATGATGATGTAATATGGGGATTTGCAGTTCCAATGGCTATTCCTCTTCTTTTAATTCAATGCAATATGAAGAAAATATGGAAAGAATCTGGAAGAATGCTTATAATATTTTTAATTGGCTCTTTAGGTTCATGTATAGGTGCTGTTTTTAGCTTCTTTATGCTTAAAGATTATATTCCTGAGCTTAATAAAGTAGCTGCTATGATGACAGGATCATATATAGGAGGAGGTATTAATTATACTGCCTTAGCTGATGCTTTTAATACATCAAAAACAATAATATCGGCAACTACAGTAGCAGATAATTTAGTTACAGCATGTTCAATATTTGCGCTTCTTACGATTCCATCTATGGAATTTATAAAAAAACATTTCAAACATCCACATATTGATTTAATTGAATCAAAATCATGTAAATCTGAGGATGAGAATATAGTAGCAAAATATTGGTCAAAAAAAGAAATTTCTTTAAAAGATATTGCTATAGATTTTGCATATGCAGCACTTGTTGTTACATTATCAAAATTTATATCATCTTCATTATCTAGTATAATACCTAAAGGTAATATGGTACTTGATATGTTTAATACTTTCTTTGGGAGTCAGTATGTATGGATTACTACAATTTCAATTATTATATCTACTGGATTTGAAAAAAGAATTAAAACTTTATCAGGTTATAATGAAATAGGAACTTACTTAATTTATTTATTTTTCTTTGTAATAGGTGTACCTGCATCGATTAAATTGATAATTTTGAATGCTCCATTATTATTCGTATTTACATTTACTATAGCAGCAACAAATATTATTTTTTGTCTTGTCTTTGGTAAAATATTAAAATTTGATATTGAAGATATTGTTCTTGCATCAAATGCAAATATAGGAGGACCTACAACTGCAGCTGCGATGGCAATATCAAAGGGATGGACTAAACTTGTTGGACCAGTTATGCTTATTGGAACTTTAGGATATGTTCTTGGAACGTATCTTGGAATAATAATAGGAAGCATTTTAGGAGCTTAAACTTTAATTTTAAAGCTGTCATAGAAATATGACAGCCTTTTTTTACTGATTATTTATATGGATAAAAATTGTAATTAAGTTTTAATGTAAAAAAATTAGCATATAATGAATAATGATGTATAATAATACAAGGAAAGGGGGAACTATGTTTAAATATTCAGATGGTAAAATAGTTTTATATGGTATAAAAAATTTAGCAAGTAAGATTGATAATGTAACAGCTATGCTGAATATAAAAGAAAAAATATTTGAAGTAAAGCTCATAATGATAGAGGCAATTACGAATGCTTTTTATCATGGAAATATGGGTAATTCTAAAAAACCAATAATTATAACATGGTCTTTAGACAAAGATAGTATAAATATTTCTGTAAAAGACTGTGGAAGTAGAAAATTTGGTTATGAAGATATTAAAAAATCAGATGATAATATATTATCAGAATCGGGTAGAGGATTAGAGATTATAAAATCATATAGCGATGAAGTAAAAATAGGAAAAGGCGTTATCAGCATTAAGAAAATTTTACTTTAAAATCTAAAAAGGAGTGTAAAAAATGAAAATTTCACTGAAAACAAAAATAATGATTAGATTTATTATACTAATAATTGCACCTATGTTTATTCTTGGAGTTATTTCTTATAATATGGCCGCAAAAGCCCTTGAATCTTCAATGAAAAAGCAAGTGGATATAGAATCTTCTGAAAATGCAAAATTAATAAACAGACAAATTAATTTGGCAAAAAGTGTAGCTAAAAATGTGAGCTTAAATAAAGAGATTTCTCTTTTAGAGAAGAGCTCTGATGAATCATATAAAGATTCAGTTTTTGAATACATAGGTGATGTTAAAAATCAGAATAGTGCAATTATTGAAGATATTATTATTACAGATAGTAATGGAAAAGTAATACTTAATAGTAGTAGTAAAAATCCAGATATAGATTTAAGTGATAGAGATTATATAAAAGAAACTTTATCTGATAAGAAAGAATCTATAAGTGGAGTATTAGTTTCAAGATCAACAAATAATTCTTCAATATGTATTTCTTACCCATTAAGCAATAATGGAAGTGTTATAGGAACTATTGTAGCTGATATAAAATTCTCAAGTTTAGCAGACTATATTTCAGATGTTAAAATTGGAGAAAAGGGATACATATGCATATTAGATGATAAAGGAAATATTGTTTATCATCCAGATCAGGATTTAGGTTCAGATAAAAAGATAAGTGATTTAGGAGATTCTAACCTTGAATCTATGTATGATTTAGCAGAAAATCAAAATGAAGCTCAAGGTTTATATATGTATGAGAAGAATAAAAAATATTGTTCATTCCATGTAGCAGATAATTTGTGTATTTGCGTAACTGCTGATTATAATGAATGCATGAAAGCAGCAACAGAAATAAGAAATAATACTATAGGGATTTCATTAGTTGCAATTATTATAGCTTTAATATGGGCATATTTTTATTCTGTAAAAGGAATAATAAATCCACTTAAAAAACTTAAAAAAGCTATGGTATTAGCAGGACAGGGAGATCTTACAGTAAAGACAGAGACTAAAAATGAAGATGAAATTGGTGAACTTGAAAGAGAATTTAACGATATGCTTTGCAATATAGAAGATATTGTAAGAAATGTTGAAGGTGCATCAAAACAGCTTACTAAGGCTTCAGAAGATTTATCGTCATCATCACAGGAAATAAGTGCAACAACAGAAGAGATAGATGCTGCGATTACAAATGTTGCTAATGATTCAGAAACTCAAAACAAGTCAGTTGTTAATGTATCTGAAATTCTTGTGCAGTTATCAAGTCTTGTACAACTTGCTAAAAATAGAGCAGAATCAGCAAATAAAAATGTACTTGAATCTAAAGACGTAGCTTCTCTTGGAAGAGAAAAAGTTCAAGAGACAGTTAGCGCAATAGATGGAATAAAAAATGAAAGCAAAGAAACATCTAAAGCTCTTTTTGCAGTTTCTGATTTATCAAAAGAAGCAAATGGAATAGTTACAACAATAAATGATATTGCAGATCAGACAAGCCTTCTCGCACTTAATGCATCTATTGAGGCTGCAAGAGCAGGAGAACATGGAAAAGGATTCAGTGTTGTAGCAGAAGAAATAAGAAAATTATCAGAAGAATCTAATGATAAAGCAAAGGCAATTTCAGATTTAATAAATAGAATGACAAATGAAACTAAAAATGCTGTATCATGTATGGAAAGAGCTAATAAAAAAGTAGAAAATGGTGTGAATATTGTTTCAGAAACTGATAAAGCATTCTTAAATATATTAAAAGCAATAGAAAATATTATAGAACATATATCTGGAATACTTGATATCACAAATGATGAGGTTGCATCTTCAGATAAGATTGTAAAGACAATAAATGAAGTAGCAACAATAAGTGAAAACAATAGCGCAAACTGTGAAAATGTTGCTACAGCAATAAATCAAGAGGTTGAAGCTGTTGAGAATCTTACATCTACAGCAGAAGAAACAAGTGCTATGTCTGAAGAACTTTTAAAACTTGTTGAGAAATTTAAATATGAGGTGAAATAAATGATTAGTGAAAAGGAAATATATATACCTGATAATTTTATAGTTGATGAAGTAGAGAAATTTAGACAAAATATAAATAAATATATAGATGATGGAACTATAAATTTTATTTTCAATTTTGAAAGATGTAGTTTTATTGATAGTACAGGACTTGGAACTATTGTTTCAGTTTATAAAAAATGTGTTGAAAAAAATGGTGATATTGTACTTAAATCAATGAAGCCAGATGTTTTAAAATTATTCAAAATGACAAGACTTAATAAAGTTTTTAAAATAATCTAATTAAGGCTAATAAGAGAGGACAAGAATTAGATATGACAGATAAAACTGATAGCAAAGAAGATATGAAACATTTAGATGCTTTAGATTATGTAAAAGATATAATAAATGTGCTTAATCTAGATAAGACAGTTTATTTTCTTAATAAATCAGGATATTCTTTTTATGGTATAAAAAGTGATAAAATTATAAAAAAGAAATGTTATCAAATGTTAAATAGAAATGAGACATGCAAAGGGTGTCTTTTTGAAAAAAGTTTAAAGATAGGAAAAGCTATTTCAGGTGATATTTATATTCCAGAACTTAATAAATTTATTAATATCTCGTATAATCCTATACGAGATATTAATGGAAAGATTATAAAGATGCTTGTAAGGAGTACTGATATTACAGAAAAAGAAGTTTATGATAAAAAAATAGAAAATAGAAATAGCAAGTACTTTAATATGATGAATAACTTTCCAATTGCAATAATTATATTAGAAGATAATAGGGTTGTAGAAATGAATGAGCATGCATCTAAGCTCATAGGTATAAAGCCAGAAGAAATGATAGGGAAGAGTTTATATTCATTTTTAAATGAGAAAGATCAAAAGAGAATGCATAAAAAAATAATGAATTTAAAGATGGATAAGAAAGTAAATTATTATGACTGCTACAACTTTAATTTAAAAAATGGGAAGAAATTGAATGCTAGTATTTCAAGCAGCTATTTTGAGCATAATGGACATTCTAAGATGATTGTACTTTTTAAAGATATTACAGATGAGAAAAAAGAACTTGATAGGGCATATACATATCAGACAAATAGTCTTCAATTAGATTATCCGATAGATAAAGTAAACATTGAAAAAATATATAAACCATCAGGAATTGTAAGTGGAGATTTTTATAGAATCAAAAAAGTTAATGATAATTATCTAATAGGAATGATTACAGATGTAAAGGGAAAAGGAGTATCGGCAGCACTTAATATATCAGCTTTTGATATTTTATATATGCAGGAACTTAAAAATACAAATAAACCTGATCCTATGAAAATAGTACAAAATTTAAATAAGAGATTAATAAATTATTATGAAGAAAATTATATTGCAGTATGTTCATTTTCTATAGATTTTGAAAAGAAAGAG
Organism: Clostridium sp. BJN0001; assembly: GCF_022869825.1. NCBI lineage: Bacteria > Bacillati > Bacillota > Clostridia > Eubacteriales > Clostridiaceae > Clostridium > Clostridium sp. BJN0001. Next base: position 1,480,581 of record NZ_CP094971.1, on the reverse strand, counting down.
TTTACTATAGTAGGTGCTGGAATGAATAGTTTTATCTATCAGAAAAATAAAGATAAAGCAAAAACTATAAGTATTCCAGGATCTTTTTTAGGAATGTTTGATAATAGTGAATTTTCTCAAATTACAATAAAGTTTGAAAAGGGAGATAAATTTTATTTATTTACTGATGGAATGGATTTTATATTAGATGATATTATAAAAAAGTACCTTGGGAAAGTTTTAATGAAGGATTTTATAAAGTATTTAAATGATTATATAGAAGATATTATAATAGAAGAGGGATCTTTAAAAGATGACTGTACTTTTATCGGTATGCAGATACTTTAAACATAGAAAATATTGAAATAGAAACATAAAAGAGTGTATACTATAAGATGGATAAAAGATAAAGGAGGAAAAATATTAAGGTTTTTAATAAATTTTAATATAAAGTGTATGATAAAAATACTTACAAGAATTTTTATAAAAAATAGTGAAGATGTAAATGATCCTAAAGTTAGAACGTTATATGGAATTGTATGCGGAGTTCTTGGAATAACTCTTAATATATTTTTATTCATAGTAAAGTTTATTGCAGGTTCTGTAAGTGGTTCTATAGCAATTACTGCTGATGCAGTAAATAACCTTTCAGATGCAGGCTCTTCAATAGTCACTCTTATAGGATTTAAGATGGCAGATAAAAAGCCAGATACAGAGCATCCGTTTGGTCATGGAAGGATAGAATATATTTCAGGGTTTATAGTTTCTATGGCTATTATTTTAATGGGATTTGAACTTTTTAAATCTTCATTTTCAAAGCTTTTTGATAAAGAGCCTTTAGATGGAAGTCCTATTATAATAGCAATACTTATAATATCAATAATAGCAAAATTATATATGTCTTATTATAATAAAGTTATCTCTAAAAAGATTAATTCTTCAGCAATGAGTGCTACATCTCTTGATAGTTTTACAGATTCTATAGCAACATTTGTAGTTTTAATCTCTATAATTGTTTATAAAATTACAGGTTATAATTTTGATTCGATATCTGGAATTTTAGTATCTGCATTTATATTATATTCAGGATATAGTGCTGCAAAAGATACAATAAATCCACTTCTTGGAAATATTCCAAACAAAGAACTTTTAGATAGTATAAGAAAGATAGTGTTAGCACATAAAGAAATATGTGGAATGCATGATCTTATAGTTCATGATTATGGCCCTGGAAGACGTATAATATCACTTCATGCTGAAATTCCTGGAAGTTCTGATATTTATGAGATACATGATTGCATAGATAGAATAGAGGTTGAATTAAGTAAAAAACTTAACTGCGAAGCTGTTATTCATATGGATCCTCTTGATATTAATAATAAAGAGGTAATGAATATGAAGATGAAAGTTAATGATTTAGTTAAGGAATATAATAATGAGCTTTCAATACATGATTTTAGAATGGTTAATGGTAATACTCATACGAATTTGATTTTTGATGTTGTTGTTCCATTTGATATTAATAAATCAGATGAAGAAATAAAAAGCATAATATCAAAGAGTATAAAAGAAAAATGGCCAAACTATAATGCAGTTATAAAAGTTGATAAACCATTTGTTTAAAAGAAAAGCAGATAAGAATCTTAAAAAATATTGCTTGTCTGCTTTTTTAAAAAAGTACATGATAAGATAAAGGAGTGACTATTTTGATATTTGAGAAAAATTATAGAATAGGGATAGAATATATAGGCAGAAATAATTATGCTACTAATAAAGCACTTCTTAGCATAATGGAAGATATTGCATGTCTTCATTCTCAGACTGTTCATTATGGAGTTTTAGATATAGAAAGTAAAAAGAAAGTATGGATACTGCTTGACTGGAAGATTAAAGTTAATAAAAGACCTATGTATAATGATATAGTAATTGCAAAGACATGGCCAAGAAAAATTAAAAGTCTATGTGCGTATCGTGATTTTGAAATTATAGATAAAGGCTGTAATAGCATAGCACTTGGAACATCAAGATGGATATTAATGGATACTGAAAAAAGAAGACCTATTAAAATAACAGATGATATTAAAAAATTATATGAAGTAGAACCTCAAAAGCAGGCATTTTCTGAAGAAATTAAAGATGTCAGAGTTAATGAATTTTTATTTGAAAAGGAATTTAAAATTCAGAGAAGAGATATTGATTTAAATAATCATATGCATAATTTAAGCTATCTTGATATGGCATATGAAATTCTTCCTGAAAACATATATAAAAATTCAATATTTAATAATGTAAGAATTTTATATAAAAAAGAAATAGTATATGGAAGCAAAATTATGTGCTTTTATTCAAAAGTAGATGGTAAACATATTATTACAGTAAAAAGCAATGATAAAAAAAGTGCTGTTATTGAATTATATTAGCTATTTAAAATAATTTCTTTTTAATGTAAAATAATATGATAAACTTAATTTAAGGGGTGATAAACAAATGTTAATATTTAAACTATATAATATAGCAATGTTAATTCTTTCAGCAGCAAATGTACTCGTATTTTTTAAAGTACTTCCGTATAGCTTATGGAATTTATTGTTTTTATTTGGGGCTATTTTATCTTTGGCAGATAATTTATATATGCGAAAGCATAAAGATAAAATAACAAAAAAAGATGCAAAAATAAATGCAGCTGTACTTGCAGTATGGGTTATATGCACAGGGATAGTTATATTCATTTAAGTAGATTTTATGTTATAAAATTGAAAAATAAATAAAGAAATTTTTATACATTTTGATTTAGGCTTTAAGTATTTTTTAAAACTATACGAATATAATATATCAAAATATTTTTTTATAGTGGAGTGAATTTAATGTTTTTTAAGAAAAAGAAGAAAATGACAGTTTTGTTTGACTCTAAAGAGTACAAGCCTGTATTAAAATGTAGTGTATGTACAGGAGAAAAAACAGCAGGATTCATGGAAATTAAAACTGGTAAATTTATTGATATATGTTTAATTAAGAATGATAAAGATTTACAAAAATTTAAGAGCGATTATAAAGTAGATAATGTAGAGAAGATATATTAGTTATTAAACTTAATTCATAAAAACTGAATACTAAAAATTTTTCAGATTAAATAGTCTGCACATTCTTCAATAATGATGATTAAAATATTAAATGAAGGATATGCAGGCTATTTTTTGCCTATTATTTATGTAAGAATGCAGGATTTATTTTATGGTAAAAATAAATTTTAATTTAAAAGAATAGTATTTATAGTGTATAATATATATAGCTGGTAAATTTTAGGAGGACAAATTTTATGAATTCAACTAACAAGAGGGTATTATTGACTGGTGGGGCAGGCTTTATAGGTTCTAATATAGCAGAAGGGTATTTACGTGATGGATATGAAGTTATAATAGTAGATAATTTATCATCAGGATCTTTAAATAACATTAAGCATTTATTAGATAATGAAAATTTAACTTTTTGTAATGTAGATATTAGAGATTTTGGAAGATTAGACGAGGTATTTGAGCGGTATAGGCCAGATATAATAAATCATCATGCAGCACAAAAATCTGTAATATATTCGGTAGAAAATCCAAGATATGATTTAAGTATAAATATAATTGGTTTTTTAAATCTACTTGATTTAGCACATAAATATGATGTAAAAAGAATTATAACTGTTTCTTCGGGTGGCGCACTTTCTAAGGAAATTATTGGAGATGAAAAATCTAAAGAAACAGACATGCCTCAGTTAATATCTCCATATTCTATAGATAAATTTTTAGCAGAAAAATATATTAATATTTATGCTGAAAAATATGATTTTCAGTATAATGTACTACGTTATGCAAATGTATATGGGCCAAGACAAATAGCAGACGGGGAATGTGGAGTAATCCCTATATTTTTAGATAATATTTATAATAACAAGCAGTCTATATTAATGACGTATGATGATATGCCTAGAGGATGTACTAGAGATTATGTGTATGTAGATGATATTGTTAATTCAAATTTACTTGCAACAGAAAAATTTACTAATGAGGTTATTAATATTGGTTCTGGAGAAGAAGTATCTATTCTTGATATATACGATGAAATAGTGAATGTATTTGATGTTGAACCTAATATTATAGTTAAAGGGCCAAGAAAAGGCGATGTAAAGCGTTCAGTATTAGATTCATCTAAAGCAAAAGAATTATTAGGATGGGAAATTAATATAAAATTAGAAGAAGGACTTACAAAATTACGTGAATATATAGAAGCAGATAAATAAATTAAGTAAATATAATTTTATTTAAAAGAGTTAATGAAAAGAAATTTTATTAATTTCATTAGCTTTTTTTATTTGATATAATAGTGCTTATAGGAGGTGATATATTTGAAATTTATAAAAATAATTAGTTCATTTATTATAATAGGTTTTGCTATTATTATTTTAGTAGGATTTAATGTAGAGAGTTTTGGTAAAAATGCTAAAGCTGAAAAAGCCGATTGTATTATAGTTCTTGGTTGTAGTGTATATGGAGATACACCTAGTCCATTTTTAAGTTGGCGAATAGAAGAAGGAGAAAGGCTTATAAAAGAAGGATATGCAGATTACATAATAGCTTCTGGTGGAAAAGGATCTGGAGAAAATATTTCAGAAGGAGAAGCTATAAAAAGAGAACTATCAGAAAATGGAATTGATGAAGAGAAAATTATAGTAGAAGATGAATCAGAATCCACAATGGAAAATTTAATTAATTCAAAGAAGATTATGGATGAGAAAGGATTTAAAACAGCTATAATAGTATCAAATAAGTTTCATTTAAAAAGGGCATCTTTAATGGCTGAAAAAATAAATCTTAATGCTTCTTATTCAGGTGTATATGTTACTCCATATAAAAATCATGAAAGAATAGGTTTCCTAAGAGAAATTCCTGCAGTAATTAGATTCTACATATTAGGATACTAACATATAGAATCTAACTTATTTTAGTTTTTGTTTTAAAATTTAATGTCCTTTATGTTTTACTTTCCTTTTTAGCTGCTTTAATTTGAATTTTCTGTCCTCTGTTTCAATTTTTCGCTTTTTGTTATTTTTCTTGTGAATTAATTTACTTTCTTCAAACTGTTTTTTTAAAGCTATTTGAGCTTTAGTTCCTATACCATCACTTTTAATTTCTTTTTTTATTTTTCTTAAAACTCTTTTAGGATTTTCTCGCTTTATAACTGATTTTTGATTTGAATTAGTAATTAAACTACTGAACTTTAATTTTTTAAATCTTTTTAATATAAAGCTATAGATCTCTTCGTCTTTAGGTTCTGCTCCAAAAGTAACTTTACATACTTTATAGCCGGCATTTTCATATACTTCAAAGACACCTATCCAAAAAGGTTCTTTAAAAAGGACTGTTAATTTAATTGATGTTAACATAAACATCTCCTCCTGTTAAGTAAAAATCTCAGAGAATGGACAACCCCAGGAGGGCAGGTTACTGCTATATTAAATTTATATAGGTTCTGACTACCAACAGAAACTGTGTTTTTATCTCTGTTTACCATTTTATCAAAGCAGTTTATAAAATACAATATTATGCTAAATAAAAGAAGCTAGTTATTTTAAAACCAGCTTCTTTTATAGTAAGAATTATTATATTGTCTTTAATGTCCAATTTTCACAGTTCCATGTTTCAGTTACTATATCTTTATAGAATTCAGGTTCATGTGAAACTAGAAGGATACTTCCTTTATATTCTTTTAATGCTCTTTTTAATTCATCTTTTGCATCAACATCAAGATGGTTTGTAGGTTCGTCAAGAACGAGTATATTAGTTTCTCTGTTTAAAATTTTGCAAAGTCTTACCTTTGCAGCCTCACCACCTGATAAAACTCTTATCTGTGATTCTATCTGCTTTGAAGTAAGTCCACATTTTGCAAGTGCTGCACGTACTTCATATTGAGTAAATCCTGGGAACTCACTCCATACTTCTTCAATACATGTATTTTTATTAGATTCTCTTTCTTCCTGTTCAAAGTATCCTATTTCTTGATAATCACCTCTTATAACTTCTCCGTCAAGAGGTTTTATTATTCCAAGAAGGCTTTTTAAAAGAGTAGATTTACCAAGACCATTTGCTCCAACTAATGCAATTTTCTGATTTCTTTCCATTAGAATATTAAGCTTTTTAGTAAGAGGAGAATCATATCCAATTACAAGATCTTTAGTTTCAAATATTGTTTTTCCAGAAGTTCTTGCAATTTTAAAATTAAATTCTGGTTTTGGCTTTTCTTTATTAAGTTCTATTATATCCATTTTATCAAGCTTTTTTTGTCTTGATTTTGCCATATTAGCTGTTGCTACATTTGCTTTCTTTCTTTGAACAAAATCTTTTAACTTTGCAATTTCTTTCTGCTGTTTTTCGTAAGCCTGCTCTAATTTTTCTTTATTTAAATTGTAAAGTCTTAAAAATTCGTTGTAATCTCCAACATATCTTGTTAAAATTCTATTTTCAACATGGTAAATAAGATTAACTACTGAATTTAAAAATGGAATGTCATGTGAAATTAGAATAAATGCATTTTCATAATTTATAAGATAATTTTTAAGCCAGTTAATATGTTCTTCATCTAGATAATTTGTAGGCTCATCTAAAAGAAGAATATCAGGGTTTTCAAGAAGAAGTTTTCCAAGAAGAATTTTAGTTCTTTGTCCACCAGATAATTCATCTACATCCTTATCAAGTCCTAAATCTAAAAGCCCAAGACCTTTAGCAACTTCTTCAACTTTACTGTCAATTATGTAAAATCCATTATGATCAAGCATATCTTGAATTACAGCAGTTTTCTCAAGCATTTTATTCATTTCATTTTCATCTACATCGCCCATTTTTTCATAGAGAGAATTCATTTCAGATTCAAGATCAAATAAATATTTAAAAGCAGTTTTAAGAGAATCTCCTATTGTAGTTCCTTTCTTTAAAACGGCATGCTGATCCATATAGCCTACTCTTACATTATTAGACCATATTACGTCTCCTTCATCAGGCATAAGATTTCCTGTTATTATATTCATAAATGTTGATTTACCTTCACCATTTGCACCAATTAAACCTACATGTTCTCCTTTTAATAATCTAAAGGATACATCTTCAAGAATTGCTCTGTCACCAAAGCCGTGATTAACGTGTTTTAATGTAAGTATACTCATATATTCCTCCAAAAAGTGTGATATTATTATTTTACTTATAGTATTTAAAGTTGTCAAAATTTTTTTATCACTCATATTATTTGAAAATATACACAAACTTATTATGTATATAATAATAAGGAGGTATTTTTAAATGAAAGATTCAAAAATGAATTTAAAGGGTGACATGAGAGAAATTAGTAATATAATAAAAGAAGATGCAGAAATTGCAGGAGACAATATCAAAGAAAAAGCACATCAGGTAAAACATACATTTAGTAATATAAAAGATGATGTCAAAGATGCTTTTGATAAAGATCATATGTAATTGAAATTATAATGAAAATCAAATATAATGTGTACATATTTAAGTATATGTACACATTATAAAAAGAAAAGGCAATAAGAAATGAGAATTAATAAATTATTTAGCAATTATGGAATATGTTCACGTAAAGAAACTAATAAGCTTATAGAAGAGGGTAGAGTAACTGTAGATGGAGAAAAATGCTCTTTAGGGCAGTGGGTTACAGAGAAATCTGTAATTGAGCTTGATAAAAAAAGAATAAAGAAAAAGGAAGGTATATATCTTGCTTTTAATAAGCCAAAAGGAATTATATGTACATCTGATCATGATGTAAAAAATAATATAATAGATTACATAAATTATAATCAGTATATTTTTTCTGTAGGAAGACTTGATAAAGATTCAGAAGGTCTTATTTTAATGACAAACGATGGAGATTTTTCAGATAGAATAATAAATGGTTTATCACATTTTGAAAAAGAATATGTTGTGAGAGTTGATAAAAAAATTGATGATGACTTTATAGAGAATATAAAAAATGGAGTTGTTTTGTCAAAAAGAGGAAAAACTAAGATAAATCGTTTAACAGATAAGATGGGTTTTGTTGAGATAGTAGACAAAGGCAGTAAGATAAAAATAGAAGATACTTTTGAAAATTTGAAAAAGATTATATCTAAAGATGAGATTGTAAAGACAGATCAATGCAAAGCTTCAAAAATTTCAGATTATGAATTTAGAATAATTCTAAAGCAAGGACTAAATCGACAGATACGCAGAATGTGTAAAAAATTCTCATATAATGTGACGTTTTTAAAAAGAATAAGAATAGATAAGATACACTTAGATGGGCTTGAAACAGGAAAACTTAGAAAATTAAATAAAAATGAATTTAGAGGGGATTAAATTGAAAGATGAAACAAAATTCATATTTGCAGAAAAAGGAACAGATTATTTTAAAGATGGGCTATATATGGCATTTATGGAGTTTTTCGAAAAATATAACCATCCACGTGAGATGATGGATGATATATATGAAGAAAATGCACACCATATTGTTGCTGTTTTTAATGAAAAGGTTATAGGACATGCACGATTTACTAAGGTTAATAAAAAATGGGCAAAAATTTCACAAGTTGTTGTAGATGAAAATTATAGAGGTATGAAGATAGGATTCAAACTTATAAATAAGCTTGTATCAGAAGCAAGAGAATTAAATCTTTCATATGTAGAACTTGATGCTAGAACTTCTGCTGTTAATTTTTATATGAAAAATGGTTTTATTACAATAGGGGAAGAGTTTATTTCCGAAAAGACAGGTTATCCGCTTATAAAAATGATAAAAAAATGGAAGTAAACTTAAGGGAGGTATTATTTGATAAATTATAAAAAATTCTATAAAGAAGAAAATAGGGAAACTATTTTATTTATACATGCATTTGGAGGTAATTCAAACGTATTTAAAAAGCAGATTGATGATTTTTCAAAAAAGTATAATATTATTTTAATAGATTTAAGGAGTCATGGTTTATCTAAAGATGTAAAACTAACTGATCTTAAATCGCCTACTATAGAAAAAATAGCAGAAGAGATAATAGAACTTTTAGACTTGTTAAAAATAGATAAGGTTCATCTTCTAGGACTTTCTATTGGAACTATGATAATTGCAGTTCTTACAACTATGATAAAGAAAAGGATATTGTCAGTTATTGCTCTTGGAAATACGACTTCATTTAATAATACTGCAAGAATTCTTCTAAAAACAGGTTATATCTTTAAAAATTTTATTAGTTTTAAGTTTTTATATATTTGTTTTGTAAATATTTTGATACCAAAATCTAATCATAAATTATCACGAAAGATGTTTATACGTGAGGCTACTAAGATGGATAGAAAAGAATTTATTGCATGGTATAAAATAATTATTGATTTTGAAAAATTCCATCCAGTATCATCATTTCATAATAATATACCTAAATTATTTGTAATGGGTGATAGCGATCATATGTTTTTAAAACCAACTATAAAATTTGCTAAGGAAGATGAAAATTCAGAGATTCATGTTATAAAAAATGGAGGACATATTATAAACATAGACTGCCCGGATGAAGTAAATAAAATATCATTAAACTTTTTAAAGAATTTAAAATAAAAGGACAAGTATATTTTAAATCATATAAAACAGATTGATAAATTAATTATATTAATAAAAAAGCTACAGAAAATATATATTTCCTGTAGCTTTTTAGCTTGTACAAAATATTTTTTATCTTGCCATTGTACTTAGTATAGTAAAGCATAAAATTATTTGAAATGCAGTGCAAGCAATAAAACATTCTTTTGTGTATTTAGGATTACCATTTATAAAATTAGTAAAATAAAAGTGTGAGAAAATAATACCTACTATTAATGCTATAAGTCCTCCAAATAAAAGAAAACCACCAATTATACTTATTGCACTTAAAATATAAACCCATTTTGGTATTTGAGGAAGAGGGCTATAATTTTTTTGGCTATCAATATATTTTCCATTAAGTGATATATCAGTCTTTTTTCCAACTTTAACAAAATGAAGAACGCTATTATCTAAATAAAATTTGTAATCTATTTTACTTACAAAAGAATATTCAGATTTTAAATTATATTCTTTCCCATCTATTATAAGAATGTTTTTAAAAAATGATTTAAATTCAATCTTATGTATATTACCTTTGATATTGATTTCCCATTTTTTCATAAATTATCATTCCTTTTCTTTAATTTTTTTTGAATATGAGTCATACCAGTTATTAAATATTACTTTAAATGATGCTGCAAGAGGAACTGCAAGAAGCATTCCAAGTAAGCCTCCAATATTACCACCAATTAATATTACAATAAGCGTAAATACAGGATGAAGTCCAACACTATCTCCAACTATTTTAGGAGCTAAAAGATTATTATCTATCTGCTGGACAACTTGCATAGCAAGTACAGCATAAAGTATTTTAATAGGATGACCACTTAAAAGACCAATTATCGCTGCAAGTATGGTACCTATTAATGGCCCAAGATATGGTATTATGTTGCATAAGCCACCAATCATACCTATTACAAATGCGTAATCAATTCCTACAATATATAATGCAATTCCAGAAAGAATTCCTACGCATAATGCTTCTAATAATTGCCCTTTTATAAATTTACCAAAGTTTGTATCCATAATTTTGAATACATATATTATTCTTTTACCAACTATACTGTTTCTAAATATAAGAAAATATATTTTTTCCCATAGGTTAATAAAGTATTCATAATCATTAAGAATATATATGCTTAATATTATAGAAATGAATAATGTAATAATTCCACTTCCTATAGACATTAAATAATCAGTAAAATTATTTAAATTTCCAACAAGATAATTTTGAAATCCTGTTAGTGCATCTACTATATATGGTTCAATAGTATTTGCAAAAGGAACATTTAAACTCTCTAATGTTGCTTTTACTGAAAAAGTAGAAAATGAATTTGTCTGTACATATGTAATTACTTCATTTATCATCTTGGTAATTGTTGTGTTTTTTGAAATTTGTCCTCCAACCATATAATAAATTCCTAAAAACAGACTAACTATGATAGATAGTATAAAGACATATGATGTTATTATTCCTATAAATCTGCATCTTGATTTACTTTTAATAGCATATATTTTATTCGTACTTAGAAAATTTTCTATAAAATTCATAATAGGGAACATTAAATAACTTATTATAATTGCAAATATAAGAGGTTTTACCATGCTATAAACCTTTACAGTATTATCAATAATAAAATCAAAAATATTCCTTGTATTTTGGAGAATTGCAAACGAAAAGTAAATTGTTATTGCAGTACAAACTACATATATACAAAATTTTAATAATTTTTTATCTATATCAAGTTTCAAATATTTCAATCCTTTCAATTAATGACTATATATTATTACTTTACTACTTTATCATAAATTCTACAATAATTATATAAAAAATTCTATGTATTGTATTGATAAAAAAGATAAGTATTATAAAATAGACAGGGAGGTGTTATTTTGAAAAAAATAAAGAGAAGAAAAATAATATTTATATTAACTACTATAATGTCGCTGTTTTTATTATTTTCTGGATGTTCTGCAAAATCGTCACTGCCATTAGAAAACAGTAGTAATGATCTAGAACAAAGTGATGATAACAGTAAATATGAAATAGGTGATAAAGATTTAAAAGATCTTTTAAAGATTCACTACATTGATGTTGGACAAGCAGACTGTATACTAATTCAGCAAGGCGATGAATCAATGATTATAGATGCTGGAAATAATGATGATGAAAATACAATAAAAGATTATCTTAAAAAAGTTAATGTATCAAAATTTAAGTATGTCGTAGGAACTCATCCTCATGAAGATCATATAGGTTCTCTAGATTACATAGTTAATAATTACGATGTAAATAAAGTATATTTTCCTAAAGTAACTACAACTACTAAAACTTTTAAAAATTTTATAAATGCATGTAAAAATAAAAATTTAAGTCTCACTGTGCCTAAAGTGTCTGATACATTTATGCTTGGAGATGCAAAATGTACTATAATGGCGCCAAATTCTGAAAAGTATGAGGATTTAAATAATTATTCAATTGTAATAAAAGTTGAATATAAAAATACATCATTTTTATTTACAGGTGATGCTGAAGATGTTTCTGAAAAAGAAATGCTTAATAAAAATTTAAATCTTAAAGCGGATGTTTTAAAAGTTGGGCACCATGGAAGTCACTCATCTACAACTAAAGAATTCTTAAATGCTGTAAGTCCTAGATTCGCTGTTATAAGTGTTGGAAAAGATAATGATTATGGACATCCAAACGATGAAATAATCAAAAGGCTTGAAAATTTTGGAACAACAATTTATAGAACTGATGAGTGTGGAAGCATTGTATGTATTTCTGACGGTAAAAATATAAATTTTGATAAAGATGCACAGAGTAATGTAGATACATCACAAAGCAGCGTTAAAAATGATGATTCTGATAATAAAACTGTATATTGGACTAAAAATGGTAAATCATATCATTATGATAAAAATTGCAGTGGGCTTTCTAAAAGCAAAAATATATTAAGTGGAAAACTCGGTGAATGTCCTAAAACAGATCCATGTAATAGATGCGTTAAGTAGAGAGGAGGGAAATATTATGTTAAAAAATAATTTTCATAAAGAAATTGAAGATACACTTAAGAATTTAGAAATTGAAATCAAAAAAGATTTATTAAATGATGATACTAATTCTGCAATAGATAAGATTGATAATTCACTGCGTATAGTTACAGGTCTTAAACTTAATACTATATCAGTTTTATCTTTTGAAAGTTTAAAGAATATGATTGAAGATGAAAATGAGCATAATGGTTATAAATACCTTGCACTTGGAGTATACTTAGCACTTTATTTTAATATTTTAAAGAAACAGGGGAAAGAAGAATATGCTATAGATAATGGGTTGAAATCAATTCATTCATTATATATTGCGTATACTATAGATGATGAACTTGATAAAGAAATCTTAAAAAATTTGAAAGACACATTTCTTTCTTTATCAGCATATAATCTTGAACTAAGCTCTGATAAAGAGATTTTTTACCTTTATGAAATTTCACAAATGTATGATAAGGCAGAAGATACTCTATTTTATATTTTGAGAAAAACTGATAATAACAGTACAGAACTTATAAATGGAATGAAATTTTATAATAGGCTTAAGTTACTTGATGAAGATACACTTAAAGAAGGTAATCTGCCAATTAATGAGGTTACAGACGGCATAGAAGAAATAGAAAAACGATTATGCAATTAACATTAACTAAAAAGAGTTCAATCTAATATAATAGATTGAACTCTTTTTAGTTTAGGATAGTGTGATGAACAATAATTATTTTGATATGAATGAATTTATAAAAAATTGCAAAGATATACCATGTGGATTTCAAGGACTAGATCCTCAATTTTTTACTATGGTTGGAGAAATACTTGGAAATGTAATTGCTGGAAAAGTCCCTTTTAATGTTCAAAATGCGCTTGGAAATTGGTTTGAGCTTGTAGGACAGGTGATTCTTACATGCAATTCTCAGCAGCAGTATTTTCAAGGAGGCCCTGGAAGATATTTTGATAGAAGAGATTACAATGTATCAAATCCTTTTTGTACTAAACAATCTGGAAGTAATGATGAAAGTGAAACAAATTCCTACTCAGCTACTAAAGATAATATGGAAAAATCTCAAAATTCAAATAATTATGATAAAGATGAACGTATCAAAAAGCTAGAGCAGGAAATAGAAGAAATAAAAGAGACTTTAAAAAAGCTTCAAAAATGATTATGCTTTATATGTTTTATTTTTGCAATTTGCCTTGTTATAGAAGAAACAAAAATAACTCCAAGAGCAAGACTTCCAGCGCTTGCTATAGTGTTTATTGCGGTTAAAGAAGCGCTATTTATATCACCTGTTACTGTTTCATACATAGTGTTATACATCCCTGTTCCTGGAACTAAAGGAATTAGAGCAACTACTATAAGAGTTGTAACTGGAGTTTTTAAAATTCGTGCAAAGATTTCTGAATATATGCTAAAAATTACAGCTGATAAGAAAAATGATAAAACGTTACTGTAATCTAGATTTTTAAAAGTTAAATAAGACATCCAGCTTATGCTTCCACCAATAGCGGCAAATAAAAGTTTTTTTCCTTTTATATTAAATAATATTCCAAAACCTATAGAGGCTGCAAATGATGATATTAAATGAATAAACATTTATTTCCCTCCTTGTATAATCTAGTTGTAACATTTGATAGAAAACCATTTAGTCTACTAACGAACATTACATTTCTAATTATTCTTAATATTCTTATTTATTACTCTGCCTACGCCCCGATAGGGAATATGCATTTCATACTTAAAATAGTTTTTTATTTAAATTCCAAAAGGAATCTAACCAAATTTAATATAGTTTAGTATAATACTCCTGAATAGAAGATAGATGTATCCCTCCTGGGAGGTTTATTTAGAACCTATACCCGTAAGTTAGCGTATCATTCCATCAGGTAGAATTCTATGTTTAGCTGGTTGGGTTTCCCTTTGGGAATTACCCGTGTCACAAACAAGGTTATAAGCTATCTGATAGATTGGAAGTTCTATTCTATCTCAAATTTAATTTAAAGGAGATATATACAATGTCTAAATTTTTTAATAGTCCTGTAGTTGGAATTGATGTTTCAGCTGATTTTTCATATGCTGCAATACTCGCACCTAATGGTGATGTTTATAAAAAATCATTTAAGATAAAGCATGACGTAAGCGGCTTCAATTACTTAGTTAATGAAATAAAAAAAGTGGAAGAAGAGTTTAACATGAAAACTGGCATTTTCATGGAGTCCACTGGTGTGTACCACTTATCTCTTTTCCACTATCTTAATAATAATTTTGATAACACATTTGTTATCAATCCACTCGTTACTAAGTGTAACAAAAATGTGGATATAAGAAAAGTGAAAAATGATAAAAAAGATGCTTTATCTATTGCGAACATAGGAGAATTTCAAAATATTAAGTTATCTACGCCAAATGATCTTGATATTTTTCTTTTGAAAAATATCGTGCGAGAATACTATAAGCTTACAGATACATGTTCTATTTATAAAAAGAAGTTATCTGCTGATTTGAGAGTTATCTTTCCAAATTACAATACTGTATTTTCAGATTCCACATCTAATACATCACTTGAAATTTTAAGTAACTATCCAACTCCAAAATCAATAATAGATGCCTCAAAAGAAGATATACTAAAAATTCTTGTTGAAAAATCTAAAAAAGGTTTAACTTGGTCTGAAAACATCTATTCAAAGTTAATTGCTGTTGCAAAAGAAGCTGCGACTATTGGCGTTCCGCTAAGCGGTTTGTCTGTTAAAATATCTAGTTCTTTGGCATTAATAAAAGCTTTTGAAGAACAAATAGATAACTTATTAAATGAAATCAACACACTGATTGAATCATCTGAATTTCCTGAATCTATCAGAAATAATATTGAATTAATAAATTCAATTCCAGGAATAGGACGCTTAACAGCTATTACTTTAATAGCTGAAATAGGTGATATTAACGGCTTTATTAAGCCTAAACATCTTGTAGCTTTCTTTGGTATAGACAGTTCTATTAATCAGTCTGGTAAATTTCAAGGTGACCAATGCAAAATATCCAAACGTGGAACTCGAATCGGTCGAAGAGCATTGTATGCTGTAGCTCTTGCCTCAATTAGGCGTAATCGTAATGGAATCCCTATAAACAAAGTTTTATTGGAATACTATCAAGTTAATCTAAAAGGCAAAAAAGCTAAAGTTGCTTTGGTTGCTATAATGCACAAAATATTGAATTATATTTTTGCTGTTCTTCGAGATCAAACGCCCTTTGAACAAAGAGATCCTAAACTACATAAACAAATGTTTTTAGAAAATAAGCATCTACATAAGGTAGCTTAATTTATTTCCTGTTTTTGTAATCGTTCGTGTTTTTGAACGGTTTGTTTGCTATGCACTTTTTTAGAATTAATATTTTTTAGAAATTTACTTGACTATTATTAGCTGGTCTAAATTTAAAAGTATACTTAATACTGCACCTGTACCAACTGCTATTGACATAGCAACTAAAACAGCTTCAATAGCTTTTGTTATGCCAGCTAAAAGATCACCTGCAATAGTATCTCTTATTGCATTTGTTATAGCAAGACCTGGAACAAGAAGCATAATAGAACCCATTATTATTTTATCGTAATGACCATTTAAGCCAAAAGTTGTGAGAATAACTGCAATGAAGGCACAAAATCCTGCACATAATGAATTAATGAAAAATTCATTAACTTGAAATTTTGAAAAAAATGATGCTAATATATTAATTAAATATCCTATTATAAATGCAGCAAAAAAATCCTGAAAATTTCCACCAAACATTACAGCATAGCTTCCAGCAGATATACCTGATAAAAAATTGGTTAAATTCTTTGAATATCTTTTCTCATTTTCAATTTTAAGAAGATTTCTATAAAATTGGTCAAGTGAATACGTGTTTTGCTGACATTTTCTTGATAGATCATTTATACTATCAATTTTATTTAAGTCTACTGTGCGTTTTTTTATACGTCTTACAAGAGATGAAACTTCTTCATTATAAGTAACAGTAGCTATAATTCCTGTTGGTGTCGCAAAGGTTTCGCATGAACTTGCACCAAAAGAAAGACATATTCTTACTACAGTTTCTTCAACTCTATATGTTTCAGCACCGTTTTCAATTAATATCTTTCCAGCAAGCGTAGAAATTTTTAATAATTTATTTAGATTCATCTTTTTCCCTTTCATTTTTTATTATCAAAATTATACCATAAAACAGTATATATAATCTGTTATTTTAATATAAATTTCTTAGAAAATTAATTAATTTATACAGAATTTATGTAGAAATCACTTGAAAATGTTGATGAATACCCATATAATTTAATAAAAAGGATAATTAGAAATGGAGATGCAAATAGATGAATTTTGAAAATTTACAAAAAGATGATGAAGAAATTTATGATCTTATAAATGAAGAATTAGAAAGACAGCAAAATGGGATAGAGCTTATTGCTTCTGAAAATATAGTATCAAAAGCAGTTATGGAAGCTATGGGTTCATACCTTACAAATAAATATGCTGAAGGATATCCAGGAAAGAGATATTACGGCGGATGCTATGTAGTAGATAAAGTTGAACAGCTTGCAATTGATAGAGCAAAAGAATTATTCCATGCAGAACACGCTAATGTTCAGCCACATTCAGGATCTCAGGCTAATATGGCAGTATACTTTACAGTATTAGAGCCAGGAGATACTGTTATGGGAATGGATTTAAGTCAAGGCGGACATTTAACTCATGGTTCACCAGTTAACTTTTCAGGAAAATTATTTAACTTTGTTCCTTACGGATTAAATAAAGAAACTGAAATGCTTGACTATGATGAAATTTTAAAGATAGCAAAAGAATGCAAACCAAAGCTTATTGTTGCAGGTGCAAGTGCATATTCAAGAACAATAGATTTTTCTAAATTCAGAGAAATCTGTGATGAAGTTGGAGCATACTTAATGGTAGATATGGCTCATATTGCAGGACTTGTAGCAGCAGGACTTCATCCATCACCAGTACCATATGCTGACTTTGTAACAACAACTACTCATAAGACTTTAAGAGGACCAAGAGGTGGACTTATCCTTTGCAAAGAAAAATATGCTAAGGCTTTAAATAAGAACATATTCCCAGGAATGCAGGGAGGACCATTAATGCATATTATTGCTGCTAAAGCAGTATGCCTTAAAGAAGCTCTTCAACCTGAATTTAAAGAATATGCTAAAAATGTTATTGAAAACTGTAAGGAACTTGCAGATAGACTTAAAGATAACGGATTTAAAATTGTTTCAGGAGGAACTGACAACCATGTATTCTTAGTTGATTTAAATAACAAGGATATAACAGGTAAAGAAGCAGAAGCTCTTTTAGATTCAGTTGGAATTACAGCTAACAAGAACACTGTACCAAACGAAACAAGAAGTCCATTTGTTACATCTGGTATTAGAGTAGGAACAGCTGCAATAACTACAAGAGGATTTAAGAAGGAAGATATGAAAGAAATAGCATCAATCATAAATGATACTATCCAAAACAGAGATAAAGATTTAACTCCATACAAAAATAGAGTAAATGCTTTATGCGCTAAATATCCTTTATACAAATAATCAAATTAATATTTTTCCCCCAGTTAACTAATCTTATGCTGGGGGTATAATTATATTTTGGGGGCGTTTTATGAGTATATATAATGTTGAATTAAAAAAAATCGTAGATGATTCGTATCAAATTGAAATAGGATTTGATTTGATAGATAAACTTTGTTTAGATATAAAAAAGGGTCTTGTTAAAAATTTTTCTAAAATCGCTTTAATAACAGATAGTAACGTTGAAAAATTATATGCAGAAAAAATCAATAAGAAATTAAATGATGAAGGATTTGTATGCAATATTTTTTCATTTGAAGCAGGGGAAAAAAGCAAAACAAGAAAAACTAAAGAAGAGATTGAAGACAGAATGCTTAATTGCGATTATAGAAGAGATTCTCTTATAATAGCTGTAGGAGGAGGAGTTGTTACAGACATTGCAGGATTTATAGCAGGAACTTTTGCAAGAGGCATACCATTCATAAATTATGCAACAACACTTCTTGCAGCAGCTGATGCATCAGTTGGAGGAAAAACTGCAGTTGATACTCCTCGTGCAACTAATCTTATCGGACTTTTTAACCAGCCTAAGAAAGTATACATAGACATAGCATCATGGAAAACTCTGCCTAAAGAACATATTTATAATGGACTTTCTGAAACTATAAAACAAGCATGTCTTGCTGATAAAAATTTCTTTGAATATCTTGATGACAATATGGATAAAATACTAGATTGTCAGAAAGAAGTATGTCAGCATATGGCTGAAGAAAATTGTAAAATTAAAGACAGCGTAGTAATGAAAGATGAAAAGGAAGCAGGACTTAGAGAAGTATTAAATCTTGGTCATACTGTAGGAAGAGCGGTTGAAACAGTAAGTAATTATGAACTTTTACATGGAGAAGCAGTTTCAATTGGTTTAAGCTTTGAAGTAAAACTTTCTAATAAACTTGGATTTATGACAGATGAAGAATGTCTAAAAGTTATTAACCTTTTAAAGAAGGCTCATCTTCCAGTTAAAATACCAGAATATATCGATAAAGAATCTTTAGTTAAAAAACTTTATACCGATAAAAAAGTAAGAAATGGAAAGCTTAGATTTGTAATTCAAAGAGGTATTGGTGAGATTGTAGAATTTGAAAAAGGAAATTATGCTACAGTTATAGATGAAGATACAGTACGAAACATCATAATTAAGATGTAATTTTAAGTGTGTATTTCTAGTATATATAATTATAATTAATTTACTAGGAGCAGACACTTTGAAGTATGAAAGCAAAGTTATAAATAAGATTTTAAAAAATAGTGCTAAACTTGAAATTGATGATAGCTCAAGAGTAGTTTTTATGAGTGATTGTCATAGAGGAGATGGAACTTATAATGATACTCTTATTCATAATAAGAATATATATAAGTCTTCACTTAGATATTATTTGAAAAATGATTTTACTTTAATAGAACTTGGAGATGGTGATGAACTTTGGAAAAATAAGAGTATGAAAGATATATCATATTCTTATAGTGATATTTTTAAGATTCTCCTTGAGTTTAATAAAGATGAAAGATTATATATGGTTTATGGCAACCACGATATGGTAAAGAAAGATAAAAATTTTATTAAAAAACAGGAAAAGATACTAAATAGAATAAGTCTTGGATTTGGCAAAGAAGTAGTTGAACTTTTTTCTAATATAAATTTTTATGAAGGTGTCGTTATTAAATATCTAAAAAATAATAAAGATATAATTGCATTTCATGGTCATCAGGTTGATTTTATGAATTGCACTTTAAATAAATTTTCTAGATTTTTAGTAAGATATGTATGGAAAGTTTTAGAAGGAATTGCTGGATTTAAAGAACCGGTAAGTCCTTCTAACAACTATAAAAAGGGTGGTTTAATAGATCAAAAACTTGATGATCTATCAAAAAGAGAAAGAGTAATGATTATATGTGGACACACTCATAATGATATTTTCCCTGAAGCTTCTAAAAGTATTTATTTTAATGATGGATGTATTATTTTTCCTACATCAGAAACATGCATTGAAATTGAAGAAGGAAAAATATCTCTTATTAAATGGAGCATTGAGGTAAGTAATAAAAATGTATTATGTGTGAAAAGAACAATTACTAAAGGACCTGAGAAGATTGATGATTATTTAAATTTTGCAAAAAGATTATAAAATGAGGTGTAAAATTTGGAAAAACTAACAGGTAAAATAGCAGTAGTTACAGGTGCATCAAGAGGAATAGGAAGAGCAATAGCTTTAGAACTTTCTTTATGTGGTGCATCTGTTATTATAAATTATTCAAAAGATCAAAAAGGAGCTTACGAAACTTTAAGATTGATAAAGAAGCAGGGTGGATATGGTATATTAAAAAAATGTGATTTATCTGATAAAAACAATATAAAATTATTTGTTAAAGAAATAGAAAACATGTTTGGAAAAATAGATATACTTGTTAATAATGCAGGAATAAGTATTGTTGGTATTTTTGAAGACTCAAAAGATGAGGATATTGAAAAAATAATAAATACAAATTTAAAAGCTGCAGTTTATCTTTCAAGAGAAGTTTTAAAAGTAATGACACCACTTAAAAAAGGAAGCATAGTAAATATATCTTCAATGTGGGGACAGGTAGGAGCATCATGTGAAGTTTTATATTCAATGACAAAAGGTGCAATAGATTCTTTTACTAAGGCGCTTGCTAAAGAAATGGCCCCTTCAAATATAAGAGTCAATGCAGTTTCACCTGGAGTAATTGATACTACTATGAATTCATTTTTAGGTGAAAATGAAAGAAAGGATCTTGAAGAAGAAATTCCAATTGGAAGATTTGGAAAACCTGAAGAAATAGCTAAAACTGTATCATTTTTATGTTCCAATGATGCATCGTATATTACAGGTCAAATATTAAGAGTAGATGGTGCTCTTATTTAAGGAGGTTTTTTTATGACTGATGTTTTAATAATAGGAGCTGGAATTATAGGCTCTTCAATTTTCAGAGAACTTACTAAATTTAATCTTAATGTACTACTAATCGATAAAGAAAATGACGTATCATGTGAAACTACAAAAGCAAATTCTGCTATAATTCACGCAGGGCATGATCCTGAAAATGGAACATCTATGGCTGAATTAAATGTAAAAGGAAGCAGAATGACTGAAAGCTTAGTAAAAGATTTAAATGTTCCCTATAAGAAAAATGGCGCACTAGTAATTGGCTTTACTGAAGAGGATTTAAAAAGAATTTCATATCTTTATGAAAATGGCTTAAAAAATGGCGTTAAAAATATGAAAGTTTTAAAAAATGAAGAAATTTTAAAAATGGAGCCAAATTTAAACAAAAATGTGTCATCTGCATTATATGTAAAAGACAGTGCAATAATAGATCCATTTGATTTTACATATGCACTATGTGAAAACGGAGTATTAAATGGTGGAAATATAAAAGTTAATGAGAATGTTGTAAAAATTGAGAAAAATGGTGATTTCTTTTATGTTTATACGAAAAAAGGCGATGCTTTTAAAACAAGATATATTGTAAATGCAGCAGGCATATATTCTGATGACATTCATAATATGGTTTGCAAAGAAAAGTTTAAAATTACTCCAAGAAGTGGAGAATATTTTGTTTTAGATAAAACTGAAGGAAAAAAGATTAGCCATACAATTTTTACAGTACCTAGTAAAATATCAAAAGGTATACTTGTAACCCCTACTGTACATGGAAATATATTAGTTGGACCAGATGCTAGAGATACTGATTCAAAATATGATTTTTCTACAAATGCACAGGGCTTATCAAGTGTAAAAAAAGCAGCTTTAAAGATAACAGAAAAACTTGATTTTAAAAAGAATATAAGAAATTTTGCAGGTCTTAGAGCTGTATCTAATACAGGTGATTTTTATATCTGTGAAGATGAAGAAACTAAAGGATTTATTGATGTATCAGGAATAAAATCTCCAGGTCTTTCATCAGCACCTGCAATAGCAGAAAAAGTTATAAATATTTTGTCTGATGCAGGTTTAGATCTTAAAAATAAGAAAAATTTTAATAAATATAGAGATATAATTCGTTTTAGTGAATTAAGTGATGAAGAAAAAGATAGTTTAATTAAGAAAAATAAAGAGTATGGGAAAATAGTATGTAGATGTGAAAGCATAACTGAAGGAGAAATTGTAGATGCAATTAAAAGAAGCCCTATAAGACTTACAACTGATGGAATAAAAAGACGAGTAAGACCAGGAATGGGAAGATGTCAGGGAGGCTTTTGTAGACCTAGAGTTATTGATATTTTAAGTAGAGAATATAACATTTCTAAAGATGAGGTATTAAAAGATAGAGAAGGATCTTACATTTTAGATGGTAAAACAAAGTAGGAAAGGAGAATTAGAAATATGGAGTATGATCTGGCAGTTATCGGTGGAGGTCCTGCAGGAATTGAAGCAGCACTTTCAGCATACGAAAATGGAGTAAGAAATATAGTAATACTTGAACGTGATATAGAACTTGGTGGAATTTTAAATCAATGTATACATAATGGATTTGGTCTTCAGATATTTAAAGAAGAACTGACAGGTCCTGAATATGCACAGAGATTTATAGATAAATTAAAGGGTACAGATATTAAGATTTTAACAAATACAATGGTTCTTCAAATTGGAGATGATTATACAATAAAAGCTGTATCAGAAAATGGACTCTTAAAAATAAAATCAAAAGCTATTGTACTTGCTATGGGATGTAGAGAAAGAACTAGAGGTGCTATAAGCATAGCAGGTGATAGACCATCTGGAATATTTACAGCAGGCGAAGCACAAAGATATGTAAATGTTGAAGGATATATGGTTGGAAAAAGAGTAGTTATTTTAGGCTCAGGAGATATAGGACTTATAATGGCAAGAAGACTTACTCTTGAAGGTGCTACTGTTTTAGCAGTAGTTGAAATTCTAGATAAACCTAAAGGGCTTAGAAGAAATATAGTTCAGTGCCTTGAAGATTTTGATATACCTTTATATTTATCTCATACTATAACTGATATAAAAGGCAGAAGCAGACTTCAAAAAGTTACTATATCAAAGATTGATGAAAATAAAGCTCCTATAGAAGGCTCTGAAATTCAATTTGACGCTGATACAATTTTATTATCAGTAGGTCTTATACCTGAAAATGAAATATCATATAATGCAGGTCTTAAAATAGATTCTTTAACAAATGGAGTTATTACTGATAAAGATATGCAAACATCTAAAAAAGGAATTTTTGCATGTGGAAATGTTGCAAAAGTACATGATATAGTTGATAAGGTTACTTATGAAGCTGAAAAAGCAGGAAAATCGGCAGCTTACTTTATAAAAGAATTAGAAAAAAAGCAGGGTGATTATAATGATTAAAAATCTTATTTGCATATGTTGTCCTAAAGGATGTCATCTAAAAGTAGATACTGACTTAAAAAAAGTAGAAGGAAATTCATGTATAAAAGGAGAGGAGTATGGAATAAATGAGGTTACAAATCCTGTTAGGACAGTAACTTCTACAGCTAAAATTAACAGCATAAATTTTGCTGTTATTCCAGTAAAGACAGATAAACCAATAAAAAAAGATCTTATGCTAAAATGCATAAAAGAAATAAATAAAATAAATGCGAAGTGTCCTGTTAAAGTAGGGGATGTACTACTTAAAGATGTATTAGAAACAGGAGTAAATATTGTAGCTTCAAAAACTATTTTAGAGTAAATATTTGCATTTTAAAATAAAGCTTGATATAATAAATTACGAATTTAATACTTAGTCAGTTCGAAAGCCTCCTGACTTTAAATAAAACTACGGTATTTCAAAATTAAGTTTCAATTTTTATGATTTGAAGCTTTGTTTCTAATGCAGTTTTATTATCGTAGGATTTTCCTGCGATTTTTTATTGTGTTTATATTTAAAATCAGATAAAAATCCTAAGTATTAAAAATAATAATTAAAGGGGATTTTTTTATGGAAAAAAATCAAACAGTAGAAAGAATAGTAAAAACAGCAGTTATTGCAGCTATTTATGCGGCTATAACTTTAGCACTTGCACCATTTAGTTATGGAAATATACAGTTTCGTATATCTGAAATTATGGTGCTTCTAGCTTTATTTGATCCTATGTATATAGGAGGACTTACTCTCGGATGCTTAATCGCAAACATGCTTGGTCCTAATGGTGTAATGGATATAGTATTTGGAACAATTGCTACATTTATAAGTGTAAGTTTTATTTATTTAACAGGAAGATATGTAAAGATAAAAAAAGTATCATTAGTAATTGCTTCACTTTGGCCAACCATTTTTAATGGACTTATAATTGGATGGATGCTTAATAAAGTATACTCTTTGCCATTATTTTTAACTATGGGTCAAGTTGCGGCAGGAGAATTTGTTGTAGTAACTATTATAGGTGTACCTATTACTTTATTATTAAAAGAAAAACTAAAGTCAATACTCACATCTTGTTAGTAAATATTCACTTTTTTGACGATTTATTTAGGTATTTTAAAAAAATATTTAATATTGCTTTCACTTTTTAGACAAATTACGAACAAGAATAATATTTTTATTAAAAATGTTCACTAAAAATTGACAAAGACTGATTATAATAATAAAATTAAGAGTGTTAAACTGTAAAGTTAATAAAGATGAATGGAGTCGATAAGCATGAAAGCAATATTAACAGTAATTGGGCAAGATAAAGTAGGAATTATAGCAGGTGTAAGTGCTAAACTTGAAGAATATAATATTAATATTCTTGATGTTAACCAAACAATTATGCATAATTTTTTTACAATGATAATGGTATTAGACTGTAAAGACGTTAAATGCAGTTTTGATGAGATAAAGAAAGGTCTTCAAGATAAAGGAAAAAATCTTGGAGTAGATGTAAAGATTCAAAGAGAAGAAATATTTAAGTCTATGCATACATTATAATTTTGGAGGAGAATATGGATAGTAATAAAATTTTAGAAACAATAAAAATGATAGAGGAAGAAAAACTCGATATCAGAACTATTACAATGGGTATTTCTCTCCTAGATTGTATTGATAGTGATGGAAAAAAGTCAAGAGATAAGATTTATGATAAAATAACTAAATCAGCAGAAAATCTTGTAAAAGTAGGAAATGACATAGAAAATGAATATGGAATTCCAATAGTTAATAAAAGAGTTTCAGTAACTCCAATATCACTTGTTGCAGGAGCATCAGGAGATACTGATTATGTTGAATATGCCAAGACATTAGATAAAGCTGCACATGCAGTTGGAATTGATTTTCTTGGAGGATTTTCAGCACTTGTACATAAAGGATGCACTAAAAGTGATAGAATACTTATAGCATCTATTCCTCAGGCACTTGCAGAAACTGAACTTGTATGTTCATCTGTAAATGTTGGATCATCTAAATGCGGAATTAATATGAATGCAGTTAGAGATATGGGAGAAATCGTAAAGAAGACTGCAGAACTTACAAAAGAGCAGAAAGGCTTTGGATGTGCAAAGCTTGTTATATTTGCAAATGCAGTAGAAGATAACCCATTTATGGCAGGAGCATTCCATGGAATTGGAGAAGCTGAAAGAATAATAAATGTAGGAGTTTCAGGACCTGGAGTTGTTAAAAGAGCACTTGAAAAAGTAAGAGGAGAATCTTTTGATGTTGTTGCAGAAACTATTAAGAAGACAACATTTAAAATAACTAGAATGGGTCAGATGGTTGCAAAGGAAGCTTCTGATAGACTTAATGTTCCATTTGGAATAGTAGATCTTTCATTAGCACCTACACCAGCAGTAGGAGATTCAGTAGCTGAAATATTAGAAGAAATTGGACTTGAATCTGTAGGAGGACATGGTACAACAGCAGCTTTAGCAATGCTTAACGACCAAGTTAAAAAAGGTGGAGTTATGGCATGTAGCCACGTTGGAGGTTTAAGTGGAGCTTTTATACCAGTATCGGAAGATTCAGGAATGATAAAAGCAGCAGTTAATGGAAACATTAATATACAAAAACTTGAAGCTATGACTTGTGTATGTTCAGTAGGACTTGATATGATAGCTATTCCTGGAGATACACCAGCATCTACAATTTCAGCAATGATAGCAGATGAAGCAGCAATTGGAGTTATTAATAACAAAACAACTGCAGTTAGAGTTATTCCAGCTCCAGGCTGTAAAGTAGGAGATATGGTTGAATTCGGAGGACTTTTAGGAGCAGCACCAGTTATGGCTGTAAATACAAGTTCAAGCGAATTATTTGCTAAAAGAGGTGGAAGAATTCCTGCACCTATACACTCATTTAAGAATTAATTTAAATTAAGAAAAATGAATTTTATTAAGAGGCTATCTATGACAGTTTTATGTTATATGTAGCCTCTTTTTCTATTTTTATAGGAGGGAAAAATGAAGAAAGATAAATTTAAAATAGAAAAAGAAAAAAGAGATAAACTTATAGATGAGATAAAAACTTTTTATTATGAAGAACATGATGAAGAAATAGGTGATTTAAAGGCGTCTATTATATTAGATTTTTTTATTGAAAAATTAGCACCTGAAATTTATAATATAGCAATTTATGACTCATATAAATATATTCAGGATAAAGCAGAAGATTTATTGTCATTAGAAAAATAGAAAAAGGGATGTTTTATGGAAAATATAAATGTTATTAAATCGTATTGGAATGTAAATTTAAAAAGTGAAATAATAGATAATGGAAGTGATACTTTAGCAGTTATTCTTCCTGGAATAGGATATACTTGTGATAGACCTCTTCTTGATTATAATAAGAGACTTATGATACAATTAGGATTCGATGTACTACCTATAAGTTTTGGATTCCAGATAGCAGGAAAAAAGCTTAAAGTGCATGAAGAATTTAAATATATTTATGAAGAAACAAAAGAATTAATAAATATGTCATTAAAGAAAAAATATAAAAATATAATACTTGTGGCAAAAAGCCTTGGAACTATTGTTTTATCACTTCTTAATAATGAAATTAAAGATAGAAATGTAATAAATATATATCTTACACCTGTAGATGCTACAATGGATGTAGGAATAAGTGAAGGCTCTTTAGTATTTTATGGAACAAATGATCCAAGAATAACATCTAAAACTGTATCTAAAATAGAAAAAATAAAAGATGTATCATTAGTTAAAATAGAGAATGCAGATCATTCACTTAATGTAAAAAATGATATACTAAAAAGTATAGATATTATAAAATATGTTATAGAAAAAGAAAAGGAGTATCTAGAAAAATTTTTCTAAATCTAGGGGGAGTTAAAAATGAGTAACATTATAGATATAAAGAAGGTGAAGGATAGTTTAATTAATTTAGACAATAACTTTGACACCATGAGTGATAGTGCATTAAAGAAGTATGCTTCAGCAGGGAATATATACGCTCAAAATGAACTTGGAGATAGATATTATACTGGATATGATGGCAAAAAAAATTATAATGAAGCCTTTAAATGGTATAAAAGAGCAGCTGTAGACGGTTTTAAAACAGCACAGTATAACCTTGGAGATATGTATTACTGTGGCTATGGAGCTGAGCAAAATTATGAAGAGGCTTTTAAATGGTTTTATAAAGCAGCAGTAAATGATGTAACTGAGGCACAGTGTAATTTAGGCTGTATGTATGAAGATGGTCAAGGAGTTAAAAAAGATTATAAAGAAGCTCTAAAGTGGTTTAAAAAAGCCAGTGAAAAAGGTGATTATTTTTCAGAGTATAATATTGGTAATATGTATTTAAACGGTAATGGAGTTCAGATTTCTTATGAAAAAGCATTTTTTTATCATAAAAAATCTGCAGATTCAGGTTACTGTAAAGCGCAAAATACATTAGGATATTTATATGAAAATGGACTTGGCATAGAAAAGTCTTATGAAAAAGCATTTCTTTATTATAAGAAAGCTTCAGATTCTGAATATCCATATGCAGAGTTTAATCTTGCAACAATGTATTATTATGGGTATGGAACAGAAAAGAACTTAAGAAAATCATATGAATTATATAAAAAAGCAGCTAAAAGTGGAATAATTGAAGCAGAGAATATTCTAAAGGAAAAATTTTAATATATAAATTCAGAGAGGAAGTAAAGAATGAGTAAAATTCTTGTATTAGCAGAAAAACCGAGTGTAGGAAGAGAACTTGCAAAAGTATTAGGATGCAGGGAAAATAAAGGAGCATATATTGAAGGCTCAAAATATGTAGTAACATGGGCAATGGGACATTTAGTAGGACTTATGGATCCTGAAGGATACGATAATAAATATAAGGAATGGAAGATGGATACTTTACCTATGCTACCAAAGCATATGAAATTAATAGTCCTTAAAAAAACATCTAAACAATATAGCATAGTAAAAAAACTTCTTATACGTCAAGACATAAAAGAAATAGTAATTGCAACAGATGCTGGAAGAGAAGGAGAGTTAGTTGCAAGATGGATTTTAGAAAAATCAGGAGTTAAAAAGCCATTTAAAAGATTATGGATTTCTTCTCAGACTAAAAAAGCAATTTTAGACGGGTTTAATAATTTAAAACCAGGAAAAGATTATGATAATTTATATAAAGCTGCAGTATGTAGAGCAGAAGCAGACTGGCTTGTAGGGCTTAATGTTACAAGAGCACTTACATGTAAGTATAATGCACAGCTTTCCGCAGGAAGAGTGCAGTCTCCTACATTATATATGATAGTAAAAAGGGAAGAAGAAATAAAAAACTTTAAGCCAGTACCATTTTACACAATAGATGCTTTTTCTGATAAATTCACTCTATCATTTATAAATAAAGATAATAATATAAGAATTTTTAATAAGGAAAATGCAGAAAAAATAGCATCCTCTCTTAAAAATAAAGAGGCTGTAATTACAAAAGTTCATAAATCTGAAAAGAAAAAATATTCACCTGCACTTTATGATTTAACAGAACTTCAAAGAGATGCAAATAAAATTTATGGATATTCTGCAAAACAGACACTTAATATAATGCAGAGGCTCTATGAAAATTATAAGATATTAACTTATCCAAGAACAGATTCAAGATATATAACAACAGATGTAGTATCAACATTAAAAGATAGGTTAAAAGCTGTTTCTACAGGAGAGTATAGAAAATATGCAGAAGAGATATTATCTAAAAGCATAAAAGGAAATAATCGTTTTGTTAATAATAGTAAGGTAAGTGATCACCATGCTATAATTCCAACAGAAGAGAGACCAAATCTTGCATCATTATCATCTGAAGAGAGAAAAATTTATGATTTAGTTGTAAAAAGATTTTTAAGTATGCTTCTTCCTCCATCTGAATATACAGAAATAAAGATAGAAGCTGAAGTTTCAGGTCATAAGCTTGTTGCTAAAGGAAAAACAATAAAGTTAAAAGGTTATAAAAAAGTATATGATAGAATAAATGATGAAAATAAAGATGACAGCGATATAAAAAATCAGATTCTTCCTCAAATTAATGAAAAAGATGAGATAAAGATTCAAAATGTAAAGCTAAAGACATGTCATACAAATCCTCCTGCAAGATTTACAGAGGCAACTTTATTATCAGCTATGGAAAATCCTCATAAAGTAATGAACATAAATAAAGAAGCAGCAAAAACTCTTGGAGAAACAGGTGGACTTGGAACTGTTGCAACAAGAGCTGATATTATAGAAAAGCTTTTTAATTCATATGTTATAGAAAAAAGTGGTAAGGATATAATTCCAACTTCAAAAGGAAAACAGCTTATTAATTTAGTACCAAAAGATTTAAAATCACCTCTTTTAACAGCTAACTGGGAGAAAAAGCTTGATGAAATATCAAAAGGAAGAGAAGATGATCATGCTTTTGTAAAAGAGATGAGAAATTATTCAGTAGCACTTGTTGAAGATGTAAAATGCACAGATAATAAATTTGTTCATGATAATAAAACAGGAAAGAAATGTCCAAATTGCGGTCAGTATCTTTTAGAAGTAAAAACAAAACATGGAGTAATGAATGTATGTCCTGATAGAAATTGTGGATATAAAGAAAGTGTATCAAGGCTAACAAATGCAAGATGTCCTGAATGTAAAAAGAAACTTGAGATTCGTGGACACGGAGATGGAAAAATATACGTTTGTACAGAAAAAAGTTGCAATTTTAGAGAAAAAGCTTCAGTATTTGAAAAGAGATTTGATAAAAAAGGAAAAGTTAATAAAAGAGAAGTAAATAAAATAATGAGAAAAATGAAAAAGGAAGCTGAAGAGCCTATGAATAATCCATTTGCAGCTTTACTTGGCAATATGAATTTTGATAAGAAGTAATTTTTTAAATTAAATATTTTAAATTTAGTATAACTGGAAATTTGATTTTTATTTCCAGTTATACTTTTATTATAGGGTATATTAACAATAAATTAGAAAAAATTTTAAGAGTTTTTGGTTTTAAAAGCATGGTAAATTTGATTAAAACAAAATTTTCAATGAAAAGGCAACTACAGGGACTTAGGTAAAATAGAATTATCTGAAAATATAAAGATAAGCAAAAATGAAGTTACTAAAAATCAAAATTAAAGGTTTAAAACTTTTTAAAGATGAACTTGAAATAGACTTTTTTGCAGAACAACGTGTTGGTTCTAAAAAAAATGAAATGTTATATAAATTGTTTTCTAATATTTATATTAATAATGTTATTGCATTAATAGGAATTAATGCGTCAGGAAAAACGTCAATTCTAAAAGTTATATCTTTTGTAATTAATATGTTAAATAATGAACCAATCAATAAAATTGTTTACAACGATATTTTAAATGGAATAAATTATGAGGATGAAGTGATATTTGAGACATATTTTTATTCAGAAGAAAATTATATAAATAAATTAGAAACTGTTGTAAAAAAAGATGACAAACCCCAAAATGTTGAAAATAAATATATAATTAAAGAAGAAAAACTTTGGAGAAAAAACTTAAGAACAGCAAAAACTAAAAAAAGTCTTTTTGAATTTGAAAAATTGAATTCAGCTCAAATAAGAAATGCAGATGAAGAATTTTTGATGGAAGTGTTAGCATTATTATTTCCTTAAATAAAAAACATAATTCATAGTTTTATATTAGAGATCAAATTAAAATTCAAAAAAAGGAAGAAATTATTTTGCATAATCCAATGGAACTAAATAATTATCTATCTTCTGAAACTATAAAAGGAATAAATGTATTATTAAATGCTATGTTAGCTTTTAATAATGGAGGTTATCTGATTGTTGATGAATTAGAAAATCATTTTAATAGAAAAATTATTTCTATATTAATCCGATTTTTTATGAATGAGAAAGTTAATCCTAAAGGTGCAACTATAATATTCTCAACACACTATTCACAGTTATTAGATGAATTTGAAAAAAGTGATGATATTTATATTGTCAGAAATAATAATGGTATAAACGTTGAAAAACTTTCTAAAATATTGAAGAGAAATGATATTAAAAAAAGTGAAGCTTAGCAAAGTGGCTATCTACAAGGTACTGCATCGGCTTATGAATCATATATTGATTTAAAAAATGCTATTATCTCTGGCAGAATTGATTAGGCATGATTATGAAATTAGAAGTATATATTTACTCTTTGGTACTGATATTATTGTATCAATATAGAAAAATTTTATATTATAGTATAAAATACAATTAGAAAAGAAAATAATTGTAAAATGGGATTTGAAAAAAATTTTTATATATAAAAATTTAGGATGTGGATGAATAAAAATGAAACTATTTTTAAATAATAACAATAAAATTATAAATTTAGAAGAAATAGAAAAAACATACAAAACAGAAAATTATGAAGAATTAGTTAATATAGTTATAAATTTATTAGAAGAAAACAAAATCATACCTGTAAAAAGCAGCGGCGGAAATGGTAAAAATCCAACATTATACAAAAAATACAGAATACTAAACAAAAAAGAAGATAAAAGCGATATAAAGGATGAAATATACTATAAGCTTTCGCCTAAATTAAGCATTGAATATTACAAAAATCACCTAAATAAATATGAAGAACATAGAAAATATATTCTTATGTTAAGTGATTTTCTTAATAATAAAGAGGAACTATTAAGTGAAACTGTTTCTATGAATGAAAGATCTTTTCAGATATGGAGAAGAGAAAAGTTTCTGCAAAAGGAAGGTGGAAAGACTATTGTAAAAAATTTAGGCTTAGAATTAAGCTATTTAAATTATTATGATACTTCTGAACCTTTAGCTTATTATTCAAAATCAAAAGAAGTTCCTCAAAAGATTTTAATATTGGAAAATAAGGATACTTATTATACTATGAGAAGACATTTGATTTCTGGAGGAAAAAAGATATTGGGGGAATATATAAGTACACTTATATATGGTGGAGGCAAGAATATAAATAAGGCTTTCAAAGATTATAAAATATCTGTTGAGGATTATGTATCAAACGGTAAAAATAGAATTTTGTACTTTGGTGATTTAGACTATGAAGGAATAATTATATATGAAAGTTTATTTAAATTATTTAGCAAAGAGTATAATATAACTCCTTTTGTAAATGGATATAAGAAAATGATTGATAAGGCAAAAGAAGAAGAAATTTCTCTACCTAAAACTAAAGAAGGACAGAATAAACATATTAACGAAATATTTTTAAGAGAATTTGATAATAATTACAGATTACAAATAGAAAAAATATTAAAGGATGGTTTTTTTATACCACAAGAAATAGTAAATATTACAGATTTAAAATTATGAAATGAAATTTTAATGTCTTATGCAGGAGGAAAAAATGAATTTTAGTTTTTTAGATGTGCAGCATATACGAATGAAGAAAATTGGAGCATATGCTCTACTTTTTAGAAACAGTATAGCTAAAGGTACTTGGAAAAAGTATGGCTTTGAAGACGGGTATGAGCAAGATAATTTAATATTTGCAGTACTGTTATATATAATGGAACAATCTTTAAAAGAAGAGATATGTACTATTGACCATATAGGTACATTTATTGATGAAGTAAATAATCTTCATTTTAAAAAGTCAATTATTTATAAAGAGTGCAAGGAATTAGCAGAATTTATTGTTAATACTATATTATGTAACGAAGGAAAAGCAATGTATTTTAAAGCTTATAATTTTAAAATAGGAGAATATGAAGATATAAATATAAGCTTTATTAAAAATAAAATGGAATATGTAGAAGGCATAAGAAGGGTATCTTATTCTTTAACTGAGGATGGATATTCTTTAATTTTATCTACTTTAGAAATAGAAGAAAATTTAAAAATTACCATACATGAAATTGTATTTAAAATGCATTTAGATAAAGCTTCTTATGATAAAGCAGTAAATGATATTAAAAATATATTTAATATGCTTAGAGTAAGAGTACAGAAAATGGAAGAAACTATCAGAAAAATCAAAGAAAATCCACTTGCATATTCAACAGAAAATTATAAATCAATGATGGAAGGAACTTTAGATCTTTTAAGTAGCACAAAAAAGAAATTTATAATTCATAGGACAATGGTAAACGAAAAAATAAATGAGTTCATTGAACACGATATACATATAAAGGAATTAAATAGTGAAGAAAAAGAAAATCTCAACAATTTAAAAATAATAGAGCATTATTTAAGTAGGACTATTGATGAAGATCAAATGGTTTTAAAGAAACATTTTGATCTAAAAGAGGTTTATGAAAAAGAACTAGAAAATATTTCAAAAATGTCTTTGATTGAGAGGTTTAATTTTAGAAGTGAGGTTTATGAGAAAATATTAAATAATCCAGAAAAAATAGAGAACATTGATATATTTTTAAGACCACTTTTTAGAATGAAACCAAAAAAAATTTATAACATAAACAAATCTTTAGAGTATCAAAAAAATATTA
This sequence comes from Clostridium sp. BJN0001, assembly GCF_022869825.1. Taxonomy (NCBI): domain Bacteria; kingdom Bacillati; phylum Bacillota; class Clostridia; order Eubacteriales; family Clostridiaceae; genus Clostridium; species Clostridium sp. BJN0001. The sequence goes on along the minus strand of NZ_CP094971.1, from coordinate 1,446,398 downwards.
GGAAAAATGAGATAGAAGAGGATATAGAACTTGATTTTGATGAAGAGGGATTTGTTGAAGCTGAAAAGAAAAGAAAATTAGAAAGATTAGAAAAGTACAAAGGGGTTATACAAATAATTTTAGAACTTTCAGTAGAGAGAAAAAAAATTTCTTTAAAGGAAATTAATTCATTAATTAAAGAAAGCACTATATTATTAAACACATTAATTCCTACAGTTGAAATATTTAGAGAAGTTATTATTGAAATGTTAAAAAATAGAATTATAGATATATCAGAAATAAGAAACGAGCGAAAAAATGCTGTTGAAACTGGAGAAATTGAGTTTCAACTTAACAAAAGTATTTTAGAAATTATAGATAAAAATAAAAGTTTAAAAAGAATATCAAAAATAAAAGCTTGTAAAATTTTAAATGGTGATGATGTTAAATTAGAAGGGCTTAGAAATGAACTTGGAGATACGAAAAATTTTTTATGCTCAGATGTTTCTTTTGAAATTATAAAAGAAGGAGGGCTAAGGATATAATGTCATACACAACTGAAGAAATTAAGATTAGTAACAAAATATTTTATTATATATTAAAACATGGAGAGTTGAAAGAAGAAGAAGGAGAACTTTATAAAAGTTACTCGGAAAATGAAAATGTAACGCAATTAGTTAAAGAGCTTGGGGAAGCTTCAGAATGTTATGTTAAAAAATATGGAGGAGTAATTTATCTTATACCAAAAGAGGATAATGATTTTCTAGGGTATTCAAAAGGGGAGCTTAAAAAAATATTGTGTAAGTCCTCGGCAAATGATAAAGATTATTATTTATCTCAATTTGTAATTTTAACTCTTTTAGTTGAATTTTACGGTTCACAGGGAATTACAAGTAAGTCAAGAGAATATATGAAAGTTGGAGAATTTTTAAATATAATTACAGATAGACTTAATGATGGTGCACAAAGAGCTATTAATAATGCAAATGTTTCAGAAAGTGGAATAGCTTTTGAAAATATACTCGAAAGATTTGAAGCTTTAAAAAGCAGTGATAAAAAAACTACATCAAAAACAACTAAAGAAGGGTTTATAAATACTATTTTAGATTTTTTGGATGAGCAAGGGCTAATTTATTATATAAAAAGTGATGATATGATTAAGACTACTAAAAAACTTGATAGTTTTATGGATTGGAATCTTTTAAATAGAAATAATTATAAAAGAGTATTGGAAGCTTTAGGAGAAGATATAGATGAGTAAGATAAATAAAATACGATTTGTGAATTTAAATTATAACAATAATACTATGAAAATAGATAATGAAATTTTTTATTTGGATGGAGAAAACACCATGCTAAATTTAAGAAATGGTGGTGGAAAATCTGTACTTGTACAAATGGTTATAGCTCCTTTTGTTAATAAAAGATATAGAAATATAAAAGACAGAAACTTTGAGAGCTATTTTACATCATCGATACCTACATACATATTAATAGAATGGAAACTGGACGATGAAGCAGGATATTTATTAACAGGAATGATGGTTAGAAAAAAAGAATCAGCCTCAGATGAAAACTCTAAAGAAAAGCTGGATATTATAAATTTTATTAATGAATATAATGGAAAAAATGAATATGATATTCAAAGTATACCTGTAATTGAAGAAAAAAATAGCAAAAGAACAATAAAAAGTTATTCTAATTCTAAACAATTATTTGAGAATTTGAAAAAAGATAAAAACTTAAAATTTAATTATTATGATATGAATAATTCATTAACTACTAAAAATTATTTTAATAAACTAGAAGAATATGGAATAAATAATAAAGAATGGGAAAATATAATTAAAAAGATAAATATCAAAGAATCAGGGCTCTCAGAACTTTTTACAAAGGCAAAAGATAGCAGCAGCTTAGTTAGAGAATGGTTTTTGCCAGCTATTGAAAACAAGTTAAAAGTAGATGAAGATAGAATCCAAAACTACAGAGAATTAATAGATAGATATGTAAAACAATATAGATCTAATAGGGCTAATATAGATAAAAAGACAAAGATGGAACTGTTTAACGAGTTATCTAAAAAATTAATTGTTTCCTGTGATGAATTTATAGATACTAACCAAAAAAAGGAAGCATTAAAGAATAAAGTAGCAAATGTAATAATATATCTAAAACAAAATTTTAAAAATAAGGAAGAAGAATTGGTATCTTTAGAAAATCTTATAAATTTATTTAAAGATAAGATTACAAATTTAAATTATGAAAGAGAATCTATTAAGATTTATGAAAAAAAAGATAAAATAATAAGTTTAGAGGACACTATTAAAAGAAAAATGGATTCAATTTCTGAAAGCGAAATTAGAAAAAGAAATTTAATAAAAAAAGGAAACATTATAGAATGTGCAAAAATACATAGAGAATATCAAAATACTTCAAAAGAACTTCAACAATATGAAACGGAGTTGGATATATTAAATAAAAAGAATGAAAATAATGCACCTCGTATTAACAATTTAGGATTTACTATAAAGGAAGTTTTAGAAAAAGAGGCTGAAAATATAAAAAACCAAAAGGAAAGTAAGTCTAATTTAAAGATCGATTTAGAAAAAGAAAAAGAAGCTTTAAAAAATTCATTAGAAACTTGCAGAAAAGATATTAATTATTTAAATAAAAAAGAAGGAAGCTTAAATGCTGAAATTTCACATTTTGACAAGATAGAAAAAAGATTTAATGAAAAGTATAAAGAAAGTTTGTTTAGAAATATTTCAGGATATTTTGATGATCAGAATTTATTATTAATTCATAAAAAACTTAATGAGGAAGATATTAATTTAAATAAAGAAAGAAAAAGTATAGGAGAAAATATATTAAGTGAAGAAGAAAATTTAAAAACAAAGGAAAGTCAAAAGCTAAGAAATTTTGAAAAAATTTCAGAAATCAAAAACAACTTAAAAAACAAAGAAGAAGAGCTAAAAAAAGCTGAAGCAGAAATAGAAAAGCGAAAAGAAATAATTAAATATATAGATTTTGAAGAAAGCAAGGTTTTGGAATCAGAAAGCATAATTAATGCTTTTGATAGAAAGATAAATTTAATAAAAGAGGAAAAATTAAAACTTACAAAAATTTTTGATGATAAAACTTATGAACTCGAAAAATTAAAAACAGGAAAGGTTTTAGATTTACCTAAAGACATAGAAAGAAAACTTAGAGAAAAAGACATTAATATAACTTATGGAATGGAGTGGCTTAAGAAAAATGGATGTTTACTAGAAGATAATGAGAAATTCATCAAAAACAATCCGTTTATTCCATATTCTTTAATTATGGATTCTAAGGAAATAGAAATTTTAGAAAAAGAATCGTTAGACATATTCACATCTTTTCCCATATCAATAATTAATAGAAAAAATTTAGAAGATAATTTTAATAATATAAAGCAGAAAATTGTTGATTTGGATATAGTTAAATTTTTTGTATCTTTTAATAATAAACTTTTAAATGAAAAAGAACTTTTAAAGTTGATAGAAGACAAAGAAAAAGAAACCAAGGAATTAGAGGAAAAAGTAAACGAAAAGAAAGAAAACATCAAATTCTACGAAGAAAAAAGAAATTTTATAAAGTATTCATCTTTAACATCTAAAATATATAAAGATTTAGAAGAAAAAATTAAGTTATTTTCTAACGAAATTTCTTCACTAAGGAAAATAGAAATTGAGTTAGAAAAGGAAATCGCAGAAACTAAGGAAAATATAAAGCAATATGAGAAAAAGTTAAAAATTTTAGATAAAAGTATACAAGACAATATAGATAAGTCAAAAGCTTTTAAAGAATTAAAGGAAGATTATGAAAAATATAAAAAAAATAAATTATCATTGCAGGTGACTTTAGAAAGATTAAAGGTAATAACATTAAAAATAGATAAAGATGAAAAAAGAAATAGTGAAATACAATTAAAAATAACAAGGTGCATTGATTCAATTAGATTTTACGAGTCTACAGAAATAGAAATACTGAAAAAAATTTCAAATTTTAATATTTATAGAGAAGGAGAGCTAATAAAAAAGGATAAAGAAGATTTAATATCTGAATATAATGCTCTTACAAAAGATATAACAAGTTCAGAAAAAGAACTTAAAAGAAAAATACAAGAACTTTCTAAAAAATTCAATGAAGTCGAAAATGAACTTAATATTAAGGCAGATAAGTATGAAATAAAAGAAATCCAATATATCAATGAAACTTATGATATACATAAAGAACTTGAAAATAAAGATGAAATTAAAAAAGAAGAAAAGAATTATGAAAATTTAAAAGAACAACGTAATAAATCCAATGAAGCATTAGCAGTTGCTAAAAGTAAATTAGAAGATTTGTACAGAAAACTTAAAGAACGATTTGATAAAGAAGAACCGAAAGAAAAGGAGCTATTAATTTCTAAGAATTTTAAAAAGGATATAGAAAAACTACAAATAGAAATTAAAGAAACTGGTGATAAAAAAGATAAAATTAATAAATTAAAATTACGAATTGAAAACAACTTAACTAATTTAAGTGAGTTTAATGATTTTGTTATAACGGAAAGTGTAGATATAGCTATAGATTTTAATGAGTTAGATGAATATATTGGAAAGTTAAAAAGAAATTTAAGAAATATTAGCGATAGTGAGATTATAAAAGAAAAGAATCTTACAAACTTAGTTGTGGATATTCAAATAAAAGATGAATTTAAAAAGGAAGCTCTTTTTAAAAATCCAATTCAAACTCTTAAAAGTTTAGTAAGCAGTCCAGTGGAGTTTAAGGAACAGTTAAATATTGTTGTAAATTCTTATAAGCGTATTATAGAAAAATTGATGGTAGATATTGAACTTATTCAAAAGGAAGAAGGCAGAATATTAGATAGCTTGTTAGAGTATATACGAGATGTTCATAAAAATATAGAAAAGATAGATGATAATTCATCTATAAATATTGGAAGCAAAAGATTAAAAATGCTGAGTATAAGCGTTGATTCATGGGAAGAAAATAAAGAGCTTTATAAAGCTAGATTGAAGGAATACATTGATAGTATAAGAAATCAAGCTTTAGAAGTTTTAGAAAAAAATGAAGATATAGAAGATATAATTAGTAATAAAATTAACATTTATAAATTATATGACGAAGTGGTTGGTATTGGAAGCGTAAACATCAAGCTCTATAAAATTGAGGAAGATAAGCAAAGACAAATCACTTGGGATGAAGTTTCAAAAAATTCAGGGGGAGAAGGATTCCTTTCAGCATTTGTAATACTTTCAAGCTTATTATCATATATGAGAAAAAATGAAACGGATATTTTTACTAGAAAAGAAAGTGGAAAAGTTCTAATAATGGATAATCCTTTTGCTCAAACAAGTTCAGCCCATTTGCTAAAGCCGCTTATAGATATTGCAAAAAAAAGTAATACCCAGCTTGTGTGTTTAACTGGACTTGGCGGAGATTCTATATATAATAGATTTGATAATATCTATGTATTCAATCTTATACCATCAAAACTTAAGAGTGGTATAAAAATTTTAAAAAGTGAACATATAAAGGGAGAAGAAGAAAAAGAAGTAATTGTAGCAGCAAGATTTAAAATAGAAGAGCAAACTAAACTATTCTAGATAAAGTAGATGGTAAGAAATAGATACTTCGTGTTAATGGTATTTTTTTGAGATGATTAGATTAAGCTTTAAAAAATTAATTAGCTTCTTACGAAGTTTATAAGAACTATTTTATATTCTTAATTTTATAAATTTTAAGCTGCATACCGTTTTGGAATGCAGCTTTTTTATAATAATTTAATTATCACAAAAATTATCTTCTACATTTTGAAGAGCTTCGCCAAATCTTTGAAAATGAACAATTTCTCTTGCTCTTAAGAACTTTAATATATCTTTTATATCATGTTCATCAGTAAGACTAATTAGATGTTCATACGTAACTCTGGCTTTTTGTTCTGCAGCCATGTCTTCAGTAAGATCAGCTATAGGTTCACCTTTTGTCTGAATATAATCAGTTGTAAAATTAACTCCACTTCCACTACATGGGAAGACAGCATTTCCATGGTCTACATAATGTGTTCCAAGTCCTGCATCTTCAAGTTCTTTTGGAGATGCATTCTGCATTATTTGAAATGCCATTGTTGCAATTATTTCGACATGTGCCATCTCTTCTGCTCAGTTGACTTATTTGCAAAAGAATTATTAAAGTCTGTTCTCTCAAGTGAAGAGCCTATTGGTACAACATCTAAAGTCTTAGTAGAGCTGTCCCAAACTACAAATTTTACTACACTTCTTATAAGACGTTTTTTATCATCAAAATTTTCTACAACATCATAAAACTTTTTAAAATTAGCATATAGCTCAATAATCTGATCTAGACTTTCATGTAATTCCTTTATCTTTTCATTTTCATTATTTAAAGTTATAATTTGATTCTCTAATTTTTTATTTTCTTCAAGAATAGTTCGAATTTCTTCCTGGTAAGTTTTATTTAGAGGATCATTATCATCTAAGAAAGATACTTTTCTTACCAAATTGCTTATTGATTTTTTATTTAGTTCAATGTCAGAATTAAGCTTTTTTATTGATTCTTTATTATTTATCTTTATATGGGTTCTTTCTTTATTGTTTAAATATAATTTCAATATATCGTCTTCAGTTGTAAGCTTAATGCGTTTAACAACAAAATCTTCAGCTTTATATGCATTAAGAGCAGTATTATCACATCTTTTGCTAGCTTTACTTTTTAAGTTGCAAGTATAGTATCTATATAGACTTTTAGTATTATCAGTAGATTTATATATTTGGTTTCGTGGAGCCATAGAAGAGCCACAATGAGCACAAATAACTAAACCACTTAATAATGCATCAGTACTTGTATATTGTCTATTTGAAGCCTTTAACTTTATTTGGGAGCTTATATTTTGGCACTCTATCCATATATCTGAAAAAATTATTCCTGGATGTTCACCTATTGAAATAATCCATTCGTTTATTTTATTGAAACATCCTTTTTTATTACGTCTATTATATGGCATAATTCCATTAAAATTATTTATTGAATCTTCTTTATATATTTCGCAGCCTTTATCTTTTAAATAGGCTAGAATTTTTTTATCAGCAACTACATATACTGGATTATTTATCATTTGTTTTACAAGCTCACGAGAAAATACACTACCTTTTCTGCTATAAATACCTTTGCTTTCTAATGCACGACTAACGTGTTGAAAACTCTTATATTTAATAAAAAGTTCGAAAACTAATTTTACAATTTTTATTTCAGTATCATTTATCTTGAGTATATGTTTCTTTCTGCTTTTGCCTTTTCCATCTGTATTTTCAACCGTAATAGATTCATAGCCAAGTGGAGCAGGCCCACCTAGCCATCTGCCTGTTTTAGATAATTCTCTTAAATTATCTTTAATACGTTCTGCAATAGTTTCACGCTCTAATTGTGCAAATGTTGCAGAAATATTCATCATAGCTCTTCCCATTGCAGTAGAAGTGTCAAACTGTTCTTTAATACTTACAAAGGATACATCATTCTTTATAAGAATCTGAAGAGTATTTGTAAAATCGGCAACATTACGAGATATACGATCTAATCTATAACAAATTAAATGTGAAAATTTTTTCGCTTTTATCTGTTTCATCATTTTTTTAAATTGTGGCCTGTTTATATTTCCCCCTGAAAAACCTTCATCTTGAAAGATCTCATAATCAGTTATACAAAGAATATTTTTTGCATAATTAATGCACATATTAATTTGGTTTTCTATTGATTCACCTTCTTCGGTGAATTTACTTTTTCTTGAATAAATTGCTATGGTTTTCAATTATATTTCCTCCAATACATATAGTTTAATCATACTTCATAAAATAATTAAGTTAAGTGAACATTTATACGTATTTTAATTAATAATATGTATAAATAATACTAAATAGCACATGAAAGATAGGGTATATCTCTTTTTATAAAGTTTTTTCTTATTTTTGAATATAATATTTCATTAGTAACAATGGAGGAAATTTTGTATTTTATTATTTCTTCGGTTACATTAAAGTATTCAGCCATTTCAGGAATTGAAATTATGCAACTATTAAGAGCTTGTACAAAGTCTGAATCACTGATTAAATAGTTTGCTGCCCATCTTTTAGCTTTATGTTCATCTTTACTTTTATAGATTTTATCAAGATAGCTTTTAGAAGGCCTTATGAGATTAGAAAAAGTAGTAAAATGATGGCCTACTTCTTCTGATAAAACAGATAAATATACTGGGCTACTAGATAGGAGAGAGTTATCAAGTGCAATTACAGATAGATTTGGAGGCGTAGAAAAGTATATGCCTAGTGAACCTATAGATTGCAAGTTTACAGAATCATAGAACATTATTTTTTCAGAATTCATTAAGCTAAATAAATTATAAATAGTTTTCATTATTAATCACCCCATAGAATTTTATGAGATAATTATATCACAAAATACGAACATATGTTCTAAAATTATATTTGTAAAGAAATTGAAGTGATAAAAAAGGTGTTCTCAATGAACACCTTTTACAATAAAATAGATTGATTAGCACCATAGTATTGATTTTTTAGATTTGTTAAATAATTCAGTCTATCAAATAATACTATTTTATTTTTTTATTTATCACTATCATAGAAATTATGGTATAATTACAATACATATCGAACGTACGTTCAATATGTATTGTACATGCATTGAATAAATGCTATTTTATTCAGCATATTGTTTATGGTATTATATATTCATAATATGTAATAATTTTAATGGAAGGAGTATTAAAATTATGATTTTGCCATCTAAACATATATCTTTATCTGAATCATATATTGGATTGGGAGCTTTTTTAGTTAAGCTACTTAATAAACCAATAATTTTGGACGATATTTTGAAAAAATTCAATGAAGAATTCGTGGAAACTAAGTTGCTAACAGAATATCATTCGATTGATGATATAATACTTACATTAGAATTATTATATTGTATGGGAATAGTAGAAATTAATGATAAGGGGGAAATTTATAATGTATCTGAATAAATTATATTCAAATAAGGAATCATTTAATAATATTGAATTTCTACCTAATGACATAAATATTATTTTAGGTAAAAAAACTACCAGTGAACTTGGAAAGTCAGTTAATGGGGTTGGAAAAACTTTATCACTTAAAATTATAGATTTTTGTTTAGGATCATCAATAAATTCTAAAGATAATATATCAAAACTTAAGGGATGGGAATTTTATTTAGACTTTACTAGTAATAAGAATAGACATACAATTCAAAGAAATGTAAATAATAAAAATTATGTTTTTTTGGATCATGAAGAAGAAAAGGTGAAAGATTTCAATAAATATATGGGAAAACTTTTCTTTAATATAAAAACAGAAAGTAATTTGTTATCATTTAGAAATTTAATTTCAAGATTTTTGAGAATCCCTAAGAAAGGATATTTGTCATGGAATATTTGTAAAGATAAAGAACAACAAGAAACAGCATTAATTTGCAATTCTTTATTGTTAGGTATAAATACAGATTTAATTAAAAAAAAGACTGAACTTAAAAATAAAATAAATGAATTAAACTCGAATAAAAAAATTATAAAAAATAATGAAGATATTAAGGAAATTATTAAAGGAACTGATATAGGAGTAAATATAAAATCTTTAACTAAAGAAATAGATACATTAAAATTAAAATTAAAATCATTTCAAATTTCTGAAGAATATAATAATATAAAAACAGAATTAGAGAAGTTTAAGTATAAAAAAAATGATATTATAAATGAAATACAATTAAATAAAAATTTGATAGGAGAAATAGATGAAAGCCTAAATACTAAAATAGATATTTCAGCAGAACAAGTTTTTAATTTATATGAAGAAGCTAAAGTGATTTTAAATTCTCAAATAAAAAAAACAATCGAACAAGTATCGGAGTTTCATGAAAAACTTTTAAAAAACAGGAAGATAAGGTTAAAAGAAGATAGAGAAAAATTAAAATCACATATAAATATATTAAAAAATGAATTAAATATAGCAAGCAACAAAATTAATTGTAATATTGAATATTTAAAAGATAAAGGAACTCTTGATGAATACGATACGTTAAGAAGTAAATTATCAGATATGGAATTAAGACTGTATAAAATTAAAGAATATGATAATATATTGTCAGAAATAGATATAAAAGTAAATACCATAAAAAAATCAATGGCTGATGAAGATTTAACAGCAACAGAGTATTTGATTGATTATAAAAGAGATGAAATTATATCAAATATTTTTAAAGAGTATGTAGATTCAATATACAAAGATGAATATAGGGTATCTGGAATTAAGGTAACTAATAATACTAGAGAAAATAAAATAAGATTTGATATTGAACCAGAAATTGAAGGTGAAAATTCAGCTGGCATTAATAATGTAAAAACATTTTGTATAGATATGCTCTATTTATTTTTGAAAAATAATCATGATATAGAATTTATTTATCATGACAACAGTATATTTACAGAAACAGATCCACGTCAAGTATATAATATGCTAAAATTAGCGCTTAAGATTTGTAAAAAAAGTAAGGTTCAATATATTTTAAATATAAATTATGATATGTTTGAAAATGTAGTAAAAATATCTAACTTAGAAAATGATACTGCATTCGCAAATCATTTAAAAAAAAGAATTGTTGCAAATTTATGTGATGATTATCCCCAAAATAAATTATTAGGAATAGATTTCAAATAAGGAACAGAGTTTATACTTGTTCCTTATTTTCTTGTGGTTCCTCAAAAATATCACATGATTCAAAAAATTTAGACATTATAATATATGTATTGGTTGTATATAAAAAGTCATTGGCTGGAGATAAATTATCATTTTTGTAAGAGTTGTTAAGAATATAATTAAATTGAGCATTAGAATCATTAGGAAATTGCTGTTTTGCATCTTTATATAAATCACTATAGATTGAACACAGTTCTTCGGATATATTATTCCCTCTATATGTCTTTAAATATGTATCCAATTTATTGACAGAGTAGTTTGCCATAGTTAAAGCATTAGAATTATAAGCACTTAAATTATTCCATTTTAATTTTTTATTAAAATCAGGAGCAATAAGCTTGTTATTATTTTCTTTAGGTCGAACGTTATTGGTTAAATATGATATTATTTCTCCTATGATAGTATTGTTGATTATTCCAATATTTATTTCTGGAGCAAGACAATTACATATACTTATTTTTTGAGTTTCATTGAGAGAATCAAATATATTAATTAAACTTATTCTATCCATAATATCAAACTTAATTGGTGAATATTTAACATTAAGTTCCTTTAATTTTTCAGATAAATCAGGGAATATACCTCTGTAATTATTTAATACAAATGTATATTGTTTGATAGGTTCCCAATATCCATTGTTTATATTATCACGCAATTTTATAAAATCACCCTCAGCTTTATTTATTACATACTTTTGTATATTAGAATCTGTAGTTACAGTTTCTTTAGGACCATATACTTGATAAAAAATTCCTTCAGTACGTAAATATCCATCACAACCTCTATCTCCAACTGCACCTTGGATTTCTATTTTTGTGAAGTTTGGATTGTAAAAATTCATTACATTATAGAAATGTTCTTGAAACATATTGCCATATGATTTTAAAAGTAAATTTTCAAAATACAAATGATAATAAAAAAGTTCTGCACGACCCACTTTAAATTACCCCCCGTGTTAAAAATATAGGTGTTCCTAAAGAACACCTTATTTAATAATTTTTAAATGATCTTGAATTACAAATACATCTTCTTCTGTATCTTGAACTTTTCTTTTAACAAATCTAACATCAGTTTTGATTTCTTTTAATTGAGATGATAATTCATCAGCCATTTCATTAGTAATCATTTTACCAATGCCAGAAGATAAAGAATCAAGTCTTTCATTAGTTTTAATTTGTTCTGTCTTTATATCATTTATAGATGATTTTAAATCATTATACATTTTAGATATAAGTTCAAATAAGTCGTTGTTGCTTTTTTCCATAAAAAGAACCTCCTTAATTAAATTTATATTAATTATTTTTTATTCTTATACTTTTGCTTAACAAATTCTATAAAATTGTTAATTTCTTTTTTACCTTCATCTGGAATATCATCATAATCAGTGTCGCTATGAAGTGCGATAGTATTTTTAGGATCATTAGTGTATTGTTTGTAATCACTTAATCCTAATATATAATCTGATGAAACATTATAGTAATTAGAAAGTATTTTTATTGTTTCGGAATCAGGTATTCTTTTCCCTTGTTCATAATATCCATATGCACTAGTAGTAATGTTTAATATTTTAGCGATATCTTTTTGTAATAGACTGTGTTCTAATCTTAAATCTTTTAATCTATCTTTTAATTGCATGTGAATTCCTCCAAGAAATATATAATCTTATTTTACAACTTAAAGTTATAAAATAGGATATAAACAACAAAAAATTGATTTGACTATTGACAAACAACTTAAAGTTATATATTATTTAATTATAGAAACAACTTAAAGTTAAATTAAATTTCAGAAAGGAGTAAATTAATGAAAAATAAATTAATGGAACTTAGAGCAGAAAATAATCTGACTCAAAAAAATGTAGCTAAAGCAGTAGATATAACAACAAGTTTTTATGGCATGCTTGAAGTTAATAAGCGAAAGCCATCAATAGATGTAGCTTATAAGTTAGCTTTATTTTATCATACAACAATAGAAAAAATTTTTTTCTGTGAATAAACAACTTAAAGTTATTTTTAATTATATTCTAGTATAAAAGGAGATGAAAAAGAATGGACAAACAATACAGAAATATTTACCAAATAGCGAGAGAATCTAAAGGAATTACGCAGGAAAAAGCATCTGAGCTTATGGATATAAGCGTTGATAGCTTAAGAGTATATGAAAGTGGCAGGAGAGTTCCTCCGAATCATATAGTTGCTAAAATGGTTGAAATTTATGATACACAGTATCTTGCATATCAGCATATAAAAGCTGATGAAGTAGGCAAATGTATACTGCCAGATATAAATATAAAAAATTTATCTGCTTGTATTTTAAGTGTACATACAGAAATTAAAGATTTTTTAAAACTTGAAGATTCTCTTATGGAGATAGGTGCAGATGATAAAGTTGATAAAACAGAAAGAGATGCTTTTAGCAAAGCTGTTAAAGAGCTTGATGATATTGTAAGAGCAATAATGGAGCTTAAATTTTCAAAGTAGCAGAATTTAAAAGGGACAAATAAATAAGAACTAACATAGTATGAATATCAAGGGGGGACAGTATTGAAAAAAAATACAGAGCCTATAAAGGTAATTATGCATCCAATAGATGATATAGATGTCTACAATGAGAGCCTTACAACAGTAATGTTTGATATTATAGAAAAACAGTTTGGCCCAGAAATATTGGAGTTATCTATGGAAGAATTAGAAAAGAGATTAAATAACAAAAGTGTATAGGCTGAAAAGCCTGAATACATGTTAGTTAACATAATTTAAACAATGTTAAGAAAGAAGTAGAGGTGGTAATATTTTTTGGTATTAAAAAAGAACCCTTATACAAGAGTTCAAAACACTTTGAGTTAAGGATTGCCGTCCTTAACTCCATTATATAAAAAAATGGAGGAAAAGTAAATATGGTTTTTAATTTTTTAAATGAATTAAAAGAAAAAGTCTGCAAAAAGGACTTTGAAATTATTCTTAATATGGCTACAGATGATATTAAATTTAATAGGGTAAAGTTTAATAAAAGGACAAGCCCTAAGGAGTTTATAAGTATATGCAGTATGTGTTATTTAGCAATATTAAAATGTAATGGGGGAATATAGACATGATAACAGTTTTAGATTTAGGAAATAACAATGTCAAAGGAATGAATGATAAGGGAAATATTATTAATTTTAGAAGCAATTTAAGTAAAGGTTATGAAGCATATCCTGATGGATTTAATTATGTACTTCTTAATGGAGAATATACTTTTTTTGAAAAAGGATTTTTTAGTAAGGAATATATAAAAACACAGAAAGATTATAAGGCACAGTTACTTTATGCTATGGCAAAACTTTATGATGATATTGATATAGAAACTAATCTTACATTGTTACTTCCAATAAGTGAAATGAAACATAAATCTGTCTATGAAGAGCAACTAAAAAATAAGCAATTCAAATTTACTGTAAAGGCAAATAAGAGAAAAGAAGTTAACATAAGTATAAAAGATGTTTTTGTAGTTCCAGAAGGATATTCTAGTTATTTTATATTGTCTGATAAAGAGAAGGAAAGTAATGTACTAATAATTGATATAGGTGGTAGGACAACTAATGTTGTTGCAATGGATTATGGTAAAGCACAGACATTAGATACTTACAAAATAGGTATATTAGACTTTTATGAAAAACTTAAAGTCCTTAATTCAGATAAGATGTACAAGCTTGAGGATATTGAAAAAGCAATTAAGCGTGAAGATATTAAAGTTACCTATAAAGATCTTGCAGCCTTTATGAATGACATAATAAATGAAATAAGCGTATCAGTTAACATAAATCAATATACTGTTAGATTCACAGGTGGAGGTTCATTAGTATTAAAAGATGTTATACAAAAGGATTTACCTGAACAATGTGTAATGCTTGATGATCCATTATATACAAATGTTAAAGGAGCATTTATGGTAAGCAAGCAGATATGGAATGGTAAAAAGAATGGCTAAAGGTAAAAGAAAAACAATTATTCTTAATGAAGAAAATCCTAAAGAAAAAGTAATACTGGAATTTCTTAAAGAACAGTATAATGCATCAGAATTTATTAAAAATTTGATATATTCTTATATTCAAAATAAAAATAACAATAATTTACATGATGATAATTCAATGGTAATACAATTACCACACAATGATAATTCAATGGTCAATGTGTTATCACATGATGATAATAGTATTACCACATCATTACCATTGAATGATAATACAATGACCACATCATTACCACATGATGATAAGCATGAGTTCAAAATAGATTTAGATAATGTTTCTGATGAAGATGTAAAAATAACTGAAGCTGAATCAGAAAATCCAGATAAAAATGCACTTGATTTTTTAAAGAATTTTTAGGGAGTGATGTAAATGGATAATGAGAATAATATATCTTATTACGCTATTATACCAGCATATGTAAGATATGATAAAGAATTAACTGCTAATGCCAAATTGCTTTATGGTGAAATAACAGCATTGTGTAATAAAAATGGTATTTGTTGGGCTAGTAATGCTTATTTTGCAGAATTATATAAAGTAAGCGATAGATCTATAAAAAAATGGTTAAGTCAGTTAATAAATAAGGGATATGTAGAATCAAATATAAAATATCAAAAAGGTGATGTAAAATCAACAAAACGATATTTAAGTTTACCCAATTTAGGCAGGGGAATAAAAGTTCCCGAGGGTGGGGGGGATAGTGAAGAAAAGTTCACGACCCCCCGTGAAGAAAAGTTCACCCTTAATAATACAAGTATTAATAATAAAAAAGAAAAAAGAAAAAGAAAAACAGAATTTGATTCGCTTATAGATTCTTATAGTCAAAATGAAAAATTAAAAAATGCAATATATGAGTTTATAAAACACAGAAAATCTTTAAAAATTCCGCTAACTACCTTAGCACTAAAAAAAATATTAAATAGGCTTAGTAAATTAGCAAATGATGATGAATCAAAAATAGAAATGATTGAGAATAGCATTATGAATGGATGGCGTGGGATATTTTCAGTAAAACAACAGGAAAATAAAATTCTCTCAATGCCTAGAAATAAAACGCCGAAAGAACCAGTCAAAATAGATATAAGCAAGTTTGGAGGAATTTAGAATGGAAGAGATTAGAGCATTACCAAGTGCTGTTGAAACAGAGCAAACACTTTTAGGTTGCATATTAAATAATACTCAAAGTTTCCTAGAAGTTGATGGATATCTTAATGAATCTGATTTTTATGCAAGTAATCATAAGGAAATATATAAAGCGATTAAATATCTTATTCATGAGAACATAGGAATTGATTTAATAACTTTTCTTGAATATTTAAAAAAGAATAATCTAATAGACAAGTGTGGAGGAGTAACTTATGTTACAGAGTTATTTGCAACAGGTATTGGATATTCACTTGTAAGTGATTATGCAAAAATAATAAAAGAAAAATCAAGCCGAAGAAAACTTATAAAGGCAGGTAGAGAACTTAGTTTGCAGGCTTATGACGAAGATATAAATATGCTTGTTGAGAATATATCTGATGAACTGCTTTATGCTCAATCTAGTAAGCAGGGAGGAGAAATAATAGGTATGCAAGAAGCAATGGAAGAGTCTCTTAAAGATCTTGAAGAAAGATATCAAAATAAAGGAAAACTAAGAGGAATATCATCAGGATTTAAAGAGTTAGATAAACTTTCATCTGGACTTAGAAGAACAGATTTTATGATAATTGCAGCAAGACCATCAATGGGGAAGACAGCCTTTGCTCTGAATATAGGACAAGCTGCATCACAATATGGAAGTGTGGCAATATTTTCAATAGAGATGTCAAGAGCACAGCTTATGGATAGACTTTTAGCTGCAAGATGTTTTATTAATTATGACAATGTAAAAAATGGAAACTTGAATGATAACGAGTGGAATAAAATAATGCAGGAAGCAGGAAGTTTAGAACAAAGGAAGTTATTTATTGATGATGAATCAAGAATGCTTAGTGATATTAAAGCAAGATGCAGAAAAGTAAAGATACAAAAAGGATTAGATGTTGTAATAATAGATTACCTTCAGCTTATAAGAGTTTCAAAGAAAACTCAATCAAGGGAACAGGAAGTATCGTATATATCTCAGGAACTTAAAGCATTAGCTAAGGAATTAGATATTACAGTAATTGCATTAGCTCAACTTTCAAGAGCACCAGAGCAAAGACCTGATCATAGACCTAAACTTTCAGATCTAAGAGAATCAGGTTCAATAGAACAGGATGCAGATATTATAAATTTTATATATAGAGATGAGTATTACAATCCTGATACTGAAGATAAAAATATAGCAGAAATAATTACAGCTAAAGACAGAAACGGAATAACTGCTACAACAAAATTAGTATGGATAGGAAAATATCAGAGGTTTGGATCATTAGATGTAATACGATAGGAGTGGTTAATATGTCAAATAGAAGATTACCTAAAGTTGGAGATACAGTAATTCTTAAAGGGTGTCCAAATGCAATAACATACAAAGATAAAAAATTTAAAGTTAAAAGAGCACCTTTTTTATTTAATAAAAAAATAGTTGCACAGTTAAGTGGCTTAAGAGGATATGTTCCAATTAAGAATTTAGAAATTGTTAAATATTGTGACTAACAAAGGGATTACAAGCTAAGTTAAGGTTACAATTTTTATAAAGTAGGAGGAGAAATCCTCCTACAAAATGAGGTAATTAAAATGATTATAAATAAGATTTTAGATATAGTAATTCCTAATGTTCAAGATGATATGGCTAATGGTTTAAATCTTAGAGAAGCTCTTGAAAAGGAATTAATAAAAATAGGATATATAGATAAAAAGAAAAATGAGGAGTAGAAATGGCTGTTAGTAAAATAAATAAACAAAAATATTATTCATTTATTGAAGCGTGGGAAAAAAGTCTTAAAAGTGAATCTGTTGTGATAACAAGTGAAATAAGTAAAGATAGTTACAGAAATGAAATTAAAAATAAAAAAAGAAAATTAAAATTTTATAATCCCATAATTTGTGGATGGCAGCCATGTGCTTATATTATTCCAAGTGAAATGTTTGGAAGATGGTTTATAAGTGAGAATACTAAATAATAGTCAGAAAGGGCGTAGAAATATGGAAAAAGCATTTAAACTGGGTAAAGATTCTCAGTTATATAAAGATTATCAAAAATATATAGAAAGAGTTGAGTTTCAGAAGAAATGTGTATGTGATTTTTTTAAAAATCACGAGATAAAAACAACAAAATATTATGTTACTGGTGATGGATTTTGTAATAAGGCATTTAATGAATATGAGAAAAAAGATATAAGAATAGGAATTATTCCTAATGAATGCGACAAAAAGACTTTTAAAAAAGAATTGTTAAGACCTTCAGATTGTGGATTATGTATGTTTAGAGCAAATGGGAAATTAAGCAGGTCATTTCAGAACTATGCTATAGAAAAACAATTTGTAATAAATATACTTGAACCATATGCAAATGATTATTTTAAAAGTTTAGGATTTGGTGGATATAGCTTAGCAAAACTTATTGATGAAAATAATGTGATGTATATAAAAATATCTAGTGAGCATCTAGGAGATAAAGATGTTCCTAAAGGCTTAGAAGAAATAAAAATAAGTGAATTTTATGCAATTAAAGAAAGAATAGATGTGAAGCAGTAATGATATGTAATTGTATATGTGCTAACAATGTTGATTGTTCATATAGCAGAAAAGACAGCGACTTAGCATGTTTCAATTGTGAAGAATGTTTTAACTACGATTTAAAGAATAAAAATCTAAACAAAAAAGAAAAATGTAATAACTTTGTAATTGCAGATGATTATATAAAAAATTATAAAATTAAAATTTTAAAGTGAGGTAGAGCAATATATAAGAAAGGGTGTAGAGAGTGAAGTTAATAGCTATAATTTTAATAATTTCATGTTTAATAGATATTATTAATCCGTCAAAAAGATTATTTAAATCATATATAAGAGCAAAAAAACGTGGAGTTAATGTAAAAGATATAAATTTTAAGGCTTTTTACAAAGCAGAAATATTAAATATTATAGCTTTAATATTTTTTATAATATTTATTTTTAAATATTAAGCCAAGCTAAGAAAAATTGGAGGTTTAAAGCATGGATAAAAATGTTAAACAAGTAGAGAATATAATTAATTTTCTACAAGCAACTAAAGAAATTTTAACTACAGGAGAAATAGCGGATATTAGTTCCGCTTGTATAGGAGCAGTTAAAAGAATAAAAAGCAATATGTAGATTTGATGAATTAGATAGAAAGTTATGATCTTTGAAAATTGAATAAAATGGTATTTAAAATATGGTATAATATACTAATAAAGTATATATTAATTATAGATTAGATATTAAGGGGGGAGAATGAATTGGGAAAGTTTTATATAAAGAATATCGAACTTGATAAAGAACAATATAAACTAAATAATTATATAGTATTGAGACAGAGTTATGAAAATGCTAAAGAAACAATGGTACAGATTGATGATTCAAAAAATTTATATGAGAATAACATAGTATTATTTTATAGGGCATTAGAATTTAGTATGCCAAAGGTTCATATTCAAGCCTATGCAGATGAAAGTGATGATGTAACATATTCTTTTATAAAGGATTTATCTTGTACAATGATCAATTATTATTCATCAAAAAATAATGAATATCAAATAGATAAAAGAAAAATAAATATCAATGAAGAAAATATTAGTGATTTAAAAGATACATTTAATCTGATTATTGAATATAATAAGGAACAAAGAAAAAAGAAAAAAGAAAATAACTATCATCCAACAAGGTGGTCATATGCTTACAATCAATATGTTAATGCTTGTACAAGTATGTCAATTGAAATTAGTATATTAAATATTATAACAGGTTTAGAAGCATTATTAGTTGAAGGACAAGGTGAACTTACTTATAGGGTATCTTTATATTCAAGCATTATAGCAGCTAATAAAGCAGAAGAAAGAAAAAATATACGTGATTTAGTTAAGTGGATGTATAACTTAAGAAGTAAAGTTGTTCATGGAGAAGTAAAAGAAGTAGTTAAAAAACTATCAAGTGATGAATTATATGTTAAATATTATGATCTAAAAGAGTTGTTTTCTAAAATTATGATGAAAATATATAAAATTGATGAAAAAGTTGTATTTAAAAAAATTGATGACATGATTTTTAATTGCCCACAGTTTATTAAGTAAATTTGTTTAATAAGATTAATATTATAAATACCGTATTATCTACAATGAGATATACGGTGTTTTTTTATTTCACAATGCTAAGACTTTATGAATAAAAAAAGGTGCTCATAAAGAACACCATAAAATATATTAGAGAATTGCACTTGAACACCAGTTCTCTAATACGCCTATCTAAATTATACCATAATGTAAAAAGGATAGGTGACAAAATGAGAATTAATAATAAAAAAATTAAGTTTGCAGTAGAAAATGATTTAAAAAATTATCCATATTATCTTATATCAATTGAAACTCCTGGATTAGGTGGTGCAATACGACCAGATATAATTCTTGATAAAAACATAAGTACTGCTGATCCTGTTGGAAAAAGTGTGGCAAACCTTGAATATAAAAGAGCATTAGTAAATGCAATAGGTTTTGTATTTGATAATCTTGATAAAAGAAGTAAAAGAATAATAGAAACAGGTTACTTTAATGATAATATGACAATGACTGAAATAATTGATGAATTAAAAATAGACAAGAATAAATATTATAAATTAAAGGAAGATGCATTATATAAATTTGCACTTGGAATAGGTTATTGTTAATCATTTATAAAATTAGATAAGAAAAAATAGAGAAAATTTAAGGATAAATTAGGGAAGAACTAAGGAAGATTTGAGGAAAAGTAAAGGAAAATTTTATGGACAAATTAAGAAAATAATGTTAGGATTTCGGTATGGTGAAAAATTGAATATAGATTTAAACAAAGCACATACATTATCGTATGTGCTTTTATTTATATTGTATTGTGAGGTGAGGATATGAAGAAAATATATAAAAGTTATAAATGTAAGGGATGTCATAGTGAATTTATTTTAATGAATTCAGATATAAGCAAAAATATGTTTAAAAATAAATATTTATCATGTCCATATTGCGGATGCAAAAAAATAAATCCCACAATTGAAACTGATGATCTTCGGGAATGTATGAAACATATGGCTTGGAAAAAAGAACACGGAGTTATAAAACAAGTGAGACAATGAATTTTACAGATGATGATTTAGACAGAAAAATAAAGGAGCCATCTGAACCAATTCCAGAAGAAGAATATTTACAGTTTAAATATAGAATAGAAGAAATGAGCAAAAAATATCCAAAAAGAAATTTAATGCTTTTTCAACTTGGAATTGCAACAGGATATAGGACAGAAGATTTAGTTTGTTTAACGATAGGAGAAATTAAAGAAGCATTAGAAAATGGATATTTTAGAATACAAGAGCAGAAACAGTATAAGCGTTGGAAGAAAAAGAAAATTAGAAATAAGAATATAAAGTTAAAGAAGCCAAAGTCAAGACAAGCAGAAATAAAGAATAACTTAAAAAAACTTTTAAAAAGATATGTGAAAAATAAAATAAAATCGGAATATGCTTTTAAGTCAAATAAAGGAAAATATATAACATCTAAATCATATTCAGAATTTTTAGCTGATGTTGGAAAAGATTTAAAAATAGAACATATAGGGGGCCATAGTATGAGAAAGACATATGCAATGAGATTATGGGATGCAACTCATGATTTAAATTATGTAAGGGAATGTTTGGGACATAAGAACATAGAAACAACAAAATTATATCTAGGATTTACTAAGAAAGACAGAGAAGAAGCTGCAAAGATAACTGATGATAGATTATAATTTTGCTTATTAATAAGCAATGTAGGGGAACATACTTATTTGGATACTAATAAAAAAATTCTTTCTAATATAAGCATTAAAAAATATTAATCAGTAATCATAGGTATTATAGCGGATTTAAAAGTAGAGTGAGAAATATAGCTTAGCTATTGAATTTAAAGGCTTTAGATAGATTTAAATAATAATTAAAAAAACTTCAATCAAAATTTTATTAAAAATTCAACCTAAGAGCAACTCAATTAAATTAGCCCTTATGTATTGTATTTAGTGGGTTTAAGCATAATGGTTTGACTTTATAAATTTGTTTTAATAAAGTGTACATTTTAGGTGCACTTTATAAAGAACAGATATAATAATAAAAAATTTGAAGAAATTAAATAAATTTTATAGAAATTTAACCACAAAAGTGTTCAATAATACTTTACATACTCAAAATGAACATTTATAATAAAATCATAAAATATTGTTTCGGAGGGAATTGAATTTATGATTTTTGGATATGTTAGGGTATCAAGTATGGATCAAAAAGAAGATAGACAGATTCAGGCGTTAAAGAATTACTGTTCAGAGCTAGAATATCAAAATATTTATATAGATAAGCAAAGTGGTAAAGATTTTAACAGAAAAAATTATCAGGCGCTTAAGACTATATTAAGAGCAGGTGATATTTTAATCATCAAAGAACTTGATAGACTTGGTAGAAATAAAGAAGGATTAAAGGAAGAACTTGATTATTTTAAAAATAATAAGATAAGAGTAAAGATATTAAATATACCAACTACACTTATAGATTTGCCAAAAGGTAATGAATGGGTATTCGATATGATTAATAATATTCTTATTGAAGTTCTTGGAGCTATAGCAGAAGAAGAAAGAAAAAAGATAAGATCTAGGCAAGCAGAAGGAATTGCAATTGCTAAAGCTAAAGGAAAATATAAAGGTAGACCTTTAGCACCACTTCCAGAAGGTTTTGAGAAACTTTATAAACAATGGAAAGACAAAAAGATAAGTGCAGTGCAATTTACAAAACTCTTGAATTTAAAAAGTAGAACAACATTATATAAATATATTAAAAGATATGAGGAGAAGGCTAATTAAGGTCTTCTCTTTTTTATGGAGGTAATTAATTGTGGCAAACTCAAGAAGCCCAAACAGAGATAAAGCATTTAAAATATTTAAAGACAATAAAGGAAAGCTTAAGCCTAAAGAAATAGCTGATATGTTAAATGAGAAAGTAAGTAGAGTTTATGCATGGAAGAATAAAGATAATTGGAATAGAAAATTAAAAGGTAATGTGGGTGCTCCATCTGGAAACAAGAATGCAATAGGTAACAATGGAGGAGCTCCTAAGGGAAATTTAAATTCTCTTAAGCATGGAATGTATTGTGATGAAAGCAAAAGACTTCCTAATGAGTTTATTAAAAAATGGTTTCCAGTAGGATTGAAAAGTGCATATGAACAAACTGCTAATTTAGAAATAAGTAAGGTTGATAAGCTTGGATATGCAATTGATATATTATGGGCTAAGATATTAGTAAGCCAAAAGATAACTTCAGTTAAAAATAAAAAAGATTTAACTAAAGAGCTTAAAAAAGAAAGTTGGGGAAAAAACAATTCTAAGGAATATGAGATACAGTTTGCATGGGATAAAGAAAATAACAGTTTAGATATTAATTCTAAAGCTATGGATAGACTAAGCAAGATGATAAATACTTATGAAGAATTACTTCATAAAAATTGGGACTTTGCAACTAAAGAACAGAAAGAACGTATTAAATTAATAAAAGCTCAAAGGAGTAAGATAACAGGTGAAGATAATAAAAAAGGAAATAGTAATAGTACTAAAAAACTTGATTCAATATTAAATGAGTTAAATGAGAGTGGCTATAATGAATGATGAATATAAGCTGTCTAAGAAATATAAAGATTTCTTAAGGTGTAAAGCACCAGTTGAATTTCTTGAAGGTACTACAGCAGCAGGAAAAACTACAGTCGGTATAGTAAAATTTATGCTTAATGTTGCTAAATCAGATAAGAAAATGCACATTATAGCAAGTAAGACAACAGGAGTTGCAGAAAAGAATATTATACAAAAAGAATATGGATTGTTAGATGTGTTTGGAGAACTTGTTAAATATAATGGAAATGGTGATAAAGATAATAAGATTCCACATATAAGATATCAGACATCTAAAGGCGAAAAGATAATCTATGTTTTAGGATATGATAATAAAGACAAGTGGAAGATGGCCCTTGGTTCTCAGTTCGGTTGTGTTATGATTGATGAAATTAATACAGCTGATATAGACTTTGTAAGAGAAATATCTACAAGAAACGATTATCTGATGGGTACGCTTAATCCTGATGATCCTAATCTATCAGTGTATGATGAATTTATTAATTGTAGCAGGCCATTAAAGAAATATGAAAAAGATGTTCCTGATTCAATTATGGAAGATTTAAATAGATGTCAAACAAAGAAGAACTGGGTATACTGGTTCTTTTCTTTTTATGATAATGCATCTTTAAGTGAAGCAGATATAGAGAAAAAGAAGTTAAGTGCTCCAAAAGGTACTAAACTTTATAAGAATAAGATAGAAGGACTTAGAGGAAGGGCTACAGGATTAATATTCCCTAACTTTGATAGAAAGAAAAACCTTATATCTAAAGAGCAGGCTAAGAAATTAAGATTTATACAATTTACAGCAGGACTTGATACATCATACTCAAGTCAGAGTCATGATACTATTGCTATGACATTCTTAGGTATAACAGATGATAAGAAACTGGTTTATTTAGATGAAAGAGTTTATAACAACAAAGACAATAAAGAACAGCCTTTAGCACCATCTGACACAGCAGTTAAGTTTGTTAAATTTTTAGATAGGAATAGAAGAAAATGGGGACTTGCAAGAAATATATTTGTAGATAGCGCTGACCAGGCAACAATAACTGAACTTATTAAATATAAGAGATTACATCCTAATGTATATAACTTTAATAACAGCTATAAGAAAGTTGAAATTATAGATAGAATAGAATTTGTATTATCATGGCTTGGTAGTACTGATGGAGTCTTTTATTCTGTGTGTGACCATTGTATTGAGCATATAAAAGAGCTTGAGACTTATTCATGGGAAGAAGACAAAGACATTCCAGAAGATAAGAACAACCACACTATAGATTCATCATGCTATGCATGGATTCCATACAGAAAGATAATTGGAACATATAAAGGAGATTGATATTGGTTAATGAGAGTTGGAAAGATATAAAAGGGTGTGAAAGACTGTATAAGATAGGAGTGATAGAAAGTGGGGTGGATTAAGAACGTGTTAACGAAAGCAGCAATTAAATATTTACATGTTGTTCCTGCAAGTAATCACAGCATAACAATTAAAGAATCATTAACATATGAATGTAATGTATTAAGGAACAGAACTTGGTATCGTGGTGATTCATCCGAATTAGATCAATTCTTTAAGCAGACAACAAATGATGCTGTAAGCAAGTCAAGGTTTTGGGCAGCAGTACCAAGTGATAATTTAGATATAAGAAAGATACATTCAGGGCTTCCTTCAATAATATGTGATACATTAGCTGACATAGTTGTAAGTGATCTTGATGATATAGACTTAGGCAGTGATGTATTAAATGGTATGTGGGATGAAATAGCAACGGACAATGATTTTACAGATTTACTTAATACAGCAGTAGTTGATACACTTGTTACTGGTGATGGAGCTTTTAAATTAAGTATGGATACGGATATAACAGCTTATCCAATAATTGAGTTCTTTAGTGGTGACAGAGTATCTTATAATTATAAACGTGGCAGACTTCAAGAGATAATATTTTATACTGAATACCTAGAAAATAATAAGACATACAAGCTTGAAGAAACATATGGAAAAGGGTATATAAATTACAGTTTACTTGATGAAAATGGTAAGAAAGTGCCTATGAATTTAGTAGCTGATGTTGCAGAACTTCAAAATTTAACTTTTAATGGTGATTTTATTATGGCTGTGCCTATTAAATTCTTTAGATCAGCAAAGTTTAAAGATAGGGGTAAAAGTATATTTGATAGTAAGTCAGATTCATTTGATGCATTAGACGAAGTATTAAGTCAGTGGATAGATGCTATAAGAGATGGGAGAGTTAATAAATATATACCAGAATCACTTCTTCCACGTAATCCTGAAACAGGAGAAATACTTAAGCCAAACAGCTTTGACAATAGATTCATTGCTACAGGAAATGATATGAATGAAAATGCAAAGAATGAGATAAGCTTACAGCAGGCAGATATTAACTATGATGCATTTACTCAAAGTTATGCTAGTGCTCTTGATGTGTGTTTACAGGGTATTATATCACCTTCCACATTAGGAATAGATCTTAAGAAAACTGATAATGCTGAAAGCCAAAGAGAAAAAGAAAAGACAACTCTTTATACAAGAGGGAAGATAGTTGATAAACTTACAGATGTTATTCCTTTACTTGTTGCAATATCATTAAAGGTTAATGATTTAACTACTAAGAAGACTGCAGGAGATTATGAAGCATCTATTGAGTTTGGAGAATATGCGTCTCCTTCATTTGATAATATTGTTGAGACAGTAGGACAAGCTAAGAGTTATGGTGTTATGTCAATTGAACAGTGTATAAATGAAATGTATGGAGATACATGGACTGATGAGCAAAAAGCAGATGAAATACAAAGAATTAAAGAACAGAATGGAATGCTTGAAGCTGATGAACCAAAAGTTATAGATGACTATGATCAGTTAGATAATTCAGGTGATGAAAATGCCGAAGAAGAGTTATGATATCAGAAAAATATTTGAGCAGATGGAACTTGACCTTATATCATCTATGCATAGAACTTTTTATTTTCACAAAAGGGAAGAACAAAAAGAAAAATTCCAATGGGAACAATGGCAAAGATCTAAATTACGTAGTATAGAAGAATATAGAAAAAGAAATAAGAAGATAGTTGAGAGTTATAGTAAGCCTATTCAAAATTGTATTAATGAGCAGCTTAAGGCAAGTAAAGTAAGTGGTTTAAATAGGTTTAATAGATTTTTAGGAAAAGTAAAAAGGTTCTTTCATATTGGAGACAAAGCTTCTATTTATTTTCCAGAGGATATAAAACCTAAAAATAAAATAGATGAATTAAAAGCTACTATTGCAAAAGTAATGCATAATCCTGTGCCAGAAGATAATTCGTTTTTTGGTATCAATGAAAAGAAAATTAATACTTTACAGAAAGTAGTTACAGAAGATTTAAAGAAAGCTCAGTATTCAGTTTTACGTAGAATGGATGATGTATACAGGCAGACAATATTTAAAAGTCAAATGTATATGCAAGCAGGTGCTAAGACATTAAATCAAGCTATTGATATGGCAACTAAAGACTTCTTAAAGCAAGGAATTAATAGTATTAGTTATAAAGATGGTAAGAGAGTTAATATTGTAAATTATTCAGAGATGTGTTTAAGAACTGCAAATCATAGAACTATGTTACTTGGAGAGGGGAGTAAACGTGATGAATGGAATATACACCTTGTAGTATGTAGTGCTCATGCTAATACATGCCCATTATGTGAACCATGGCAGGGTAAGATATTAATAGATGATGTTTTTTCACATCCAAGTAAAGAATACATTGCAAAATATAAAGATAAATATCATTTATTGAGTGAAGCCATTAAAAAGGGTTTGTTGCACCCCAATTGTCGTCATTCATTAAATACCTATTTTGAAAAAGTTACAACTATTCCTAATATACCTGATGGTAAAAAAGCTATTGAAACATATAATGCAGAGCAGATACAAAGAAGATATGAAAGACAAATAAGAATACAAAAGCGAATTATTGAGGGCACTTGTGATGAAAAAAGCAGAGCAGATGAACAAAGAAAATTAAAAGTTCTAGAAGATAAATTAAGATCACATCTTAATACACACAAAGAATTAAGAAGAAATCAGGAAAGAGAAAAAATTGATGTTAGAAGTATTCAAGAAATTAATCATAATTCTGATTTAAAAATGTATAATAAATTTAGAGAAGTTTTGGGAAAAGATTTACCAGATACATTGCAAGAGTTTCAAGAATTGAAGTATAATAACAATAAAGAATTTAGACTGATGAAAGGTTATTATAGAGGAATTACCAATGGCAGCTTAACATCTTTAGCCGATTATAAATTATATAAGTACACAGACAAACTGATAAAAGAAAAATTAATAGGTATAAAAACAAGTGGTGGAATAGAAATTAAAGCCCATTCAATTCATTTTATTGAAAGAATAATTGGATCAGTTGAGCAAAAAAGATGTGGTGTTGAAATACTTGATATTATAGAAACTTTAAAAAATCCTATAAGAATAAAAGAATTAAGAACAGAGGATAATGGAATAAGTATTAAATATGTTGGTGAAAATAACGTTGTTTCTATTAATCCAGAAACAGGAACTTTAATTCAAACAAATCCAAGAGGAGGTAAATAATGCAATGAACATATCGGAAGAACAAAAGGAAAAATTGTTGAAATATGGTATTAATGCAAGCAATTATAATTCTATTGATGAATTACTAGAAGAAATAGATGATGAAATAGTTTGTAGAGGTTTAACAAAAGACCAAGAATATCTGAATAAAGATGGATTGATTTTACAGAAACTTTATGATGAAATATATAATAATTAATAAGCACTTGCCCCAAATAAGGTAAGTGCTATTTTTATACTTAAAATTATGAATGTGCAAAAAAAGTCTTAGAGAAATCTAAGGCTTTTTATTATGCCCTGAGCATGGCATTAAAAGGTTTAATTCTGAACTTGGCATACAAGGTAAAAAATGAATGGAGGAATTGAAAATGAATTTAGAACAAGTAAAGGCTTTAAGTATTACAGGATTAAGTGATGAAGATGCGAAAAAGATAGCTGATGCATCAGGAAAGGAGTTAGAGACGTATATACCAAAGACACGTTTTGATGAAGTTAATGAAGCTAAGAAGACAGCAGAGGGACAAATAAAAACACTTACTAAAGATCTTCAAATAGCAAAGGACAATGCAGGAGATAATGAAGAACTAAAAACTCAGTTAGATAATGCTATTCAAAAACAGAAAGATGATGCGAAAGCATTTGATGAACAACTTAAAGATTTGAAAATAAGTAATGCCATTAAATTAGCCGTTGCTGATACAGCTCAAGATGCTAATTTAGTTGCAGGACTTATAGATAAAACAAAGTTGATTCTTGGTGAAGATGGAAAGGTCACTGGATTAGATGAACAGGTTAAGGGATTAAAAAAGGATAAGGCTTTCTTATTTAAAGAGGATAAGTCTCCAGTGGATGATTCTAAGCCAAACCCTGGTTTTCATTTTGGGAATCCTAATCCAAATCCAACACCACCTGATCAAAGAATGAGTATGCATGATGCTATAGCGACAAAATTGCAAGGACAATTAAGCAAACAATAATATTTATAGGAGATGATATTTTATGGCAATAACATTAGCAGAGGCACAGAAAAACGTACAAGACGATATTACAGCAGGAGTTATTGATGAATTCAGAAAGAATAACTTTTTATTAGACAGATTAACTTTTGATGATGCAGTATCACCAACAGGTGGTGGAGCAACATTAACTTATGGTTATACTAGATTAACTACACAACCAACTGCTCAATTTAGATCTGTAAATGAAGAATATACACCTCAAGAAGTAAATAAAGAAAGACATACAGTTGATCTTAAAGTATTTGGTGGCTCTTATCAGATTGATAGAGTTATAGCAAATATGGGTGGTATAGTTGATGAAGTAACTTTACAGTCACAGCAGAAAATAAAAGCAGCACAAGCATTATTTAATGATACTTGTATAAATGGTGATAGTGCTACAGATGCAAAGGCATTTGATGGACTTGATAAAGCATTAACAGGTTCAAGTACTGAATATAATAATGGCACAGATAAAACAGTAATTGACTTATCTACAGCAGCTAAGATAACAGAAAATTATATGCTTTTTTTAGATATGTTTGATGAGTTCTTAACAGGATTAGATGGTACTCCTGATTTTGTAGGGGTTAATGCTAAAATGGCAGCCAAGATAAGAGCATGTGCTAGAAGAGCATCAATGTACCAAGTTACAAAGGATAATTGGGGACAGCAAGTTGAAATGTATGGAAACATTCCAATAATTGATTTAGGAGCAAAGAGTGGTTTAAACAATGATGTAATTGAAACTGATGGAACAGCAGGAACAACTTCTATTTATGCTGCAAGACTAGGACTTGATGGGTTACATGGAGTTTCTATGGCAGGAGTTTCTCCAATACAAACATGGCTACCTGATTATACAAAAGCAGGTGCAGTTAAGACAGGTGAAGTTGAAATGGTTGCAGCATTAGCACTTAAAAAATCAAAAGCAGCAGCAGTATTTAGAAACTTGAAAATAAAATAATTGAGGTGAGCTTATGAAATATAAAGATTATACAGAGGTTTCAACAGGAGAAAAATACATTAATGGTCATTATGTGGGTGTCAAACATGGCACTCCTACTCCTGATGAATTAGATAAAAGCCGTACTGGCTATGAAATGCAGAAAGATTCAATAAGAGTTGGAACTATATCACAGGATAAACTAGAAACAGTAAATAAACTAGTAATAGAAAGTGAAGGTGAAGCAAATGGCTAAGATATTAGCACCTAATAAAAATTATACTGGTGTAAGTGCTAGTGTATCATTTTGTAATGGAATAGGTACGACAGATAAGCCAGAACTTAAGGAATGGTTTAAAAATCATAATTATCAAGTAATTGAAGAAGAAATTAAAGATAAAACTCTTGATGATATGAGTGTTGAAGAATTAATCTCATATGCTGAAAAAAATAATATAGATATTGGTAAAGCATCTAGTCAAGCAGGAATAATTGAAAAGATAAAAGCAACTGAGTCAGAGAATAAAGAAGATGACAAGTAGGTGGTTTTGTGACTTATGTAGATGAAGAATATTACAACAGTTTTTCAGGAGAAATAACTGATAAGTTAAATAGTAAATTAGAAAAAGCAACAGATCAAATTAATTCACTCACTTATAACAGAATAGTTGGTATAGGATTTAATAACCTTACTGAATTTCAAAAGGATAAAGTTAAAAAGGCTATATGTGTACATGCTGATTTTGTAGAGAGGTATGGAAGTTATATTGATATGCCTTTAAGTGGATTTAGTGCAGGAAGTACGAGCATAAGTTTTAAAGCTAATAAAGTTAATGGAGTTACTACTTCACAAGAGGTATTAAATTATCTAAATGATACAGGGTTAACTTGTAGGGGGTTATAACATGGGAATGAAATTACCTTTTCCAAGATTTTTAGCCAATACATCTATAACAGTATTTAAAACTGAATTAGGTGAGGATGGAGAAGAAGAGACAAGAGTATTTGATGGTAAATGCATCTATACAGACAAAACAAGGCAAGTAATGACAGCAGAGAGACAACTTGTAACATTATGTGGCAAAGTTGTTATAGAAGGAGATATACCAATTAAAGAAGGATATATAAAAAAAGATGGAGTTAACAAGAAAATATTTTCTATTGAAAGGCCACTAAATCCAGATGGTTCTGTATTTAGTACAGAGTTGAATTTATCATGAATGTTAAAGTTGATATTAAATTATATTCAGATAAGATTGGAATATTAGAAAATGCGAGCAAACAAGCTTTTGAAATGACAGTTGAAGCAGTATTAACTGATATTGTAACAAGTGCAGTAGTTCCCAAAGATACAGGAACATTAGAAGAAAGTGGATTTACAGATATAAAAAATATGATTGGCAAAATAATATTTGATACTCCATATGCTAGGCGTTTATATTGGCATCCAGAATTTAATTTTAGACATGATAAAAACGTAAATGCGCAAGGCAAGTGGATGGAAACATATATTGATGGTCCTAAAAAGCAATGGATTATAGATACCTATGGTAAGTTTTTTAAACAGTTAAGTAAGGGGGTAATATATTAATGCTATTAAGTGAAGTAAAAAACTATTTAAAAACTGTAATAGATTGCCCTCAATGGTATACGGGAAAAATTGATGCAACTAAAGAACAATGCATAGGAATTTATGGTATTCAAGGAGTTAAGCTTAATATAGCCTTAGGAGGATTAAATAATACGTCATATTCAACTAAGGGAATATCAATACTTGTACATTGGTCTAAGAATGTTACAAGTGCAGAAAAGAAAGCACAAGAGGTTTATGACTGTCTAGTTTGTAATAAAAATAAAATAATCGGTGGACATAAAATAATTAAATTCGATATGAAGTCATCAGAGCCTATTGAATTAGGAACTGATGATAATGGAATATTCGAATTTGTAATTGAAACAATAATTTATTTTGAAAGGTAGGTAATAATTATGGCAGGAACAGTATCAAGTGGAGTTTATCCAGTTTATAATATAGAATTTAAGATTGGAATAAAAGGTAAACAGAGCACAGAAGAAGAAATGAAAACTATAGCTGACATGGAGACATTTAGTATGAGTATTGATGGGACAGTACAAAACTGGACACCAATGACTACAAGTGGATGGCAACGTTCATTAATGACAGGTAAAGCTTTTTCTATAAGTTTAAAAGGAAAAAGAAACGTAGGAGATGAAGGAAATGATTATATAGCAGGAACAACATTTGCTGATGGGCTAGATTGTTCTACTAAGGCTGAAATTAATTTTCCTGATGGTTCAAAGTTAGCTTTTGACTGCGTAGTAAGTGTAACAAATAATGGTGGCGGAGATAGTACAGATGTTGCACCACTTGAATTTGATTTACAAGGTGATGGAAAACCAGTTTATACACCAGTACCAGTAACTGAAGCATAAGGGGGAAATGAAAAATGGGAAGAGCATATGATATAGTTGATAGAATTGCAAATGCAAATCAAAAACCTAAGATTAAACTTAATGAAAATACTGAATTTAAAATAAACAATTCTTTTGCAGCAGCAATAGCAATAAAAGCGTATAGTGAAGACAAAGAGTTAAGTGATGAAGAAAGGATACAAAAGATTTTTACAGTTGCGTTAAATGAAGAAGCACGTGAGTATATTAAATCACAAGAATATGCAATGCCAGTATATATAATTATTTTAAATGCGATAATGGCAGCTATTGCTAATATGGATTTAGAAGATATGGAAAAAATATCAAAGAAAAATCCCAGTAGTATTGAATAAATGGTATGACTTATATGAGGATTGGAGTCTTATAGAATCATCTTTTGCAGCACAATACAATATACGCTTGTCACAGATAGATAATATGACTTGGCAAGAATTTTGTTCTTTACTGAATGGAATATTGCCAAAAACTCCACTTGGAAATATTGTTGCTATTAGAAGTGAAGAAGATAAGGATGTAATTAAGAATTTTACTAAGGAACAACATAAAATAAGAAATGATTGGAGAAACAAAAATAATCCAATTAAGTATATGACAAATGAACAAAAGTCAGAGAAGGTAAAAGAAGTACAAAATATAATAAAAGAAATGTTTGGAGGTACCCAAAACTAGGTATCTCTTATTTTTTAGGGAGGAGGTCAATAAGTGAGTGATAGTGTAGGAAAAATAAGTCTTGATTTAGAGGTTAAAAGTGATCTTGGTAAGCAGATAAATATGATGTCTGATCTAATTGCATCTAAAATGAAGAATGCAACAAATAATTCAAGTAAAAATATGTTTGATAATATAAATAAGCAAGCAGATGTAGCAATGTCAAAAATGAATAGTTCAATTAAAAATGGTTTAAATAGAACATCACAAGTAATAAAAGATACTCTTTCGAGTGCTTTTTCAGTAATAAGAAATATTAAGCCACCTAAAATCAATTTCCATAAATCTGAAGATACAAAAGCAACAAAAACTGCAAAAGCATCAAATGTTAACAAAACTAGAGGTTCACCAGTTAATGAAGAGGAGATAAAAGCTCAGATATCTAATACTGAGGAAACTCTTAATAATGTTAATGCTAAGATAGATATGCAAAGAAAAAAGCTTTTACAATTAAAGCAATCGTATGTATCAGCATTCAATCCAAACACCAAAAATAAAATACAGGAACAAATTTTAAAAACAGAAGCAAGTATAAATAAGCTTATAGGACAGTCTAATAAACTCGGTTTTAAATTATCAGATTTAGATAGTAAGTTATCATCTTTAAAAGCTAATGCTACTGAAGCTGCAAGCGGAATTAATAATGTATCAGAAAGTACAAAGTCATTTAGTGCAAGTGCTAGAAGATCTGGAAATGTGACAAAAAAGTTTAATTCAAATATAAAAAATACAAATCAGCATATGAAAAATACTGGTAATAGCTCACGTGGAGCGAGCTATGGAATGGCAATGATGGCAAAAAGTATGTTGGCTTGGGGAGTAATATTTCCAATAGTTATTCGTGGACTTGGAGCTATGGCAAACGGAATGCTAAACAATTTAAACACAAATGAGCAGTTTGTATCATCTTTAAATCAGATTAAGAGCAATTTAACAGTTGCATTTACGCCAATATTCTATGCAATACTTCCTGCAATAAATGCTTTAATGAGAGGATTAGCAACTATTACTGCGTATATAGCAAGTTTTATAAGTGCAATTTTTGGTAAAACATTTAAGCAAAGTAAACAAGCAACACAAGGACTAATAAATGCTAAAAAAGCTATGGGAGTTTATGGAGGAGCAGCCAAAAAAGCAGGAAAAGAAGCTAAAGAAGCTACTAATCAACTCATGGGTTTTGATGAGATAAATCAATTAAATTCAAAAAATGATTCAGGTGCTGATGCAGGTTCTGGTGGTGGAGGTGGAGCAAATGTTCCACAACTTTATGATACACCAGGCATAGATGAAATGGATAGTAAAATTCAATCTATGGTCGATAATATGAAAAAGAAACTTCAAGAAGCTTTTAATATATTTAAAGATGGATTTAAAGTCGGTTTTGCTGATACTAATTTTGATGGAATAAAGCAGTCAATAGATGGCATTAAAAAATCATTGAAAGATATTTTTTCAGATAGTGAAGTAGTCAATGCTGCTAAAGAATGGGTAAAAACAACAATATATTCGTTAGGGCAGATAACAGGTTCAGTTGCAAGTATTGGAGTAACCATAGCTGATAATTTACTTGGCGGAATTAATTTATATCTTCAACAAAATTGTGATTCTATAAAAAAATATATTGTTGATATGTTTGATATCTCATCTGAAACGGAAACAATAATAGGTAATTTTGCAACTGCCTGTGCAGATATTTTCAGTGTGTTTAGGTCGGATACTGCTAAACAGATAACTGCAGATTTAATAGCTATATTTGCTAATGCATTTATGGGAATAACTGAAGTTATTGCAAAAGCTTTTAGAGATATATTGGATGCTATAACAAGACCATTTATAGAAAATAAGGATGCTATAAAAACAGCAATAAGTGAGACATTGCAACCTATTGAAACAGTAGTTGGAAGTATTGCACAGCTTGTTACTAATAGCATGATAAAATTAAATGAAGTATATGATGAGCATATAAGTCCTATGTTTACAGCAATTGGGACTGGTTTAAGTTCTATTTTTAGTACACTACTAGAAGGATATAACACATATGTAGTTCCAGTTTTATCGGAACTATCAGAACTTTTTTCAGTATTGGTAAGTGATCAAATACAACCATTAATAGATGCATTTCTTGATTTAATTGGGAAAATTACTGATGGAATAACTAAAATTTGGACAGAAATATTAGTTCCATTTATTAATTGGATAATAGAAAGTCTATCACCTTTATTTGCTAGTGCTTTTGAAACAATTGGAAAAATCATAATAGATTTAGGTGGAGTTATTGCAGACATAATAAAAGGTGCAATAGAAGTATGCGGTGGATTAATTGATTTCTTAGTAGGAACTTTTACAGGAGACTGGGAACAGGCTACTAAAGGTTTACAGACTATATGGAC
Source organism: Clostridium sp. BJN0001 (assembly GCF_022869825.1). NCBI lineage: Bacteria > Bacillati > Bacillota > Clostridia > Eubacteriales > Clostridiaceae > Clostridium > Clostridium sp. BJN0001. The sequence continues at coordinate 1,410,637 of NZ_CP094971.1, read as the reverse complement.
TGGAGCTTGGGAAATAATAACGAGTGTAATTGATTTGTTTGATAAATATTTAAGTAGCATATTTACAACAGACTGGTCAAACAGCTTTGGAATATTAGGAGATGTTTTAAATGGATTTTCTAATAGTTCAAAAGAGGTTTGGGAAGGAATAAAAAAGATATTTAATGGAATAAATGACTTTGTTTCAGGAACATTTACGGGCAATTGGGAAAAAGCATGGAAAGGTGTAAAAAATATATTTAGTGGTATAGTTAATTCTCTTGAAGGAGTTATACGTTCTCCATTAAATGCTATTATAGGAATGATTAATACTGTTATAGGTGGTTTGAATGGATTAGACATTAATATACCTGACTGGGTACCTAGCTATGGGGGTAAAAGTTTTGGACTAAACATTGGTAAAATCCCATATCTTGCACGAGGTGGAATTATAGATAGTCCAACACTCGCAATGGTAGGTGAAGCAGGTAAGGAAGCTGTTGTTCCATTAGAAAACACAGGATTTGTTAGTAGCTTAGGGCAAGCAGTTGCTAATGCTGTTGGAGATAAAATGCAGATACTACTTGATGGCTTATTGACAACAACAAACAAAGAGTCTGAATTAACTGAGATAGTATTACAGATAGACAAAAGAGAAATAGCAAGAGGTACAATTGATGGAATAAGACAGCTAGAAAAACAAATTGGAAAAAAGATTATCTTAATATAAGGAGAATAAATTATGACGATAGAAGTTAATGGAATAGATTTTAAACCTTATTTAACAAATTGCCAAATTAGTATAGTTGATGTTGATGGTGATACAACAAGAAATGCAGAAGGAACTTTAACTAGAGATAGAATAGCTGTAAAGCGAAAAATAAGTTTTGAATTTGGAGTCATGACAAAAGAAGAATTATCAATAATATTAACAGCAGTTTCAAATTCATCTTTTTCAGTTAATTACACTGATCCACAAAGTAATAAAAATAAAACTGGGGAATTCTATGTAGGAGACAGACCAGTTACTAATTTGCTTTTGAATTTATATAAAGATGTAAAATTTAATATTATAGAATTGTAGGTAAGTTTTATGTATAATGTATCACAACTTTTTAAAAATTATGCTAAAAACACGACTAGAAATATAAAACTTAAAGCAGAAGTTAATGATAGTACTATAATATCATCAAATAATATAAATTCTATAACTATAGAAGATTCAATATGTGGGAGCTGTTTAGAAATAGGTTCAACAATGAGTTCTATTTTAGAAATAGAAACAAAATCAAGTATTATTAAAGCAGGGGATAAAGTAAAGCCATATATCTGTTTTGCTGATTATAATGGAGAAAATCAAAGTGAATGGATGCCTTTGGGGGTGTTTTTTGTTGATTCTGAACCTCAGATAAATAATTCAGTGAAATATGTTTGCTATGATATGATGAATAAGCTAGATAGAATTTTTTCTTCTAGCTTAACTTATCCGACATCTATGCAATCTTTATTAGAAGAATTGGCTGAACGTTTAAATGTAGTAGTTGAATTTACAAGTGAGCCATATACTATTGATTCAAAGCCTAGTGGATATACTTATAAAGAAATATTGAGCTATATAGCATCTGCTAATTGTGGATGCGCTAAATTTAATAAAAACGGAAATATTACTATAGTAACTTTTAAAGAAAATGATGAAATTATTAAAAAGAAAAATTATAATACTCAAAAAGTTGATGTTTCTACATTTACACCAGGTTCGGTGCGTTTTCAAATAAATGATTCATATTCTATATCTAGGGGAGAGTCAGAAGAATATAAAATCATTAAATGTATTAATCCATTAGTTACGAATAAAATCGTTGAAGAAGTATATATAAAATTGATTAATATATCCTATAATGATATTTCATTAAAAATGAGAGGACTACCATATATAGAAACAGGAGATATTGTAAAAGTAGAAGATAGTAACAATACAGATAAGTATTATAATGTTGCTGTAATGCATACCAAATTAACATTTAACGGTGGAATGAGCGTTGATTTAGAAAGTTTTGCTAATAAACCAGGAGATAAAAGCACATCTGAAGAAAATTATACAAGAATAGCAAAAGGAATATGGCATATACCAAATTATATATATAACTCTAGTTTTGCAAGATTTGATGAAAATTTAAAACCAGATTATTGGGATACAGATGGAATTGTATCTACAGCTTATAGTGCTTATGGTGATTATTCTCTTTATTTAACTAAAGGGCAGCATTGTTTTCAAAAGGCTTTTACTGGAGTTGAGTTAGTTGATGGTTCAAAGTGGGCATCATTATCAACAAGGTATTCTTTTAGAATTTTAGGAGAAGGTGTTATAAAAGTATGGATAGAAAATACTAATGGAGATAAGCTTAAATTACAGTCATCATCAAGGGATGCGTATAATACTGAAACAGGAGTTGAAGTCGATTTTGAAGTATATGATCTGTATTGGCATCCAGAACCTGATTATATAATTGTTGCTCCTAATACAAATGTTATGCGATTAAAAATAGAATGTGTAAGTGGTTATGTTTATATTGATGGTGTATCTGCAGTTCCAGGTAGTAGTCTTGAATATGGAATAGTGTTTCAAGATGGTAAAATGTGTGAAAAGGATAGAGCTTATATGATTGATAATGGAAATGTAGATGCAAAAGTTGGAGATGTATGGTTTAGAACTGACTTGGAGGTGTAATTTTGCGAATAATTGATGATATAGAAGTAAGTCCAAATAAAATAATAAAATGGGCAAATTATTATTTTGATTGGTTAAGTTTTAATACTCGAAGTATTGAACCAATGGCGCATAATATGGATAATTTAGTAAAAGCACAATATCATGAAGAAATAGGAAGAAACGGATACTTTACACCTGAAAGTGGGACATCTGAAGGACAATTTTTAAGTATATTAGGATTATTGGCCATGTATGAAGCAACAAAAAAAATGAAATGGCTTGGAATGGCTGAAAAACTTATAGAATCAGCATTTAAATATCTATATAAAAACTGTAAATTTCCAAAAGATTATAAATTCAGTGAATTAAATACGTATATTCCTCATTGGCTTTTCAATGTATCTAAGGATTTTATTTCAGAAGCGTATTATACTAAAAAAATAAAAGTTGAAAATGGAAAAGGTAGTATAAAAACTAAGTATGAAGCAAGAAAAGTATTTAAGGCATTTACTATCAATGCAAAATTGGCGTGGGATGATCCATATGCTTCAATAGTACCTAAAGATACAACTGTTTCTGAAAAAGATGTATTTGAGTATGAAATATCTAATTGGATTGTAGATGAAAATGAGATATCAATACGATTAAAAGACAATATTACAGATACAATTATTGTTGTTTATAGTGATATGGGAGGACCAGTTATAAAACCATCTGAAAATTATGAAGCTTATCCAATTTGGAGACCACTTAAAGAAGGAGAAACTGATGCAGCAGTTGATAGTCTTTGGTGGTCTTATTTTTGTTGGAAAAAGTTATATTCTATAACAAAATCAGAAAGATATAGATTATTAGTAGATCATACACAAAATGTACTAAAAAGAACATGTCAATTATCAGATGTAGAACAATATTTTGGAGCTGCATTTAATCTTACGGAAGATGAAAGCCAAGATGGAATATTAATAAATAAAGATAATACGTATAAAGATTCTTCTAATAGAATACCAGAGCCTAAATGGAATCGAAATGCAGAAGATGGTTCAATAGAGATAATGATAGAAGAAGGAATTGGATCTATATTATTAGGGGCAAAAATAGATAGAGATACCAATTATGACGATAGGTATTATGAAATGTTAGTAGAAGCAGGAACAAGAACAGCAATAGTATTAAAAATTAAATGTCTTAATGCTGCAGGAGTTATAAAAGAATTTTCATATGGTCAGATTGCAAAAGGTCCTTTGTTTGATGAAGTTACTGGAGAGTTATTAAATGAGTATGAAGCAGAAGTATTAAAATATCCAATAAATAAATTTAAAGATGTATCAAAATGTGAATTTGATTTGCTTTATAGCCCACATGCAGAGCTTATATATAAAAGTGATAACTGCAATGTAATTTTTAGCGAAGTTAAATTAGAAGAAGGACTTGCAAGAAAAGTAGATTTCTTAGTAGGGACTGAATATGATACTGAAGGAAATGCATATGCAGGATATGCTCAATACCATCCATCTATGAGAAGTAGAACTTTTAATGAGATTCCTAAAATAACTTATTCTAGTTCAGGATGTATTGAAATAACTTTTTTTGATGAAGCAGGATGGAAATGGGCTAAAGCACTACCAGCTTCAGAAAAATTAATAACAGTTTCACTAGATAAAAGCGATTTTTATCTATATGAAATACAAGAAAATGGCTTTATAGATGTTCCAAATACGCCAGTAGGAGAATTGAATACTTTACTATTTTGCGGAATATCTAAAACTAGTCAATTAACATTGCTAAGATTAGGCACCATAGAAGATGCTGAATTTAATACTGTAACATATACAACAAATATAGATATAGAAATAACAGAAGAAAAACCACAAACATTTAAGCTTCATTATTTGAGACCTTTACCTATTAAAGATTATAAATATTCTCCGTATATATTTCCATTTACTATGAATACAGTGAATGGAGTAATTAATTCATGGAGAGGAACACCATATGCAGGCTACCAGTGCCCCTGGTTTTGGCAGGATGTAGGAGACGAAAAGGGAACTAATATAAATCTTAAATTTTTAAAAGATGCTCAAATTGAATATTCAAAAAGATTAAAAAACGGATACAATTTTTTTATGCCATGTTTTATATGGGATAGATGGGATAATTTAGAGTATGGGAAACCAAATACTTTTACTTTTATTGGTCCAGATCCAAATACAAGTTGGGGTGGATATCAATATAGAGCAATAACAAATGTTGCATTAGCATTAATGAATGAGCCCCAAAATAAAACAGCTAAAAACATAGTTTATAATTTCTTTATGTCATTAAATAAAGTATGGAAATCTGGTAAGGAAAGTCCACCTACAAATTTTAATCCTGATGGATCTGTAACTACTCAAGATGGATTAGATTTACATGGTGTAGCTTTAATATTAAGGGCAGCAGTATATGCTTATCAAAGTTGTGCTATAAGTGATGGAATATGTTTATCACTTATAAATAAATGTTTGATGTTTATGGATATTAATTTTCAATTTCCAACAGATAGAGGTGATTATAATAAAGAATCGACAATAGGTACATGGAGAAATGATGGAATTTGGTATCAATTTCATGGCGGAGAAATTTTACATGCTCTTGGTGAATTATTAAAGTATGTTCCAAATAAAATGTATTTAAAATCAAGTAATTATAGATATACTATTGATACAATGCCTAAAGCTTTTGGAATAACAAGCAAAGACTATGTTGAAATACAAACGCCATCAGGACCACAAATTGCTGAATTAGTAGCAATGGATGATAAATATGCGACTGATCTATTAGTTCAGACAGATTCAGGAATTAAGTCTGTAAAAGGAGGAGAGGAAATGAGTGTATATGATTTTAACCTTATTAAAAAGTCAGTTGGAAAAGTTCCAATTGATATTGACTTAAAAAATGAAGTTACTATGCTGTATAAATCTCAAATAGGATGCATTGCTTTTTTAGGTATAAAGGCTAGGAGTAAAACTGTAAATATTAGTCCTAGAAGAAGCTACGATTATTCTACAGGTTTATATACAAATATGTTCTTTTTAAGTTCATCAAAAGAATATACAATATGTTTTAAAGCTTCAGGGAGTGGCAGTGTTGTACTTGCGTTTACAGAAAATAAAACTGATGGAACACAAAACAGCACAGTATTTTTAAATGGTGGAATGCCTGTGAAGAATGGAGATAGTATACAATACAAGTTCAAAACGGATGAATTGCATTCATACATAACAATATATCCTCCTAATGGTGAAAATACTTTAATATTGAATAATATAATGTTATTTGAAGGTAATATTCCTAATAATCCAGGTAGTTATATAGAAAATGAAATTGAATGTTTTACAAAAGATGTTGTTATATCAACGAAGAATGTAAATGGTAAATACACAGATATTTGTAATTTAAAAGATTATATATCAGATGAATGTTTACCATTAAGGACAAAAGGTACAATTTATGATGAAATAACAGTTGATTCAGTTATAAAAAGAATAGATGAAAATGGAGAAATTCTTGATGAAGAGAAAGTATATGAATTGGAAAAACCATTGCCAATACTTGCATGTGGACAAGATACATGGATAGTTGTTGAAAGTGACGGAATTGCACCAGATATAACACTGAGCTATCCAGTTTTATTTAAAGATGCATATGATATAACAATTAATGGTAGCCCAATATTAAATAATTCATTGTGTGGAACTTTTAAATTGAATGAACAACAAGTATCAGATAAATAAGGAAGTGAAATTATGGAATATAATAAAACTAAATGGGAAAATAATAAGACCTGGGTTAATCAAGATAATATGAATAATATAGAAGATGGTATAAAAAACAATGAAGATAATATGGAAGAAAATAATTTATCATTACAAAAACTTAAAGAGAAACAGGTTCAGTTAGAAACTCAAATTAAAGAAAACATGTCTTTATTGGAAAGTACTAATAAGCTAGTTTTGATAATGCAAAAAGTTGTTGATGATGCAGCACAAATATCAGGGGTGAAGTGATGAGCTATGAATATATAGACTGGCAAAATTGTGATAATATAGTTGAACAAACAAACTTAAATAAATTAGAAAGATATAACAAAAAACATAGCAATTTTAATGAAGAAGAGAAAAACATAATTGAGATTATGTTTCAAAATATAGAAAATTTAATATTGATTCAGCAAGAACAGAAAGTTATAATTCAAGGTATTTTGCAAACATTGCAAAAACTTAAAGAACAATTAAATAATATTTTTTCATCATATAAAAATAAAACTCTTTTTACATTTATGGATGATGATGCTCCAGAAGAATTTTTAACAACTGTTTATCCTATATATGAAAAGTATGGAATAAAGGCAAGTCTATCGATTCCTGTTGATATGATTGATTTAAAAGGAAGTATGACAACTGAACAATTACAAGAATTAAATAGTGAAGGGTATGATTTGTTAAATCATATTAAAGGCGGATATACATTAAGTCCAGAAAATTCTCCTGGTCTTATTACAAGATGTAAACAATATATGATTGATAAAAAACTTTTAATTCCAGGAACAATAACTGAACAAATATTAGTATACCCTAATGCTAATACAGATCCAAATCCGTCAAAAGTTGAAGAAGTATGTTCAAAATTTGTAAGTTATGCTTTGAATGTTGGTGAAGGTAATATGCAATTATCTTCATTAAAAAAATTGAATATATCAAGAATGTATTTATGTAAATCAACTGGAATTGGAACATGGCAAGAAGATGAAGTAATGAATAGTCTTGGGTATAAAAAAGTATGGAAAGATTATTTTGATTCAGAAGGAAATTGGACAGGAGGTGAGATGGTTTGGGAATATGAAGAAAATAAAGAGAAGGGGTGGTGTATTTTATTTCAGCATTGTTGGATGAAAGATGAAGTTAAATATGGAGATAATATTTTTGTACCAGATAAATTGGATGAATTTATAAATTATGTTAAAAGCAAAAAAATAAAAATAGTTACAGTAACTCAAGCTCTTTTAATATATTTTGGAATACCTGATATTAAACTATCTTTGTAAATAAAATTAAATAATTTAAAAGTAAGTTGAAGGCCTAAAAGGTCTTTTTTATTTGCTTATTTTAAGAAAGGATGATGAAAATGGAAAAAACAATGACAATAAGAACTGGATTTTATAGTTCAATGTGTGCTATAGGAGGTATATTTGGACAATTTTTAGGGGGTTATGATAGTTTAGCTAAAGCACTAATAATTTGTATGATAATTGATTATTTTAGTGGAGTAATTGTTGCATTAGTATTTAAAAACAGTCCTAAAACAGATACAGGAGCTTTACAAAGTAATGCAGGTCTAAAGGGATTAGCAAAAAAAATATTTATTCTGTTAATAGTTGCTGTTGCTGTTCAGGTAGATACAGTACTTGATTCTAATTTTATAAGAAATGCTGTAATATTAGCTTTTATCGCAAATGAATTATTAAGTATACTTGAGAATGGTGGACTTATGGGTATAAATATGCCACCTGTATTAGTGAATGCAGTTGATATTCTTAAAAAGAAAAGTCAATCAGATAAATAAGGGAGGAAAATAGATTTGAATATTAATAATATTGGATTAAATTTTGGAAATATGAGTTATGGTAATATACCTAAAATGCTAATAGTACATCATATAGATGCTGAAGGACCTGTTTGGACTGTACAAGCTATTCACAATATGCATAAGAATCAAAATGGATGGGCTGGAATAGGATATCATTATTACATTAGATTAGATGGCTCCATTTATAAAGGTAGACCTGACAATGCAATAGGAGCACACTGCAAGGGTGCAAATACAAATAGTTTAGGAATTGCATTTGAAGGAAACTATGATAATAGAAAAGAAATGCCTGTTGCTCAATATAATGCATGGTGTGAATTAAAGACATATTTATTAAATAAGTATGGAGAAATGCATATATATGGTCATAGAGAAAAAGGACAAAGCACATGCCCTGGTACTTATTTCCCATTAGATAAGGTTAAAACTGGGATAGTTTCAGAAGATAATAAAAAATATTATGTTGTTACAAGCTACTTACCATCTGCTTATTCAGGATATGATGGTATAGACATAAACTATGTGTTGAGTTATTTCAAAGATATTAAAACTTATGTTAGAGGAAATAACAAAGGTATATGGATAGAAACACAGTATATAAGTAAAGAAAAAGCAGAAGAACTAAAGAAAGTTCTTGACAGTTGGTTTTGTAAAATTGTGGGATAATAATAAAGGCAGTACATAAGATTAATTTCTTATGTACTGCCTTTATTTTTTTGTCGAAAAAATATTTAAAAAATTTTTAAATATTTTATAAAAATTTTCTAATACTCCATATATAATAAGTGAACGAGTAATTACAGAAAATAAAATTATATTATGAAATTAAGTTAGTATTATGTTTATTGGGGTGATTACGATATTTGATTATTTTCTAATATAATGGTAGAGTATAGGTAATATAGGTAATATTTATACATATACTATTTATAATAAAGAAATAATAAAGAGGTGATTGTATGGCTTATGATGTTTTAGATATTGCAAGATATATTATAAACTACGGCAATAAAAAAGAGTATAATATATCCAATTTAAAATTGCAAAAAATCTTGTATTTTGTACAAGCGTCTTTTTTGGTTGATAAGAACATGCAGCCATGCTTTAATGAAGATATTGAAGCTTGGGATTTTGGACCAGTAGTACCAAAAGTATATAGAGAATTTAAAATGTATGGAAGTAATAATATACCATATATAGATAGTTATATTGATTTAAGTAATGGAATATGGGAAGCAACAAAAAAATTATATAATGAAGACATTATTTTCCCTGAAGATAAAAATCTAATAAATAGTATGGTTGATGAATGTAGTCAATATTCAGCTGGACAGTTGGTAGAAATCACACACAACCAAGATCCATGGAAGAACGTATATTTTAGTGGATGGAATAAGATAATAACTAAGGATTCTATATATAATTTTTTTAGTGAAGGTTAGAATTTAATTATGAGAATAAAGTTTACGAAAAAGACATCTGATTTGGTAGAAAATAGACTTTTAAAAGAAAATAAGTTAGAAGAATTAGTTTCTGAAATAAATAAGATTTTAGATTCATGTATTATGAAAACAACATCAGAATTTGATAAAGATAATTCTATAAAGGTAATGAAAAAATATATGCAGAAGTATGATAGATTACCATATTCAGTAATAAGTAAATATATATTTTCATTAAATAATGAGAAACAAGGAATATTTATAACTAATTTAGAAACATTAACAGAATTTGTTTTATCTGATGAATATAAAAAAAAATATTTAGAAAAAGAAGAAGATAACATATATAAAAAATTATATTTAGAAAAAGAAGAAGATAACATATATAAAGAAGATAGCATATATAAAAAATTATATTTAGAAAAAGAAGATAAGGTATATAAAAAATTAAAAAAGACTATATTGAAATTATGGGATCATTCACATTTAGCTATATACCAATATGAAAATTTGAAGCAAAGTGATGATGAATTTAATAAAAAATTTGCAATATGTATAGAACCAGTTAGAAATAAAATGACTGAAAAGATAAGTTCTTCTAATAAATCAATTATATCCCAACTAATTTCTTTAGTGGGTATATTTACAGCAATGTCTTTTTTAGTATTTGGTGGAATAAATTCTCTTGAAGAGATTCTTAAAGATGCCATTTATATTCCAGTATTACAAGCTATGATAATAGGTTCTATATGGGGATTATTTTTAACAAATTTAATTTTTGTATTTATGTTTTTTGTAAGCAAAATGACAAAACTAGAAATTAAATCATCAGATAGAAAAGATGCTAATTTAGTTCAAAAATATCCTCTCGTATTTTGGAGTGAGTTAATTCTAGTCATTATATTAGGAAACTGTTCGTGGTTATATTATATAGATTCTAAAGATATTGGATATTGGTTTGTGCTTTTAGGTAAAAATTTCCCTAAATTAGTTTCTATATTAGGATTTTTTATAATATTAATAGTTTCATTAATTATGGTTGTATTAATACTAAAAAACAGTAAATGTGATAATAATTCTAATAAAGAAAACAATAAAGAATATGATCAAATGAAAAATAAAACAATTGAAAAAAGTAATAAAAGTTAGCATACTAGATTTATTTTCTACATTATTGTAATAATTTACACATTATAATATATTAGTATAATCTTATTAATATGGGAATTTTATTTAAGAAGAGATAAAATATGCAGTAGATAATTTAAAATAAATTAAATTATTTTCATAGTAGAAGATCAGGAGAAAATCCTGGTCTTTTTTTATAGTATAGTTAACTTTATATTTTTGCAATTAGGTAATCGTAGCATCAGTACCAATATCATTAAGAAGACCTTTAGTCATATTAGTAGGCATTGTATACCTTTGATTTAAATATCTTAAAGACGCAGCAAGTTCCCCATCTGGGCCCCCATATTGTGCAAGAAGTAATTTAGCCATCATTAAATCTTTTGATTTTAAGTTTACTGGATATTCTAAAGTTTTTACATAATACCACATTCTCTAATCCTCCCTATTATTACAATTTTCCCATGGCCATGGATTTGAAAGCCATTTTTGTGGATTTGCATAATAAGAAGAACCAAAGTTTGTTAATGGACCATAGTTTTTCTCATATTCCATAATGCATTCATTAAGCTTTTTAGAAACTGCCTTATAATCATACACAGCATTTTCTTCATTTGGGAAATTATCAAGATACAAATTTAATTCGACAGCACAAAATTGATATATTCTTATTTTTTCTAATAATTCATTTTCATTCATATATGTCACCTCAACATTTATATTTTATTTTTGCAAGATCTTTAAAAATAGTTCCATTTGCAAATGATTCTGTGCATGTAAATAGATTCGTATATTGTTGAGGTTTTATATATACTCGTGCATATTCTTTTTTATCATATTTATCATAATCTTTATCGTATATGCATTTGTCATTTTCGTTCATAGTGTTCTCCTTTTGACAACTTTTGTTTCCTAATTTTAGTCTATGAGTCTGATTTAATTAAGTTACAAATTTTGATGTTTTATAACAATAATTAAAATATCTATACCTATGTAGAATAAATTACGTCTTTAGAATCATAGATTGAATATATAATTCATATAAAGTATTAGAATGGAGGATGTCTATGAGTAAATCGAAGAAAAAATATAGGGCTAAAGAAGATAATATTATACAAATAAATAAGAAAAAATGTATTGGATGTACAGCTTGTGCATTTACATGTGCTCAGGATACTAAGATATCTGTATTAAAAGCAACTGATAATGGAAGAAGGACAGTAGAACCTAAAAAAGGTGATTTTGGAGCTAGTGGATGTATATATTGTGGGCAATGTACTCTTGTTTGTCCAACAACAGCTATTAATGTTAGAAATGATTTAGCACTAGTAAAAGAAGCTTTAAATAGTGGAAAATATTTAATATTAACAGCAGCACCAGCAACAAAAGCAACACTTGGAGAAGAATTTAATCTTAAAATAGGAACATATGTAGGTGGTAAAATAGCACCATCTGCTAAAAAACTAGGCTTTCAAAAGGTTTTTGATACAGATTTTGGAGCTGACATGACAGTTTTAGAAGAAGGTACTGAACTTATAAAAAGAATTGCGAATAAAGAAAACTTGCCTATGTTTACATCTTGCTGCCCTGCTTGGGTACGCTATGCTGAAATTTTCCATCCAGAAATATTAAATAATATTTCAACTGCAAAATCTCCACAGCAAATGATGGGAGCAAGCATAAAAACATACTTTGCAGAGACTTATAATGTACTGCCAACTAATATATTTACTGTATCTGTAAAACCATGTACTGCTAAAAAATATGAATCAGAAAGAGATGAGATGGGAAGAGATGGCTATAGGGATGTTGATGTTGTTTTAACTATTAGAGAATATGCAGAGCTTTTGAAAGAAAAAGAAATTGATATAACTGCAATACCAGATGAAAAACCTGATCCGTTTATGGGAGAATATACTGGAGCAGCAGTTATTTTTGGATCAAGTGGAGGTGTTATGCAGGCAACTCTTAGAACAGTAACTAATTATTTAAAAAGTGATGTATCAAAAGTTGATAATATTAAATTTAATAAAATAGATGGATATGAATATATAAAAGAAGCAGATGTAACTCTAGGAAGTCAAAATTATAAAGTTGCAATTGTAAATGGGCTAAAAGATATTGAAAAATTTTTAAGTAGTGGAAAATGGAAAGAGTATTTGTTTATTGAAGTTATGGCATGCGAAGGTGGGTGCATTAATGGAGGAGGAACTCCAAGAATAGAAAAGAAATCTCAAATTAATCAGAATTTATGTATAGCATGTGGTACTTGTATTGAAAATTGTCCTGTTGGAGCTATAGAATATAATGCATCAGGACGTGCAGAAGCTAAAAAAGAAAAATGTGTTGGCTGTAAATTATGTAGTAATATTTGCAGAGCTAGAGCAATAAAAATGCAATATTATGATAAAGCTACAGGCAAGATTTTAGAAGAAAGCTATACGAAATTAAGAAGTGATGTTTTAAAAAATATTGATAAAGAATCAACAATAAGAGTTTCAGATGCAAATGAAAATCTTCAAAATATGTATAACAACTACATGGGAGAACCAGATGGAGAAAAAGCAAATGCCTTACTTCATACAAATTATATAGATAGATCATCTGAAATTCAAAATAAAAGAAGAAAAAGAAAGAATAATAAAAAGAGTAAGTAAAAAGAAAATATTTGAGAATAGAGAATGTAGAAAATTTGTACAAACAAATCAACTACATTCTTTTTTTTGTATTATCACCCTGCATATTTGAAATACTATACTCTAAATATGAATTAGAACAGTTATATGGTATAGAAATATTTGTTGTGATATAGTAAAGTATGTAACATAAAGACCTAATAAAGTTATATTTTATTAGAAAATTTGATAAATGAAATGAATTTATTGAAAAGTTATGAGCACTTATGATTGTTTATGAAAGAAATTATGAAGATAAATAGTCAATATAATTATCCTTGTAAACAGATAGTTTTATTAAAAATGTCTTAAACGTACATAGGACAAGTAAAATAGCTAAGTATAGACTTTAATTTTAATAATTATAATTGGATTTTTTGTTATAAATATAAAAAAAGATGATTTAATTTGAAAGAAAATGATTATTTTTGAAAGAAAATGATTGATTTATTTTAAAATATGATTTATTATTATGTAGAGGAGTGGTAAAAATGTTTACTGAGGAAAGATATAATATCATTCTTCAAGAATTAGATACAAAAGGAATTGTTTCAGTAACCGAACTTGTTAAGTTACTTGATGTGTCAGAATCAACTATAAGAAGAGATTTAAATTCTCTTGATGATAATGGAATGATTAAAAAAATTCATGGAGGAGCAATTTCAATTGGTGATAATACTTCCAAACATGATTACAAGGTCAATGTAAGAAAAACTTTAAATATGGAAGAAAAACAAAAGATTGCAAAACATGCAGGTAGTCTCATAGAAAATGATGATATCATATATTTAGATGCAGGGACTACAACTGAATTAATTATTGATTATATTGAAAATGACAGGATTCTTGTAGTTACTAATGGTATAGACAATGCAAAAAAGCTTTTAGAAAAAGGCATAAAAACTTTCATCTTAGGTGGTGAAGTTAAAGAAGTAACTGAAGCAATAGTTGGAAGCAGTGCTGTAGAAGATCTTAAGAAATATAATTTTTCAAAGGGATTTTTTGGAACAAATGGTGTTAGTAATAAAAGCGGATATACAACTCCAGATGCTAGTGAAGCAATGGTTAAAAGAGAAGCAATAAAAAGATGTACAGAATCTTATATACTGGCAGATGAATCAAAGCTTGATGAAGTAAGTTTTATAACATTTGCAAATATAAGTGATTCTATATTAATAACAAGTAAAACAAATAGAAGTAGTAATTACGATACTAAAGTGATAGGAGTTGAATAATATGATTAATACTATAACCTTAAATCCTTCATTAGATTATGTTGTTAAAGTTAATAATTTTAAATCAAATGCTTTAAATAGAATTAACGATGAACAAATATATGTAGGTGGAAAAGGTATAAATGTATCAATTGTTTTAAAAAACTTAGGAGTTGATAACACTGCATTAGGATATATTGCAGGGTTTACAGGTGATGAAATTTTAAGACGAATAAAAAAACATAATGTTGATTGTGATTTTTTTAAGCTTCAAGACGGAATGTCAAGAATCAATGTTAAGCTCAAAAGTGATGGTGAAACAGAGATAAATGGTGTAGGTCCATACATAAAAGAAAAGGATTTAAACTTCCTTTATCAAAAGGTAGATAAACTTAAAAAAGGTGATTTTTTAATACTATCAGGGAGTATTCCTAGCAGTGTTCCAGATGATATTTATGAAAAAATAATGAAGAGCCTTTTAGATAAAGAAGTTGAGTTTGTTGTAGATGCTACAAAAGATCTACTATTAAAAGTTTTAAAATATAAACCTTTTTTGATAAAACCTAATCATCATGAATTAGCAGAAATGTTTAATGTTGAATTAAAAAGCAATCAAGATATAATAACATATGGGAAAAAACTTCAGGAAATGGGAGCCAAAAATGTCCTAATATCAATGGCCGGAGACGGTGCAATTTTATTACCCCACAGTGGACAACCAATAAAAAGAGAAGTACCAAAAGGAACTTTAAAAAATTCAGTAGGTGCTGGAGATTCAATGGTGGCAGGATTTTTATGTGGATATTTAAAAAATAAAGATTTAAATGAAGCATTTAAAATGGGCATAGCAACTGGAAGTGCAAGCGCTTTTTCAGAAGAATTAGCAACAAAAGAAGAAGTAGAAAATTTATTAGTACAAATGAAATAAATTAAGAGTTTTAAGTATCATGCATTAGATGTATGGTACCTAAAAATGCAATCATAGTAAACGTTATTATTGACTTATATTAATTTAGCAATTTATTTTAAGGAGGAAGAAAAAATGAGAATTGTAGATTTATTAAACAAACAAGGAATGAACATGGATATTAAACCTCATTCTAAAGCAGAATGTATAGATATGCTTGTTGACCTTATGGACAAAACAGGAAACTTAAATAATAAAGATGAATATAAAAAAGCAATACTTACTAGAGAAAATTTAAGTACAACTGGTATAGGTGATGGAATAGCTATTCCTCATGGAAAGACAAATGCAGTTAAAAAACCAGGTATTGCAGCAGCAGTATGTAAATCTGGTGTTGATTATGATTCTTTAGATGGAAGGTCTGCAAATTTATTCTTTATGATAGCAGTTCCAGATAATAGTGATAATTTACACTTAGAAGTATTAGCACGTCTTTCAACTATATTAATGGATGAAGACTTCAGAAAGAAATTAATAAATTGTAATAACAAAGATAAATTTTTAAAATTAATAGATGAAAAAGAAACTGAAAAGTTCCCAGAAGAAAATGTTAAAAAAGCAGCTGAATCTTATAGAGTATTAGCAGTAACTGCGTGCCCAACTGGAATAGCACATACTTACATGGCAGCAGAAAGCTTAGAAAACAAAGGTAAGGAAATGGGCGTTTCTATAAAAGTTGAAACTAATGGTTCTGTAGGCGCTAAAAATGTTTTAACTAAGGAAGAAATTAAACAAGCTGAATGTATTATAATTGCAGCTGATAAAGATGTTGAAATGGCTAGATTTGATGGCAAAAGAGTTATAAAGACAAAGGTAGCCGATGGAATTCATAAGTCAGAAGAATTAATAAGTAGAGCTATAAGTGGAGATGCTCATGTTTATCATCATGAAGGAGGAAGTGAAGAAGATTTGAATTCTGGAAATGATGAAAGCATTAGACGTCAAATTTATAAGCATTTGATGAATGGTGTATCACATATGCTTCCATTTGTAATAGGTGGAGGAATATTGATAGCTTTAGCATTCTTATTAGATGACTATAGCATTGATCCAAAAAACTTTGGTATGAATACACCAATTGCAGCATTTCTAAAAACAGTTGGAGGAGAAGCGTTTGGGTTTATGCTTCCAGTTCTTGCAGGATTTATAGCAATGAGTATTGCTGATAGACCAGGTCTTGCAGTTGGATTTGTAGGTGGAGTTCTTGCAAAGCTTGGAACTACTTACTCAAGTGCTTTTGATTCAAGTATATCACCAATAAGTGGTGGATTTTTAGGTGCATTATTTGCAGGTTTTGCAGCAGGTTACTTAGTTCTTGGTTTAAAGAAAATATTTAATTCATTGCCAAAAGCCTTAGAAGGATTAAAGCCAACATTGTTATATCCTTTCTTTGGAATAGGTATTATTGGAATAATAATGATATTAGTAAATCCATTCTTTGGTTCAATAAATAGTGGAATTACTGGCTTACTTAATTCAATGGGTGGAACAAGCAGAGTTCTTTTAGGAATTGTTGTTGCAGGAATGATGGCAATTGATATGGGTGGTCCATTTAATAAAGCAGCATATGTATTTGGAACAGCATCACTTGCAAGTGGAAACTATGAAGTAATGGCAGCTGTAATGGCTGGTGGTATGGTTCCGCCTCTTGCAATAGCACTTGCTACAACATTCTTTGGAAATAGATTTACTGAAAATGAAAGAAAATCAGGTTTAACTAATTATATAATGGGTTTATCGTTTATAACAGAAGGTGCAATACCTTTTGCAGCAGCAGATCCATTAAGAGTTATTCCATCTTGCGTAATTGGTTCAGCAACTGCAGGTGCAATTTCAATGTTATTCAATTGTACTTTAAGAGCTCCTCATGGAGGAATCTTCGTAGTTCCTGTTATAGGAAATTCATTAATGTATATTGCAGCAGTAATAGCAGGATCAGTAGTTGGAATGATATTATTATCATTATTAAAAAAACCAATTAAAAAATAATATAATCACTCTCATTTTAATATTTATATACAATACTGTATCAGAAGCAACTCTTCTTGCTATGATACAGTATTTTTTTATTTATTATTTCAATATTTCGCTTGCATCAATTTTTTCAACAGCTTCGTTTATAACATCTACGGGGAGAACTAATGCAAAACGCACATATCCTTCTCCAAGACTTCCAAATGCGTTTCCTGGAGTACATATAACGCCAGTTTTTTCCATAAGATCCATACAAAAATCAGTTGAAGTTTTATATTTAGATGGTATTTTTGCCCATGCAAACATACTTCCTCTGCTATCTTTAACTTTTAAGCCTATGTTTGTAAGTCCTCTGCATAATGCATTTCTTCTTTTCTCATATTCTTTGCAGTTCTCTTTAACGCTGTCTAAAGGTCCCTTAAGTGCAGCTATGGCAGCTTGTTGAATTGGAGTGAAGATACCATAATCTATTTGTGATCTAAGCATTTTAAAATGCTTTATAATTTCTTTATTACCAAGAACAAAAGAAATTCTTGCTCCTGTCATGTTAAATGATTTAGATAAAGAATAAAATTCTACTCCGACCTCTTTACTTTCTTTATGAGAGAGAAATGAACCTCCTTTTTTACCGTCATAGATTATATCTGAATATGCATTATCATGTATGATTATTATATTGTTTTCTTTTGCAAAAGATATAAGCTTATCATAAAATTCAGGTGGGGCAGTTTCGCAGACAGGGTTCATAGGGTAAGAGACAATCATCATCTTTGCTTTTCTTAATATGTCTTTTGATATGGAATTAAGGTCTGGAAGAAAATTATTTCCTTCTAAAAGATCGTAATAATGTATGTCTGCACCTGCAAGATAAGGTCCTATTTCAAATATTGGATATCCAGGGTTTGGAACAAGAACAGTATCGCCTTTATTTAATATTGAAAATCCTATATGCGTTAATCCCTCTTGTGAACCATAAATAGACATAATTTCATCACTATCTAATTGAACGTTAAATCTTTTTTTATAAAAATTTTTCATCGCATCAATTAATTCGGGACTGTCACCTAATGAATATTTCCAGTCGTTAGGATTTTGAGCTGATTTTACAAGTGCATCGATTACATGATTGTCAGGCTTAAAATCTGGTGTTCCTACTGAAAGATTATATACTTTCATTCCATTTTTTATAAGTTCCTGCTGTTTTTCATTTAATATATTAAATATTCCTGTTTGAAAATAATCAAGATTTTTTGAAAAGGTCAAGTTCATAATAAATTCCTCCTAAAAATTGCATTATATTAGTATATTACTATTATTATAATATAAAACGAGAAAATATAGTATAAGTATTACTCATAGTTGAATTTGACTATAATATTGTAACATTTTATGGTATATTATATTTAAACAAAAGTATAAAATCTAGGGGGAACAATGAAGACAACAATTTTATTAATAAGACATGGAGAAACTTTATGGAATGCTGCAGGCAAATTTCAAGGTTGTACTGATATAGCATTATCCGAAAGGGGAATAGAACAAGCAAAATTATTAAAAAAGCGATTAAATGGTGAATTTGACGCTGTTTATGCAAGTCCGCTTAAAAGAGCATATAAGACTGCACAGATACTTGCAGAAGATACATCAAAAGAAGTAATAATTGAACCAAATATAAAAGAAATAAACTTTGGTAATTGGGAAGGACTTAGTATAAAAGAAATAGAGAATGAATATAACGAAGACTTTAATATATGGAGAAAAGATAAAGAAGAAGCAAGATTTGGCTCAGGAGAAATAAGCATAAAGAATGCTTCATTAAGAGCTTCAGCATGTGTAAGAAAAATAGCTGAAGATAATAAAGGAAAGACAGTAGTTATAGTAGCTCATGGTGGAGTTATAAAAGCTGCACTTATAAATCTTTTTGAATGGAATATGAATATGTATCATAGAATAGGACTTGGAAATACGTGCGTAACAAAAATATATTTTGATGATAATTTTGATGCGCATTTAGTTTATCTAAATGATACAAATCATTTAAAGGAAGAAGCTACAATTGTTTAAATAATATAAAATGGGTGGGTTAATAAATGGAATATACAAATCTTCATGAAGATAAACAATTTAATAAGTTTAAAGAAGAAATTCAAAGATACAATGATATGCATAATTTTTATGAATGCATAGTAGTTTTGAAGACAGCAATTTCATGTTTCAAAAACCACCCAGGACTTTATTATTTAATGGCGCTTACTTATTATAATTCAAAAGAATATTTAAAAGCATGCAGCAATCTTAAAAAAGCCATAAAATTTGATGTTACAAACAGTAAGTATTATGGTCTTTTAAGTTGTTGTTTTTACAAAGTAAACGATTATGAGAGTGCTTATACATATGCAAGAAAAGGATTTATCATAGATAAATATAATACAGACTGTTTAGTAACTCTTGGAAAGCTTGAACTTATAAATGGAAATTTTGACGATGCACTTAAATTTGCTCTTTTATCTTCTTCAATTGATAAAACAAATTATAAATGCCTTCGTCTTTTAAGCAGATGCTATATAAATTTAGATAAAGAACCAAAATTTATTTTAGAATCTTTATATGATGCAGAAAAATATGGTTTTGATGAAGAATTATATATTGATATAATAAAATATTTATATAAATGTGAAGATTATTCAAAATGCGTTGATTATTGTGGAAAAATTTTATCAAATCACCTTGGAAGTTATGCACTTTCTAAAGCTGATAAATACTTATATAATATCTATGATAAAGTTTTTAATAAAGATGATAAAATAGTTGATAAAATAAAAAATATAAAAGA
Organism: Clostridium sp. BJN0001; assembly: GCF_022869825.1. Lineage (NCBI taxonomy): Bacteria > Bacillati > Bacillota > Clostridia > Eubacteriales > Clostridiaceae > Clostridium > Clostridium sp. BJN0001. The sequence goes on along the minus strand of NZ_CP094971.1, from coordinate 1,390,087 downwards.
GAAAAAACTTAAGAAAAATGTTAATGTGTCTACTAGATCTGAAGAGTCTTATGTTTCACAGCCGTATACAAATTTAAAAGATAATGAAGAAAATAGTAGCTCTTCTATAGATAATGTAAAAGAAAACCTTAATACTAACAAAGAGAAAAAAGAATTTAAAGTAAAAACTGATGGTTTAAAAAAGCTTAATTCTCTTATAGGACTCAAGAATGTTAAAACAGAAATAAATAAGATAGTTAGATTTGTAAAGTACGAAAAGAATAGAGAAAATATTGTAGGCATTTGTGAAAAAAATAATTTATCATATCACTTTGCATTTCTCGGAAACCCTGGGACAGGTAAAACAACAGTTGCAAGGCTTATTGCTGAAATATTTTATAATCTTGGGATTTTAAAGACTAATAATCTTGTAGAGGTTGATAGAAGTGTAATCGTAGGAAAATATGTAGGAGAGACTGCAAAACTTACTAAAAAAGCTGTTGAGAAAGCCTTAGATGGAGTTCTATTTATAGATGAGGCATATTCATTATATAAAGAAGGAAGCAGCAATGATTATGGCTTAGAGGCTATAGAAACGCTACTTAAAGCTATGGAAGACTATAGAGACAGGATTATAGTTATCTTAGCAGGATATACAGATAAAATGAAAAATCTTATAAAGCTTAATCCTGGACTTAAAAGCAGAATTAATTTTGAAATTATGTTTGATGATTATACAGATATTGAACTGCTTGAAATTTTTAAGAATATGGCTAAAAACGATAAATATAAGATTTCAAAAAATGCATATGAAATATTCTTTCAAAAAATATCAGAAGCTAAAATTGATGAGAATTTTGCAAATGCACGTGAGGTAAGAAATATATATGAATCGTGTCTTAGAGAAAAAGCGTATAGAATAGGTGATAAAAAAGCTTCTAAAAAGGATTTTACCATAATAACTAGAGAGGACTTTGGAAGATTTTCAAAAAAAGAAAGCTACGAAGATAAAAAAAAGAAACTAAAAAAAGAGCTTAATGATCTTATTGGACTTAAAAATGTTAAAGATGTTATAATAAGCCTTTTAAATTCACTTGAGGTTATGGAAAGAAAATCAAAACTTGGAATAAAAGTTAATACAGTATCACTTAATATGCTTTTTTCTGGCAATCCAGGAACAGGCAAGACAACAGTTGCAAGAATTTTATCTAAGATTTTAAAAGAGATAGGAATATTAAAAAAAGGTCACCTTGTCGAGGTTACAAGATCTGATCTTGTAGGACAGTATGTTGGTGAAACTGCAATAAAGACTTTAAATAAAATAAAAGAAGCCTATGGTGGTATCCTTTTTATAGATGAAGCTTATAGTCTAAATGGGGGTTCATCTAATGATTATGGAAAAGAAGCCATAGAAACTCTTATAAAAGAGATGGAAGATAATAGAGATAAACTTGTCGTTATTTTTGCAGGCTATACAGATAAAATGGAAGAATTATTAAAAATAAATCCAGGACTTAAAAGCAGAATTAATTTTGATATAAAATTTGATGATTATAATTATAAAGAACTTTTTGATATTTTTAAAGTATTTTGCAAAAAAGAATCGTTTGTTTTAACTAAGGATTCTGAAAATAAAATAAAAAGTTTCTTTAAAAGTGCATTTGAATCTGGTAAAACTGATTCTTCAAACGCTAGATTTGTTAGATCGTGTTTTGAAAAGATAAAATTACGCCAGGCTGAAAGAATAATAAAGAATAATATCTATTCAAAAAGAGAAATAATCAAAATATTGACAAAAGATATAGATTTATGGTAAGGAAATATGGTAAAATATATAGGGGGAGTGATAATTATGAGTTTTTTAAAATCAGTTGACGATGTAAAAGAAAGGTTAAAAAATCTTGATACTCATCATTTAGATGAACATATAGCACTTGAGGTAAGATTAGATGGTGCTGATGAAGGAACATTTTATATTGAATTAGATAAGGAAAAGATAAATATTGAGCCTTATGAATATAAAGATAATGATGCTGTAATTAAGGCTAAATCAAATATTTTAATGAGATTTATTTCAAAAAAGCTTGATATTGAAAATGCATTAGTAAAAAATACACTTAAGATAGATGGAGACATAAATAAAGTATTTAGATTTTATAAATTAATAAAAAATAAATAAAAATTTATAAATACTATTGAATATTCTATAATATATGTTTATAATATATTTAATTTATAGATTAAAGCTTATGAGAAGAATAGTAGAAAACTATTACTTTATTTACAGAAAGTCTGTGATAGATGAGAAACGGGCGTTAAAGCGGTTTTTGAATGGGTCTTTGAAGTGATATTCTGAATTTTAGTAGGGATATACGGGAGTCTGCCGTTAAGATGACATGGTATAATTTTGTACCAGGAAAAGTGTATAGGTGGTATAGCGATATATAGTATTCGTCCTAGATAGGATGAATACTTTTTTTTATACTTTCTAAAGTTTTGGGTGGCATAACGAAAGTCACTTCGTCCCAAAAGGCGAAGTGGCTTTTTTTATTATAAAAAGGAGGGCTAAAAATGATTAATATTAAAAAAGATGAGTTTTTAAAAAGAA